>DASZNF010000139.1:0-65872 GCA_035551355.1 Pseudonocardiaceae bacterium | reverse complement strand
CACTTCGACTCCAAGGAGTCGATGGTGGACGAGATCCTGCGGACCTTCCTGGACGACCTGTTCGGCCGGTACCGGGAGATCATCGCCGCCGGGCTGGGGCCGCGTGAGGCGCTGGAGGCCATCGTGGTGGCCTCGTTCGAGAGCATCGACCGGCAGCACGACGCGGTGGCCATCTTCCAGAACGAGTCCGGGTATCTGGCCCAGTTCGATCGGTTCTCCTATCTTGGCGACCGGAACGTGGAGTTCCGCAAGTTGTGGATCGGGCTGCTGGAGGACGGGGTGCGAGCCGGGGTGTTCCGGCCCGGCATGGATCTGGAGCTGCTCTACCGGTTCATCCGGGACACGGTGTGGGTCGCGGTCGGCTGGTACCGGCCGGGCGGCGCGCTGTCCGCCGAGGCGGTGGCGCAGCAGTACCTGGGCATCCTGCTGGACGGCATCGCCAGCAGTTGAGATCTTCGTTGTGGCGGGAGGGATTCGTCGTGTCCGAGGCGTACATCATCGACGCGGTGCGCAGTCCGGTCGGCCGGCGCGGCGGCGCGCTGGCCGGGATGCATTCGGCCGACCTCGGCGGGCACGTGCTGCGCGCGCTGTTCGACCGGGTGGAGGTTGATCCCTCCGATGTGGACGATGTGATCTTCGGCTGTGTCGACACGATCGGGCCGCAGGCCGGGGACATCGCGCGCACCGCGTGGCTGGTGGCCGGGTTCCCGGAGGAGGTGCCGGGGGTGACGGTGGACCGGCAGTGCGGGTCCAGTCAGCAGGCCATCCACTTCGCCGCCCAGGCGGTGCTGAGCGGCACCGCGGACTTCGTGGTCGCCGGCGGCGTGCAGAACATGAGCCAGATCCCCATCTCCGCCGCCATGGTCGCGGGCGAGCAGTACGGTTTTCCGCACCCGATGGCCGGTTCGGTCGGCTGGGAACACCGCTACGGCGACGAGGAGATCAACCAGTTCCGCTCGGCCGACCTGATCGCCACCCGTTGGCAGATCGACCGGACCGAGATGGAGAGCTTCGCGCTGGAAAGCCACCACCGGGCGCTGGCCGCGATCGAGGGCGGCCGGTTCGACCGGGAGATCGTGCCGGTCGGGGACTTCGTCCAGGACGAGGGGCCGCGGCCGGACACCAGCCTGGAGAAAATGGCCAAGCTGCAGACCCTGCGCCCGGACGGGCGGGTGACCGCGGCCCTGGCCAGCCAGATCTCGGACGCCTCGGCCGCGGTGCTGATCGCCTCGGAGCAGGCGGTGGCCCGGCACCGGCTCACGCCAAGGGCGCGCATCCGGCACCTGTCCGCCCGCGGCGCCGACCCGATCTACATGCTCACCGCGCCCATCCGGGCCACCCGGCACGCACTGGACCGGGCCGGGATGTCCATGGCCGACATCGACCTGTTCGAGGTGAACGAGGCGTTCGCCAGCGTGGTTCTGGCCTGGGCGCGCGAGACCGGCGCGGATCTGTCGAAGGTGAACGTCAACGGCGGGGCCATCGCGCTCGGGCATCCGATCGGGGCCACTGGGGCGCGGCTGTGCACCACGCTGCTGCACGAACTGGAGCGCACCGGCGGGCGATACGGGCTGCAGACCATGTGCGAGGGCGGCGGGCAGGCCAACGTGACCATCCTGGAGCGGCTGGGCTGACCGTTTCGCCTTCAGCCGACCGGCTTCGCCTTCAGCTGGCCGGTTTCGCGCCGGCCGGCCGGTTTTGTCCTCGCTAGCCGGTGGGCAGCGCGGCCGGGCTGCGCGGGGCGATCAGCTGGCGGAGCTCGTCCAGGGACAGGCCGACGGCCTCGGCGATGGCCACTACGGTGAAGAAGGCGGGAGTGGGCACCCGGCCGTGCTCGATCTTGCGCAGCGCCTCCACCGAGATACCGGCCAGGGCGGCGACCTCCACGGTGGTCCGCTCGCCGCGCGCACAGCGCAACGCCTCGCCGAGTCGGGTGCCGCGTTCGCGCTCGGCTTCGTTGAGGGGTGGGCGGACCATGTGACCCAGTCTACCGCCGTGATACAAATACCGGTATAGTTATCCCGGTCGAACGGAGCAGGCATGGTCGAGTTGAAGACGGACGCTGAGCTGGCACTGATGCGCGAAGCCGGGCGGGTGACGGCCAACGCGCTGGCCGCGGCCCGCGACGCGGCGGCGGTCGGGGTGTCGCTGCGCGAACTGGACGAGGCGGCGCACGAGGTCATCCGGAAGGCCGGCGCGACCTCGCCGTTCCTGCACTACCAGCCGCACTTCGCGCCCTCGCCGTTTCCGGCGGTGATCTGCGCGTCGGTCAATGACGTTGTGGTGCACGGGATTCCGGACGACTACCGGCTGCGGGAGGGCGACCTGCTCAGCGTGGACTGCGGCGCCAAGCTGAACGGTTTCGCCGGCGACTCCGCGTTCAGCATGATCATCGGACAGCCGCGCGAGGCGGACGCGACGCTGATCAAACACGCCGAGGAGGCGCTGGCCGCGGGCATCGACGCGGCCCGGGTCGGCAACCGGCTTGGCGACATCGGGCACGCGGTGGGCAGCATCGGGCGCGCCGCCGGATACGGGATTCCGGCCGACTTCGGCGGGCATGGCGTGGGCCGGGAGATGCACGAGGACCCGGGCGTGCCCAACGACGCGCCGGCCGGGCGCGGGATGCGGTTGCGGCCCGGGCTGGTGCTGGCCATCGAGCCGATGTTCATGGCCGGTGGGCGCGACCGCTACCGGACGGCGCCGGACGGGTGGGCGCTGTGCACGGTGGACGGCAGCCGCGCGGCCCACGTGGAGCACACCATCGCGGTCACGCCCGACGGCCCGGTGATTCTCACCGCGCAGTGACCCGGCGAACCGCAGTGACCCGGCGAGCCGCGCCGGGCCGCGGTTGGCCGAGCCGCGGCGGACGTGCCGGGCCGGGCCGGGCTGAGCCGGGCGTGGTCTGGTTCAGCCGGCTGTGACTTTGCCGAGTTTCTCCAGGATTTCCGTTGCCTGCCCGACGATTCCGGTGATCAGTTCCTGGCAGCTGGGCAGATCGTCGAGCAGGCCGACCACCTGACCGGACGCCAGCACCCCGGCGTCCGTGCGCCCCTCGACCAGACCGGACTTCAGCAGCATCGGCGTGTTCGCGGCCATCACCACCTGGGCCCAGGTGAAGTCGTGCTCTTTGTGCAGGCGCAAGCCCTGACGCACCAACGTGGACCACGACAACCCGGTCTGCGCGCGGAACCGGTTGGCGTTGGCCACCGCGCTGAGCAAGCCGCGCAGCCCGGCCGACCGTTCCAGGCTGTTCACCAGATCCGTGCGCAGCACCCGGTGCGGCATACCGTCCACGCGGGTGGTCACCACGGTGCCCGCCAGGTCGTGGGTGAGGTAGAAGCGTTTCACCGCTTCGGGAACGGCGCTGTCCGAGGTGAGCAGGAACCGGGTGCCCATGGCCACACCGGCCGCGCCGTAGGCCAGCGCGGCGGCCAGGCCGCGGCCGTCGAAGAAACCGCCGGCCGCGATCACCGGAATGTCCACCGCGTCCAGCACCGAGGGCAGCAGCAGGGTGGTGGCCACCCCACCGGTGTGCCCGCCGCCCTCGCCGCCCTGCACCAGCACCGCGTCCGCGCCCCAGCCGGCTACCTTCTTGGCGTGCTTGGCCGCGCCGATCGAGGGAATCACCACCACGCCCGCCTCCTTCAGCGTGGCGATCAACTCCGGTTTCGGGGCCAGCGCGAAGGAAGCGACCCGAACACCCCGCTCGATCAGCAGCTTCACCCGCTCGGCCGCGTCCGGTGCGTCGGCCCGCAGGTTCACCCCGAACGGCTTGCCGGTGCGGGACTTCGTCTCCTCGATCGCCGCGGTCAGCTCGGCGAAATTCATGGTGGCCGAGGCCAGGATGCCCAGGCCGCCCGCGTTCGCGGTGGCCGACACCAGCCGGGGCCCGGCCACCCAGCCCATGCCGGTCTGCACCACCGGATGCGGCACCCCGACCAGGTCGGTCAGCGCGGTCCTCACCGGACCTCCTTGTCCCGCAAGCCTTTCGGGTCCAGCCGGGTGTCGATCAATGCCTGCTCGTCCCCGGTCGGCTCGCGGGTCTGGCCGACGTCGCTGGTGTCCAACGGAAATCCGGTCTGCTCCTGGACTTCCTCGACGGTGACGCCGGGGTGCACCGAGACCAGTCGCATGCGGTGATCGGGGGTGTCGAAGCCGAGTACCGCGAGGTTGGTAACCACGCGGTAGACGTCGTGAAACCGGGCCGCCGACGGGATCTGCGCGGCCCGGTCGTAGCCGATGCCGGCCACCACGTCCACCGCGGGCACCAGCACCCGGGTCGAGTGCTTGGGCACCCAGTAGCTGGTGCGGTGGTTGGCGGTGTTGCCGGGGGAGCCGCGCATGCCCAGCAACTGCCGCTTGGGCTTGGCGTGCTCGCCGATCGCCGAGATGTTCTGGTTGCCGTACCGGTCCACTTGGTTGGCGCCCATCACCACATGCCGGGTGCCGGCCGCCACCACGTCGAACACCTTGCCGAAGGGCAACCAGCCCTCGATCGGCGCGGTCTCGCCCGGGTGCGGCACATCGGCCAGCAGGTAGGCCTCACCATCGGAGAGCACCAGGTCCGGCGCGAAGGTCAGCCGGGCCAGCCGGGCGCCCAGCATCGGCACGAAACCCATGGGGCTGGCCAGAATCTCGCCCGCGTCCCGGAACAGGTCCGCGCACGCGGCCACGCACACATCGGCCCGGCTCATCGGATGGCCGCCTGGTAGGCCGATTCGGTGCCGGACAGGAACTCGTCCACGAAATCCGGCCAGGCGCCGGTGTCCGCAGCCGATTCGGCGTAGCGCTTCTGGAACGCCTCGTCCCGTCCGTAGTCCGGCACGCAGCTGGTGAAGTGCGCGCCGCCAGGGGTTTCCACCACTCCGTCCACCATCATCCGGTTGCACAGCAAGGTCTGCACCGCTTTGCCGGCCAGTTCTTCGGTCTCCACAACGCTTTCGCAGGAGACGTAGGCCTTGTCCGCGGCCAGGCAGTAGAGATCGTCGAAGTACGGATCGGGGCCAAGGTACTGGGCGTTGCCGTGCCGGTCGGCGCGGTTGAGGTGCACCAGCGCCGCGTCCAGCCGCAAGGCGGGCACGGCGATCAGTTCCTCGTCGTCCGCGTACGGCGAGCGCACGGTGCGCAGTTCCGGGTCGAACCGGGGCACGTCGGAGGCCAGTCCGGCGCGGATGGGCAGGAACGGCAGGCGTTGTGCGGCCGCCCGCAGCCCGGCCACGAACATGCCCTCGTCCCACTCCCGCACCGAGATCGCCGCGGTTTCCCGGGCCCGCCGGAACCACGGGTCGTAGGGGATCGTGTCCAATGTGACGAACCCGAACACCACGGTGCGCACCTTCCCGGCCGCGCACAACAACCCGACATCCGGTCCGCCGTAGGAGACCACGGTCAGATCGCGCAGCGGGGAGCGCAGGATCGCCCGCACCAGCGCCATCGGCTTGCGCCGGGAACCCCAGCCGCCGATGCCGATGGTCATCCCGTCGCGCAGTTCGGCGACCACCTCCTCGGCGGTCATCCGCTTGTCCCGCATCACTTCCCCCCGTTGTCCAGGAACGACTGCCGGGCCCCGTCCGAGACGCCGGTGAGGTTGAGTTCGAAGGTGAACCCCTGCTCGAAGCGGTAACTGCGGTGCACCTGCTGGGGATCGATGCCGTTGATGGCCTCCTTGGCCCGGCGGATCACCCGGGTGTCCTTGCGGGCCACCTCGGCCGCCACCGCCAGCGCGGTCTCGTCCAGCTTGTCCCTTGGCGCCACCTCGAACACGGAACCGTGCTGGTGCAGGGCTTCCGCGTCGATGGAGCGCGCGGTGTAGTACAGCGCGCGCATCAGGTGCTGGGGCACCAGCCGGGCCAGATGGGTGGCCGCGCCCAGCGCGCCCCGGTCCACTTCGGGCAGACCGAAGGTGGCGTCGTCGCTGGCCACCACGATGTCCGCGTTGCCGACCAGGCCGATCCCGCCGCCCAGACAGAAGCCGTTGACCGCGGCGATGACCGGCACGGCGCAGTCGTAGACCGCGCCGAACGCGGCCGCACAGCCCCGGTTCGCGCCGACCAGGGCGTCGTAGCCCTCCTGGCGTTGGATTTCCTTGAGGTCGACCCCGGCACAGAAACCGCGGCCCTCGGCTCGCAGCACCACCACGTGGGTGCGCTGATCGGCGCCGGCCGCCTGCACCGCTTCGGCCAGGTCGAACCATCCCTGCACCGGGATGGCGTTGACCGGGGGGAAGTCGATGCTGACGACCACGACGCCGGACTCGGCCGGACTGCTGGAGATACCCATGCGCCGCCTTCCAAACCTAGCACTTGCTTGGTACGTTAGCAGGGTGCTGCCCGACCCGGAACCCTTCACCCCCGACATCGGCCTGACCGGAGCGACCGTCCTGGTCACCGGTGGCGCGCGTGGCGTGGGCAAGGGCATCTGCCAGGCGTTCCGCGCCGCGGGCGCCACCGTGGTGACCTGTGCGCGGCACGAACCGGAGACCGGCATCGACGCCGAGTTCGTGCGCTGCGACGTGCGCGATCCCGAGCAGGTGCAGGGCCTGGTGGACACCGTGACCGACCGGCACGGCGGGCTGGACGTGCTGGTCAACAACGCCGGTGGCGCGCCGTTCGCGCTGGCGGCCGAGGCCTCGCCGCGGTTCCACAGCAAGATCGTGGAGCTCAACCTGCTGGCCCCGCTGCTGGTCGCGCAGGCGGCCAACGCGGTGATGCAGGAGCAGCCCGGCGGCGGGTCGATCGTGATGGTGTCCAGCGTCAGCGGGCGGCGGCCCTCCCCGGGCACCGCGGCCTACGGCGCGGCCAAGGCCGGACTGGACAACCTGACCACGTCGCTGGCCGTGGAGTGGGCGCCCAAGGTGCGGGTGAACGCGCTGACCGTGGGCATGGTGCTCACCGAGACGGCCGAAATGCACTACGGCGACGCGGAAGGCGTGGCCCGGGTGGGTGCGACCGTGCCGCTGGGGCGGCTGGCGCAGCCGCGCGAAGTGGGCAACTGCGCGGCGTTTCTGGCTTCGCCGCTGGCGTCCTACGTCAGCGGGGCGAGTCTCGCGGTGCACGGCGGGGGAGAACTACCGGCATTCCTCACGGCCAGCACGGCCGACAACGCGAAGGGTTGACATGGGCGAGTTGTGCGCGGGCCGAGCGGTGATCGTGACCGGCGCGGGGCGTGGCATCGGCCGGGCGCACGCGCTGGCGTTCGCCGCCGAAGGCGCGTCGGTGGTGGTCAACGACGTGGACGCGGGAGTGGTGAACGAGGTCGTCGCCCGGATAACCGGGGACGGCGGCAAAGCGGTGGCCAACACCTCCGACGTCGCCGACTGGGCCGGGGCGCGGGCGCTGGTGGACACCGCGCTGGACTCGTTCGGGCGGCTGGACGTGCTGGTCAACAACGCAGGCTTCGTGCGCGACCGGATGGTGGTGTCCACCGAGGAGGCGGAGTGGGACGCGGTGATCCGCGTGCACCTCAAGGGCCACTTCGCGCCGCTGCGGCATGCCGCGGAACATTGGCGGGCGCAGGCGAAGCAGGGCGCCCCGGTGGACGCGCGGGTGATCAACACCAGTTCCGGCGCGGGCCTTTTGGGCAGCGTCGGGCAGGTCAACTACTCGGCGGCCAAGGCCGGGATCGCCGGGCTGACCCTGGTCGCCGCGACCGAACTCGCCCGCTACGGCGTGACGGTGAACGCCATCGCGCCCGCCGCGCGCACCCGGATGACCGAGGAGACCTTCGCCGACACCATGGCCGCGCCGACGGACGGATTCGACGCCATGGCACCGGAAAACGTGTCGCCGCTGGTGGTCTGGCTGGGTAGCGCCGAATCGGTGGAGGTCACCGGGCGGGTGTTCGAGGTCGAGGGCGGGCAGGTGTCGGTGGCGTCGGGGTGGCACCACGGGCCCGCAGTGGACAAAGGGGCGCGGTGGGCGCCGGGGGAGCTGGGGCCGGTGGTGCGGGATCTGCTGGCCAAGGCGCCGGCGGCGGACCCGGTGTACGGCGCGTCCTGATCGGTCGCCGGATCAGTTTTCGTCGAACAGGGCGCTGACCGACTCGCCGTCGTGGATGCGGCGGATGGCCTCGGCCAAGGCCGGCGCGATGGACAGCACGGTGAGCTTGGGCGTCCGTTCCCCGGCGGGGATCGGCACGGTGTTGGTGCAGACGATCTCCAGCACATCGGGCTGATCGCCGATGCGCTTGAGGGCTCCGCCGGCGAACAGTCCGTGCGTGCACGCCACCCGGATGGACCGGGCGCCCAGCTCGCGGAGCCGGCCCAGCAGCTCCAGCACGGTGCTGCCCTTGGCGATCTCGTCGTCCAGCACGATGACGTCCCGGCCGGCGATCTCGCCGATCACCGAGCTGATGACCACCCGGTCGTCGGCGAACCGCTGCTTGGCGCCCGCGGCCACGGGAACGCCCAACAGGCGGGCGAAATGCGCGGCTTCCTTGGCGTTGCCCAGGTCCGGGGAGACCACGGTGGTGTTGGTCAGGCTGTACTGGCGGAAGTGCGTGGCCAGTTCGCGCAGCGCGTGCAGATGATCGACCGGGACGCTGAAGAATCCGTGCACCTGCGGCGAGTGCAGGGTCATGGTGAGCGCCCGGCTGGCTCCGGCGGCGACCATCAGATCGGCCACCAGCCGGCCGCCGATCGAGATCCGGGGCGCGTCCTTCTTGTCCGACCGGGCGTAGGCGTAGTGCGGCATGACCACAGTGGTGCGCGCGGCGGACGCGCCCCGGGCCGCGTCCAGCATCAGCAGCAGCTCGACCAGGTGGTCCTGCACCGGCCGGACCAGCGGCTGGATCAGGAACACGTCCCGCTCCCGGCAGTTGGCCTGCAACTGCACTTCCAGGCAGTCGTTGGCGAACCGGGTGGTCCGGGCCGGATGCAACGGGACACCCAGGTGCGCACAGATCTCGTCGGCCAGGTCGCGGTGGGCACTGCCACTGAAGATCGCGATTTCCCGCATTGGCGAAAGCGTAGCGGTGCCGGCCCGCTCGCGGTGCCGACCGGCACGGTCGAGCCGTCAGCGCAGGTTGCGGTAGCCGGGATGGACGCCCTGGGTGAGGCCTTGCTGCTGGGCGACTTTGTTGAGCAGCGCGATCAGCTCCTGGTGTTCCTCGGCGGTCAGGCCCGAGGTGATGTCGTGTTCGTGGGCCTGGGCGATCTCGCGGATCTCGGCCAGGGCCTTGCCGCCCTGCTCGGTCAGGTGGAGCTGGTAGTTGCGGCGGTCGGCGGGATTTCGCCTGCGTTCCAGCAAATCCCGTGACTCCAGATCGTCCACAAGGGACACGATCTTGCTCGGCACCACGCCCAGTTGCCCGGCCAGCGCCTGCTGGCTCTGGCCCGGTTCGACGGCGATCCGCCGCAGCGCGCCGGTGTGGGCCGGACTCAAGTCCAGTGTGGCCACTCGCTCGGCGTAGCGCGCGGTCGCGTGGGCGCCCAACTGGGCCAGCAGGAAGGCGGCGCCGAACGACGGCCGCTGCCCGTCCGGTTGATGTTCCGCCACAAAACGATCGTAGCATCGCGTAACCGTTCGTGATATGAATGATTCATGACTACTACTTCTTACTCGACCCTGGACATCCGGCGCACGCCGCCTCGGGTCACGCTGGTCGTGTCGTTGCTGGTGGCCGCGGCCGGCATCCTGACCGAGTTCGCCACCGGCGTCGGCGGCTTCCCGAAGCTCCCGCCGGGGCCGATCATTCTGCTGGTCATCGCCGTTGCGATCGCCGTGATCAGATGGCGGTGGATCCCGGCGGCGGGCCTGCTCGTGGCGATCTTCCTGACCGCCGGGCTGTTTCTGGCCGGTACCGGCGGGCGACTGACCAATCCGGGCAGCTTCGGGCCGTTTCTGGGCACCTGGCTACAACTGATCGCGCAGATCGTGGCAATTGTGGCCGGGGGCGTGGCAATTGTGGCCGCGGCTCGCTTCCGCCGGACATGACCAGCCTGCTCACCCCGGTCCGCGCCGAGGTCACCCGGCGGATCGACCGGTGGTGCTACGGGCTGGGCGCGCTGCTGTTCGCCAGCGGGCTGTTCCACCTGGGCGTGCAGCTGGTGCTGGGCGGGCCGTGGGACGGGCCGGTGTCCTGGCGCAAGCCGTTCGATTTCGGGCTGGCCTTCGGGCTGACCCTGGCCACCGTCACGTGGGTCACCGGCTACCTCACCATCGGTGAACGCACCCGGGCTCGGCTACTGGGGGTCTTCGCGCTGGCCTGCGTGCTGGAGGTCGGGGTGATCACCACACAGGCCTGGCGCGGCCAGCCATCGCACTTCAACGTGAGCAGCCCGGTCAACTCCGCGTTCGCGTTCACGGCGGCGGGCGGGGGCGCGCTGATCATCGTGGTCAGTGTGGTGTTCGCCCGGGCGGCTTTCCGGCCCGCCCCAGGCGTTTCCGCGGCCATGCGGCTGGCCGTGCGGGCCGGGTTCGTATCGTTCCTTGGCACGCTGGCCATCGGCGCGTTCATGATCGCGCTGGGCGTGATCACCACCCGGACGGTCTCCCAGACCGCGGCCTACACCGTGGACGCGGCCTTCAAGTCCGGCCACGCGGCGTTGATGCACGGAATCCTGATCCTGCCGGTGCTGGCCTGGCTGGGGGAGCGGACCGGCTGGACGCCGGAGCGGCGGGTGCGGGTGGTGGCGCTGGGGTGCGCCGGGTACTTCCTGGCGGCGGGGGTGGTCGTGGTGGACACGTTCGTCACCATCGACCCCGTGGCGCTGGCCGGCGCGCCCGCGTGGGCCACCGGGCTGACCGCCGCCGGGCTGGCCTGCCTGCTGACCGCGGGCGCGCTGACCTTGCGGAAACTGATCACAACCGCTCGATGATGGTCCCGGTCGACAGGGCGCCGCCCGCGCACATGGTGACCAGGGCGGTGGTCGCGTCCCGCCGCTCCAGTTCGTGCAGGGCGGTGGTGAGCAGGCGGGCGCCGGTGCTGCCCACCGGGTGACCCAGCGCGATCGCCCCGCCGTTGACGTTGACCCGGTCCGGATCGGGGTTGTGCTGGCTGCTCCAGGACAGCACCACCGAGGCGAACGCCTCGTTGACCTCGAAGATGTCCAGGTCGCCGATCTTCATGCCGCTCTTGGCCAGCACCCGCTCGGTGGCCTGCACCGGGCCGTCCAGGTGGTAGTAGGGCTCCGCGCCGACCAGGCACTGGGCCACGATCCGGGCCCTCGGGCGCAGGCCAAGCGCGCGGGCCCGGTCCTCGTCCATCACCAGCACGGCCGCGGCCCCGTCCGAGATCTGCGAGGAGGTGCCCGCGGTGTGCACGCCGTTCTCCAGCACCGGGCGCAGTCCGGCCAGCGCCTCCAGACTGGTCTCGCGCAGTCCCTGATCCCGCTCCACGGTGCGGGTCTCGCCGGTCGGCCTGAACTCCTTGTCCAGCACCGGCGCGGTCACCGGGGCGATCTCCCGGTCGAACCGGCCCTCGGCCCAGGCCTTGGCCGCCTTGGCCTGCGAGCGCACGCCGAACCGGTCGATCTCCTCCCGAGAGATTCCCCGTCGCTCGGCGATCCGCTCGGCCGCGGTGAACTGGTCGGGCATGTCGATGGTCCAGGACTCCGGGCGCGGCTTGAACTCGCCGCGGTTGGCGCCCAGCCCGACCCGGCTCATCGCCTCCACGCCGCAGCCGATGCCGGCCTCGATGGCGTCGGCCGCGATCAGCCCGGCGATCAGGTGGGTGGACTGCTGGGCCGAGCCGCACTGGCTGTCCAGGGTCGAACAGCCCGTGGTGTAGGGCAGGCCGGAGTTCAGCCAGGCCGTGCGGGTGACGTTGTTGGACTGCTCGCCGAACTGGGTCACGCACCCGCCGATCACCTGCTCGACCAGCGCCGGGTCGAGCTCGCAGCGTGCCACCAGGGCGCGCTGCGCCGCACCGAGCAACTCCGCCGGGTGCAGGCCGGCCAGCCAGCCGCCACGCTTGCCGATCGGGGTGCGGACCGCGTCCACGATCACCGGACTGCCCACCGGATCCTCCGTTCGCCTGGGAACACACAACGTTCGTCAAAAGTAGAACAGGTTCTTGATCTGGGCAAGGTGTTCCGTTTTGTCCCAATCGGTGACCTTGACCGGTGCTGACGAATGATCTCTGGCCAGGCCCTTCCGTTAGTTAACACTGTATGCTTGAATCGCCGATAGAACGTGTTCCAAGTTTGCCGACGGCGAGGCCGGAGGAGGCATCGTGGCCGAATCAGTCATTCCCCAGGGTTTCGACTTCACCGACCCCGACCTGTACGCACAGCGGATGCCCGTGCGTGAGCTGGCTGAGTTGCGCCGCACCGCACCGGTGTGGTGGAACGCGAAGCCCAGGGAGGTGGGTGGCTTCCCGGACGACGGTTACTGGGTCGCCACCCGGCACGCGGAGGTCAAGGAGGTCTCCCGCAACAGCGAGGTCTGGTCCTCGTGGGAGAACACCGCGATCATCCGGTTCAACGACGACATCACCCGCGAGCAGATCGAGATGCAGCGGATGGTGATGCTCAACATCGACCCGCCCAAGCACACCCAGGTGCGCGGGATCGTGTCCAAGGGGTTCACCCCGAGGGCCATCAACAGCCTGCGCGACGCGCTGGCCGACCGGGCCGAGAAGATCGTGCACAACGCCCTCAAGGAGGGCACCGGCGACTTCGTCACCGACGTGGCCTGCGAGCTGCCGCTGCAGGCGATCGCCGAACTCCTCGGTGTGCCGCAGGAAGACCGGGGCAAGATCTTCCAGTGGTCCAACGAGATGATCGGCTACGACGACACCGAGTACGAGACCGACTCGCTCGCGGCGTCGGTTGAGCTGCTCGGTTACGCCATGAACATGGCCGAGGACCGCAAGAAGTGCCCCCGGCACGACATCGTCACCACGCTGACCCAGGCCGACCTGGCCGGTGAGGCGCTCTCGCCCGACGAGTTCGGCTTCTTCGTGCTGCTGCTGGCCGTGGCGGGCAACGAGACCACCCGCAACGCGATCAGTCACGGCATGCACGCCATGCTGAACAACCTCGACCAGTGGGAGCTGTACAAGGCGCAGCGGCCCAAGACCGCGCCGGACGAGATCGTCCGCTGGGGCACGCCGGTGATGGTGTTCCAGCGCACCGCCACCCAGGACACCGAACTGGGCGGGCAGGCGATCAAGAAGGGCGACCGGGTCGGCATCTTCTACTCCTCGGCCAACTTCGACGAGGACGTGTTCGACGAGCCGTTCAAGTTCGACGTGCTGCGTGACCCCAACCCGCACCTCGGCTTCGGCGGCACCGGCGCGCACTACTGCCTCGGCGCGAGCCTGGCCCGGCTGGAGATCGACCTGATCTTCAACGCCATCGCCGAGCACATGCCCGGCATCAAGCAGGCGGAGGTACCGTCCCGGCTGCGTTCGGGCTGGCTCAACGGGATCAAGCACTACCCGGTGAAGTACCGGTAACACCCACCGAAAGACACGGCCGGCGGGCCGGTCCGATGACACCCGGGTCGGGGGACCATCGGCTCGGCCCGCCGGTCTTTCGTTGTGCGCCAACGGGTTCCGCGTGAAGGGTGGTGGCACGAGGAAACCGCCCCGGTGTCCCGGGGCGGTCTTCCTGCTTCGGTTGGGCTGTCAGGGTTTGTCGGCGCCGACCACCCACATGGAGAAGTACTGCGAGCCGCCGCCGTAGGCGTGGCCCAGCGCGGTGCGAGCGCCCGCCACCTGGTGCTCGCCGGCCCGTTCCATCACCTGCATGGCCGACTCCAGGAACCGCAACAACCCGGACGCGCCAATGGGATTGGAGGACAGCACGCCGCCGGACACGTTGACCGGCAGCCGCCCGCCGAAGTCGGTCTCACCGGCCTCGGTGAGCTTCCAGCCCTCGCCCTCCTGGGCGAAACCCAGGTTCTCCAGCCACATCGGCTCGAACCAGGAGAACGGCACGTAGATCTCGGCGGTGTCCACCTGCTCCAGCGGATTGGTGATGCCCGCCTGCTTCCACAGCGCGGCCGCCGCGTCCCGGCCGGCCTTCGGGTTGACCTGGTCGCGGCCGGCGAACGTGGTCGGCTCGGTGCGCATCGCGGTGGCGTGCACCCAGGCCACCTGCCGGCCGGTGGCGTCCGCGGCCTGCTCGTCGGCGATCACCACGGCCGCCGCGCCGTCCGAGGACGGGCAGGTCTCGTCGTAGCGGATCGGGTCCCACAGCATCTGCGAGGCCCGCACCGAGTCCACCGTGATGTCTGGCTGGTGCAGGTGCGCGAACGGGTTCTTGGCTCCGTTGCGCCGGTCCTTGGCCGCCACGATCGCGCCGATGTGCTCGGGCGCGCTGGTGCGGCGGATGTAGGAGCGCACGTGCGGGGCGAAGTAACCACCCGCGCCCGCGCCCACCGGCATGTTGAACGGCGGCATGATGGACAGCGCCCACATCGCGTTGGATTCCGACTGCTTCTCGAACGCCACCGCGAGCACCCGCCTGAACTCGCCGCCCTGCACCAGACTCGTGGCCACCACACCGGTCGAACCGCCCACCGAACCCGCGGTGTGCACCCGGATCAGCGGTTTCCCATGCGCGCCAAGCGAATCCGCCATGAACAGCTCGGGCATCATGACGCCCTCGAACAGGTCCGGCGCCTTGCCGACGACCACCGCGTCGATGTCCGGCCAGTCCACGTTCGCGTCGGCCATGGCCCGGTCGATCGCCTCCCGGCACAGCCCGGCCATGGACACGTCCAGCCGCTTGGCCCGGTGGTGGGTCTGCCCGGTGCCGATGATCGCCGCGCGTTGCTTGCTCACTGACCCTCCAAGACACACAGCAGGTTCTGTTGCAGCGCGGGTCCGCTGGTGGCGTGCGCGAGCACGCGGCGGGCCTCGCCGGACATCACCTGTTTGGCCGCCTCCCCGATCCGGGACAGGCCGGCGGCGAACATCGGATTGCCGGCCAGCGCCCCGCCCGAGGAGTTGATCCGCACTTCCCCGGGCAGCCCGATCGCTTGGCGCAGCAGGATTTCCTGGTGCGAGAACGGCGCGTGCAGCTCGGCCGCCTCCACCCCGTCCACGCCCAGCCGCTTGGCCGAGATCCGGGCCGTGGCGACCTCGGTCAGGTCCCGCTCGCCCAGGTTCGGCGAGTCGATCCGGTGGTCGATGCCCGCGATGTACGCGGGCCGCTCGCACAGGTCCCTGGCCCGCTCGGCCGAGGCCAGGATGATCGTGGCCGCGCCGTCGCTGACCGGCGCGCAGTCGTGCTTGCGCAACGGATCAGCGAAATACGGCTGGCCCAGCAGTTCCTTGACGGGCTTCCCGGTGGTGCGGGCGACCACCTCGGCCATGTCCTTCTCGGTGAACCGGCCCGCGTCCAGCCCGGCCCGGGCCTGCAGACCGGCCACGGAAACCGAGTCCGGCCACAGGGGAGTGGCGGTGTAGGGGTCCAGCTGCATGGCCAGCACGCGGCGCAGCTGCCCCGCGGAGGACTTGCCGAACCCGTACACCAGCGCGGTGTCCACCTCACCGGTCTTGATCTTCACCCATGCCTCGTAGAGCGCCCAGGCCGCGTCCATTTCCACGTGCGACTCGTTGATCGGCGGGAAGGCGCCGATCGCGTCGACCGCGGCGATGAACGAGAACGCCCGCCCGGCAAGGTAGTCCGAGGAACCCGAGCACCAGAAGCCGATGTCCGACTTGGTCAGCCCGGTGTCGGCGAACACCTGGCGGAACAGCGGCACCAGCATCTCCACCCCGTTGGTGGTGGTGTCCCGGCTCGGAAAATGCGGTTCCTGCGCGAAACCGACGACGGCTACCTCGGTCACGATTGTCCCCTCCAAGAGCTACTGGCAGCTCTACAGATGCTGGGCGAACGACTCGAACGGCGCGTCCGGTTCGCCGGTGGGGCGGAAGTGGTCGATGTTCTCCAGCGTGGTGCCCCACTGATCGCGCGGTTTCCACTCCGCGCGCACCCGCATGCCCATGCGCACCTCGGACGCCTCGCAGCCCAGCACCAGGTGCAGGAACGCGATGTCCGCGCCCTCCAACAGAATGTAGGCGGCGACATACGGCGGTGTGATGCGCTGGCCAAGGAACGGCACGTTCACGATGCAGAACGTGGTGACGATGCCGGTGTCGGGCAGCTCCACCTCCTCGCGGGTGGGCACCCCGTCGGTGGGGCACGCGCCGCGCGGCGGGATGTACACCTTCTCGCAGGCCGGGCAGCGCTGGCCGAGCAGCTTGCCCTCGGAAAGTCCGCGCAGATAACGGCTTTCCTCGGCGGAGGCGGTGTGCAGGTACTTGAGGTGGATCGGCACGGTCAGCATGCTCACCGGTTCGTCGACCGGTTCGATCGCGGGCACCTCGGCCGGTTCGCCCGGGTCCGGTTCGAAGCAGGCGATGTCGGTGATCGCGCCGACCCGCTGCGCGGCCCAGCGGGCGCGCACCCGCATGCCGGTGCTCATCTGCTCCGGGCCGGACACGTCCACCGCGTGCAACAACCCGGTGTCGGCGCCGTCCAGGGTGATCAGGGCCAGCGCGAAGGGATGGTCGAGTGGTTGTCCGTCCAGGGGTTTGGCCACCCAGCTCCAGGTGGTCACGGTGCCCTGCGAGCCGACATCGACCGGTTCGGACAAGGGCGCGGCGGTCACCGGGTCGTATTCCACCGGTGGCACGTGCACGCGACCGTCCGAGCCCCGCACGCCCTCGATCCTGCCCTCGCGCAGTCCGGTCATGAACCGGCCGAGCACCGCGCCGAGCGATCTGGTGTAGTCGAAGCCGACGTTCAGTGGCGCTTCCAGCGGTTCTGACGTCGTGGTCACAATCCGAAGTGAAACACGTTCTCGATTTTACGGCAAGATGGGGTGCCATGAAGCTGGGACTGCAACTCGGATACTGGGGCGCGCAGCCGCCCGCCAACACCGCGGAGCTCGTGACGGCAGCCGACCGCGCCGGATTCGACGCGGTGTTCGCCGCCGAATCCTGGGGCTCGGACGCGTTCAGCCCGCTGGCCTGGTGGGGTTCGCGCACCGAACGGGTGCGGCTGGGCACCTCGGTGGCGCAGCTTTCCGCCCGTCCGCCCACGGCCGCGGCCATGCACGCGCTGACCATGGACCACCTCACCGGCGGCCGGTTCGTGCTGGGCCTTGGCGTGTCCGGGCCGCAGGTGGTGGAGGGCTGGTACGGCCAGCCCTTCGCCAAGCCGCTGGCCCGGACCAGGGAGTACGTGTCGGTGGTGCGGCAGGTGCTGGCCCGGGAGGCGCCGGTGGCCAACGACGGCCCGCACTACCCGCTGCCCTACACCGGGCCCGGTGCCCTCGGCCTGGGCAAATCGCTGCGGCCGATCACCCACCCGCTACGCGCCGACCTGCCGATCTGGCTGGGCGCGGAGGGTCCGAAGAACGTGGCGATGACCGCCGAGATCGCCGACGGCTGGCTGGCCATCTACTACTCGCCGCGGCTGGCCGGGCAGTACAACGAGTGGCTGGACGAGGGCTTCGCCCGGCCCGGCGCGCGCCGGGACCGGTCCACCTTCGAGATCGCGGCGACCGCGCAGGTGCTGGTCACCGACTCGCCGGAGCAGGCATATGCGCAGATCAAACCGGTGCTGGCGCTGTATCTGGGCGGCATGGGCGCGCCTGGGATGAACTTCCACGCCGACGTGTTCGCGCGGATGGGCTACGCCGACGCGGTGACCGAGATCGGCGAGCACTTCCGGGCCGGACGGCGGGCGGAGGCGGCCGCCGCGGTGCCGGACGAGCTGGTCGAGGACGTGGCCATCGTCGGCACGCCGGAGCAGGTCCGGGCCAAGGTGAAGGTGTGGGCCGACGCCGGGGTGACCACGTTGCTGGTCGGCTGCCGCAGTGCCGAGGAGATCGAGACGATCGCCGCCGCGGTCAACGGAAACTGACCCCTCGGCCCTTGCCACCTAAGTGGAACACGTTCTAGGTTGGTGCGATGGGCGAGCCTGCGCTGGGACTGTGGAACATCGCCGGGTCGACGCCGGAGAAGATCGCGCTGGTCGATCCGGACGGCCGGGAGGTCCGCTACGCCGAACTGGCCGGCGCGGCCAACCGGTACGCCAACGGCCTGCGGGAACTGGGACTGCGCACCGGCGACGCGCTGGTGATGATGCTGCCCAACAGCGCCGAGCTGATGGCGGTGTACTTCGCCGCCATGCAGACCGGGCTGTACGTGGTGATGACCAACTGGCATCTGGTCGGCCCGGAAGTGGCCTACCTCATCACCGACAGCGGGGCCAAGGCGTTCATCGGCCACGAACGGTTCGCCGAGGTGGCCGAGGCGGCAGCGGAGGAGGCCGGGTTGCCGGCGCGGGCGCGGTTCGCCGTCGGCGCTGTGCCCGGCTTCCGGCCGCTGGCCGAACTCGGGGCCGGAGTGTCCGGCGATCGGCCCGGCGAGCGCACCACCGGCTCGCCGATGCTCTACACCTCGGGCACCACCGGGCGGCCCAAGGGTGTGCGGCGGCCGCTGACCGGGGCCGACCCGGACGAGGTGCCGGCCGCGTCCACCTGGTTCTTCGGCGTGTTCGGCATCAAGCCGCATGACGGGCACGTGCACCTGTGCGGCTCGCCGCTCTACCACACCGCGGTGCTCAACTTCGTGGTGATCTCGGTGCAGCTGGGCCATACCGCGGTGCTGATGGACCGGTGGGACGCCGAGGACATGCTGCGCCTGATCGACGCCCACCGGGTGACGCACAGCCACATGGTGCCCACCCAGTTCCACCGGCTGCTCGCGCTGCCCGAGCCGGTGCGGGAGAGCTACGACGTGTCCTCGCTGCGCGCCATGATCCACGGTGCGGCCCCGTGCCCCAGGGAAACCAAGCGGCGGATGCTGGACTGGTGGGGGCCGGTGGTCATTGAGTACTACGCGGCCACCGAGGGCGGCGGCGCGACCATCATGGGCGAGGAGTGGCTGGAGAAGCCCGGATCGGTCGGGCGGCCCTGGCCCGGGTCGGTCATCAAGGTGCTCGACGAGCAGGGGCGGGAGCTGCCGGCCGGCCAGGTCGGCACGGTGTACCTGAAGATGGGCGCCGCCAGCTTCGAATACCACAAGGACCGGGAGAAGACCGACAAGGCCCGCGCCGGCGACCTGTTCACCGTGGGGGACATCGGTTATCTCGACGAGGACGGCTATCTGTTCCTGCGCGACCGGAAGAGCGACATGATCATCTCCGGCGGGGTGAACGTGTACCCGGCCGAGATCGAGGGTGAGCTCGCGGTGCACCCGAAGGTCGCCGACGTCGCGGTGTTCGGCGTGCCGCACCCGGATTGGGGCGAGGAGATCAAGGCGGTGGTCGCGCCCGCGCGCGGGGTGACCGCCGACGACGCGCTCACCCTGGAGCTGCTCGACTTCGCGGCGAGCCGGCTGGCCAAGTTCAAGCTGCCGCGCAGCATCGACTACCGCGACGAGCTGCCCCGGGACCCGAACGGCAAGCTGTACAAGCGAAAGCTGCGCGACCCGTACTGGGCCGACCACGGGAGTGCAATTTAATTCCCTGCCCGTTCTCGCTACCCTGGGTGCCGGATCGTACACAGGGAGCGGGGGATCATGAGCGGGATCGAACTGACGGGCGTGCCCGCCACCATGCTGCTGACGCTGTACTACCGCGCCAGCGAGGCCGCCCGGCCGGACACGGTGCTGTCCGATCCGCGCGCGGTGCGGGTGCTGGAGGAGGCCGACTTTCCCTTCCGGGAACGGCTCGGGCCGCCGCGGAATGCGCAGTTCGTGGCGTTGCGGTGCAAGTGTTTCGACGCCGCGGTCACCGAATTCCTGGCCGCCCACCCGGAGGGCACCGTGGTGTCCCTGGGGGAGGGGCTGGAGACCCAGTTCTGGCGGGTGGACAACGGGCGGGCGCGCTGGCTGACCGTGGACCTGCCGGAGTCGATGGCGGTGCGGGAGAAGGTGCTGCCCGTCGAATCCGGGCGGCAGCGTCAGCTGGCCTGCTCGGCGCTGGACTTCACCTGGTGCGACGCGGTGGACGCCAGTCGCGGGGTGCTGATCGTGGTGCAGGGCGTGCTGCCCTACCTGCGGCCGCCGGAGGTGCGCACCCTGCTGTCCACCTGCGCGCAGCGCTTTCCGGGCGGTTCCATCGTGTTCGACACGGTGTCCCGCCGGATGGGCGAGATGGCCCGGCGCAACTGGAACCGCAAGCACGACCTGCCGATGCCGGAGTTCCACTGGACGGTGGAGGCGACCGACCAGCAGCGGCTGGCCACCGCCGATCCGAACATCGTCGAGGTGCGCGACCGGCCGATGCCCGCGGGCCGCGGATTGCTGGGCCGGTGGCTGATGCCGGCGCTGGGGCTGCTGTCGCCCGGCGGGCGCGCGGCCATGGTGACGCAGCTGTACTTCGGCCGGGGCTGAGCGCGGCGCCGGCCGGACCGCGGTTCAGGATCGGGTGACCGGGCGGATCGGGCGCGGGCGTGGCATCTCAGGATCGGGTGACCGGCTGGATCGGGCGCGGGCGTGGCATCGTCCACAGTGGAGGGATGGCCGGGACGGTGGCGCGCCCGCGCCCGGGTCAGCGGCCGTTGAACTCCGGCTTGCGCTTGGCGGCGAACGCCTTCGGGCCTTCCTTGGCGTCCTCGCTGCCGAACACCTCCATGCCCAGCCGGGCGTCGATGGCGAACGCCTCGTTCTCCGGCATGCCCTCGGTCTCCCGGATGGTGCGCAGGATCGCCTGCACGGCCAGCGGGCCGTTGGCCGCGATCAGTTCGGCCAGTTCCAGCGCCCGGGCCAGCGCCTGTCCGTCGGGCACCACGTGGCCGATCAGGCCGATGTCCCTGGCCTCGGCGGCCCGCAGGTGGCGGCCGGTGAGCAGGATGTCGGCGGCCACCGTGTAGGGGATCTGGCGGACCAGGCGCACCGCGGAACCGCCCAGCGGGAACAGGCCCCAGCGGGCCTCGGACACGCCGAACCTGGCGCTCTCCCCGGCCACCCGGATGTCGGTGGCCTGCAGGATCTCGGTGCCACCGGCGATGGCCGGGCCCTCCACCGCGGCGATCAGCGGCTTGGTCAGCCGACGGCCCTTGAGCAAGGGCTCGATGACCGAGAGATCCCAGCCGCCGCCGGCGAAACTGTCGCCCGGGTGGCTCTGCGTCATCGCCTTGAGGTCGGCCCCCGCGCAGAACGCGCCGCCCGCACCGGTGAGGACGGCCACCCGGATGTCCGGATCGCTGTCCACCCGGTCCCACGCCTCGCGCATGATCTCCATCATCGGGCCGGACAGCGCGTTGCGGGCCTCCGGCCGGTTCATGGTCACCACCAGGGTGTGGCCGGTCTGCTCGACCAGGCAGTGCGGCTGCTCGGTGGTAGTCGTCATCCACGCCTCCAGAAGGAAGTATTGCCCCAAACGATAACATGTTCTAGTTTCCAACTATGGCACTTAACATCGCCGACTTGATCGAGCACGCGGTCGACCTGGTACCCGAACGAGTCGCGGTGGTCTGCGGTGATCGTTCGGTCACCTTCGCCGAACTGGAGGCCCGCACCAACAGCCTGGCCCACCACCTGGCCGCCAACGGGGTCGGCGAGGGCGATCACGTCGGCGTGTACTGCCGCAACTCGATCGAAGCGGTCGAGGCCATGATCGCCACCTACAAGCTGCGCGCGGTCGCCATCAACGTCAACTACCGCTACGTGCGCACCGAACTGCGCTACCTGTTCGACAACGCCGACCTGGTCGCGCTCGTGCACGACCGGGCCTACGCGCCACTGGTGGCCGACGTGCGGGCCGACGCGCCCCAACTGAAACACGTCATCGTGGTGGAAGACGGCACGGACACCGAGTTCGGCGGGGTGGCCTACGACGACGCGCTGGCCGACGGCTCGCCCGAGCGGGACTTCGCCCCGCGCAGCGCCGACGACCGCTACCTGCTCTACACCGGCGGCACCACCGGCAACCCCAAGGGCGTGATCTGGCGGCACGAGGACGTGTGGCGGGTGCTGGGCGGCGGCATCGACTTCATGTCCGGGGCCAAGGTCACCGACGAATGGCAGCAGGCCAGGCAGGGCAAGGAAAACGGCGTGCTGGTGCGGTTCCCGATCCCGCCGCTGATCCACGGCGCCACCCAGTGGGCGGCGTTCCAGAGCCTGTTCTCCGGCGGCACCGTGGTGCTCGTGCCGCAGTTCGACGCGCACGACGTGTGGCAGACCGTGGCCAAGCACAAGGTGAACGTGATGCTCATCGTGGGCGACGCGATGGCCCGGCCGATGATCGAGGCGCTCACCGAGGGCAGCTACGACGCGTCCTCGCTGTACGCCATCGCCTCCAGTGCCGCGCTGTTCTCGCCCAGCGTCAAGGAGCAGTACCTGGACACGCTGCCCAACACGGTGATCACCGACTCCATCGGCTCGTCCGAGACCGGGTTCACCGGCCTTGGCCTGGTGCAGCGCAACGCGGTGCAGACCGGCGGGCCGCGGGTCAAGGCCGACCCGGACACCATCGTGCTGGACGAGGACAACAAGCCGCTGGGCCCGGGCACCGGAGTGGTCGGCCGGATCGCCCGCGGCGGCCACGTGCCGGTCGGCTACTACAAGGACCCCGAGAAGACCGCGCGGTTGTTCGCCGAGGTGGACGGCAAGCGGTTCGTGGTGCCCGGCGACTTCGCCCGGATCGAGGAGGACGGCACCATCACCCTGCTCGGCCGGGGCAACACCTGCGTGAACAGCGGCGGCGAGAAGATCTTCCCGGAGGAGGTCGAGTCCGCGCTGAAGTCGCACGCCGACGTGTTCGACGCGCTGGTGATCGGCGTGCCGGACGAGCGGCTTGGGCAGCGGGTGGCCGCGCTGGTGCAGGTGCGCCCGGGCAAGGAGCCCGGCTTCGCCGACCTGGACGCCCATGTGCGCCAGGAGATCGCCGGATACAAGGTGCCGCGCACGGTGTGGGTGGTCGAGTCCATCGCCCGTTCGCCCGCGGGCAAGCCGGACTACCGGTGGGCCCAGGAGTACGCGAGCTCGCACCAGCCGACCCACGTTCAGGAGGACCGCAATGCGAACCGCGCTGTGTGACCGGCTGGGTATCGAATACCCGATCGTCGGTTTCACCCCGTCCGAGCAGGTGGCCGCGGCGATCAGCCGGGCCGGGGGACTTGGCGTGCTGGGCTGCGTGCGGTTCAACGACGCGGCCGAGCTGGACGAGGTGCTGACCTGGATGGACGAGCACACCGACGGCAAGCCCTACGGGGTGGACGTGGTGATGCCGGCCAAGATCCCCACCGAGGGCACCACGGTCGACCTGGACAAGCTGATCCCGGCCGAACACCGGGCGTTCGTGGACCGCACTCTGGAGCAGCTGGGCGTGCCACCGCTGTCCGATCACGATGCCGCCTCCGGCGCCGGGGTGCTGGGCTGGCTGCACTCGGTGGCCCGCGCGCACGTGGAGGTGGCGCTCAAGCACCGGATCTCGTTGATCGCCAACGCGTTGGGCTCGCCACCCGAGGACGTGATCGGGCAGGCCCACGAGGCCGGCGTGCCGGTGGCGGCGCTGGCCGGCAAGGCCGAACACGCCCGGCGGCACGTGGCCAACGGGGTGGACATCGTGATCGCCCAGGGCCACGAGGCGGGCGGGCACACCGGCGAGATCGCCACCATGGTGCTGGTGCCCGAGATCGTGGACGCGGTGGGCCAGGACGTGCCGGTGCTGGCCGCGGGCGGGATCGGCTCGGGCCGGCAGGTGGCGGCGGCGCTGAGCCTTGGCGCGCACGGCGTGTGGACCGGCTCGATCTGGCTGGCCGCGCAGGAATACCAGCTGGGCGCGTCAGCGGTGCAGCGGGCGCTGCTGGCCGCGACCTCCAGCGACACCGTGCGGTCCCGGATCTACAGCGGGAAACCGGCGCGGCTGCTCAAAACCAAGTGGACCGACGCCTGGGCGGCCGACGACGCGCCGGACCCGTTGCCGATGCCGTTGCAGAACGTGCTGGTGGGCGAGGCGCACCTGCGGATCGCGGCCGCCGACGACCCCGAGGTGGTCGCCATGCCGGTCGGGCAGATCGTGGGCCGGATGAACGAGGTGCGGCCGGCCGGGGACATCGTGGCCGGGCTCGTCGAGGAGTTCGAGGCCGCGGTGAACCGGTTGAACGAGATCCGCTGAGCCGGTGACGAAATCCGGCCGGTCCGAGATTTCGGACCGGCCGGATTCGTTGTGCGGTAACGCGAAATCGGCTGGCCCGGGTCGGATTGGTTGATCTGCGAGGCAAATCAGGCCGGTCCAGCAGCTGGACCGGCCTGATTCGGTGTGCGCGGGGTCAGGCGGGTTCGGCGGCCAGGATGTCGCCGAGGGCGCGCAGGTGGTCGGTGGCATGGCCGAGGTGGAACTCGTTTCGTTTGGCGGCCAGGAAATACCGATGCAGCGGGTGGTCGGTGTCGATGCCCATGCCGCCGTGCACGTGGACCGCGGTGTGCGCCACCCGGTGGCCGCCGTCGGCGGCCCAGAACTTGGCGGTCTCGGCCTCGGCCGCGCAGGGCAGGTCTTCCGACGCGCGCCAGGCCGCCTGCCACAGGGACAACCGGATGGCCTCCACGTCGATGTAGGCGTCGGCCAAGCGCTGGGCCACCGCCTGGAAGGTGCCGATCGGGCGGTCGAACTGGACCCGGGTGCGGGCGTATTCGGCGGTCATCTCCAGCGCTCGCTCGGTCACGCCCAGCTGGGTCGCGGACAGGCCGATGGCGGCGGTGACGGCCAGCCATTCGGCCGCTGCCGCGTCCAGGGCGTGGTCCTCGCCGAGCACGGCCTCGTCCAGTTCCAGCTGGCCGGCCGGGGCCTGGTCGACGAGTTCCTGGGGGCTGATGGTGACCCCGGAATCCGTTGGGGTGACGAGGAAAACGCCGTTGTCGGTCGGGACAAGCACGGCATCGGCCTCGGCCGCGAACGGGACGCCGGTGCGGGTGCCGGACAGGCGCCAGCCGTTGTCGGCGCGCCGCGCGGTGACCGGCTCGGCCGACAGCGCGGTGGTCAGCAGCAGGTCGCCGTTCGCGGCCGGGGCGGCCCAGGTGGCCTGCTGCGCGGTGGTGCCGAACCGGGCGATGCCGGCCGCGCCCAGCATGATGCTGTCCACGTACGGCGCCGCGGCCGCGACCCGGCCCAGCTCCTGGGCCACCGTGCACTGCTCCAGGATGCCGAAACCGTTGCCGCCCAACGACTCCGGCAGCGCGGCGGCCAGCACGCCGGCCTTGGTCAGGGCCGCCCAGATGGCGTCGCCCGGTTCGTCGGCCAGGATGCCCCTGGTCAGCTCGGACAGATCACGCTGCGCCTCGGTGGGTGCGAAATCCATTGTGTGCCAACCCTTCAACGCTTGGCGTGCGGGAGGCCAAGGCCGACCGCCGCGATGATGTCCCGCTGGATCTCGTTGGTGCCGCCGCCGAAGGTGAGGATCAGCGCCGCCCGGTGCAGCCGTTCCACCCGGCCGCGCAGCACCGCGCCCGGGCTGCCCTCGCGCACGTACCCGGCCGGGCCGAGCACCTCCATCAGCAGCCGGTTGGCCTCGATGGCGAACTCGGTGCCGAACACCTTGGTCGCGGAGGCGTCGGCCGGGGACATCTGGTCTCCCGAGGCGATCCGCCAGTTCATCAGCTTCAGGAACTCGACCTTGGCGTGCACCCGGGCCAGGTGCACCCGCACCCATTCCTGGTCGATCACCCGGCTGCCGTCGGGCAGCTTGGTCTGTTGCGCCCACTCGCGCACCTCGCGCAGCGTGGTCTGGATCGGCGCGGCCGAGGTGAGTGCGACCCGCTCGTGGTTGAGCTGGTTGGTGATCAGCGGCCAGCCCTTGTGCTCCTCGCCGACCAGCGCCGAGGTCGGCACCCGGACATCGGAGTAGTAGGTGGCACTGGTGGTGGGGCCGGACATGGTGTGCACCGGGGTCCAGGAGAAGCCGGGCGCGTCGGTGGGCACGATCAGGATGGACAGGCCCTTGTGCTTGGGGGCGTCGGGATCGGTGCGGCAGGCCAGCCACACGTAGTCGGCGTAGGCGATCAGGCTGGTCCACATCTTCTGGCCGTTGATCACGTACTCGTCCCCGTCGCGCACCGCCCTGGTGCGCAGCGAGGCCAGGTCGGTGCCGGCCTCCGGCTCGGAGTAGCCGATGGAGAAGTGCAGCTCGCCCCTGGCGATCCGGGGCAGATAGCGCTCCTTCTGCTCATCGGTGCCGAACCGGATGATGGTCGGCCCGATGGTGTTGATGGTCAGGAACGGCACCGGCACCCCGGCCACCGCCGCCTCGTCGGTGAACACCAGCTGGTCGAGCGTGGAGCGGTCCTGGCCGCCGTACTCCCTGGGCCAGCCCAGGGTGAGCCAGCCGTCGCGGCCCATCTGCGCGACGATCTCCCGGTACGCGCGGCCGTCGCCGTAGTCGTCGCCGGTGGCCAGCCCGGCCCGGCGGTCCGGCGTCATCAGCTCGGCGAAGTACTCTCGCAGCTCGGCGCGCAGTCGTTGCTGCGCCGGTTCCTCACTGATCCGCATCCGGCCTCCCTCGCGCCAAGTGGAACTTGTTCTAACCAACATAGTGGGCCGGTCGAACGCAGTCCATGGCCTGTACCTGGCGTGGGAGCTTGCCTAAAACGAGAACAGATTCTAGTGTTTGCTGAATCACAGCCACGTGCGATGAGGAGTCACTGGTGGCCGCAGCGCCGCATACGGAGGTCGGTGACGGCATCCCTACAACGGCTCCACGCCTGCGCAGGTACGCATTCGAGTGAAACCCACAGGAACGGCCGCGAACGGATGGAGAGCCTGGAGTGGATGACGCGTTGAACCTGACCGGCAAGGTCGCCGTGGTGACCGGTGCGGGCGCGGGCCTTGGCCGGGCCGAGGCACTGGCCCTGGCCGCCGCCGGCGCCCAGGTCGTGGTCAACGACCTCGGCGAGTCGGCGCACACCGTCGTCGAAGAGATCGAGACGTCCGGCGGCAAGGCGGTCGCGGTCACCGGCGACATCGGCGAGCGCGCCACCGCCGACGCCATCGTCTCGGCCGCCACCGAACACCTCGGCGGGCTGCACATCGTGGTCAACAACGCCGGCGTGCTGCGCGACCGGATGCTGTTCAACCTGGCCGACGAGGACTGGGACCTGGTGCTGCGCACCCACCTGCGCGGGCATTTCCTGGTGTCCCGCAACGCCGCCGCCTACTGGCGGTCCAAGTCCAAACAGGACGGTGCGCCGGTATACGGGCGGGTGGTGAACACCTCCTCGGAAGCGTTCCTCTACGGCTCGCCCGGCCAGCCCAACTACGCTGCGGCCAAGGCCGGCATCGTCGCGCTGACCGTGTCCAGCGCCCGCTCGCTTGGCCGCTACGGCGTGCGGGCCAACGCCATCTGCCCCCGCGCCCGCACCGGAATGACCAGCGACACCTTCGGCCCGGCCCCGGCCGAGGGCCCCGACCCGCTGGACCCGCGGCACGTCGGCGAGTTCACCGCGTACCTGGCCGCGCCCGCCGCCGAGCGGATCAACGGACAGGTCTTCGTGGTCTACGGCGGCCAGATCACCCTGCTCGCCCCGATCGCCACCGAACGCGTTTTCGACACCACCGGCACCATCGGCGAGTACTTCGCCGACCGGTCGCCGGAGCGGATGTTCGCCTGGGAGGGAGAGGAATGATCCTGACCATCGCATCCCACCGGGAGACGGCGGGGATCTCCGACGGCCTGCTGCTGATCGACGGGAAGTGGCGGGCCGGTTCGGACGGCGCGACCTGGACCCACCACCACCCGGCCACCGGCGAGGTGGTCGGTCAGTTCGCCATCGCCAGCGCCGAGGACGTGAACGACGCGGTCGGCGCGGCCCGCACGGCGTTCGAGTCGGGGGTGTGGTCGCGGGCCCGGGCCGGCGCCCGGGTGAAGGTGTTGCAGCGCTACGCCAATCTGCTGCGCGAACACGCCGACGAGCTGCGGGGCCTGCAGGCGCTGGACAACGGGGTGCCGCTGTCCTTCGGCGCCATCTACGCGACCTCGGTGGAGATGGCCGCGGACGTCTTCGAACACCACGCCGGCTGGATCGACAAGCTCGGCGGCGAGACCCTGCCGGCCTATCAGGGCGGCGACCACCTGGCCATGACCTTCCGCGAGCCGATCGGCGTGGTCGCGGCGATCCTGCCGTGGAACGCCCCGTTCGTGCTGTTCGCGCAGAAACTCGCCCCCGCGCTGGCGGCCGGCTGCACGGTGGTGGTCAAGCCCTCCGAGCACGCCAGCTTCTGCGTGCGGCGGATGGTGGAACTGCTGCTGGAAGCCGGACTGCCGGACGGCGTGGTCAACCTGGTCACCGGGCCCGGCGACCCGACCGGCGAGGCGCTGATCACCCACCCGGATGTGGACAAGGTCAGCTTCACCGGCAGCCGCGCGGTGGGCAGGCACATCGTGGCGGCCTCGGCCGACACGCTCAAGCGGGTCAGCCTGGAACTGGGCGGCAAGAGTCCGGCCCTGGTGTTCCCGGACGCGCCGGACATCAACCTGGCCGCGATGACCGTGATGGGCGCGGTCACCATGGGCCTGTCCGGTCAGGCCTGCGTGGCCCAGACCCGGGCGCTGGTGCACCGGGACGTCTACGACGCGTTCATCGCCTCGGCCCAGGGCCTGGCCGGAATGATCACCTACGGCGACCCGTTCGACCCGGCGGTGCTGGCCGCGCCGCTGATCACCGAGCGGCAGCTGGACCGGGTGCTCGGCTACGTGAACACCGCGCAGGAAGAGGGCGCGCGGCTGGTCACCGGCGGCAACCGGCTGGACGGCGACTACGCGTCCGGCAACTTCGTGGCGCCCACCATCCTGGCCGAAGTGGACAACCACGCCACCATCGCCCGCGAGGAGGTGTTCGGCCCGGTGCTGGCCGTCGTCCCGTTCACCGACGAGGACGAGGCGCTGAAACTGGCCAACGACACCGAGTACGGGCTGGGCGCGAGTATCTTCACCGCGGACGCCCGGCGGGCGTTCCGGGTGGCGCGCGGCGTGCGCGCGGGCATGATCGGCATCAACGGCTTCCAGCTGGAACCGCAGGTGCCCTTCGGTGGATTCAAGCAGTCCGGGCTGGGCCGCGAGGGCGGGCGCACCGCGTTCGAGGCCTACACCGAGCTGAAGACGGTGATGATGCCGCTGACGGATGAGATGATGTGATGGGCCGGCTCACGGACAAGATCGCGCTGATCACCGGCGCGGCCGGCGGCCAGGGCGCCGCCGCCGTGCGGCGGTTCGTCGACGAGGGCGCCAAGGTGCTGCTGGCCGACGTGGCCGACGACCACGGTAAGGCGCTGGCCGAGGAACTCGGCCCCAACGCGCGCTACCAGCACCTGGACGTGACCTCCGAGGACGACTGGGCGGCGGCGATGACCGCGGTCACCGAGACGTTCGGGCTGCCGACCGTGCTGGTCAACAACGCGGGCATCCTGCGCTTCTCGGCGATCACCGACACCTCGCTGGCCGACTACGAACGAGTGGTCCGGGTCAACCAGTTCGGGTGTTTCCTGGGCATGCGCTCGGTGATCCCGGCGATGAAGGAAGCGGGCACCGGGTCCATCATCAACGTGTCCTCGGTGGAGGGCCTGGGCGGAATGCCTTATCTGTGCGCGTATTCGGCGAGCAAGTTCGCCATCCGCGGCATGACCAAGGTGGCCGCCATGGAACTGGGCGAGTTCGGCATCCGGGCGAACTCGGTGCACCCCGGAATGATCGACACGGATATGGTCAGGGGCGTTTTCGGCGACCAGGCCGCCTCGGTCGACCTGACCCCGGCCGGCCGGAAGGTCGCGTTACGGCGGGTCGGCAAGCCCGAGGAGATCGCCAACCTGGTGGTTTTCCTGGGCAGTGACGAGAGTTCGTACTGCACAGGAGGCGAATTCGTCGCGGATGGTGGCGCGACGGCGACTCACTCGTTGGTCACCATGTAGACGAAAGAGAAGGGAGCACGGGTTTGGCGCAATGGAGCGGTACCCGTGACTATCCGGGTGTGGCGGCATTGCGCCAGGTCGGACGAATGGCCACGCTCGGTTGGGAGGTGGTGCGCTATGTGCCGCGCCGTCCCTTCCAGTTCCGTGAGTTCGTGCAGCAGTCCTGGTTCTTCGCCAGCGTGACGATCCTGCCGACCGCGTTCGTGGCCATTCCGTTCGGCGCGGTCATCTCGCTGCAACTGGGCTCGTTGACCGAGCAGATCGGCGCGCAGTCGTTCACCGGCGCGGCCGGCGCGCTGGCCATCATCCAGCAGGCCAGCCCGCTGGTCACCGCGCTGCTGGTGGCCGGGGCGGGCGGCAGCGCGGTGTGCGCGGACATCGGCGCGCGCACCATCCGAGAAGAGATCGACGCCATGGAAGTGCTGGGCATCTCGCCCATCCACCGGCTGATCGTGCCCCGCGTGCTGGCCGCGATGCTGGTCTCGATGCTGCTCAACGGCCTGGTGTCGGTGGTCGGCGTGCTCGGCGGCTACTTCTTCAACGTGATCATGCAGGGCGGCACGCCCGGCGCGTACCTGTCCAGTTTCAACGCCCTGGCCCAGCTGCCCGACCTGTGGGTCAGCGAGATCAAGGCGATCATCTACGGCTTCCTCGCCGGAGTCGTGGCCGCCTACCGCGGCCTGAATCCGCCGCCCGGACCCAAGGGCGTCGGCGACGCGGTCAACCAGGCCGTCGTCATCACCTTTCTGTTGCTGTTCCTGGTGAACGTGGTGCTGACCGCGGTCTACCTGCAACTCGTGCCTGCGAAGGGGATGTGAGATGTCCACCCTGGAACTGCTCGGGCGGCAGATGTCGTTCTACGTCCGCGCCATCGCCTGGGCCCCGCGGACCGTCCGCCGCTACGGGCGGGAAACGCTGCGGCTGCTGACCGAGGTGAGCTTCGGCTCCGGTGCGCTGGCGGTCATCGGCGGCACGCTCGGCGTGATGATCGGCATGACCTTCTTCACCGGCACCATCGTCGGCCTGCAGGGTTACGCCTCGCTCAACCAGCTGGGCACCTCGGCGCTGACCGGGTTCATCTCGGCCTACTTCAACACCCGCGAGGTGGCCCCGCTCTCGGCCGGGCTGGCGTTGTCGGCCACCGTCGGCTGCGGGTTCACCGCGCAGCTGGGCGCGATGCGCATCTCCGAGGAGATCGACGCGCTGGAGGTCATGGCCATCCCCAGCCTGCCCTACCTGGTCACCACCCGGGTGCTGGCCGGGGTCACCGCGGTCATCCCGCTCTACATCGTCGGACTGCTGTGCTCCTACCTGGCCTCGCGCGAGGTCACGGTGTTCTTCTACGGCCAGTCCGCGGGCACCTACGATCACTACTTCCACCTGTTCCTGCCACCGGTGGACGTGCTCTGGTCGTTCCTGAAGGTCATCGTGTTCAGTGTGGTGATCATCCTGGTGCACTGCTACTACGGCTATCAGGCCAGCGGCGGCCCGGCCGGGGTCGGCGTCGCGGTCGGTCGCGCGGTGCGCGCGGCCATCGTGATCCAGACCTTGCTGGACTTCTTCCTGTCGCTGGCCATCTGGGGGTCCACCACCACGGTGAGGCTGGCCGGATGAACGAGAAACTCAAGTACAACCTCTACGGCCTGGTCATGGTCGTGGTCGTCGCGCTGTTCGTGACCTTCACCGTGGCCGCCTACCGCAAGGTGTTCACCCCGGTGTCCTGGGTGACCCTGGACGTGGACCACACCGGCAGCCAGCTGGCTGCCGGCGCGGATGTGAAGGTGCGTGGCGTGCTGGTCGGCGAGGTGCGCGAGATCAGCTCGGCCGGCGACGGCGCGGTGCTGAAACTGGCCATGCAGCCGGACAAACTGTCCCTGATCCCGGCCAACGTGACCGCGCAGCTGCTGCCCAAGACGCTGTTCGGCGAACGCTATGTGGCGCTGCAGATCCCGGCCGCCCCGGCTGGCGCCCGCCTCAAACCCGGCGACACCATCAGCCAGGACCGCAGCAGCACCGCCATCGAGGTGGAGAAGGTGCTCGGCGACGTGATGCCGCTGCTGCAGGCGGTGCAGCCGCAGAAACTGGCCGACACGCTCAACGCGGTGTCCTCGGCGCTGTCCGGGGAAGGCCCGAAACTGGGCCAGACCATGGTGTCACTGGAGAACTACCTCAAGCAGATCGACCCCTCGCTGCCCAACCTGGACGCCGACATCAGGGCCATCACCTCGGTCGCCGACACCTACGACAAGGCCGCGCCGCAACTGCTCAACGCCCTCAACGAACTGACCACCACCAGCAAGACCATTGTGGACGAACAGGGCTCGCTGCAGAACCTCTACGGCGCGGTCACCACGTCCAGTATCGATCTGCAGAACTTCATGCAGGTCAACGAGAACAACATCATCGACCTGGCCGGCACCAGCACCCCGACGCTGAACGTGCTGGCCCGCTACGCCCCGGAATACCCGTGCCTGCTGCAACAGATCGTGCACCAGATCCCGGCCACCGACCTGGCCTTCGGCAAGGGCACCTCGCACCCGGACGCGATGAAGGTGACCATCGTGATCGCCTCCAGCCGCGGCAAGTACATCGCCGGCCAGGACACCCCCGAGTACAACGACGACCGCGGACCCATGTGCTACCACCAGGATGTGCCGCCCGCGCGCTCGCCGGAGTACCCGCCGGGCGGCGCGATCAACGACGGCTCGACCCACCCGCCACCGGAGAACGGCACCTGGGACGGCAACCTCCAGGACCTGCTCTCCGGCGCCACCAGCACGTCCTCGGCCGACTCGACCGGCACGTCCGCGGCGAGCAGCACCCCGCAGGTGGCCAACTCGCCGGCCGAGCAGCAGCTGATCTCCACCCTGCTCGCGCCCGGGCTGGGCTTGGCCCCCAGTGACGTGCCGGACTGGGCCAGCATCCTGGTCGGTCCGCTGTTCCGGGGAACGGAGGTGACCCTGAAATGAACGGCCGCAGCCTGGTCGGCCCGCTGGTCAAGATCAGCCTGTTCACGGTGATCACCGTGTTCCTCACCGGCGTGCTCGGGCTGACCATCGCCAACCTCCAGCTCGGCCCGACGACCGGCTACTCGGCGGAGTTCACCGATGTGACCGGCCTGAACACCGGGGACGACGTGCGGATCTCCGGGGTGAAGGTCGGCTCGGTCACCTCGATCGGGGTGGTGGACCACAAGTACGCCCGGATCGGCTTCGAGATCGACGCCGGCCGCAAACTGCCGGCCGCGGTGACCGCCACGGTGAAGTACCGCAACCTGGTCGGCCAGCGCTACATCGCGCTGGGCACCGATGTCGGCGATCCCAACGCCACCCTCGCCCCCGGCGCCACCATTCCGTTGGCCCGCACCGCGCCCGCGCTGAATCTCACCGTGCTGTTCAACGGGTTCAAACCGTTGTTCCAGGCGCTCAATCCCAATGACGTCAACACGTTGGCCTACGAGATCATCCAGGTGCTGCAGGGCGAGGGCGGCACCGTGGACGACCTGTTGTCGCACACCGCGTCGCTGACCTCCACCATCGCCAACCGCGACCAGGTGATCGGGCAGACCATCGACAACCTCAACTCGGTGCTGGGCACGGTCAACGCGCACAGCGGCCAGTTCTCCGACCTGATCAACCAGTTGCAGCAACTGGTGTCCGGGCTGGCCGCGGAACGCCAGCCGATCGGCGACGCGATCAGCGCGCTGGGCAATCTGACCACCGCAACCGCCGGTCTGCTGTCCAACGCCCGCGCGCCACTGCAGACCGACATCGCGAACCTGGGCACGCTGTCCAAGACCCTGTCCGACAGCTCGGATCTGGTGCAGCACTTCGTGTCCTTCCTGCCGACCAAGCTGGCCAAGCTCACCCCGGCGGTCAGCTACGGCAGCTGGTTCAACTACTTCAACTGCAGCCTCACCGGCACCATCGGAATATCCGCGCTGGACATCAATCTGCCGATCATTCCGATACCGGGCACCCAGCGAGCGGCGAGGTGTGGACCATGAAACCGTTGCGGGAGCGGGAACAGGCGTCCGTCGGCGCGGTCTTCCTCGTGGTGCTGGCGCTGGCCGTGCTCACCGCCTTCTACTCCGACGACCTGCCGATCATCGGCGGCGGCACCACTTACACCGCGTACTTCTCCGAATCGGCCGGCCTGGTCAACGGCAACGAGGTCCGGGTGGCCGGGGTCAAGGTCGGCAAGGTCACCGACGTTTCCCTTGTGAAGAACCAGATCCGGGTCGACTTCGAGGTGAAGGACACCTGGGTCGGCAACCAGTCCACCGCGTCCATCCAGATCAAGACGCTGCTGGGCGAGAAGTACCTGGCGCTGGATCCGGAGGGCACCGCCCAGCAGGACCCGAACCAGGCGATCCCGAAGAGCCGCACGCTGTCCCCGTTCGACATCACCGACGCGGTCAACCAGCTGTCCGACACGGTGGACAACATCAACACCCAGCAGCTGGCGCAGAGCTTCGAGGTCATCACCAACACCCTGAAGAACACCCCGGGCCCGTTGAAGGACGCGCTGGGCGGGCTGGAACAGCTGTCCACCACCATTTCCTCCCGGGACGCCCAGCTGTCCCAGCTGCTGTCCAACACCAGCCAGGTCAGCGGCACGCTGGCCGCGCGGGACCAGCAGTTCCAGCAACTGCTCTCCGACGGCAACCTGCTGCTCACCGAATTGCAGGACCGCCGGGACGCGGTGTCCGGGCTGCTCACCGGCACCCAGAACCTGGCCGCGCAGCTGTCCGGGCTGGTCACCGACAACCAGAGCAAACTCACCCCGGCGCTCAACGACCTCAACGCGGTCACCGGGATCCTGGAGAACAACCAGGCCAACCTGGAGAAGGGCCTGAATGAACTGGCCCCGTTCGCCCGGCTGTTCACCAACACGGTGGGCAACGGCCGCTGGTTCGACGGCTACTTCTGCGGGCTGTTCCCACCGGAGATCCTGATCGGCACCCTCAAGATCAACACACAGGGCTGTCAGCCCCCGCTGACGCCCGCCAACCTGGACGGGAGTGGATGAGATGACCACGACCCGTGCCGGCCGGTCGCTGGCCCAGATCCTGGCCTTCGTCTGTGTGCTGGCGTTGCTGCTGGCCGCCGGCCTGTGGTGGATCCTGCGCGACCAGGGCGGCACCAGGATCACCGCGTATTTCGACAAGACCGTCGGCGTGTACTCGGGCTCCGCGGTGCGCGTGCTGGGCATGCAGGTCGGCGAGATCGACGATGTGCAGCCGCAGGGCGCGCTGGTCCGGGTGGACATGACCGTGGACGGCGGCATCGACATCCCGGCCAACGCGCAGGCGGTGATCGTCGCGCCCAGCCTGGTGTCCGACCGGTACGTGCAGCTCACCCCGGCCTACGACGACGGCCCGGTGATGGGCAGCGGCGCGGTCATCCCGCACACCCGCACCGCCACCCCGGTGGAACTGGACGACCTGTACTCCAGCCTGGACAAGCTGGCCACGTCGCTGGGACCCAACGGGGCCAACAAGAACGGCGCGCTGTCGGATCTGCTCAACACCACCGCGGCCAACCTGAACGGCAACGGCCAGCAGATGGCCGACACGCTGACCAAGCTGTCCTCGGCCGCGTCCACCCTGTCCAACTCCCGGGGCGACCTGTTCGCCACCGTGGACGGACTGCAGAAGTTCACCTCGGCGCTGGCCGACAGCGACAGCCAGATGCGCGGCTTCGACGACAAACTGGCCGACGTCAGCGGTTACCTGGCCGACGACCGGCAGGACCTGGCCACGGCGCTGACCATGCTGACCAGCGCGCTGACCCAGGTGCAGGGCTTCATCCAGGACAACTCCGGCGCGCTGGAATCCACCGTGCACAACCTCACCGGCATCACCCAGGCGCTGGTGGACCAGCGTTCCTCGCTGGCCGAGGTGCTCGATGTGGCGCCGCTGGGCCTGTCCGGCTACCTCAACACCTACGACGCGGCGGCCGGCGCGTTCGATGTGCGCGGCGACATCAACGAGCTGAGCTTCCCGCCGATCGAGATGGTCTGCCGGCTGCTCCAGGCCGGCACCCCGCAGGGCACGCCCCAGTTCCTGAACCAGGCGTGCGGCAAACTCGCGCCGGTGCTGGACGGCACGCTGAAACTGCCGTCGGTGGCCCAGACCCTGGAAGCGTTGCAGGAGGGCAAGATTCCACCGCTGCCACTGCCGATCGCGGGCACCCTCACCTCGGGAGAGGCGACCAACAAATGAAGCGGCTCACGCTTTCCGCGGGCGGCCTGGCCGCGCTGCTGTTGCTGACCTCCTGCGGCAGCGGCGGTTTCTCCGGTCTGTACGGCGCGCCACTGCCCGGCGGCGCGGACCTGGGCAGCCACCCGTACACGGTGACCGCCGACTTCGCCGATGTGCTCGACCTGGTGCCGCAGGCCAGCGTGAAGGTCAACGACGTGGCCGTCGGCCGGGTGGACAGCATCGACCTGGCCGCGGACAACAAGACGGCCGAGGTGCACATGTCGGTCAACGGCGACGTGCGCCTGCCGGCCAACGCCGACGCCAACCTGTCCCAGTCCAGTCTGCTCGGCGAGAAGTACGTGGAACTCGTCGCGCCGGACAAGCCGGCCGGGACATTGGCCACCGGCGCGGTGATCCCGGAGAGCCGCACCAATCGCAGCCCGGAGATCGAGGAGGTGCTCGGCGCGCTTTCGTTGCTGCTCAACGGAGGCGACATCGGGCAGATCCAGAACATCGTGCGGGAACTGAACTCCGCGATGTCCGGCAACGAAACCCAGATCCGCTCGCTGCTGTCCGATGTGGACGGCCTGGTGAACAACCTGGACGGGCAGCGCAACAACATCACCGCGGCCATCGACTCGCTCAACCGGCTGTCCGCGACGCTGGCCGCGCAGACCAGCCAGATCAGCAACGCGGTCACCAACCTCGGGCCCGGCCTGGCCGTGCTCAACCAGCAGCGAGCCGAGCTGGTGAACATGCTGCAGGCGATGGACTCGCTGTCCGGGGTCGCGGTGGACACGGTCGACAAGAGCCAGGCCTCGCTGGTCGCCGACCTCAAGGACCTGGTGCCCACCCTGCAGTACCTGGCCAAGGCCGGCACCGACCTGCCCAACTCGTTGCAGGACCTGGTGACCTACCCGTTCACCGACTACGCGGCCAACGACGCGCGCGGCGACTACATGAACGTGGACGTGAAGTTGGACCTGGACCTGTCCAGCGTGCTGTCCGACATCGCCAACGCCAGCACCCCGTTCATCCCGCTGCCCTCCTCGGTCACCGGCGCCACCGGCAGTTCCGGCGGGTCCTCCGGGGCGACGCTGCCGTTGCCCCTGTTGAATCCCGGCACCGGCAGCACTGGTTCGAATGGACTGACCGGATTGCTCAACTCGTTGCTCGGCGGAGGCGGCTCGTGATCACCGGCAAGATGCGGGTACAGCTGGTGGTGTTCCTGCTGATCGCGATCACCGGCATCGCCTACGCGGGCGCGCAGTACGCCGGCCTGGGCACCCTGCTGGGCATCCACGGCTACGTGGTGAAGGTGGAACTGGCCGACTCCGGCGGCATCTTCACCAACGCCGAGGTCACCTACCGGGGTGTCACCGTGGGCCGGGTCGGCGCGCTGAACCTCACGGCCACCGGCGTGGAGGCCGACCTGGACATGGACCCCTCCAGCCCGAAGATTCCGGCCAGCTCCCGGGCCGTGGTGGCCGACCGGTCGGCGGTGGGGGAGCAGTACATCGACCTGGAACCGGCCAACGACGACGGCCCGATGCTCGGCGACGGCTCGGTCATCCCGGTCAGCCGGACCTCGCTGCCGATCGCCCCGCAGACCCTGCTGACCGATCTGGACCAACTGGCCACCAGCGTGCCCGCCGGGTCGCTGCAGACCACGGTCAACGAGTTGGACAGCGCGTTCTCCGGCACCGGGCCGGCGCTGCACAGCCTGCTGGACTCGGCGTCGGAGTTCACCCAGACGGCCAGTCAGCACGTGCCGCAGACCACCACCCTGCTCTCGGCCGGGCGCACCGTGCTGGACACCCAGGAGGCCGAGGCGAGCCAGATCACCTCGTTCAGCACCAGCCTCAACGAACTGGCCGGTCAGCTCCAGCAGTCCGATCCGACCATCCGGCAGCTGATCGGGGTGCTGCCGACCGTGGCCAACCAACTGGACAGCGTGCTGCGCACCTCGGGGCAGGACCTGGGCGTGGTCATGGCCAACCTGCTGACCACCGCCCGGATCACCTCCTCGCGCACCAAGGACATCAGCCAGATGCTGGTGGAGTTCCCGGTGGCGGTCGCCGCGGCGCCCAGCGCGGACCCGGACGGCACCGGCCACCTCGGGTTCGTCCTGGACTTCTTCGACCCGATGCCGTGCACCAAGGGCTACGAGGGCACCAAGGAGCGGCCGGGCGGCGACACCACGTCCCAGCCGGCCAACACCAACGCCTACTGCGCCGAGCCCGCGTCGAGCGGGATCGACGTGCGCGGTTCGAACAACGCCCCGTACGAGGGCATGCCCCAGGTCGCCACGACCGGTTCGGCCGGATCGTCCGATTCGGGCAGTAACGGCAGCTCCGGCTCGGGTGGTCTGGGCTCCGTGGGGAACGCGACGACCACCCTGGCCGGACTGCTCGGCGTGTCCTGAGTGGCGTGTCGCTCCGTAGTCGACACGCCACTCAGGACAACATCGGAACTCAGCCGGGTGTCAGAACCCGGTTGAGCGCCCGAACTCAGTCGAGTTCGGACAGCAGCGCCTCGCGCTGCCGCTGACCCAGGCCCGCGGCCCGGCGCTCGGCCGGGATACCGGCCTTCTCCAGCACCGCGGTGACCTTGGCCGGACCGTAGCCCGGCAGGGCCTTGACCAACTGGGCCACCTTGGTCTTGCCGACCACGGTGTCCTCCTTGGCCCGGTCGAGCACGGACTTGATGGTCTGCGTGCCGGACTTGATGTCGTTCAGCAGCTTGGTGCGTGCCTGCCTCGCCTCGGCGGCCTTGGCAAGCGCAGCCTGCCGCTGCTCCGGAGTCAGGTTCGGGAGAGCCACTCGTCGTCTTCCTTCCATTCAGGACAGTCCATCCGCGCGTGAAACGCGTGGCTGGGTCCCCATCATGACGCCTCAGGATGTCACTTTCGACCGCGACACGTCGTCAGTCGCATGTGGATCTTGATCTCGGACCGCAGGTCACACCGCCCGGCGTTACCGTATGGACGGACCCGATGCTTGCTCTCCCGAGTCCGACAACCACTGTGAGTGTCACTCGAAGGGATGGTCGCCACTCGCACTGTGCATCGCATCCCCTCGGAACCACCCACGGCATGCCTGTTCGCGCACGTCCGGGTGGACCCTGCGGGAGATCGCGTTTGGTAGTCCCTTGTGCACCCCAGGTCTCCCACAATGTGGTCGAAGCGGGTGCGGGAAGAGATCGGACTCGGGTCTTGACGGCGACACGGACAGGGACAGGCATGCTGGCGGTGCTCGACGTGCCCGAGTTCCGTCCGCTGTGGCTGGCCGAGGCCATCTCGCTGGCCGGCGACCAGCTGGCCAAGGTGGCCCTGGCCCTGCTGGTGTACGACCGGACCGGCTCGGCCCTGTGGTCCGCGGTCGTCTACGCCCTGAGCTTCCTGCCCGCGCTGGCCGGTGGCCTCGGCCTGTCCGCCCTGGCCGACCGGGTTCCCCGGCGCTCGCTGATGGTCGGCGCGGCGAGCATCCAGGCGGTGCTGGTCGCGCTGATGGCGGTGCCCGGCCTGCCGCTGGCCGGGCTGTGCCTGCTGCTGGTCGGCATGGGCGTGGCCCAGGCCCCGGCGCTGGCCGCACAGACCGCGCTGACCAGGGAGATCTTCACCTCCGACGAGCTGTACTACCGCAGCCAGGACCTGCGCGGGGTGACCACCAACACGGTGATGCTGCTCGGCCTGGCCGGCGCCGGGCTGCTGGTGGCCGGGATCGGCGCGTCGGCCGCGCTGCTGGCCGACGCGGCCACCTTCGTACTGGCCGCGCTGCTGGTGCGGCTGCGGGTGCGGGAACGGCCACCGGCCTCGGCCGTGCCCATCCACTGGGCGGCCGGGATCCAGCACGTCTGGCGCCGGCCCCGGCTGCGCGTGCTGCTCGGTCTGTCCTGGCTGGTCGGCCTGGCCGTGGTGCCCGAGGGGCTGGCCGCGCCGCTGGCCGCCGGGCTGCACGCGCCCTCCGGCGCGGTCGGCTGGCTGCTGGCCGCCGACCCGCTGGGCTTCGTGATCGGCACCGTGCTGCTGTCCCGGTTCGTGCCCACCGCGGTGCGCACCCGGGCCATCGGCGGGCTGGCGGTGGCCTCGGTCGGCGTGTTGGTGCTGTTCGCGCTCCGGCCGTCACTGCCGGTGGCGTTGGTGCTGCTGGCGGTAGCCGGGGCGGCGGGCGCCTACCAGGTGACCGTGGTGGCCACCTTCACCAGCTGGGTGCCCAACGAGGTGCGCGGCGGCGCGCTCGGCGTGGCCCGCACCGGCCTGCGGGTGGCCCAGGGCCTCGGTGTGGCCGCGGGCGGGGCGGTGGCCGAGCTGCTGGGCTCGGCCGACGCGGCCATCGTGGCCGCGGGCGTGCTCGGCGTGCTGCTGGCCGTGCCCGCCGCGCTGGCCTGGCGCAGGCAGCTGTCCCGGTCGCCCGGACAGGCCGGTTGAGCACCGGTGTTCGGGTCAAAACGGGCGAATCGGTCGCTTCGAGCTGGGCGGAAGGAGGACGTGATCACCACTCGCGGTCGGACATGGCCGACACCTCCTCCGATCGGTGGGGACTCGACCGCAGCCATTGTCACCCGGAGCACGCGGTTGTGGCACAGGTTTGGTGACGCGATCCGCAATCCGGGCGGCTGGGCGCTGTGGCACCAGCCCCGGGCCACCCTGATCTACACCCTCGCCGTCGAGGCCGCCGTGCTGGCCGGCTGCGTGCTCGCCCTGCTGCACGCACCCCGGCCGGGCGGCGCCGACCTGGGCCGCGGCGCGGTGCTGCTCGGCTTCGCCAGCGTCTACGCCTTCCTCTCCCGGCGGGACGAGGAGAGCCGGCGCGGGTCCATGCACACCGTGCACGTCGACCTGACCTCGATCTGGACCTTCCCGGCGGCCCTGGTGCTGCCGCTGCCGCTGGCCCTGCTGGTCATCCTCGCGGTGCGCTGGCAGCGCTGGTTCGTGGCCCGCAGGCCGCTGTACCGGTTCGTGTTCTCCACCGCGGCCTGCGCGGCCGGGGCGCTGGCCGTGCGCGGGGTGCTCGCGCTGGCCGGTACGCCGGCCTGGTCCGGGCTGGGGGTGGCCGGGTCGGTGCGCGACCTCGGCCTGGCGCTGGGCGCCGGGGCGGCCTACATGGTGGTGCAGAGCGGGCTGGTGGTGGCCGCGGTCGCGCTGAGCACCGCCGATCCGACCGTGGCCGCGGTGATCGGCACCTGGTACGACAACAGCCTGGAAGCGATGACCGTGTCCTTCGGCGTGGTCACCGGGGTGCTGTTGCTGCGCGCGCCCGCGGTGCTGGCGGTGATGGTGCTCATCGGGGTGATGGGCAACCGGTTCGCCGAGATCCGGCAGCTGCAGGTCGACGTGCGCACCGACTCCAAGACCGGCCTGCTCAACATGCGCGGCTGGCAGGAAGCCGCGGGCAAGGAACTGGCCCGGGCCGACCGGGCCGGCAGCTCCAGCGCGCTGCTCATGATCGACCTGGACCACTTCAAGGCGATCAACGACACCTGGGGCCACCCGGCCGGGGACGACGTGCTGGCCGCGGTGGCCGAGGTGCTGCGCGCGGAGACCCGGCCGGCCGATGTGGTCGGCCGGTTCGGCGGCGAGGAGTTCGTGGTGCTGCTGGCCGAGTCCGACGCCGACGCCGGGGCGGTCGCGGCCGAACGGATCCGCAAACGGATCGCCGAGCTGGTCGTGGTCAGCACGGACAAGCGCGGCGGCCGGGCGGTGATCGACCGGCGCAGCACCTCCATCGGGGTGGCCGGGCGCCCCGTGGACGCGGGGGAGCTGCCCGGGCTGTTGCAGGCCGCCGACGCGGCGGTCTACCAGGCCAAGGAAGCGGGCCGGGACCAGGTCCGCCGGGCCGGGGCGTGAGACCGCACGGCCGCGCCCGGATCGGCCGGATGGTGGAACCCGGGCTGCCCCGGCCACTAGTCTGCCCAGGTGACCGCGTTCGAGGATGCACGTGATTTCCTGCTGGCCAACGCCGAGGACTACGACTCGGCCCGGGCCGGGTTCGCCTGGCCGGAGTTGCCCGAGTTCAACTGGGCGCTGGACTGGTTCGACCGGATCGCCGCCAAACCGGACACCGCGTCCCGGCCGGCGCTGTGGATCGTGGAGGAGGACGGCGGGGAGCGAAAACTCTCCTTCGCCGAGATGGCGCAGCGGTCCAACCGGGTGGCGAACTTCCTGCGGGCCAACGGAGTCCGCCGGGGCGACCGGCTGATTCTCATGCTGGGCAACCAGATCGAGCTGTGGGAGACCATTCTCGCGGTGGCCAAACTGGGCGCCGTGCTGATCCCGGCGACCACCCTGCTCGGCCCGGCCGACCTGCGCGACCGGGTCGATCGCGGGCAGGCCAGGCACGTGGTGGTCCGCGCGGCCGACACGGACAAGTTCGCCGACGTGCCCGGCGACTACACCCGGATCGCCGTGGGAGAGCCGGTTTCCGGTTGGGTTTCCTATGCCGGCGCCGACGACGCGGAAGCCGGGTTCGCCCCGGACGGCGTCACCCGCGGCAGCGACACCTTGTTGCTGTACTTCACTTCCGGCACCACCGCGCAGCCGAAACTGGTGGAGCACACCCATGTCTCCTACCCGGTCGGCCATCTGTCCACAATGTACTGGATCGGGCTGAAGCCGGGCGACGTGCACCTGAACATCTCCTCGCCGGGCTGGGCCAAACACGCGTGGAGCAACGTCTTCGCGCCGTGGAACGCCGAGGCGTGCGTGTTCATCTACAACTACAACCGGTTCGACCCGGGCAAGCTGATGGCCACAATGGACCGGTGCGGGGTGAGCACGTTCTGCGCGCCGCCGACCGTGTGGCGGATGCTGATCCAGGCCGACCTGACTCAGCTTCGGACCCCGCCGCGCGCGGTGGTCGGCGCGGGCGAGCCGCTCAATCCCGAGGTGATCGAGCAGGTGCGCAAGTCCTGGGGTCGCACCATCCGGGACGGCTTCGGGCAGACCGAGACCACCGTGCTGATCGCCAACACCCCGAGCCAGCCGGTGAAACCGGGCTCGATGGGCCGCCCGGTGCCCGGCTACGAGGTGGCGCTGGTCGACCCGTCCTCGGGCGAGGCCGGTGACGAGGGCGAGATCTGCCTGCCGCTGACCAACCGGCCGCTGGGCCTGATGGTCGGCTACCGGGACGACGAGGAGCGCACCGCCGAGGCGATGCGGGACGGCTTCTACCACACCGGCGACGTCGGTTCCCGGGACGAGAACGGCTACATCACCTACGTGGGCCGGGCTGACGACGTGTTCAAGGCCAGCGACTACCGGATCTCGCCGTTCGAACTGGAAAGCGTGCTGCTGGAGCACGAGGCGGTGGCCGAGGCCGCGGTGGTGCCCTCGCCGGACCCGCTGCGGCTGTCGGTGCCCAAGGCCTACGTGGTGCTGGCCGCCGGGCACGCGGCGGACGCGGCGACCGCGCTGTCCATCCTGCGCTTCGCCCGGGAGAACCTGGCTCCGTACAAGCGAATCCGCCGGCTGACCTTTGCCGAGCTGCCCAAGACGATCTCCGGCAAGATCCGCCGGGTGCAGCTGCGCGACGCGGAGAAGGAAGCGCACGCCGACACCGGCGCGTCGGTGCCGGGGGAGTTCCGCGAGGAGGACTTCCCGGAGCTGAAGTCCTCCTGATCCGGCGGCCCGGTCAGGGGCGCAGGCCGCGCAGCATGATGGAGATCATCAGCTCGGCCTGCTCCTCGGGCTGGTTCTCGATGGCGATGGCCAGCGCGTGGCACAGCCGAAGCAGCTCGGCCGAGGCCACGTCCGCGCGCACCTTTCCGCTGTCCTGCAACGGTTTCAGTAACGCGTCGGCGGCGTCTCGCAGGGCCGTGCGGCACAGCTGGAACACCTCGGAGTCGTGATCGATCACGGCCTTGAGAGACGCGGCCAGCCCGTGCTGGCCCAGCACCCAGCGGACCTGTTCGCGGATCCACTCGGTCAGCGCCTGCTCGGGCGGGAACTTCTTGGCCAGCTGGTAGGCCCGGTCGGACAGGCCGACGATCTCGGCCCGGTAGACCTGCTCGATCAGGGTGTCCCGGGTGGGGAAGTGCCGGTAGAGGGTGCCCGCGCCGATCTTGGCCCGTTTGACGATCTCGTCCAGCGGTGCGTCCACGCCGTCCTCGCGGAACACCGTCCGAGCCACCTCGATGATCCGTTCGCAGTTGCGGCGCGCGTCCGCGCGCATCGGCCGGGCCGGCCCCGTTGCCGTCACCGTCGGTCTCCTTTCCATGTCGGCCTGCTGCTCCGCCGGTAAAGCGGAGAAATTCTCCGGATAGACTTGCGCAACCGGAGACGCTGTCCATATCGTAGTCGACGATGAAGCGGAGAATGTCTCCGCTTCGCGTGCTCGACTTGGGGAGTTTTCGTGACCGAGCGGACCCTGGCCACCGGCCGTGTCCCGACCAGCGGCGCACTCGACGCGCCGCGCGGCAAACCAGGACTGGCTCTCGCGGTCATCCTGACCTGCCAGTTGATGCTTGTGCTGGACGTGACCGTGATGAACGTGGCGCTCCCGCACATCCAGACCGATCTGCACTTCACCAGCGCCAACCTGTCCTGGGTGATGAACGCCTACACCCTGGTGTTCGGCGGCCTGCTGCTGCTCGGCGGGCGCGCGGGCGACCTGCTGGGCCGCCGCCGGATGTTCGTGCTGGGCATCACCGTGTTCACCCTGTCCTCGCTGGCCGGCGGGCTGGCCTCCTCGGCCGCGCTGCTGCTGGCCGCCCGGGTCGCGCAGGGGCTGGGCGCGGCGCTGGCCGGGCCGAACACGCTGGCCCTGATCACCACCACTATCCCCGACCCGGCCCGGCGGGTGCGCGCGCTGGCGCTGTTCGCCGGCATGTCCACCGGCGGGTTCGCCATCGGGCTGCTGCTCGGCGGGGTGCTCACCGAGCTGGGCTCGTGGCGCTGGGTGCTGTTCATCAATGTGCCGTTCGGCATCGCGGTGGCCCTGCTGGCCCGTCGCTACGTGCGCACGCCCGAGCGGCACCCGGGCGCGCTGGACCTGCCCGGCGCGATCACCGCGACGGCCGGCGTCGCCGCGCTGGTGTACGCGTTCATCCGGGCCGCCGGTGACGGCTGGGCCGACCCGGTGGTGCTGGCCACGCTGCTCGGCGGGGTGCTGTCGCTGGCCGTGTTCGTGCTGGTCGAACTGCGGGCCCGGCAGCCGTTGCTGCCGATGTGGCTGTTCGCCGACCGCACCCGGGCCGCAGCCTATGGCAATTACTTCCTCGGGCCGATGGCCATGATGTCCATGTTCTTCTTCTTGACACAGTATCTTCAGGACGTACTGAAATTGACCCCGCTGGCCACCGGGTTCGCCTTCCTGCCGATGGCGGCCGCGATGTTCGGCATGACCCGGCTGGTGCCGCGCCTACTGGCCCGGCTCGGGGCCAAGACCATGGCGGTCACCGGCAGCATGCTGATGATCGGCGGGCTGGTCTGGCTGACTCAGGTGGGGGAGCACAGCGGCTACGCGGCCGGGCTGCTCGGCCCGATGGTGCTGATCGGCCTGGGCGGCGGGCTGGGCTTCGCGCCGCTGAACGTGCTGATCATGGCCACCGTGCCGGTGGCCAACGCCGGTTCGGCCGGTGGCGCGCTGCAGACGGTGCAACAGGTCGGCGGCACGCTCGGCCTAGCCGTGCTGGTGACCGTGTCCGGCGCCGCTGTGCGCGGCGTCACCGGCACTCCCGCGCACGTCCTGGTAACCGGGATGACCAGCGCATTCGTGGTGTCGGCCTGCTTCGCGGCGATCACGTTGGCGGTCGCGCTCACGCTTCCGCGCCGACAGACGAGGTAAACGGGGTAAGTCCTATACCTGTAGAAAGCAGTTTGTAAGGACAGCGTAAGATCACTACGTAGTGTTGTGGGGGAGGGAGTTTCCGGTGAATCGTCGGGTGTGGCCGTTCGGCCTGGTCGCCGTGCTGGTGGGGGTGTGGGTCGTGATCGGCGGCCTACGCGACGGCATCCCCGCGTGGTGGGCCGGCCCCAGCCACGGCCTCACCGAGGGTGGTCCCGGCCGGCTGCACGCGATCCTGCTCGGCGCGCTGCTGATCGTGCTGGGCTGGGGGCTGGAACGGCGGCGGCTGGTGGCCTGGGCGGCCATGGTGCTGCTGCTGGGCTCGGCGGCGCTGGGCGTCGACCACACACCGTGGGGGGCGCTGGTCGTCGGTTACGCCATCGGGCTGGTGCTGTGTCACTCCGCGTTCGGCACCCGGCCCGACCGCAGCCACCTGCGGGCCGCGCTGCGCTACGGCGGTCTGGCCCTGGTGGCCGCGGTGCTCTACGGCATCGCGGCCCACCGCGGCCTGGCCCCCGGACTGGGCTGGCCCACCTCCGTGCTGGCGGTCACGCTGGTGCTGGTGTGCACCGCGTTGCGCTCGGCGCCCGCGCCGGAACCCTCCGGCGAGGCCGAGCGGGCCCGGGTGCGCTGGCTGGTCGGCCGGCCCGACGCCGACACCCTGGCCCCGTTCGCGCTGCGCGCGGACAAGACCTATCTGTTCAGTGAAGACGGCACGGCCGCGGTCGGCTACCGGGTTCTGCTCGGCGTCGCGGTGGTCGGCGGTGACCCGGTGGGCGATCCGGCCGCGTTCGCCGATGTGGTGAACCGGTTCCTGGCGCTGTGCGAGCGGCGCGGCTGGCGGCCCGCGGTGCTGGGCGCCCGCGGTGACCTGGTGCAGTTGTGGAACTCCCACCGGCTGCGCTCGATCGGCATCGGCGACGAGGTGGTGCTGGAGGTGCCCGGCTTCGGGCTGGCCGGCCGGAAGATGCGCAACGTGCGCCAGGCGGTGGCCCGCACCCGCAACTCCGGCGTGCACACCTGTGTGGTGCGCGCGGGGGAGTTGAGCGACCAGACCCGGGCCGAGTTGGCGACGTTGTCCGCCCGGTCGCTCGGCTCGGCCAGGGAACGCGGCTTCTCCATGATCCAGGACGGCCTGTTCGACGCCCGGCACCCGGACGCGCTGTTCGTGCTGGCCGTGCAGGACGGCCGGGTGGTCGGCTTCCAGCGCTACCTGGACGTCGGCGGGAGTGCCGCGCTGTCGCTGGACACCATGCGCCGGGAGCCCGGCCGGTTCAACGGGCTCAACGAGCGGATGATCGTGGACGTGGCCGAGTACGCCCGGGAACGGGGCATCGGCCGGGTGTCGCTGAACTTCGCCGCGTTCCGCGAGCTGCTGGACAAGGGCGCGCAGCGGGGCCGGGTCGAGCGCGTCGGTTACCGGCTGCTGCATCTGCTGGACCCGTTGATCCAGGTGGAGTCGCTGTACCTGTTCAACGCCAAGTTCCGGCCCGGCTACCAGCCGCGCAGCGTGGTGATCGGCACCTGGATGGCGCTGCCGCGGGTGCTGTTCGCCCTGCTCGGGCTGGAATTCGCGCTGCCCTACGACGTGCGCCGCAAGCGGGTCGAAGCCGTGGGCGCACCCACCGTGGACCCCGACGGAGCGACCGCGGAACCATTCGGTCGGCAGGCACCCGTACACCGGTAGCACCCGTTCGGGTGCATGTGCCACTAGTCACTCTGGGTCAGCTTGCGTTATCCGCCATCTGGGCGCATGGTTGTACACAACAACTACTTGCGTACCTCAAGCAACGGCGCGAAGGAGGTGGCGGTCATGGTTGACGAGACCCCCACCACGACGGCCGGCGAGGCAACGGTGACCGCACTCGCGGCGAACGAGACCATGCCGGACCAGGAACCCCGCACCCCGGACGACGACGCCGGGTCCGGGGAGTTCACCGAGGCGGTGGACGACCTGCTGCGCCAGCTGACCGGCTTCGTCCGGTCCATGAAACGCGGCATCGGCAAGCTGTCCGGGCTGCGCCGGGACGGCATTGAGTACGCCGCCTACGGCCTGCTGGCCCACCTCGTGGTGGAGGGCCCCCGGCGCACCACCGCGCTGGCCGAGGCGGTGCACGCCGACCCGTCCACGGTGTCCCGGCAGACCGCCGCGCTGGTCCGGCACGGGCTGCTGGAGCGCCGCCCCGACCCGGAGGACGGCCGCGCCTCCATCCTGGCCGCCACCCCGGACGGTGAGCGGGTGTTCCAGGAGAACCGGCGCGACCACTGCCTGCGCATGGCCGAGATCCTGGCCGACTGGCCGGTCGACGACGTCAAGCAGCTGACCAGCTTGCTGAGCAGGCTCAATCTCGACGCCAACGCCTACTATCAGCACACCGACGGAGACCCCAACGGCGCCGTCATCGAGCTGAGAGGGCGGCGGCGATGACCGCTTCCGAAGCCAATCCCACCGAGCGGTTCGCGCCCGTCGCCCCGCCGTCGCCCGACCAGGCCGCGCGGCGCAACGGGCAGCGTCCGGAAGTCGATGAGTCCGACCGGGGGCGGCTGAGCAAGCGGGCGATCACCTGGGTGTTCATCGGCCTGATGCTGGGCATGTTCCTGGCCGCGCTGGACCAGATGATCGTGGCCACCGCGATCCGCACCATCGCCGACGACCTGCACGGACTGGACCAGCAGGCCTGGGCGACCACGGCCTACCTGATCACCTCGACGATCACCACTCCGTTGTACGGCAAGCTCTCCGACCTCTACGGGCGCAAATCGCTGTTCCTGACCGCGATCACCATCTTCATCCTCGGCTCGATCGCGTGCACCTTCGCCACCTCGATGTACATGCTGGCCGCGTTCCGCGCCGTGCAGGGCCTGGGCGCCGGCGGCCTGATGTCGTTGGCGCTGGCCATCATCGGCGATGTGGTGCCGCCCCGGGAACGGGCCAAGTACCAGGGTTACTTCCTGGCCGTGTTCGGCACGGCCAGCGTGCTGGGCCCGGTGGTCGGCGGATTCCTGGCCGGGCAGAACAAGATTCTGTTCCTGGCCGGCTGGCGCTGGGTGTTCCTGGTCAACGTGCCGATCGCGATCATCGCGCTGTTCGTGGTGGCCAAGGTGCTCAACATCCCGCACCGCCGGGTGGATCACCGGATCGACTGGTGGGGCGCGATCACCATCACCATCGGCCTTGTCCCGCTGCTGATCATCGCCGAGCAGGGACAGTCCTGGGGCTGGCACTCCCGGCGGGCGCTGATCTGTTACGCACTCGGCGGGATCGGGCTGATCCTGTTCGTGATCGTGGAAAAACTGATGCGCGACGAAGCGCTGATTCCGTTGCGGTTGTTCCGCAGCGGCGTGTTCAGCGTGACCTCGCTGGTCGGGCTGATCATCGGTATGGGCATGTTCGGTGGCATGTCGGTGATCCCGCTGTACCTGCAGATCGTCAAGGGCGCCTCGCCGACCAGGGCCGGTCTGCTGGTGCTGCCCATGGTGCTGGGCATCATGGTCGGCTCGGTGGTGTCCGGCCAGATCACCGCGCGCACCGGGCGGTACAAGGTCTTTCCCATCGTGGGCATCGGCCTGATGACCGCCGCGATGGTGCTGCTGAACACCATCGGCGCCGACACTCCGTTGTGGCGCACCGACATCTGGATGGCGATCTTCGGACTCGGCCTCGGCAACTGCATCCAGACCCTGGTGATCGCCGTGCAGAACGCGGTGCCCGCGCGCGATATGGGCGTGGCGACCTCGGCCCAGGTGTTCTTCCGGCAGATCGGCGGCACCCTGGGCACCGCGGTGTTCCTGTCGATCCTGTTCAGCGTCGTCGGCGGCAAGATCGGCACGGCGATCATGAACTCGCCCGCCGAGGTGCGGGCGGCCGCCGCGAAACTGTTGGGCAGCACCGCATCCGGCTCCAGTGGCGGTTCCGGGGTGCTGCAGGACTCCTCGTTCATCCAGCAACTGCCCGCGGCGGTCGCGCGACCGTTCAAGGTGGGCTTCTCCGACTCCCTACACCCGGTGTTCATCACCGCGGCGATCGTGACCGGCACGGCGTTCGTGCTGATCTGGTTCATGAAGGAACTGCCGCTGCGCAACCAGTCCGGCATCCAGGCCCGGCTGGCCGAGGAGGGTGGCGCACCGGCCGCCCTGTCGGTGGCCGACCAGCCGGCCGCGGTGTCCGCCGCCAACGGGGTCCCGGCACCGGGCCTCGCCAGTGGCAACGGTAGACATGCGCTGGCGGTAGGGGATTCCACAACAGCGCACAACACAGCAGGAGCATCATCGATGGCGAGTGTCAGCGAAGGTTTCGTCTCGGCGCACACCGAGGGCCTGCCCATCTACGGGCATGTGCGACGGTCCGACGGCAGCGCGATCGCGGACGCGGCGCTCACGCTGATCGACCCGAGCGGCCGGCAGGTCGGCCGTGGCGTGTCCGATATGGACGGTGGTTACCAGTTGGCCGCGCCCGGCGCAGGCACCTACGTGCTGATCGCCTCGGCCAGCGCGCACCAGCCGCAGGCCTCGGCGGTGCCGGTGGGCGGCGGCCCCGTCTCCCTGGACGTGGTGCTGTCCGGCACCAGCGGGCTGACCGGCACGGTGACGGTGGCCGGCCAGGGCACCCCGGTGACCGGCGCGACCGCCACCCTGGCCGACGACCGCGGCGAGGTGGTCGGCGCCCGTCCGACCGGCGCCGATGGCCGCTACGCGTTCGGCGAGCTGGTCGCGGGGACCTACACCCTGGTCGTCTCGTCCGACGGTTATCAGCCGGCCGCGCTGTCGGTGTCCGTGCCGGGCACCGGCGAGTTCACCCAGGACGTGGAGCTGATCGGGGGCTCGAAGCTGCGCGGCGTGGCCACCGTGGGCGATGGCCGGGTGGTGCCGGACGCGCGGATCACCCTGCTGGACCGGGCGGGCAACGTGGTCGCGGTGACCACCACCGACGGCTCGGGCGAGTACGGGTTCACCGATCTGCCCGAAGGTGACTACACGGTCATCGCCAGCGGGTACCCGCCGGTGGCCAGCACCCTGCGGGTGCACGGCGGCGAGTTCAGCTCGCACGACGTGCACCTCGGGCACCCGAACGCCTGAGGGCCGACGACTTACCCGCACTACGACGAGGACTGAGGACACAGAGGATGACAGCGGGGAACGACCCCACAACCCTGACCGCCAAGCAGGGCGTGACCGCGCAGGTGCGCACCACCGACGGCTGGCCGGTGTCGGCCGCGGTGCTCACCGTGACCGACATGACCGGACAGCAGGTGGCCCGCGCGGCCGCGGACGCCGAGGGCAAGGTGGGCACCGAGCCGCTGCCCACCGGCACCTACACCGCGATCGTGACCGCGGCCGGGTTCGGGCCGGTGGCCCGCACCGCGGTGGTCACCGCGAGCGGGTCGGCCACCCTGGGCATCGTCTCGGTGACCCGGGTGGGCGGCGGGGAGGACCTGCCCGACCCCGGCGTGTGGACCATCGATCCGGCGCACTCGGCGATCAACGTGACCGCGCGGCACCTGGGCATCGCCAGCATCCGCGGCCGGTTCGCCGAGTTCAGCGGCAAGATCGAGGTGGCCCGGCCGGTCGAGAAGTCCATTGTGGTCGCGGTGATCCAGGCCGTCAGCGTGGAGACCGGCAACAAGATGCGCGACGACCACCTGCGCTCGCCGGATTTTCTCGGCGTGGACGAGCACCCGCTGATCGAGTACCGGGGGACCGGCATCACCTCGCTGGGCGGGGAGAAGTGGCAGCTGAACGGCGAGCTGTCGCTCAACGGCATCCAGCGGCCGGTGCCGATGGAGCTGACCTACCTGGGCGTCGGCGATGACCCGTGGGGCGGCGTGCGGGCCGCGTTCCACGCGGTGACCGACCTCAAGCAGGAGGATTTCGCGATCACCTACAACCAGATCGTGAAGGCCGGGCTGAACGCGATCGGCGCCACGCTGCGGGTGGAGATCGACATCGAGGCGGTGCGCGGGGACAGCCTGCCGATGGGCTGAATCCCACTCCGCGAAAACCGAACAGAATCATTGTGGCGTGAGTGTTTTCTCCTGATTAATAAAAGGAGAAAACACTCGCGACGCGTTTTCGGGCATTGTCGGGTCCGGGTCGTCGCGCACGACGGTCGTTTATGTGGGGCGGCTCACGGTCCACCGGGCCGGAACATGGTTGTATAAAGCAAGTAAATTTGTTAGCTTAGTTAAGGTAACTGTTTGGCCTGATGACGGGCGTCTTCGCACGCCCCGGGGAGGTATGCGGTGTCTACCGCACAGCACACGTTGGCCGCATCGGGACCGGGTGGCGGGGAACCCGAACGCCCCCGTGGCCGCCGCCGTAAAGGCGACCTGACCCTGGCCGACCTCGGGCCGCGCTACAAGTGGATCGCACTGTCCAACACGACGCTGGGCCTGCTGCTGGCCACCATCAACTCGTCGATCGTGCTGATCGCCCTGCCGGACATCTTCCGCGGCATCGGCATCAACCCGCTGGACGCGGGCAACACCAGCTATCTGCTGTGGATGATGATGGGCTTCCTCGTCGTCACCGCGGTGCTGGTGGTCAGCTTCGGCCGCCTCGGCGACATGTACGGCCGGGCCAGGATGTACAACCTCGGGTTCGCCGTGTTCACCATCTCCTCGGTGTTCCTGGCCGTCACCTGGATGTCGGGCACCTCGGCCGCCTGGTGGCTGATCATCTGGCGGATCATCCAGGGCATCGGCGGCGCGTTCCTGATGGCCAACTCCTCGGCCATTCTGACCGACGCCTTCCCGGCCAACCAGCGCGGTCTGGCCATGGGCATCAACGGTGTCGCGGCTATCGCCGGCTCGTTCCTCGGCCTGCTGATCGGCGGTCTGCTCGCCCCGACCAACTGGCACCTGGTCTTCCTCGTGTCCGTGCCGCTGGGCGTGATCGGCACCATCTGGGCCTACCTCAAGCTGCACGACATCGGCCACCGGCAGCGCGCGCACATGGACTGGTGGGGCAACGTCACCTTCGCCGTCGGCCTGATCGCGGTGCTGGTGGCCATCACCTACGGCATCCAGCCCTACAAGACCCACTCCATGGGCTGGACCAACCCGGGCGTGCTGGCCGGCCTGATCGGTGGCGTGGTCGTACTGATCATCTTCGCGGTGATCGAGACCAAGGTGGCCAACCCGCTGTTCAACCTGTCGCTGTTCAAGATCCGCGCCTTCACCTTCGGCAACATCGGCAACCTGATGGCGGCGCTGGGCCGGGGTGGTCTGCAGTTCATGCTGCTGATCTGGCTGCAGGGCATCTGGCTGCCGCAGCACGGCTACAGCTTCGAGCGCACCCCGCTGTGGGCCGGTATCTACATGCTGCCGATGACCGTCGGCTTCCTGATCTCGGCTCCGCTGTCCGGGGTGATCTCCGACCGGATCGGCAGCCGGGCGCTGGCCACCGTCGGCATGCTGATCACCGCGGGCACCTTCCTGTCGCTGATCCTCGTCCCGGTCAACTTCAACTACTGGAGCTTCGGGGTCATCCTGCTGGTCAACGGCCTCGGCATGGGCATGTTCTCCACGCCGAACCGGGCCGAGGTGATGAACAGCCTGCCCGGCAACGCTCGGGGCGCGGGCGCCGGCCTGACCGCGACCTTCCAGAACGCGGCGATGGTGCTGTCCATCGGCATCTTCTTCAGCCTGATGATCGCCGGTCTGTCCACCCACCTGCCCTCGGCGATGTACTCCGGGCTGACCCAGCACGGGCTGCCCGCGGCCACCGCCAACGGCATCTCGCACCTGCCCGCGGTCGCCGTGCTGTTCGCCGCGTTCCTGGGCTACAACCCGATCCAGCAGCTGCTGGGCAACGCGGCCAGCCAGCTGCCCGCCGCCCAGGCCAACTACCTGACCGGCCGCAGCTTCTTCCCGGACCTGATCGCCGGGCCGTTCCACGACGGTCTGACCGTGGCCTTCTGGTTCGCCATCGTGGCCTGCCTGATCGCCGCCGTCGGCTCGGTGCTGGTCGGCAAGAACAAGAACGGCGTCGTGCTGGCCACCACCGGCCCGGCCGAGCCGGTCGGCGCGGAACTGGCCGCCACCGCGAGCGAGGCGGGCTTCGCGCCCACCGAGCTGATCAACCAGCCGCGGGTGCTGCCGGTCAACGGGGCCAACGGCGCGCACAGCGCGCTCAACGGCACGGCGAACGGGGTCTCGGCCAACGGCACGCCGGCCACCATGCTGGCCGGCACCGTGCTCGGCGCGGACCACACCCCGGTCCAGCGGGCCGTGGTCACCGTGACCGGGCCGGCCGGCCGGCAGGTCGACCGGGCCCTGGTCGGCCCGGACGGCAGCTTCCAGCTGCGCGGGCTGCGGCCCGGCGGATACACGGTGATCGCCACCGCGCCCGGCTTCGACCCGCAGGCGTCCATCATCGCGGTGGCCGAGCGGGCCGTGGTCCGGCGGGACTTCACGCTGGCCGGCGGCGCGCTGGTCAGCGGCACGGTGCGGGGTGCGGGCCCGGGCGGACCGGGCCTTTCCGACGCCACGGTGATCGTCATCGACCAGCAGGGCACGGTGCGCGGGCAGACCGCCAGCGGTACCGGCGGGTCGTACCGGATCGGCGGCCTGCCCGAGGGCGAGCTGACCGTCACCGCGGACGCTCCCGGCCACCAGCCGACCGCTCGACTGATCACGGTGCGCATCGGCGCCCCGCTGACCACCGACCTGGTGGTCACTCCGGTGGGTGGGGTACACGGCGCGGTGCGGTCCTCGGCCGGGATGGCGCTGGCCGACGCCACGGTGACCGCGGTCGGCCCGGACGGGCACGTGATGGCCAGTGCGGTGACCGGCCCGGACGGCGGCTACCGGCTGGACGGCCTGACCGACGGTGAGTACACCGTGGTGGCCACGCTTTACCAGCCCTCCGCCACTCAGGTGAAGATCGGTGCTGGTCAGACGGTCACCGCGAACGTCACGCTGAAGCCGGGCAACCCGGAGCGCTGAGCGGAACGTTCGTTTCGTCCGGCCGCCGGATTGTTAGCGGTGCGTTAGCTGCGGCGTGCGGTTGGTCACGGTCGGTGGGCGGCGGGTTTGCGCCGTCCGCCGGTCCGTTCCGCCGCACGTCGCCCGCGCGTTCACCGACCCGGCCGGTGCGGTGGCCGCTGGACGCCCGGTATTCGCTCAGCTGAGCAGCTCGAACGGACGAAAATCTTCTCAGGCGGGTAACGACCAGAGGGCCGGCCCGACGTACCTGACGGAGGTAATCGGCACCGATGAACACGGACACCGCGACCGAGGCAGATCGCCGGGCGGCCCGCGAGGCGATCGCGCCCGCGCTGCCGCTGCCCGCCACGTCCCCCGAGGACGTGCTGCCCGGCGACCCTGCTGTACTGCCCACCACGCCCTGCAGCGTGGTCTGGAGCGGCCGGCACGCCTACGTGCTGGAGTGGGTCCTCGGCCGTAACCGCTGGGTCGGGGTGGACGACCGGGGTCGGGCCGTCGCGCTGAGCTGCGCGGACCTGCAGCGCCAGGGTTGGCGCCCGACTCGGTAACAAACCGGCACTCGGGCCGTTATCACGCGGCCGGTGTGACACCCTGACTTCTGCTCCGCGCCGGAGCAGGTCAGGGTGTCTTTCTCGTGGGAGGGGGCGGGGTGGAGCGGACCGAGTCCGCGCCGGCCGGGACGGCCGCGCGCGCCGATCGGTGGTTCACCGTGCCCAACGCGCTGTCCGTGCTGCGGCTGGCCGGCGTGCCGCTGTTCCTGTGGCTGCTGCTGGGCCCGAAGCTGGACCTGCTGGCTCTGGTCGTGCTGGTGGTCAGCGCGTTCACCGACTGGCTGGACGGCAAACTGGCCCGCTGGCTGGACCAGGCATCCAAGCTGGGTGCGCTGCTGGACCCGGCCGCCGACCGGCTCTACATTCTGGCCACGGTGGTCGCCTTCGTGGTGCGCGGCATCGTGCCCTGGTGGCTGGCGGTGGCGCTGATCGGCAAGGACCTGGTGGTCGGCGCGTGCCTGCCGGTGCTACGCCGGTACGGTTATCGGCCGCCCGAGGTGCACTATGTGGGCAAGGCGGCGACGTTCGCCCTGCTCTACGGCTTCCCGTTGCTGCTGCTGGCCCAGGGCGGTTCACTGGCGGCACGGATCGCCTGGCCGATCGGGTACGCCTTCACCGTCTGGGGCAGCGCGCTGTACGTGTGGTCCGGCGCGTTGTACCTGGCCCAGGTGGTGATCTCCGTCCGGTCCTCCCGGCGGGCCGGCGACACCGTTGGATAAGTTCACCGCATCGAAGCAGTGTTGAGTTGAAGGAGAGCACGTAGGTGGTTCCCGAGGAGCTGAAGTACACCCAGGAGCATGAATGGGTGGCGCGCACCGGGGTGGACTCGGTGCGCATCGGCATCACCGACTTCGCCCAGACCCAGCTGGGAGACGTGGTCTTCGTGCAGCTGCCCGAGGTGGGCGAGGAGCTCACCGCCGGGCAGACGATCGGCGAGGTGGAGTCGACCAAGAGCGTGTCCGACCTGTACGCGCCGGTGGCCGGATCGGTGGTGGCCCGCAACGACGCGCTGGACGCGCAGCCGGAGCTGATCAACTCCGATCCCTATGGTGAGGGCTGGATGTTCGAGGTCACCGTCACCGAGCCCGACGCGGTCGACGGCCTGCTGGACGCGGACGCCTACCGGGCGATCACGGAGCAGGGGTGATCACGATCTTGCGTCGGCTGCGTTCCCTGTTGGGGAGCCTGCGCTCTGGCAAAAGGTCCGACACGGTACGTTGGGGCGGTTACGACGAGGAATCCACCAGCAGGAGGAGAGCCCAGGTGAGCACGAACGACGGGCCCGGTGTTCCCCCGGAGCAGTCCCCGGAGCGGACTTCGGTCTTCCGGGCCGATTTCCTGAGCGAGGTCGAGGGAACCGAGGCGCCGGAGCGGGAGCAGCCCGTCGCCGGTGTGGACGCGCTGCCCGCCGGATCCGCCCTGCTTGTGGTGAAGCGGGGCCCGAACGCGGGTTCCCGCTTCCTGCTCGACCGCGACACCACCAGCGCGGGCAGGCACCCGGACAGCGACATCTTTCTCGACGACGTCACGGTGTCCCGCAGGCACGCGGAGTTCCGCCGCGAGGGCGACGAGTTCGTGGTGATCGACGTGGGCAGCCTGAACGGCACATACGTCAACCGCGAGCCGGTCGACTCGGCGGTGCTGGCCAACGGCGACGAGGTGCAGATCGGCAAGTTCCGGTTGGTGTTCCTCACCGGCGTGGGTTCCGGGGGCCAGGAGTAGCGTGACGGCGGCCGGCCGGCCACAGTCCGACGGGGTGAGCATCGGGGCGTTGCTGGCCCAGCTGCGTGCCGAGTTTCCGGACGTGACCATCTCCAAGATCCGGTTCCTGGAATCGGAGGGGCTGGTCCAGCCGGCCCGGACCGCCTCCGGATATCGGCAGTTCACCCCCGCGGACGTGGCCAGGCTGCGGTTCGTGCTGGCCGCGCAGCGGGATCACTACCTGCCGTTGAAGGTCATCAAGGAGCAGCTGGACGCGGTCGATCGCGGCCTGCGTCCGGCCACGCCGACTCCTCGGCTGCCCCGGTCGCTGGTCGCGGTGGACACGCCCGCGGTGGCCGACTTCCGACCGGCCGAGTCGGCCGCCGAGGTCCGGCTGACCCGCGCCGAGCTGGCCGCGGAAGCCGAGATCGACCCGGCCCTGCTGACCGAGCTTGAGCAGTACGGCCTGCTACGGCCGGACACCAGTGGCTACTACGACCCGGACGCGGTGTCGGTCGCCCGCACCGCCGGCGCGATGACCGGGTTCGGCATCGAGCCGCGCCACCTGCGCGCCTTCCGCGCCTCGGCCGACCGCGAGGTGGGTCTGCTGGAGCAGATCGTCGCTCCGCTGCGCAGGCACCGGGACCCGGCCGAGCGCGAGCGGGCCGCGGATGTCACCCGAGAACTTGCGGCGTTGTCGGTCACTCTGCATACCCTGTTGGTGAAGGCCGGGCTAGCTGCGGGACGGCAGTGATGTCGGCGTGCGGGGCAGCTCGAATGGTTGCGCACAACGCACTGCGCGACCATGATCATTTGGAACAGGTGCGAGCATATGGGCCTCGCTGCGGGTAGCGTCAATGGTGGGATGCGGAATTCACGCTGCCGTGGGTACGCGAAACGTGGCGCGAGCGGAGGAGGCGATACCCGATGAGCGAGATGCGAGTGGTCGGCGTTCGGGTCGAGCTGCCGGGAAATCAGCCGATTCTGCTGCTGCGCGAGACCGAGGGTGATCGCTACCTGCCGATCTGGATCGGCAGCGTGGAGGCGACCGCGATCGCGCTTCAACAGCAGGGCGTGACGCCGCCTCGTCCCCTCACGCACGACCTGCTCAAGGACATCATCTCGGCGCTGGGCCGGGAGCTGGAGCAGGTGCGCATCACCGACCTGCAGGAAGGCACCTTCTACGCGGAGCTGGTGTTCGACGGCGACGTGCGGGTGTCCGCGCGGCCGAGTGACTCGGTGGCGCTGGCGCTGCGTATCGGCGTGCCGATCCACGCCGAGGAGTCGGTGTTGTCCGAGGCCGGGCTCATCATCCCGGACGAGCAGGAGGACGAGGTGGAGAAGTTCCGCGAGTTCCTCGACTCCGTGTCGCCGGAAGACTTCCGCGGAGCGGATACGTAAGGCACAGCCGCGGAGCGGATACGTAGGCCCAGCCGCGGAGCGGATACGTACGGGCGCCACTGCGGAGCGGATACATAGAGCGCCACTGCGGAGCCTGTCGCCTGATCGAGCTGCCGATCGGGTAACCCTCAAGTTGAGGTTGAGGGTGGGTCCGCCTCCGCGCGTCGCGTTGACCGGCTCGCCGGGGCGTCTTACCGTCGAGTCAGCGAATCGCGGCGGTGTGATTCCCCTGGAGGGAGGCAGCGTGGTGCACGAAGTGCCCAGCGAGGCCGACAGTGCGCGGCATCCGGAGCAGGCTGCCTTGTTCCCGGACGTGACGGCGCCGGACGAGCTGGTGGGATATCGAGGCACGGCCGCATGCCAGATCGCCGGGATAACCTACCGGCAGCTGGACTACTGGGCGCGCACTGGGTTGGTCGCGCCGTCCATCCGGACCGCGCACGGCTCGGGCAGCCAACGGCTGTACTCGTTCAAGGACATCCTGGTGCTGAAGGTGGTCAAGCGACTGCTGGACACCGGGGTCTCGCTGCAGAACATCCGGGTCGCGGTGGACCACCTGCGTCGCCGGGGCGTGCGGGATCTGGCTCGGATCACCCTGTTCAGCGATGGCACCACGGTCTACGAGTGCACCTCGCCGGAAGAGGTGGTGGACCTGTTGCAGGGCGGCCAGGGTGTGTTCGGCATCGCGGTCAGCGGCGCCATGCGCGAACTGAACGGCACCATCCACGACTTCCCGGCCGAGCGCGCCGACGGCGGCGTGCTGGAGGAAGTGGTGGAGGACGAGCTGTCCCGGCACCGCCGGACCCGCTCGGCGGGGTGAGGGTCACCCACTCCGGTAGTCTGTTGAGGTAGTCGACGACCCCACGCGGGAGAGTCCGGTCGCACCGTGGACCGGCGCCGAAGGAGCAACTCCTCCCCGGAACCTCTCAGGCAGCGCGGACCGTGTGGATCAGACGCCTCTGGAAAGTGGAGCGCGCGCCAGCGCGCTCCCGCCGACGGTGCAAGGCCGCAAGGCCGAAGCTCTCAGGCGCTCATGCCAATTGGGCATCGACAGAGGGGGAGGGTGTTGGTGGCGTGCCCGCCGGGTGTGCCCCAGGCCCTGACCCGACGTCGAAGAAGGCATGAGGCGGATGAGCATCGACCGCATCCCGTTGGCCGCGCTGGAGCACGGCACCCCGTTCGCCGACCGGCACGTCGGGCCCCGCCCGGCCGAGCTGGCCGCGATGCTGGACACCATCGGCGTCGGCTCCCTGGACGACCTGGCCGACCTGGCCATCCCGCCGTCGATCCGGCACACCGGCGACGAGCCGGATAACCTGCCCGAACCGGCCACCGAGACCGAGGCGCTGGCCGAGCTGCGCGCGCTGGCCGCCCGCAACCGGCCGATGACCCAGATGATCGGGCTTGGTTACCACGGCACCATCACCCCGCCGGTGATCCGGCGCAACGTGCTGGAAAGCCCCGCCTGGTACACCGCCTACACCCCCTACCAGCCGGAGATCTCCCAGGGCCGGCTGGAGGCGCTGCTGAACTTCCAGACCGTGGTCGGCGACCTGACCGGGCTGCCGGTGGCCAACGCGTCCATGTTGGACGAGAGCACCGCCGCGGCCGAGGCGATGACCCTGGTGCGCCGGGCCGGCCGGGCCAGGACCAATCGCTTCCTGGTCGACGCCGACACGCTGCCGCAGACCATCGCGGTCATCCAGACCCGGGCCGAGCCGCTGGGCATCGAGGTCGAGGTGGCCGAGCTGGCCGACGGCCTGCCCGAGGGCGAGTTCTTCGGCGTGCTGGTGTCCTACCCGGGCGCCTCGGGCGCGGTGCGCGACTTCGCCGCCCTGACCGAGGCCGCGCACGAGCGGGGCGCGCTGGTGGTGGCCGCGGCCGACATTCTTGCGTTGACCCTGCTGCGCCCGCCGGGGGAGCACGGCGCGGACGTGGTGGTCGGCTCGACCCAGCGGTTCGGCGTGCCGATGGGCTTCGGCGGCCCGCACGCCGGTTACCTGGCGGTGCGCGCCGGACTGGAGCGCAACGTGCCGGGCCGGCTGGTCGGGGTGAGCGTGGACGCCGACGGCAACCTGGCCTACCGGCTGGCCCTGCAGACCCGGGAACAGCACATCCGCCGGGAGAAGGCCACCAGCAACATCTGCACCGCGCAGGTGCTGCTCGCGGTGATCGCCTCGATGTACGCGGTCTACCACGGCCCGGAGGGATTGCGGGCGATCGGCACCCGGGTGCACCGGATGACCGCGGTGCTCGCCGCCGGACTGCGTGCGGGCGGGATTTCCCTTGCCCACGAAGGATTCTTCGACACCGTGGCGGCCCGGGTGCCGGGCCGGGCCGCGGACATCGTTGCCGCCGCGCGGGATCTGGGCGTGAACCTGCGGCTGGTGGACGCCGACACGGTCGGCGTGACCTGTGACGAGACCACCACCCGGGCCCAGCTCTTCCTGGTGTGGCAGGCGTTCGGCGTGACCGCCGACGCCGACGCGCTGGACCTGGCCACCGACGACGCGCTGCCCGCGGGCCTGGTGCGCACCAGCGAGTTCCTCACCCACCCGGTGTTCCACCGGCACCGCTCGGAAACCGCGCTGCTGCGCTACCTGCGTGCCCTGTCGGACAAGGACGTGGCGCTGGACCGCAGCATGATCCCGCTGGGCTCGTGCACCATGAAGCTCAACGCCACCGCGGAGATGGAGCCGATCACCTGGCCCGCGTTCGCCGACCTGCACCCGTTCGCGCCGGTCGCCGACGCCGAGGGCCTGCTGGCCATCGTGTCGGATCTGCAGACCTGGCTGGCCGGGATCACCGGCTACGACGCGGTGAGCCTGCAGCCCAACGCGGGCAGCCAGGGCGAGTTCGCGGGGCTGCTGGCCATTCGCGCCTACCACCGCAGCCGCGGCGAACAGGCCCGGGACATCTGCCTGATCCCCTCCAGCGCGCACGGCACCAACGCGGCCAGCGCGGTGATGGCCGGGATGCGGGTGGTCGTGGTGCGCTGCGACGAGAACGGCAACATCGAACTGGACCACCTGCGCGAGGTGGCCGCCCAGCACCGCGACGACCTGGCCGCGATCATGGTCACCTACCCCTCCACCCACGGGGTGTACGAGGACACCGTGCGCGAGGTGTGCGCCATCGTGCACGAGGCCGGCGGCCAGGTGTACGTGGACGGCGCGAACCTCAACGCGCTGATCGGCCTGGCCCGGTTCGGCAAGTTCGGCGCCGACGTGTCGCATCTGAACCTGCACAAGACGTTCTGCATCCCGCACGGCGGCGGCGGTCCGGGCGTCGGCCCGATCGGCGTGCGCGCGCACCTGTCGCCGTTTCTGCCCAACCACCCGCTGCAGCCCACCGCGGGCCCGGCCACCGGCCCCGGCCCGGTGTCGGCGGCGCCCTGGGGCAGCGCGTCGATCCTGCCGATCTCCTGGGCCTACGTGCGGATGATGGGCTCGGCCGGCCTGCGCCGGGCCACGCTGACCGCGGTGGCCGCGGCCAACTACGTGGCCCGGCGGCTGGACGAGCACTTCCCGGTGCTCTACACCGGGGCCGGCGGGTTCGTGGCCCACGAGTGCATCCTGGATCTGCGGCCGATCACCAAGGCCACCGGCGTGACCGTGGACGACGTGGCCAAGCGGCTGGCCGACTTCGGCATGCACGCGCCCACCATGTCCTTCCCGGTGGCCGGCACGCTGATGGTCGAGCCGACCGAGAGCGAGGACCTGGCCGAGCTGGACCGGTTCTGCGAGGCGATGATCGCGATCAAGGGCGAGATCGACAAGGTGGCCGCCGGGCTGTGGGGGGCCGAGGACAATCCGCTGCGCAACGCCCCGCACACCGCGGCCAGCGTGGCCGGCAAGTGGAACCACGTCTACACCCGCGAGGAGGCCGCGTTCCCGGCCGGCACGGCGGCGAACAAGGTGTGGCCGCCGGTGCGGCGCATCGACGGGGCCAAGGGCGACCGCAACCTGGTGTGCTCCTGCCCGCCGCTTTCGGCATACGCCGGTTGAGCCCCACCGGGGTCCGCGTCATGGAATCATTGGCTGACGACGTGGACCTCGGGAAGCAGGCGCGGATGGACGGCGGCGGGCACAGTGGTGGCGGACACAGTGGTGGTGGGCACAGCGGCGGTGGGCACCATGGCGGCGGTTTCGGTGGCCACCACCACGGTCACCACGGCGGCTTCGGCCACCACCCCGACGACGGCCCGGGCGGGGACGACGGCTTCCTGCCGCTGGACGGCCCCCGGGCCCGGCCGCGCCGGGCGAGCGCGGGCGGGACGACCCCGGCCGGTTTCGGTGTGGCGGTGTTCGTGCTGGTCGCGGTGATCATGGTGATCGTGATCATCATGCTCGGTCACTGAGCTGTCCCGCTGTCGAATTTGTGTTCGGCGACCGGCATGAGGCTGCCGTCGTAGTTGGTGAGATTGCCGTCCATGTCCAGCCCCGCGGCGACCCGGGGGATCGGCGGCCATGACGTCGGCGGCCGCGGTGCCGCCCAGGGAGTGGCCCCACTCCGGCCGCGGGCGCGGGGCAGGCGCGAGCCGCGGTCAGTGCGGGCTGGTGTGGTCGAGGTTCCAGTGCCGGGCCACGGACAGCAGCCAGATGCCCTCGTCGCTGCCGTTGGGGCCCTCGTGCGGGTACACGCCGAACCGGGTGACGGTGCGCTGGCCGCCCTCGTGGTCGGTGTAGAGCAGGTCGACGCTGAACGGCTCGCGTGCCTTGATGGTGTGGTGAACCTGTTGGTACACCGGGTCTTCCGGGTCGCGCAGGCCGGTCTGCCAGAACCCGACGTCGCCGGGCGCGATGTACAGGTCACGGGACAGCTGCCGGTAGTCGCTCACGTTCCCCATGGAGATGGTGAAGTCCCGGTACGGCGCGTGCACCTGCCAGCTCTGCAGCACGCCCAGCCCGCTGCCCACGTTGCGCATGCTGAACGCCAGATAGATGTTGCCCTCGACCAGTTCCACGCTGGCCCGGGCGCCGGGCAGCCGGGCCCAGTGCTGGTCGGACCACATGATCTTCTCCGGCTGGTCGTCCACCCGGGTCGGTAACAGCACCGGCCGCATGTTCTGCAGCAACGCCTGTTCGGCCACCCGCACCGCCCGGTTGGCCGAGCGCACCGACCCGAAGGTGGCGATGGCCAGCACCAGGGTGCCGCCGCCGGTGGCCAGGTTGGAGATGGTCAGCAAGTCCGCCATGCGCGGAAGATTAACCGGTTTCCCGGCCCGGTCAGCGGGATTGGGTCACCGCGGTGTTCCACGCCCCGACCAGCAGGTTGTAACTGGCGTTGTCGGTGGGCGTGCCGGCCACCGAGACCAGGCCCCAGTCCATCCCGGGCGAGGGATTGGGATGACCGTCGGCCTCGGCCGAACGCAACCCGGCCTTGGACAGTTCGGCCTGCTCGGGCGCGCTGCGCAGGAAATCGCGGAAGTGCTGGGCCACGGTGAGCTGGTCGCTGGTCACCCAGTCGCCGGCCAGGGGCAGGAACGGGAAGTCGGCCACCGAGGTGGTGCCCGCGACCCGCACCTCGTCCAGCACGGTGGACGCCCGGGACGCCCCGTCCAGGCCGAGATTGCGTTGGTACAGCGCGACTTCCGTGGTGGGCACCGCGGTGAACGGCGCGGTCTGCACGCCCGCCGCGCGGCCCAGCGCGACCAGCGCGTCGCGGGTGGCGGTGGGCGCGGGGTTGGGCTGAGTGCTGGCGAAGGTGTCGATCTGCTGGCGGGTCTGGGTGTTCTCCAGCAGCTGACTGGAGATGGGCGGCTGGCCGGTGGGGCTGGCCGGGTCGATCATCTCGGCCATGGCGAGCAGGCTGGCCGAGTCGTGTGCGGGGTCGGGCAGGTCCAGGGTGACTCCGCCCCAGGCGGCCTGGCCGAAGGTGCCCCACCCGTTGGCCTGCGCGACCAGCGAGGGCAGTTGGGTCCAGGACGGGGGTGCGGCCTGCATGGCGCGGCCCGCGTCCGGGGACATGGCCAGCACGACCGGGCTGGTGGCGATGGACTGGGTGGTGTCGCCGGCCAGGGTGGGCTGGGCGGCGAGGGCCTGGTTGACCCACAGGGAGGAGTCCGGAATCCAGGCCTGCGGTTTGGGGCCGAGTTTGTTGGTGTCCCAGCCGTGCAGGAAGGCGTATTCGGCGGCCGCGGAGTTGATCGAGGTGACCCGGATCTTCACGCAGGTGTCGTCGACGACCGGGTTGCTCTGCGTGTAGCGGACGGATTCCGCGCCGATGGTGTCGGCGATGCTGGGATCGGTGGCGACCTGGATGGTGGTGGTGCCGCCGGGGCAGTTCGCGGCGGCCGCGGCGTCGCGTCTGCTGGCTTCGTTGCCAAGCCAGGACCAGCCGACCCAGGCGACCGCGCCCAGTAGAATGATCACCAGTATCGCTATGGGCCAACTCGCCACCCGACGTTTGCTGGCAGCTTCGCCGGGTGCGCGGTGACGCGCCATCCGTGGTCCCTTTCGTTACTGGCAACACGCACCGTTATCGAGGTGCGGCCATTCACGCTAACAGGGGACAGTGGAACGTCAAGTAACGCGACATAACGTCACTGCAGGCTGCCCGCGCGACGCGAAGCGTTACGTAATCGTTGTGTCAAGTGTCAAGGCGGTGTGACACGCCGTGATCAGCCGCGAGCGCAACGGCGCGGCATCGGCGGCGAACGCGGCCTGCAGCCGGGCGTACTCGGCCCGGCCGCCCGGGGTCTCGATGCGGACCGGGGTGTAGCCCAGCGCGGACAGGTCGTACGGGCTGGCCCGCATGTCCAGCTCCCGGATCCGCAGGGCGAGCGCGAAACAGTCCGCCACCAGCTCGGATGGAACGAACGGATCAAGCTTGTAGGCCCATTTGTAGGTGTCCATCCCGCTGTGCAGGCAGCCTGGTTGCTCCAGGTCGACCTGCTGCTCGCGGGTCGGGGTGAGCGCATTGCGCGGCCGGGCCTGCGGGGTGAAGAACCGGAACGCGTCGAAGTGCGTGCACCGCACCGGCAGCGACTCCAACACGGCGTCCGTGCCCGCGCCGCCCAGTCGCAACGGCCACCCGGCATGCCGGACCTGCTCGGCCGACGCCCGATACAGCATCGCCCACTCGTGTAGTCCGAAGCACCCGAACCGGGGAGCCCGGTTGGCCGTCGCGGTCAGCAACGCCAACACGAACTCGGCCGTCCGGCGGCGGGCCGGGGTGAAGGCGGCCGGATTCAGCGCCACCCCGCCCTCGGTCTCGGCGTAACCGGGGTGGTCGAGGTACTCGCGGGCGGCCGGTCCGGCCAGTACGATCCCGGGCCCGGGATGCCAGCGTTCCAGCCGGGAGGCCCGGTGCGAGTAGTAGGTGAATAGGAAGTCCAGCACCGGATGCGCCTCGCCGCGCGCCTTCCGCGCCCGATGCGGCTCGGTCCACGCCCGCACCCGCGCCCGATGCGCCGCCCGTCGGGCCGTCCACTCGGCCTCGGGCAGCAGGGTCGGGGCGATGGCGGTGGACAC
>DASZNF010000138.1:0-36065 GCA_035551355.1 Pseudonocardiaceae bacterium | reverse complement strand
GATGTGGAGGAAACCACCGCCAACAACTACCAGGACGCGCTACGCCCCGCCCGCGCCCACCATGGAAAACGGCCGCTACAGGGCTATGACGAGGACGACGTTGACGACCTCGTCACGTGGATGCTCACGTCTGGACGCAAGCGCGGCGGCACTCCCGGCACCGGACTCAGCGCCCGGACCGTGCGGCTGACCCTCGGCCGGATGAAAGCGGCATGGGCGTTGGGCGTCCGACGCCAGCTGGTCCGCCGCAACGTCGTGGAGCACACCAAGATCCCGCGCGCCGCCCGCAAGGCCCAGGCCGCGCGCAAGGCGCAACGGCCCCACTGGGGCCAGAACGAGGTCGGCCAGTTTCTGTCTCACCTGCGGGGGCACCGCCTGGAGGCTCCGGTCCTGCTGGCCTTCCTCGGCGTCGGCCCGGCCGAACTGTGCGGGGAACGGTGGGAACAGGACGTCGATCTGGAGCATGGCCGGATTCAGGTCGCCGAGAACACCCGCACGATGGTCTGGGACGACAACGGCGGTCGCGTCGTGGAAAAGGGCGGCAAGGCCCAGGCCCGGGAGCGGTGGCTCCCCCTTGTCCGCCGGGCACGGATCGCGCTCACGGCGTTCCGGGCGCGGCAAGCGCGGGAGCGGCTCGCCGCAGGCGAGGCCTACCTCGACTCCGGTTACGTCCTCGTCGACGAGCTGGGCCGGCCGTTCAAGACCGACCAGTGGCGACGCATGCTCTACAAGCTGATGAAGGAAGCCGGGGTGCCCCAGGTCCGGCCCTACGACGCGCGGCACGCCTGCCTGACCTTCCTGGCCACACACGGGGTGCCGGACGTGATCATCAGCGCCTGGGCCGGGCACGCCGACCTGAACACCGCGAAACGGTTCTACATCCATCCCAGGGTCGAGGACCTCCAGCAGGCCGCCGACCAGTTGGATGAGTTTCTCGGCTAACAGTACGAGCGTACGTGAGATTCTGTGAGATTCCGGTCCCCAGACAGCAATCAGGGCCTCTCTCACAATGATCGTGATCAAGGCCCTGACCTGGACTTTCGACCGTCGGGACGACAGGATTTGAACCTGCGACCCCTTGACCCCCAGTCAAGTGCGCTACCAAACTGCGCCACGTCCCGGCCGCGCTCTCGTCGAGCGCCTCGCAAGCTTAGCGCACCCGGAGACCTCGCATGACGTAGGGGCAGCCCTCGACCCGGACACGCACAGCACATACACAACAGGGACCCGCTTGCGCGGGTCCCTGTTCCCCTCGGTCCCTGGTACTCCCCTTACCGGCCCACCTCACTATCGGGCATTGTGTCCAGTGTCGACACCGCCGAAGGTTGGGGAAGTGCTACCTACTTTCGATGGTGCTCACTGCCTGTAGCGGAAGTCTCGCCCTGACCGTGAAGACGCCACTGGGGTCTCGCGCGGTCACCAGGTCGCCGCCCATGGTTCTGGCTCGCTCGGTCATGCCGGTCAGGCCCATGCCCCCGGTGGGCCAGGGGTCCAGGTGGGACCTCTGCGACGGACCGCTCGATACGACCACCACGCACTCGGGACCGTCGTTGGTGACACGGACGGTCACGGCCGCTCCGGGCGCGTGCTTGGCGGCGTTGGTCAGCGACTCCTGGACTATGCGGAAGACGGCTCGGCGGACCGGTGGGGCGAGGTTGTCCTGCGGACTGTCCGCATAGTCGATGCGCATGCCTGAGTGTCTGACCTGGGCGATCAGGTCGCTCAGATCAGGGGTGGGGGCTTCTCGGGGTGCTGTGGACAGGCCCAGCGCCGCCCGCATCTCGGTCAGGGATTCTTTGGCCTGGTTGCGGATTCGCTGGGCTATCTGTTTCGTTTCGCCGTCCGGGGCCATTGCTTGCAGAGCGGCCGCCTCTACCGCGATCAGGGTCGCGTGATGGCCTACTGAGTCGTGGATCTCCTGGCCTATCCGGGCCCGCTCCTCCGCCCTGGCCTGGTCGGTTCTCGCCGTGAGTTCGGCTTCTCTGGCCTCGCGGAGTTCGGTGAGGCTGTGGGCCAGGCGTTGTCTGGTGCGGACCAGCACGCCTACCGCCATCGGCGCGAGGCTCCAGGCCACGCTGAACAGCACGCTCAGCGCCGAATCCTGCCAGCTCAGGTGTTGGGTGTAGACGATCGTCAGCTGCGGGACGATGATCGCCGCGGCCAGCCAGGCCAGGTTGGCCAGTCTGGACGGCGAGGTTCGGCCTATCCGGTAGATGGATACCGCAGCTGGGCCCAGGCCCAGCTCACCGGAAAGGGCTACCAAAGCCAGCAGCATGGCCAGCCAGGGCCAGCGGAGGCGCAGCGGCAACGCCACGGCGGCGATGAGGGCCGCTGGTTCGGCCCAGGGGATTCCGGTGGGGTGGGACAGGAGGATGACGCCTACCGCCGCTCCCACCAGGAGGACTTCTTGGATCGCCACCCGCGCGGGCTGCGGTAGGCGGTCGCCGAACAGCGCGGCGGCCATCAGTTGAACATCCCCACACCGTCACCGTGCGCGGCCATCAGTCGGGCAGTCCGGGGTTGACGCGGTGGGCGGCCAGGGCGGCCTGCACGCGGTTCTGGACACCGAGTTTGCTCAGCACCGTCGAAACGTAGCTCTTGACGGTCGCCTCGGTCAGGCCGAGCCGGCCGCCGATCGCGGCGTTGGAGTGGCCGCCGGCCAGAAGGTTGAGGACCTGGCGTTCGCGGCCGCTGAGGGTGTCCATCGCCTGCACCGACCTGCCCTGCACGCCCCAGCCGCGTAGCAGGGGCAGCAGGCGGACGGTGATTCTCGGGTCGAGGACCGCACCCCCGGCAGCCAAATCCAGCACCGCGCGGACCAGGGCTTCTGGTTCGGCGTCTTTGAGCAGGAAACCCTGGGCGCCCAGCTCCAGCGCGGCCGCGATGTACTCGTCCACGTCGAACGTGGTGAGCATCGCGGCCACCGGCGGGTCGGGGAGTTCGCGGAGGGTGCGCAGGGCGGACAGGCCATCGACTCCGGGCATCTGGACGTCGATCAGGGCCACGTCGGGACGATGCCGGTGGATCGCGTCGATCAGCTCGGCGCCGTCGGCGGCCTCGCCGACCACGGTCACCTGGCCGGCCGCCTCCAGCAGCACCTTCAGGCCACGACGCAGCAGCGGCTCGTCGTCGGCCAGTACCACGCGCACCGGCCCACCGCTGCCGTCCACTGTTCTCGCACTGTCCGGCACCCCGCTTTACCCTTCCGGTTCACCCGATTTGACCAGCGTGGGACGCCAGACTAGCGGGTGATCCGGACCACTCAGCGACGCGGGCGCTTCTCCTTCACCCGGACCGAGACGCGCACCGGGCTGCCGGTGAAGCCGAACGTCTCGCGGAACTTGCGCTCCACGAACCGCCGGTACCCGGCCTCCAGGAAGCCGTTGGTGAACAGCACGATCGTCGGCGGACGAGTCTGGGCCTGGGTCGCGAACAGGACCTTGGGCTGCTTGCCGCCGCGCACCGGCGGCGGGGTGGCGGCGATCAGGTCCTTGAGCCAGGAGTTCAGGGCGCCGGTGGGCACTCGCTGATCCCAGGAAGTCAGCGCGGTGCGCAGGGCGGGGGCGAACTTGCTGACCGCCCGGCCGGTCTTCGCGGACACGTTGATCCGCTCGGCCCAGCTCAGGTGCAGGTCGCGGTCGAGTTCGCGGTCCAGTTGCAGCCTGCGGTCCTCGTCCACCAGGTCCCACTTGTTGAACGCCAGGACCAGCGCCCGCCCGGACTCGACCACCATGGTGATCACCCGCAGGTCCTGCTCGGCCAACGGCTCGCTGGCGTCCAGCAGCACGATGGCCACCTCGGCCGAGTCGATCGCCGCCTTGGTGCGCAGCGACGCGTAGTACTCGGTGCCGCTGGCCGTGTTGACCCTCTTGCGCAGGCCGGCGGTGTCCACGAAGCGCCAGGGCTCACCGTCCAGCTCGACCAGCGAGTCGACCGGGTCGACCGTCGTGCCGGCCACCTGGTCGACCACCGAGCGGTGCTCGCCGGTCAGCTTGTTGAGCAGGCTGGACTTGCCCACATTCGGCTTGCCGACCAGGGCCACCCGGCGCGGCCCCCCGGTGGCGCCGAAGACCTCGCGCGGGGTTTCCGGCAGCGCGTCCAGGATGGCGTCCAGCAGGTCACCGGAGCCGCGGCCGTGCAGGGCGCTGACCGGATACGGCTCGCCGAGGCCCAGCGACCACAGACCGGCCACATCGGACATCACCCGCTGGTCGTCCACCTTGTTCGCGGCCAGCAGCACCGGGCGGTCCGAGCGGCGCAGCACCCTCGCCACCGCCTCGTCGGTGGCGGTAGCGCCCACCGTGGAGTCGACCACCAGCAGCACCGCGTCCGCGGTCTTCATGGCGGTCTCCGCCTGCGCGGCCACCTCGGCCTGCAGGCCCCGCGCCTTGGGCTCCCAACCGCCGGTGTCCACCAGGGTGAACCGCCGGCCGTTCCACAGCGCGTCGTAGGCCACCCGGTCGCGGGTCACCCCGGGGGTGTCCTGCACGACCGCCTCGCGCCGCCCCAGGATGCGGTTGACCAGCGTCGACTTACCCACGTTGGGCCGACCGATCACGGCGAGCACCGGCTGCGGCTTGACCGCGTCCTCGCCGTCCGCTGTGGACAGATCGTCGATCGCCCATTCGGACTCATCGACCCACGTGCCGTCCACGTCACTCACCTGTGTTCTCCCACTTTCCTTCGGTGCCCCGGCCGCCATCGCGGCCGTCCCGCACCAGGTCCAATTCGGTCACCAGGTCGGCCAGCGCCGCCCGGATCTGTTCGGTCGCCTCGGCCAGTCCGGCCCGGCCGCGCCGCTCGGCCGGTTCGAACGGCTTGCCGACCAGCACGTCGATCCGCCGCCCGAGGCCGCGCTGCCCCGGCCCGCGCAGGGTGCCGCGAACCGCGATGGGCAGCACCTGCGCACCGGCCGTGCGGGCCAGCCAGGCCGCGCCGTTCGACGCCTCGGTCACCTTGCCCGCGCCCCGGTGCCCCTCCGGGAACACCGCGATCAGGCCACCCGCGCGCAGGATGCGCACCGCACTCATCAGCGGCTCGCGCCCCGGCGACTCACGGGAGATGGAAATCTGACCGATCCTCAACAGCAGAACGCCCAGCAGGCCACGAAACATTTCCTGCTTGATCAGGAAAACCGCGGGCCGGCCCAGCATGCCCAGCGTGATCGGGCCGTCCAGCATCGTCGAGTGGTTGACCACGACCACCACCGGCCCAGTACGCGGCACCCGCTCGCGGCCGCGCACCCGCAGCCGGTAGGGCGCCCGGAAGATCCAGCGGCCCACCCAGCGCGCGACGATGTGCAGCCAGGGCCAGGAGCCCGGCGGCAGCTGCTCGGTCACCCGGCCACCGCCCCGTTGGACGCCTGGGCGGCGCGCATGCCCCGCTCGTCCACCATGGACTCCAGCGCGGCCAGCACCCCGGCCACGTCGAGATCGGTGGAGTCCAGTTCGACCGCGTCGTCGGCCGGGTGCAGCGGGGTGGTCTTGGTGTCCAGGGAGTCCCGGCGGTCCACCGCGACCCGCGCGGTCTCCGGAGTGGACTCCCGGCCCGCGGCCGAGTCCTGCCGGCTGCGCCGCTTGGCGCGGGCCGCGGCGCTGGCGGTCAGGTACACCTTCAGGCCGGCGTCCGGGGCAACCACGGTGCCGATGTCGCGGCCCTCCACCACGATGCCCGCACCCGCGTCGATGGCCTCGGCGATGATCCGCTGCTGGTGGGCGATCAGCACCGCGCGCACCTCCGGCACCGACGCCACCGCGGACACCGCGGACGTCACCTCGGCGCCGCGGATGTCGTGCGCCACGTCCCGGCCGTCCAGTTCGATGCCCGGATGCCGCGGATCGGTGCCCACGCCCAGGTCGGCCGCGCGGGCCAGGGCGCCCACCGCGGTCTGATCGGTCAGTTCGGTGCCCGCACGCAGCGCGGCCAGGGTGACCGCCCGGTACATCGCGCCGGTGTCCAGGTAGCGCGCGGCCAGCCGGTCGGCCAGGCGCTTGGCGACCGTGGACTTCCCGGTGCCCGATGGCCCGTCCAGCGCGACCACTCCGTGCAGCCTTCCCCGCGTCACCCCTGCTCCTCCTGCCGATCCGGTCGTTGCGTCGCCATGTGCGCCGGGGACCATTCTGCCTGGTGGCCGGTGGACGGTTCCCGCCGCACGGTCGCTGCCCCGCCGCTGGATAGGGTTGCTCGGATGCGATGGCGACAACGAGCCGCCCGGCTGCTGTCCGCGGGCACCGCGCTGGCCTGCGCCGCGGCCGGCCTGAGCGGGTGCTCGACCGCCGATCCGGTGCCTGCCAGTGTGCACGACGACGCGGCGGCCACCCCGCCCATGGGGTGGAGCAGCTGGAGCTTCATCCGGCAGGACCCCACCGCGGCCGATATCGACGCGCAGGCCAGGGCGTTGAAGACGAGCGGGTTGCTGGCGCACGGGTATCGCCAGGTGAACCTGGACGACTTCTACTACCTGGACCCGGCCACCCAGGTCGACATGTTCGGGCGCTGGGCCACCGATCGGGCGAAGTTCCCGGACGGCATCGCCGCGGTCGCCGCCTACGTGCACAGCCAGGGCGAGAGGTTCGGCATCTACCTCACGCCGGGGGTGCCGGTGGCGGCCTACAAGCGGAACACGCCGATCCAGGGCACCACGTTCCACGCCCAGGACATCGTGTCCGACACCAGCCGCTTCGAGACCAACTACAACTTCGGCCCCGGCTCGATGTACTACATCGACTACCAGCGCAATCCCGTTGCCGCGCAAGCGTTTCTGAACTCCTGGGCCGACGAGCTGGCCGAGTGGGGCGTGGACTACGTGAAGCTGGACGGCATCGACACCGGCAACCTGGCCGAGTTGCAGCACTGGGCCATCGCGCTGAAGCAGACCGGCCGCAGCATCTACCTTGGGCTGTCCAACGGCAGCGGACTGCCCGATTCCGGGGTATGGCGCGACTACGCCAACAGCTGGCGGATCGACCACGACGTGGAGTGCTACTGCGCGGACTCCTCCTACCCGCTGACCGAGTGGGCCAACGTGGCCGGCCGGTTCACCGACCTGGCCGCCTGGCAGCACGACGCCGGGCCGGGCGGGTGGAACGACCTGGACTCGCTGGAGGTCGGCAACGGCGCGGCCGACGGGCTGACCGCGGCCGAACGGCAGACCCAGGTCACCCTGTGGGCGATGGCCAACGCGCCGCTGATGCTGGGCACCGACCTCACCCACCTCGACCCCGCCGATACGGCACTGCTGACCAACGACCAGGTGATCGCGGTCGACCAGAGCGGGCACCCGGCGCACCTGGTCGGCCAAGCAGGCAGCCAGGAGGTGTGGGCAACCGCGAACGGTGATGGCAGTTTCACGGTGGCGCTGTTCAACCTGGGCAACGCGGCCGCGAACGTGACCGCGACCTGGGCGTCCCTGGGTTTCGCCGGCGCGGCCGACGTGCACGACCTGTGGAGTCACGCCGACCTGGGGAGTCTGGCCGGGAGCGTGTCGGCCGGGCTGGCCCCGCACGCCTCCCGGCTGTTCTCGGTGCGGCCGGGGCGTTAGCCGCGCTGGTGCCCGTCAGTCGCGCTGGTGCCCGTCAGTCACGCTGGTGCTCGTCCACCGAGGCGAACAGGGAGCCAACCTCGGCCCGGGTGAGCACCCGGATCGAGCCGGGCCGCTGGTTGCCCAGGGTGACCGCACCGACCGCGGTGCGCACCAGCTTGGACACCGGGTGGCCGACCTCGGCCAAAAGCCGCCGCACGATGTGCTTGCGGCCCTCGTGCAGCACCACCTCGACCAGCGCCTTGCCCGGCATCGAGTCGACCAGCCGGAACGCGTCCAGCTTGGCCGGGCCGTCCTCCAGCACCATGCCCGCGCGCAACCGCTTGCCCAGATCGCGCGGGATCGGGCCGGGCACCTCGGCCAGGTAGGTCTTGCTCACGTTGAACGAGGGGTGGGTGAGCTTGTGGGCCAGGTCGCCGTCGTTGGTCAGCAGCAGCAGGCCCTCGGTGTCCGCGTCCAGCCGGCCCACGTGGAACAGCCGCGGTCCGCCGGACTCGATGCGGTCCTTGACGAAGTCGCCGACACACCGGCGGCCCTCGCCGTCCCACATGGTGCTGTGCACGCCGCGCGGCTTGTTGAAGGCCAGGTAGGACAGGTCCTCCTGGAGCACGATGCGCATGCCGTCCACATGGATGATGGCGGCGTCCGGGTCGACCCGGCGGCCCATCTCGGTGACCACGTCGCCGTCCACGGTGACCCGGCCGGCCGCGATCAGCTCCTCGGCCTGCCGCCGCGAGGCCACTCCGGCTTTGGACAGCACTTTCTGTAGCCGCACACCCTCCGGTTCGGCGGAATTGTTGCGGTTGGGCCGGTCAGACATCGTCGATCGCATCCACTTCGGGCAGCAGCGGAGCGATGGGCGGCAGATCCTCCAGCGAGGACAGGCCCAGGCGCTCCAGGAACAGGTCGGTAGTTCGGTACAGGATGCCACCCGTGTCGGAGTCGGTGCCGAACTCCTGGATCAGGCCACGGGCGACCAGCGTGCGGATCACGCCGTCCACGTTGACGCCGCGCACCGCGGCCACCCGGGCCCGGGTCACCGGCTGGCGGTAGGCGATCACCGCGAGCGTCTCCAGCGCGGCCCGGGTCAGCTTGGCCCGCTGGCCGTCCAGCAGCATCTTCTCCACGAACGGGGCGAACCGGTCGCGGGTGACCAGCCGCCAGCCATCGCCCAGTCGGCGCAGGTCGATGCCGCTGCCGCGCTCGGTCAGCCGGATGGCCATCCGGGTCAGCGTCTCGACGACCCGTTCGGGCGGCTGCTCCAGCGCGGAGCAGAGGGTTTCCTCGGTGACCGGGGTGTCGACGACGAGGAGCAGGGCTTCCAGCGCGTTCTCCAGGTCGGTGTCGTCGATCAGGGAGGGGAGGGCGGATTCCTCGATGGCCTCGTCGTCGCCGGTGGGGTCGGCGGCGGTGGGCTCGGCGGCGGGGTCGGCGGCAGTCGGCTCGGCGGCGGTGGACTCAGCGGCGATGGGCTCGGCAGTTTCGGGCTGCAAAAGTTCAGCCGCTGAAGTTTCCGATTCGGGCACCGAGGTTTCCGATTCGGGCTCTTCAGGCGATTCCGGCGCTTCAGACACTGAAGGTTCCGGCTCGGAAAGTTCAGTCACTGAAGTTCCAGGATCGGTCGAGTCGAGGTCGGCCGACTTGGACTCAGTCGCTTCAGTCACTGAAGCATCCGGCCCTGAAGGTTCAGTGACTGAAGTTTTGAGGTCGGCAGCTTCGGGCTCGGACGCTTCGGGCTCGATTGCCTCGGACTCGGTTGCCTCGGGGCCGGTCGCTTCGAAGTCGGTTGCTTCGAGGCTGGTCGCTTCGAAGTCGGACGCCTCGGGATCGGTCGTCAGGGACTCCAGCGATTCCGAGATCTGGACCGGTTCCTGCTCGGGCACCGGAGCCCCGGTGGCCTCCGTGACCCCGGTGGGCTCGGCGGCCCCGGTGGGCTCGGGGGCGTCCTGCTCGGGGGTCACCTGTATTCCTCCTCCTCGGTGCTGGCCAGGTCCAGTTCGGCCGCGGCCCGCGCCTCTTCGACCGACCCGCCGGTCCAGCGCACCTGCATCTCGCCGAGCGCCTCCGGCTGTTCGAACGCGATGGTGGCCTGCCGGTACAACTCCAGCAGCCCCAGGAACCGCGCGACCACCTCCAGGGTCCGCCCGCAGTCGGCCACCAGTTCGGCGAACGTGGTCGTGCCGGCCTCGGCGATCCGGATGCGCAGGATGGCGGCATGCTCGCGGACCGACACGGTGGCCATGTGCAGGTGGGACAGCGACACCGTGGGCGGCGGTTTGGGCCGGAACACCGCGGCGGCGATGTCGGCGAACCGTTCCTTGGTCACCCCGAGCATCACCTCGGGCAGCAACTTCTGAAACCGCTCCTCCAGCGCCACCGACCGCGGGTACCGCCGCAACGCCGACGCTTCCAGCTCCCCGAACAGCGCCGCCACCTGCTTGTACGCCCGATACTGCAGCAACCGGGCGAACAGCAGGTCCCGCGCATCGAGCAGGGCCAGGTCGTCCTCATCCTCCACGTCGGCCGCCGGCAGCAGCCGGGCCGCCTTCAAATCCAGGAGGGTGGCCGCGATGACCAGAAACTCCGTGGTCTCGTCCAGGTCCCAGCTGTCGCCCATGCCCCGGATGTGCGCGATGAAATCGTCGGTGACCCGGTGCAGCGCCACCTCGGTGACGTCCATCTGGTGCTGCGAGATCAACTGCAACAGCAGGTCGAACGGTCCCTCGAAATTGGCCAGCTTCACGGTGAAGCGGCCGGTCTGCTCTTCGGAGCCGTTCTGCGCTTCGGACTCGGGGGACGGAGTGGTGTCCGTCGGTGTCACGCGGTGATCACCTGGCGATCACCTCGCGGGCCAGTTCGCGATACGCCTTGGCACCGGCCGAGCGCGGCGCCCACCGGGTGATCGGCTCGCCGGCGACTGTGGTCTCCGGGAACCGCACGGTCCGGTTGATCACCGTGTCGAACACGGTCTCGCCGAACGCCTCGACCACCCGGGCCATGACCTCGCGGGAGTGCAGTGTGCGCGGGTCGAACATGGTGGCCAGGATGCCGGTGATGTCGAGTTTCGGGTTGAGCCGCTCGCGCACCTTCTCGATGGTGTCGATCAGCAGCGCCACCCCGCGCAGGCTGAAGAACTCGCACTCCAGCGGGATGATCACCCCGTCGGCCGAGGCCAGCGCGTTGACCGTGAGCAGGCCGAGTGAGGGCTGGCAGTCGACCAGGATGTAGTCGTAGTGCTCCATCACCGGCTGCAGCGCGCGGACCAGCGAGTGTTCCCGGCCCACCTCGCTGACCAGCTGTATCTCCGCCGCCGACAGGTCGATGTTGCTGGGCAGCAGGTCCACGTCGTCCACGGAGGTGCGCATGACGATGTCGAGGATCTGCGCGTCCCGCTCCATCAGCACGTTGTAGATGGTGCGTTCCAGCTGGTGCGGGTAGATGCCGAGACCCACGGCCAGGGCGCCCTGCGGGTCGAAGTCGACCAGCAGCACCCGGCGGCCGTACTCGGCCAGCGCGGCGCCCAGGTTGATGGTCGAGGTGGTCTTGCCCACCCCGCCCTTCTGGTTGCAGATGGCCATGACCTTGGCCGGGCCGTGCTGGGCGATCAACGAAGGCTCCGGCACCGTGCGGCGGGGACGACCGGTGGGGCCGATGCCGCCGGGCGAGGTGTCGAAGGTTTCGTCCTCGTCGGAGCTCGCCCTGGGGGCAAGACTCAGCTCGACCTGTGGTGCACCCAGCGGCCGCCGGTCGGCGGAAGGCTGTGGCGTCGACATGATCGGCTCACTTACTCCCGAGTAATTACAGGCCCATCCCGGCGCAGCCTATGCGTCGATCACGAGCGCGGCAACGACCGCGCCGGTGTGTTGCGCCGTCAAACGGCGACCTGGCTGGTTCGCGCGGCGAGCACCACGTCCAGCAGGCCGGGAAACAGCGCGTCCAGATCGTCGCGGCGCACCGAGATCCACCGCTGGGTACCGGCCGGGCGAGTGTGCGTCAGCCCAGCTTCGCGCAGCACCCGCAGGTGCTGGGACAGCGTGGACTTGGCGACCGACACGTGCAGGGCGCCGCACAGCATCTCCCCCTCGTCGGTCAGCTGGCCGATGACCTTGAGCCTGGTCGGATCGCTCAGCGCGTGCAACACGCCGACCAACGTGATCTGCTCACGGGTCGGCTCGTCCATCTCGCCCATGCTCACCACCCTTCCACCAGGCGTCCTGTCACTCTAGAACCTGCCCGCCCCGGCCATGGCGCGCCGCAGCGCGCGGTGGGCGGGTTGGCCGGATCCGATGTGGTCCAAACCGAGCAACGCGGCACCGACGACCGGCGGCGCGGCCAGTACGCGCAGCCGCGCGGCCGGGGCTTCGGCCAGGATCGCGGCTTCGATGCCACGGTCGAGCCGGGCGTGTCCGGCGGCCAGCAGGCCCCCGCCGAGCACCACTTCGGTGTCCAGTCCGGTCAGCGCCAGCCGGCGCATCGCGACCAGAGCCATCAGGCTCACCTCGGCGGCGAGCCGGTCCACCAGCCGGCCCGCGACCGCGTCCCCGGTCTCGACGACGTCGAACAGCACGTAGGTCAGTTCGTTGACCCGGGCCTGGTCCAGTTCGCCGAGATGGATGGCCACGCACACGTCGTGCATGCTGGCCAGGCCGTAGTGGCCGGTGGTGGCCGCGTGCAGCGCGGTGGGTTCGCCCCGGCCGTCCTCAGCCCGGATCGACCACCACAGCACCTCCCTGGCCACGTCCATGCCGCCGCCCCAGTCGCCGGACAGCCGCCCCAGGGCCAGGAACCGGGTGTCGGTGCCATCCGGCGCCACGCCGACACAGTTGATGCCGGCGCCGCAGGTGACGCCGACACCCCAGGTCCGGCTGCTGCCGGCGCGCAGCACGGCGAAGGTGTCGTTGCCGATCCGGTGATCCCGGCTCCAGCCGCGCTGGGCCAGGGCGGCGGCCAGCCGGGCCTCCTCGTCGGGCAGGTCGAGTCCGGCGTGGAAGGCCGAGACGTGCTCGGCGATCGGACCGGCCGGGTCGATGCCCGCGGCGGTGGCCACGGTGGCGACCAGCTTGTCGAGCACCGCGATGGATTTCGCGAACCGGGACGCCTCCATGGAGGTGCCCGCGCCGTGCACCTCGGCCAGCAGGCCGCCGTCCGGGCCGATCAGCGCCACATCGGTTTTGCTGTTCCCGCCGTCGATGGCCAGCACCGCGGCGGGCGCGGTCAGTTCGACGCCCACGGCAGGTGGGCGCGGTTCTCCGCGATCAGCGTGTCGGTCAGTTTCCCGGCCGGTTCGAGCTGGCCGATCAAGGGGTGGGCCAGCAATGCGTCGAACACCCGGTCCCGGCCGCCGTGCACGGCGGCGGTCACGGCCAGTTTCTCGTAGGCGCTGACGTGCGCGATCAGCCCGGCATACAGCGGGGGCACCGGGTCGACCGGCAGCGGGATGGCCCCGGTGGCGCCGATCCGGGCGGGCACCTCGATCACCGCGTCGGGGGGCAGGAAGGGCAGGGTGCCCGCATTGCGCAGGTTGACCACCTGGGTGTCGCCGGCGTCGGCGGTCAGCGACGCGAGCAGGTTGACCGCGGCCTCGGAGTAGAACGCGCCGCCGCGTTTGGCCAGCAGTTCGGGTTTGTGGTCCAGGGTCGGGTCGGCGTAGTGGTCCAGCAGCTGTTTTTCGTACCCGGCAACGACTTCCGCGCGGGTGGGTTCTTCGCGCTGGGCCCGGACCACCGCGTCGTGGGCGTAGTAGTAGCGCAGGTAGTAGGAGGGGATGACGCCCAGCCGCCGGATCAGCTCGGCCGGCAGTTCCAGCCGCTCGGCGATGTCCGCGCCGTCGGTGGCCAGCAGTTCGGGCAGCACGTCCACGCCGTCCAGATAGACCGCGCGTTCCCAGGACAGGTGGTTCAGGCCGACATGGGCCAGGCCGACCCGCTCCGGGGCGACGGCGAACCGGGCGGCGAACCGGCGCTGGAAACCGATGGCCACGTTGCACAGCCCGATGGCGCGGTGCCCGGCGTCCAGCAGGGCGCGGGTGACGATGCCGACCGGGTTGGTGAAGTCGATGATCCAGGCCCCGGGCGCGGCCAGGGTCCGGGCCCGTTCGGCGATGTCCAGCACCACCGGCACGGTGCGCAGGGCCTTGGCCAGCCCACCCGCCCCGGTGGTCTCCTGACCGACGCAACCGCAGTCCAGCGGCCAGGTCTCGTCCCGCTGCCGGGCGGCCTGCCCGCCGATGCGCAGTTGGATGAGCACCGCGCCCGCGCCGGCCAGTCCGGCGTCCAGGTCGCTGGTGGTGTGCACGCGGGCCGGATGGCCGTTGGCCGACATGATCCGCGCCGACACCCCGCCGACCAGGGCCAGCCGGTGCGCGTCCGGGTCGATCAGCACCAGTTCCTCGACCGGCAGCCGGTCGGCCAGCCGGGCGATGCCGTCGACCAGTTCCGGGGTATAGGTCGAGCCACCGCCGACGACGGCGAGTTTCATGCGGTCTCCTCGGCGAGATGACAGGCCACGGTGTGGCCGGGCGCGAGCGGGCGGGGCCGCGGGGTCTCGGTGGCGCATCGGTCCACGGCCAGCGGGCAGCGCCAGCGGAACCGGCAACCGGGCGCCGGGTTGATCACCTTCGGCGGCTCGCCCGCGTCGCCGCGCACGCTGGTGTCCAGCGGCACCTTCGGATCGGGCACCGCGGAGCGCAGCAGCTGCGTGTAGGGATGGCGCGGTTTGCGCAGAACCTCTTCGGTGGGGCCGGTTTCCACGATGTGTCCGGCGTACATGATCACCAGCCGGTCGGCCACGTAGCGGGCGCTGGCCAGATCGTGGGTGATGTAAAGAAAAGACACGCCGTTGTCGGCGCGCAGATCAGCCATCAGGTTGAGCACCCCGACCCGGATGGACACGTCCAGCATGGACACCGGTTCGTCGGCCAGGATCAGTTTCGGTTGGCCGGCAAGCGCTTGCGCGAAGCCGATGCGCTGGCGCTGGCCGCCGGAGAACTCGTGCGGGAACTTGTCCAGCACCTCCCCGGGCGGGGTCAGCCCGACCGCGGCCAGCACCCGTTCTGCCTCGGCGCGGCGGGCCGCGCCGGACAGCTCGGGGCGGTGCAGGGCGAGGCTGCGCAGGATGCCGTGCGAGATCCGGTAGGCCGGATTGAGCGAGGAGAACGGGTCCTGGAACACCATGGGCACCGCGCCGCGATAAGCCAGCACGTCCTTGCGGGACCGCAACCCGGACAGCGGGCGGCCGCGGAAGAAGATCTCACCGGCGGTGGGCGGGTAGACCTTGGCCAGCAGCCGGGCCAGGGTGCTCTTGCCGCTGCCGCTTTCTCCGGCCACGGCCACGATCTCCCGTTCGCCGACCTCGAGTTCGGCGTCGTCCACGGCGTGCAAACGCTTGCGGGACAACGCGTTGCCCACGCCGAAGTGCCGGGACAGCCCTTCGGTGCGCAACAGCGGCGGGCCGGTCACAGTGTCAGTCATGGCCGCTCCCGGCGTCGGCGTGGCGAAGACAGCGCACCGCGACCGGCCCGGCGGCGTACAGCTCCGGCTCCTTCTCGGTGCACTCGGGCATGGCCACCGGGCAGCGCGGCTGGAACCGGCAGCCGGCCGGCGGATCGATCAGTTCCGGTGGGGCGCCGGGGATTCCGGTCATCCGGGTGCGCGGGCCGTGGATGGACGGAAAGGCCGCCAGCAGGCCGGTGCTGTACGGATGGGCCGGGGTGTCGAACACGGTACGGGTGGGGCCGACCTCGGCCACCTGCCCGGCGTACATCACCAGCAGCCGGTCGGAGAAATGGCTCACCAGCGACATGTCGTGGGTGACGAACACGACCGCGAAGCCCAGTTCCTGTTGCAGCTGCCTGATTCGCACCATCAGCGAGCGCTGCGCCACCACGTCCAGCGCGGAGGTCGGCTCGTCCATGATGATCAGCTCGGGCGTGAACAACAAGGCCATGGCGATCATGGCACGTTGCCGCATGCCGCCGGAGAGCTGGTGCGGATAGCTGCGCACGTGGACCGGGTCGATGCCGACCATGCGCAGCACCTCGGCCGACCGCTCGGCGATCTGGTCCCTGGGCCATTTCTGGTGCGCCCGCACGGCATCGCGGAACTGGGCGCCGATGGTTTTGACCGGGTTGAAGGCGTTCATCGCGCTCTGCATGACCACCGACAGGTCCTGCCAGCGGGACGTGGCCAGTTGTCTGTCGGTCAGCCCGACCAGATTCCGGCCCTGGAACAGGACCTCCCCGCCGGTGATCGCGGCCGGCGGGGTCAGCAGCTGCGCGATCGCGAACAGCAGGGTCGACTTGCCGCAGCCGGATTCGCCGACCACCCCGAGGAATTCGCCCGGCGCGACCGACAGGCTCACCCGGTCCACCGCCTCGACCGGCCCGCGCGCGCTCGCGTAGGCCACGGTCAGCTCGCGCACCTCAAGAATGTGTTCGCTGGACACGAATCCTCCGGACCGGACGCAGGGCGGGATTGCTGATCTCGTCGAAGGCGTTGTTCAGCAACGCGAACGCGGTGCCCAGCGCCGCGATGCACAGGCCGGGCACGGTCGCCCACAGGTACTGACCGGTCTGCAGTGCCTCGTTGTTCTGCGCCCAGTACAGCATCGTGCCCCAGTCGACGCTGTTGGTGTTACCCAGCCCCAGGAATTCCAGGCCGGAGGCGGTGAGGATGGAGTACAGCGCGGCGCCCAGGAAGTTGGCCACGATCAACGAGGTCATGGTCGGCAGCAGCTCGAACACGATGATGTAGGCGCGGCGCTCGCCGCGAACCTTGGCCGCCTGCAGGAAATCCCGGTTGCGCAGCGACAGTGCCTGGGCCCGCAGTTGGCGCGCGCCATAGGACCAGCCGGTGATCACCAGCACGATGATCAGCACGGACAGGCTGTGCTGGGTGGCGTAGGCGGCGATCACGATGACCAGCGGAAGCGTTGGGATCACGAGGAAAACGTCGGTCAGCAGGTTGAGCAGATCACCCCAGATGCCACCGAGGTAGGCCGAGGACACCCCGATCAGCACGGACAGCACCGTGGCCAGAAGGCCGGCCAGCACGGCGATCAGCAGCGCGGGCCGGGCGCCCCAGATCACCTGGGACAGGATGTCCTGGCCGTAAGCGGTGGTGCCCAGCAGATGTGCGCCGCTCGGCCCGGCCATCCGGTCGAAGATCTCGGCGTTCGGGTCGTCGGGCGCCAGCCACTGCGGGATCGCCGCCAGGACAATGAAAATCACCAGGATGATCAGCCCGGCGACGGCCTTTCCGTTGCCCCGCAACGCCCGCAGCAGATTGCCCGCGCCCCGGCCCGCGGTCCGGGGCGGGGCGGTGGTGACGGTGACGGCGGTCATGACAGCACCCGGGTGCGCGGATCCAGCAGTGCGGTGGCCAGGTCGGCCAGCAGCACCGCGCACAGCACGGTCACGGTGATGAGCAGGAAAAGGCACTGCATCAACGGAAAGTCCTCGTTCTGCACGGCCTGCACCAGCATGAAGCCGACGCCGGGATAGTTGAACACGTCCTCGACCAGCACCGCGCCGCTGACCACGAAACCCAGCGACATGGCGAATCCGGTGAGGTTGGGCAGCACCGAGTTGCGGGCCGCGTAGTCCAGCATGATCCGGCGCGCGGGCAGCCCTTTCGCCCTGGCCATCCGGATGTAGTCCTCGGCCAGCGTGGAGACCATGGTGTTGCGCATGGTCAGCACCCAGGAGCCGACCGAGGTGATCAGGATGGCCAGCGCGGGCAGGATGGAATGTTCCACGATGTTGCCGATGTAGGCGGCGTTCCAGCCGGTTTCGACGCCCGGGTCGGACCCAAGGGCCACCGGCAGCCACGGGTTCACCTCGGCGAAGATGATGATCAGCATCATGCCGACCCAGAAGTAGGGCAGGCCGGTGCCGATCACGAACAACGGCGGCAGGATGGCATCGGCGCGGGTGCCCCGTTTCCACGCGGCCAGCGCGCCGATCCCGGTGCCGAGGATGAAGGCCAGCACGGTGGTCACACCGACCAGTCCGAGCGTCCACGGGATGGCCGCGCCCACCACCTTGGCCACCGGTTGCATGGACTGGATGGAGGTGCCGAAGTTGAAGGTGAACGTGTTGCCCAGGTAGGTGAAGTACTGCAGCACGATGTTCTGGTCGGTGGCGATGCCCAGGGACGCCTCGACCGCCTTGAGCGAGGCGGGGGTGAGGTGCCCGTGGTAGCGGGCCAGGATCGCGGTGGCCGGGGACCCCGGCATCAGCCGGGGGATGACGAAGTTCAGGGTGAGCGCGGCCCACAGGGTGAGCAGGAAGAAACCCGCACGGCGCAAGGCATATCTCATGGCAGGTTCTCCTGGCTCACCCCGTGGACCCTCTCTGACGAACCTACTTCGGTTGCAGGTGCAGCAACATCTGTCCCATGTCCGGATACTGGTAGGCGGCCGGCAGGGCGTACTGGTCCTGCTGGGTGACCCAGCCGGTGAAGTGCGTGGTGTCGTACTGGTACCAGTTCACCGCCTCGGTCACCGGGATGATCGGCACCTGCTGCAGCATCACCTGTTCCAGTTGAGCCACAACGCTTTTCTGCACGGCCGGGTCGGTGGTCGCGCCGTAGGCGTTGAACAGCGCGTCGGTGGCCGGGTTGGCGTAGCGCTCGTAGTTCAGCGTCGCCTGCTGGCCGATCGGCGCGGTGTTGGCCGAGTACAGCCATTCCCGCAGTTCGTAGTACGGAGTCGGGCCGGTGGTCAGCTCGTTGTCGTAGGCCAGCTGGAAGTTGCCGTTGTAGAGCTTGTCGTAGAAGTCGTTGTTGGACAGGTTGTCCACGATCAGCTCGATGCCCGCGGCCTTCATGCCCTGGGTGACCGCCTGCAGCGCCGCGACCCAGTCGGAGTAGCCGCCGATGTTGATCACGTGGAAGGACAGCCGTTTCCCGGTCGCGGAGACGTAGATCCCGTCGGAACCCTTGTGGTAGCCGTCGGCTTCCAGGAGCTGGTCGGCCTTGGCCGGGTTGTAGGTGTAGTCGTCGGCCGCCTTGGCGGCCGGGTCGATCCAGTCGTTGAAGGTCGGGGTGACCACGCCCAGCTGGTTGCCGGCCGGTTCGTAGCCGTACTCACCGATGGTGGAGGCCTTCTGCCGGTCGGTGGCGTAGGCCAGCGCCTTGCGCACGTTCACATCATCCAGCGGCGCGACCTTTTCGTTGGGCCACAACGAGACCTGGGCGAACGGCGGGAACCAGTAGTGGTGGTTGGCGTTCTTCTTCAGATAGAACGCGTCGATGTTGGGGATGAACTGGCTGCCCCACTGGGCCTGACCGGTGGCCAGGTAGTTGTTGGCCGGGTCGTTGGCGGTGAACGCCGGGTAGAGGATCTTGCCCACCTTGGGCAGGCCAGGCTGCCAGTAGCTCTTGTTCGCGGTGAACGTGATGTTCTGCGGGGTGCACGGGTTGACCTGGTAGGCCCCGGTGCCCACCGGGTTGCTGTCGGTGTAGTGCACCGGATCGGCGATCGAGGACCAGACGTGCTGCGGGATGATCGGCAGCTGGTCGGCGATGTAGTAGAAGTAGGGCACCGCCGGGGCCTTGAAGTTGACCACCACCTGGTTGCGGCCCTGCTGGCTGACCGAGTCCAGCACCGACCACACGGAGTTGAGGTCCAGGGTGGGGAACTTCTTGAGCTCGTCGAAGGTGAACACCACGTCCGCGGCGGTCATCGGCTGACCGTCGTTCCACTTCACGCCGTCGCGGATGGTGAAGGTGATGGTCCTGTTGCCGTTGCTCCACGCCCACTGAGTGGCCAGCCACGGGGTGGTCTTGGCGTTCTGCAGGGTGTTGATGAACACCAGCGGCTCGTAGACGTTGCCGATGGCCAGGTAGTTCTCGCTGGTGTTGAACGGGTTGAAGCCGCAGGGCCAGAGGCTGCCGCTCTCGTTGGCGATGGTGAGGGTGCCGCCCGTGGCCGGTTCGGAGGCCGATCCGCCGCACGCGGCGCAGACGGCCAGCAGCACACCGGAGGCCAGGATGGTCAGGAGTTTCCGTAAACGCCGCATCGGGAAAGCCCTTCCGCCGACAGGAATTGTTAGGAAATTAGCCTAACGAATAGGCGGTGGCAAGGCTCTGGCGTGACAACCACGTTGCGTCAGCCCAGGGCGCGCGGGTGCGCGGTCGCATACACCTCACGCAGCGTGTTGACGGTGACCAGCGTGTACACCTGGGTCGTGGTCACCGAGGCGTGCCCGAGCAGTTCCTGCACCACCCGCACGTCCGCGCCGCCCTCCAGCAGGTGGGTGGCGAAGGAGTGGCGCAGCGTGTGCGGCGACACCGGCCCGGTCAGCCCGGCCCGCTGCGCGGTCGTCTTGAGCACCTGCCAGGCGCTCTGCCGGGACAGCCGCCCGCCGCGCAGGTTCAGGAACACCGCGGCCGTGCCCCGGCCCTTGGCCGCCAGCGCCGGGCGCACCCGCACCAGGTAGGCCTCCAGCGCCGACAGCGCGGGCCGCCCGATGGGCACCAGCCGCTGCTTGCCGCCCTTGCCGTCCAGCAGCACCGTGCGGTCGGTCCGGTCCACGTCGTCGAGGTCCAGACCGACCGCCTCGGAGATGCGCGCGCCGGTGGAGTACAGCAGTTCCAGCAGCGCCTGATCGCGCAGCGCGGCCGGTTCCGCGTGCTCGCCGCCCACCGGCGAATCCAGCAGCCGCAACACGTCTTCCACCGGCAACGCCTTGGGCAGCCGCTTGGGCAGCTGCGGCGGATGCACCTGCCGGGTCGGATCGGAGGAGGTCAGGCCCTCCCGGTGGGCGAACCGGTGCAGGCCGCGCACCGCGACCACCGCCCGGGCCGCCGAGGACGCGGCCAATCCCTGCTCCCGCAACACCGCGGCGAACCCGGTCACCTGCGGCTCGGTCACCTCGGCCAGTTCCCGCACGCCCAACCCGTCCAGGTAGACCGAGTAGCGGCGCAGGTCGCGGGAGTAGGAGTCCAGCGTGTTGCGCGCGGTGCCGCGCTCCACGGCCAGGTGGTCGAGGTAGCGGCGCAACGCACTGTCCAGGGCAGGTTCGCCGACCATGATGCCGGCAGCCTAACCGTTGATCAGCGATCGCACCGCTGATCGGCTACTTGGCGGTGTACTCGATGCACCAGCCGACGGCCACGTTGTCCACCCCGGACGCCGGGGTCTCGCTGACCCAGTCCACATTGACTCCGGTGGTGCCATCGGGCACCACCAGCTCGTAACGGTTGTTCGAGGCGATCGAGTCGACCGTCTCCGCGCCGGTGACGTTGGCCGAGTCGCCCTCGAACACGATGTGCACGGTGCCCAGATCACCCCAGGCCGGCCGCAGCGAGAACCAGGCCTGGTTGATCACCATCGAGACACTGTTCGTGGTGAGTGGGAGCGTGTGGTTCTTGACGCCACGCTCGAACACTCCGTTGGACATGCCCATGCCATCTCCGGTGGGTAAGGGTAGACGTTGGTTGTCGAGGTCGCAGGCGACACCGTTCACGGTCACCTGGGTCGGCGTGGCCGGGCCGTCGGTCGCGTCGCCCGAGGTGCCCTGCCGCTGCCAGAAATGCACGAAGTCGCCGGTGCCGGTGGTGGACGGCGGATCGCCCGCCTGCCAGAACACTGTGGCCACCCCGGCCGCGCGCACCGCACTGAGAAAACTCGCGAACCCGTAGGCGCCGGTTTTCGTCACGCCGAGCGTGTCGGCGAAGCCGCGCACATAGTCGACATCGGCCTGGACATAGGTGGTTTTGTCATTGGTGGCGAACAACAGGTCCAACCCGGCTCCACCGGTGAGCGACCCGATGTCCGACAACGCCGCCTTGGCGTCGGAAACGCCCGCGCCGTAGCCGTTGTCCGCCTCCGTGGTGGTGGATTCCACCACGCCGAGCACCTTGATTCCGTGCCCGGTCAGATCGGCGTACTCGGCGGCGGTCAACCGCTTGGACGAGCCGCCGATCCCTACATACCGCACCACGCCGGCTATCCCGGCGGACTGCAGGCCCGCGCCACCCGGATAGCCGACGTAGTCGGCCCAGAGAACTGTCATCTGTTGTTTTCCTGTCGCATTCCGCGCCTTGGCAGCCAGCATCCTGGCACAAGGAGAATGCCCGTTTCTCACCTGGTCCTACGCATGAGAACCGGTGTTTTCACCTCAACGGCGGTATTCCTCCGACCGCCGGAACCAACCGGGCATGATCCGGTCAGCGGCGGGCGGCGAAGCGGGTGGGCCGGTCGGTCCACGGCGCGTCCGCGGGCCGGGCCGAGGCCACTCCGGACAGCACCGCGTGCGCGGCCAGCACGCCCACCACGGCCTGCTCGTTGACCAGTTCACCGGCGAAGGCCATGCGCATCGCCTCGGCCAGCGGCACCCGGTGGATCTCCAGGTCGGTCTCCTCGTTGCCCTGCTCGATCTCCCGGGGCACCTCGGTCAGCTCGCGGGCCAGGAACACCCGCACCGCCTCGTCGGTGAACCCGGGCGAGCTGGCCACGTCCACCAGTGCCGACCAGTCCGCGGCGGTCAGCCCGACCTCCTCGACCAACTCGCGGCGGGCGGTGTCCACCGCGGACTCACCCGGCTTGTCCAGCAGCCCGGCCGGCAGTTCCCACAGCCGCTTACCCAGCGGATGCCGGTACTGGTGGATGAGCACCACCTGGTCGCGCTCGTCGATGGCCACGATGGCCACCGCGCCGTAGTGCTCGACCACCTCCCGGGTGGCCACCCCGCCGCCCGGCATCGTCAGCCGGTCGGCCCGCAGGGCCAGGATCGCGCCCTTGTACACGTCCTCGCTGGACACGACCTCGAAGTCGTGCCGGCCGTTCTCCTCGGACATTCAGGCCCCCACGTTGACGGACGCGGCCTCGGGCAGCTCCACCGGCAGCCGCTCGGCGGCCCGGTAGTCGAGTGCGGCGCCCACGAACGCGGCGAACAGCGGATGCGGCCGGGTGGGCCGGCTCTTGAGCTCCGGGTGGGCCTGGGTGGCCACGTAGAACGGGTGCGCCTCCGGGGTCAGCTCGACGAACTCCACCAGCCGCCCGTCCGGCGAGGTGCCGGAGAACACCAGGCCGGCCTTGGCCAGCCGGTCGCGGTAGGCGTTGTTCACCTCGTAACGGTGCCGGTGCCGCTCGGACACCTGCACGTCGCCGTAGGCGCGGGCCACGATGGAGCCGCTCTCCAGCAGTGCCGGGTAGGCGCCCAGCCGCATGGTGCCGCCCATGTCCCGCTCGCCGGCGATCACGTCCTCCTGATCGGCCATGGTGGAGATGACGGGATTCGTGGTCTGCTCGTCGAACTCGCTGGAGTTCGCGCCGGCGATGCCGGCCAGATCCCGGGCCACCTCGACCACCATGCACTGCAGGCCCAGGCACAGACCCAGGATCGGCACCTGGTGGGTGCGGGCCCAGCGGATCGCGCCGATCTTGCCCTCGATGCCGCGCACCCCGAACCCGCCGGGGATCAGCACACCGTCGACACCGGACAGTTCGCGGGCCGCGCCGGCCTCGGTCTCGCACAGGTCCGAGGCCACCCACACCACAGCCACCTTGGCCCGGTGGGCGAAGCCGCCCGCGCGCAGCGCCTCGGTCACCGACAGATAGGCGTCGGGCAGGTCGATGTACTTGCCGACCAGCGCGATGCGCACCGTCTCGGCCGGGTTGTGCACCCGCTCAAGCAGGTCGCCCCAGATCGTCCAGTCGACGTCCCGGAACGGCAGATCCAGCCGGCGCACCACGTAGGCGTCCAGCGCCTCGGAGTGCAGCACCTTGGGGATGTCGTAGATGGACGGCGCGTCCGGGCAGGCGATGACCGCGTCGGTGTCCACATCGCACATCAGCGCGATCTTGCGCTTGAGACCCTCCGGGATCTCCCGGTCGGCCCGGCACACGATGGCGTCGGGCTGGATGCCGATGTTGCGCAGCGCGGCCACCGAGTGCTGGGTCGGCTTGGTCTTCAGCTCGCCCGAGGGCGCCAGGTAGGGCACCAGGGACACGTGCAGGAAGAAACAGTTGTCCCGGCCGAGATCGTGCCGCACCTGGCGGCAGGCCTCCAGGAACGGCAACGACTCGATGTCTCCGACGGTGCCACCGACCTCGGTGATCACCACGTCCGGCCGGCCGCCGCCGGCGACCTCCGGCTCGGCCATGGCCACGATGCGCCGCTTGATCTCGTCGGTGATGTGCGGGATCACCTGGACGGTGTCGCCCAGGTACTCGCCGCGCCGCTCCTTGGCGATCACCTCGGAGTACACCTGACCGGTGGTCACGTTGGCGGTGCCGGACAGGTCGCGGTCCAGGAACCGCTCGTAGTGCCCGATGTCCAGATCGGTCTCCGCGCCATCCTCGGTGACGAAAACCTCACCGTGCTGGAACGGATTCATGGTGCCGGGATCGACGTTGAGGTAGGGGTCCAGCTTCTGCATGGTGACCCGCAGGCCCCGCGCGGTCAGCAGTTGGCCCAGGCTGGAGGCGGTGAGCCCCTTGCCGAGCGAGGAGGCGACGCCCCCGGTGACGAATACGTGCTTGGTCATCCGTGCCTGAAGCACCAGCGAGGCTCCCGTGTTCGTGGCCGACCCGGGCCCGAAGCCGGAATGGCCCGAAGCCGGAATCGGCCTTTACATCCACGGGATTTCACCGTAGCACGTCCCCGCCGGTCAGCCCGACGGCGCGCACCCGCACCGGCGTGTCGACGCCAAGTGTTTACAGACCGACCATTACACAGGCGTGCCAAGCGACTACGGAGCGAGTATGCTCAGCGAAGGCGCCGCGGCGCCCCTGGCTGGTCCCCCAACCGCCGGCCGGGCTAGCGGGCCCCCGGTCGTAACCTCCCCCTCGACGACCGGGGGCCCGTCGCTATTTCTCCAGGTCGCTATTTCTCCAGCCGGATGCCCTCGGATTCGGCCAGGTTCCGGCCCAGCCGCCGGGCCACCCCGGGTGCGCACACCACGGCCAGGATGGCCAGCAGCAGCCAGCCGCCGGAGGCCACCGGGAACCAGCGCGCGGCGCCGGTCGGATAGGGAATCACGTTGCGATACAGGGTGTAGCCGAGCACCACCAGCGCGGCCAGCGGAATCACCACCTGCCAGCGGGCCACCGGCAGCTTGCGCCGCACGAACACCAGCCCGATGCAACCCAGGGTGGCCAGGATGTAGACCACCAGCAGGATCAGCGTGCCGATGGTGCCACCCCAGGTGAACGTGTCCTCGGCGGTGGCGTGGAACAGGATGATGGATCCGGCGATGATCACCGCCATCACCCCGGCCACCGCGAGACCGGCATTGCCCGGCGTACCGAACCGGGATGCCTTGCCAACGCCCTTGTCGCCGAACGCGTCCCGGGACAACCCGAACAGCAGCCGCGCCCCGCCGACCACACAGGCCAGGCAGCAGCCGAACGCGGACACCGTGGCGCCCAGCGTGATCGCGTCGCCGATCCACGGGGCCACATACCGTGAACCCAGATCGCCCAGCAGCGACGAAGAACTGCCGAACGCCGACGTGCCAGCGGAATTCGTGCCAAAGCCCATCATCTCCACCGCGGTCACCACCACGAAGAACACGCCGCCGAAGATCGCGGTGCCCAGAATCGCCCTCGGGATGTCGCGATTCGGATTGGCCGCCTCCTCACCGAGCGTGGACGCCGCCTCGAACCCGGCGAAACTCAGAAAACCGAACACCACACCGAGAAACACCGCCGAGGTGGACGTGCCGGCGGGCACGGTGAACACGTTGAGGGTGAAGTGTTGTCCGGCCGGGGTGTTCCCGGAAACCAGGCGTACCAACACAACCACCGACACGATCAGGATCAGCGCGATGGTCAGGCCCTCGACGGTGAGCAGCGTGTTGGTGCCGCGTCGGGCCGGCATCACGGTCAGCAGCCAGGTCAGCACGAGCACCACCGCGGTGAACGTGAACGGCGCCCATCCCGGCGGATTCGGCCAGATACCAACGGATTTGAGGAAGTTGGTGCCGAATAAGCCGACCACCGAGGAGGTGGTGACGCCGTAGAAGGTGTAGGTGCCCAACAGGCCCCAGCCGGCGATCACTCCGGTGCGCGCGCCCAGCGTCGCGCCGACGAACGCGTACACCGAACCGGCGTGGCGGAAGTACTGGCACAGCCGGACGAACACGTAGCAGACCAGCAGCACGCCGACCGCCGCGAGCAGGAACGCCAGTGGCACGGCCCGGCCGACGGTTTGCTCGCTGGCCTGGGGGTTGATGTTCGCGGCCATGCTCGGCGCCATCAGGCCGACCGAGACGCCGACGGCCTGCCACACCGACAGGGTGCGGGTCAGGCCGGGCAGGGCTGGTTGCGCGGCGGTCGCCGCGGTCGGAGGTGAAGCGGCCATCGTGCGGCCTCCCGTTCCCAGAGCCGACAGATCAGCAATTGTGGGCTGATCGGGCCTGCCGGGTAAAGACGGGAAACGGGTTCTGCTTGTTAACTCAAGGGTTTAACTGTTCGGAGTCGCAGGCAGCGGCGCGGTCGCGTTGCCCGCGGTGCCGTACGCGCCCGCCTTGCCATTCAGCTGTTCCTGCAGAGCCAGCACGGTCACCACCCGGCCGGCCGCGGTGTCCGCGTCGTCCACGGTGGACAGAATCGAATCGGCCGAGGAATCGCTGCGCACCACGCCGATCGGCCCGGTGCCCGAGGCCGAACCGGTGCCACCAGCCAAAACCGTGCCGGCACCGGACTTCTGCAACTGAGTGGCGAACCGGGCCAGCATGGCCGCCCGGTCCCCGGCCGAACCGCCGGACTCCGGCCCGCCGGTGAGCACGATGGCCAGCTGGGCCGGGTTCAGCGGCTGCGCGCTGGCCTTCACGAACCCGCCAGCGGCCAAACCGGACAGCGCCGAGGCCCGCTCGTCCGGGGTGGCCTGCGGCTTGTTGTCGCTCTTGTTCAGCAGCAGCAACGCGCCGAACAGCCCGCCGGCCAGCGTGCCGGGGTCGGAGGCAACCGGCAGCTGGGCGCCGGCCGGGATCAGCTGGGTGACCAGCGAGGTGAGCTGGTCGGCCCGGTTCGGATCGGAGAACGCGTCGGTCAGCTGCACCTGGCCGGTGACCGTGGCGCCGGCCGCGGTCAGCAGCGAGGACAGCGCGGCCTCGTCGGTCTGGCTGGCGTCGGGCGTGCTGACGATCACCACCGGCCGCTGGGCCAGCGCGCCCCGCACGGCCAGCGGGCCGACCCCGGTGGCGAACCCGCCCGCGGCCGACAGCTGCTGGTTGAGCGCGTTGCGCTGCCCCTGCAGATCGCTGACCTGGCTGCCCAGTTGGTCACGCTGACCGGACAGGCCCGACAGCAGCGAGTCCGACAGCGTGGTCGAGCCGAGCACGACGCCCAGGGCCAGCGCCAGGAACACCGAACCGATGGAAATGACGTGGTAGCGCAGGGAAATCACGAGAACAGCCCCTCAACCCAGGTGACGACGTGGTGCCAGGAGTTGACCATCCAGTCCAGGTAGACGCCGCCGATATCGGACACGGTCAACGCGACCACCACGGCCAGCAGCACGGCCAGCACCAGCAGCAGCATCGCGCCGAAGGGCACCCGGGACCGGTGCAGCGTGGCCACGGCCTTGCTGTCCACCAGCTTGTCGCCCAGCTTGAGGCGGGTCAGGAAGGTGGACGGATTGGAACCGGACCGGCCGCGGTCCAGGAATTCGGCCAGGGTGGCCTGGAAGCCCACCGTGACCACCAGCACCGCGCCGTGCGACTCGGCCAGCAGCAGGGCCAGGTCCTCGCTGTTGCCCGAGGCCGGGAAGGTGACCGCGCCGACCCCGATGTCCTGGATGCGCTCCAGGCCGGGGGCATGCCCGTCGGCGTGCGCCGGGACGACCACCTCGGCGCCGGACTGCAGGGTGTCGGTGGACAGCGTGTCCGGGTCGGCCACGATGATCCGCGGGTCGTAGCCGGCCTGCCGCAGCGCGTCCGCGCCCCCGTCCACCCCGATCAGCACCGGCCGGTGCTCCCGGATGTAGCGCTTGAGCTTGCGCAGCTGCTCCACGTGGCCGTGCCCGGGCGCGACCACCAGCACTTCCCGGTCCTTCATCGGCACGTACAGCGTGGGCACACCGACCCCGTCCAGGATCAGCGTGCGCTCCCGGCGCAGGAACTCGATGGTGTTCGCGGAGAACGCCTCCAGCTGCGCCGACATCCCGGCCTTGGCCTCGATCATCAGATCCGCGACCGACTCCGGGGTCTGCCGGGTGCCGCTGGCCAGTTCGCGCTCACCGGCGTAGACCACGCCCTCGTGCACCCGCAGCCGGGTACCGTCCTTGATGGTCTGCAGCACGTCGAGGCCGACGTCGTCGATCAGCGGGATACCCGCGTTGACCAGCACTTCCGGCCCCAGATTGGGGAACCGGCCGGAGATGGAGGGCACCGCGTTGACCACCGCGGCCACCCCGGCGGTCACCAGCTCGTCGGCGGTGCGCCGGTCCAGATCGAGCTGGTTGAGCACCACCACGTCACCGGGCTCGACCCGCTTGAGCAGGTCTCCGGTGCGCCGGTCCACCCGGGCGACGCCCGTCGTCCCAGGCAGTTCCCGCTGCGTGCGGCTGAGCAACCCGGTGAGCTTCATGGTGCCGATGGTGACAAAGAGACTCGCATTAGTCCCAACGCCACGCCGTGCTAGCCCATTTGGAGCAGTGTCACAGAATCAGCCGAGGTCGTCCCTGTTCAGCTCGATGCGCGCTTGCGGCCCTTCGATTTGCCTGCCGCCCTTGCGTCCTCGGCCTTGGCCGCGTCCACCGCGGACAGCAGCTCCTCGGCGTGCGCCCGGCCGGTGTCGGTGGAGTCCATGCCGGCCAGCATCCGGGCCAGCTCGACCACCCGTTCCTTCTCGTCCAGCACCCGCACTCCGCTGCGGGTCAGCCCGCCGCCGGAGGTCTTGTCCACCACCAGGTGGCGATCGGCGAACGCGGCCACCTGGGCCAGGTGCGTCACCACGATCACCTGGTGGCTGCGGGCCAGCCGGGCCAGCCGCCGGCCGACCTCCACCGCGGCCCGGCCGCCGACCCCGGCGTCCACCTCGTCGAACACCAGCGTGGGCACCGTGTCGGAGTGGGCCAGCACGACCTCGAGGGCCAGCATCACCCGGGACAGCTCACCGCCGGAGGCGCCCTTGTGCACCGGCATCGGCTGCGCGCCCTCGTGCGGGCGCAGCCGCAGCTCCACCTCGTCGACGCCGTCCGGACCGGCGTGCCGCACCGCCTCGCCCACGGTCAGCGCCAGCGAGTCGTTGGCCTCGGCGTCCTTGGGCGACACCGACACCTCGATGGCCGCGGCGGCCATGGCCAGCCCGGACAGCTCCGCGGTCACCGCCTCGCTGAGCTCCTCGGCCGCCTTGGTGCGGGCCTGGCTGACCTCGGCCGCCCGCTCGGCCAGCTGGACGGCCAGCGCGTCGCGGCGGGTGGCCAGCTCGGTCAGCGCCTCCTCGGACGTGTCCAGCCCGGACAGCCGTTCCTCGGCTTCCTCGGCCCAGGCCAGCACCCCGTCCACGTCGGCGGCGTACTTGCGGGTCAGCGCCTTGAGTTCGGCCTGGCGGGCCAGCACCTGCTCCAGCCGCGCCGGATCGGCCTCCAGCCCGTCCAGGTAGCCGCCCAGCTCCGAGCCGACGTCCACCAGCAGCACGGACGCCTCGGCCAGCCGGGGTTCCAGGTCACGCAGCTTCGGATCGTCGGCCGAGGTCAGCTGGCGGCGCGCCTCGGCGACCAGGCCCAGCGTGCCCGGGGTGTCCGCGTCGCCCTCCGCCGAACCGCTGATGGCCAGCTGCGCGGCCGAGGCCACCAGCCGCAGCTGGTCGATGTCGGCCAGCCGCCGGGCCTCCTCCACCAGCTCGGCGTCCTCGCCCGGTTTCGGCGCGACCGCGGCGATCTCGGCCAGGCCGTGCCGCAGCAGATCGGCCTCCCGAGCCATCTCCCGGGACCGCTCGGTGCGCTCGGCGAGCTCGGCCACCACGCCCAGCCACTCCTCGCGCAGCTGGCGGTAGCTGGTCAGCGGTGCGTTCACCGACTCACCGGCGAACCGGTCCAGCACGGCGCGTTGCTCGGCGGGCTGCATCAGCCGTAGCTGGTCGTTCTGGCCGTGCACGGCCAGCAGCCGTTCGGTCAGCTCACCCAGCACGCCCACCGGCACCGACCGGCCGCCCAGATGGGCCCGGGACCGGCCGTCGATGCCGACCACGCGCAGCGCGATCAGGCTGCCGTCCTCGTCCGGGTCAGCCCCGGCGGAGGCGGCCAGGTCCAGCGCCTCGGCGTCGTCACGCAGCTCGAACCGGCCCTCGACACTCGCCCGGACCGCGCCACTACGCACCCGGGACGCCTCGGCCCGGCCACCGGACAGCAGATGCAGCCCGGTCACCACCATGGTCTTGCCCGCGCCGGTCTCACCGGTCAGCACGGTGAAGCCAGGATGCAGTTCCAGCGTGGCCTCGTCGATCACACCGAGGCCGGAGATGCTCATCTCGGCCAGCACGACTCGAACACTAGTGCGTATCCCCGACGGGTGGGCGGTGGCCCGCCGATCACAGATTCCGGTTTCGCCATCCGGCGGTGGGCAGTTCGAACTTGCGGACCAGGCGTTCGGTGAACGTGCCGGTCCACAACCGCACCAGCCGGACCGGCACCGCACCGCCGAGCACCTCGACCCGGGTGCCCGGGGGCAGGTCGTAGCTGCGCCGCCCGTCGCAGGTCAGCACGGCCGGGAAGCTGTCCGGGTGCACGGCCAGGGCGACGTGTGAGCTCGGCGACACCACCAGCGGGCGGGCGAACATGGCGTGCGCGTTGGAGGGCACCACCAAAAGCGCCTGCACGTCCGGCCAGATCACCGGGCCGCCGGAGGAGAACGCGTACGCGGTCGAGCCGGTCGGGGTCGAGCACAGCACGCCGTCGCAGCCGAACGAGGACACCGGCCGCCCGTCCACCTCGATGCGCACGTCCAGGATGCGCTCCCGGATGCCCTTCTCCACGCTGGCCTCGTTCAGTGCCCAGGTCCGGGCGATGGTCTTGCCGTCAAGGGTGGCCGTGACATCCACCGTCATCCGGTCCTCGACCTGGTAGTTCTGGGTGACCACCAGGGCCACCGCCTCTTCGAGGGCGTCCAGGTCGGCCTCGGCCAGGAAACCGACCCGGCCCAGGTTCACCCCGAGCACCGGCACGCCGACCGGCCGGGCCAGTTCGGCCGCGCGCAGCAGGGTGCCGTCCCCGCCCAGCACGAACACCAGCTCGGTACCGGCGGCGGCGCGCTGGTCGGCCGGCACCGAGGCGACCTGGCAGGACGGATCGAACTCGGCGATCTCCTCGTCCAGCACCCGCAGCTCGACCCCGGCTGCGGTGAACCAGCCCGCCACCTTCTCCGCGGTGCGCAGGTTGGCCTGGCGCCGCGTGTCGACCACGAGCAGCACTTCCCGCTTTCCCGGGGCGGTCACTGGGGCCCCCTTGCCACGGCGTCACGCACGAGTTGGGTGGACTTCTCGACCGGCAGCGGCTCCGCGCGCCGCAGCCAGACGAAATATTCGACATTGCCCGAGGGCCCGGGCAGCGGACTGGCCACCACGCCGCGCGCGCCGAGCCCGAGCTCGGCGGCGGCCGCGATCACGTCCACCACCGCGGCCACCCGGTACTCCGGATCGCGCACCACGCCGCCGGAACCGACCCGCTGCTTGCCCACCTCGAACTGCGGTTTGACCATCAGCACCAGATCGGCGTCCTCGGTCACGCAGCCGGCCAGCGCGGGCAGCACCAGCTTGAGCGAGATGAACGACAGGTCCGACACGACCAGGTCGACCGGCCCGTCGATCTGCTGAGTCGTCAGGTGCCGCACGTTCACCCGGTCGCGGACCAGCACCCGTTCGTCGGTGCGCAGCCGCCAGTCCAGCAGGCCCCGTCCGACATCGGCGGCGACCACCTGGCCGGCGCCGTTGCGCAGCAGCACGTCGGTGAATCCGCCGGTGGAAGCGCCCGCGTCCAGGCAGCGCCGGCCGGCCACGGTCAGCCCTTCCGGGGTGAACTCGGCCAGCGCACCGACCAGTTTGTGCGCGCCGCGGGAAGCCCAGCCCGGGTCGTCGACGTCGTCCTTGACGATCACCGGGGTGTCGGCGTCCACGGCGGTGGCCGGTTTGCTGGCCACCGTGCCGCGCACCAGCACCCGGCCGGCTTCCACCAGCTCCGACGCCTGGCCGCGGGATCTGGCCAGCCCCCGGCGGACGAGTTCGGCGTCCAGCCGGGCCCTCCTGGCCATCGGTCAGACCTTGTCGACGCTGGACAGCGCGTCGGTGAGCGCCGCGTGCACGGCGTCGAACCGGGCGACGTGCTCGGCGACCGGCAGGTCGTCCAGCTCGGCAACGCCGTCCGCGGCGGCACGCACGCGGTCGATCACCGTTGCCGGATCGGGGGTGCCGGGCGGGGGCCCGGGAACCGCATTGGGGTACACGCCTATCACGCTAGCCGAAGTTCGTTGATGATATTGGTGGCGACCGGACCAACCGGACGCACCGACACGGGGCCACCGCCGTGCGCCCACCAGGCCGCGCAGGCCGCCCGCAGGGCGACCAGCGGTTCGGCGTCCGAATCGCCGGTGAACTCGATCACCAGCTGATCACCGGCCTGCGCGTCAATGGTGATCGTCCAGTTCGCCTGCGGCGCGATGCGCACCTCGTCGGCCGGGCGCAACACCCCGGAGAGGTCGGCGGCCAGATAGGTGGGGCGCTCGTCCGGACCGGCGGCCAGCAGACCCGCGGGCGTGGACACCCCGGTCAGGACGGCCAGCGAATCGATGCCCACCGCGTGCGCGCCGGCGACGTCGGTGTCCAGCCGGTCGCCGACCACCAGCGGACGGCTGCCGCCCGCGGCGGCGATCGCCTCGTCCATCAGCGGGCGGGCCGGTTTGCCCGCGACCACCGGTTCGGTGTTCGTGGCGGTGCGCAACGCTGCCACCAGCGACCCGTTGCCGGGCAGCTCGCCGCGGTCGGTGGGCAGCGTGGGGTCGACGTTGCTGGCCACCCACAGCGCCCCGGCCCGGATGGCCAGGCAGGCCTCGGCCAGGTCCCGCCAGCCCACGTCCTGCGACAGTCCCTGCACCACGGCCGCGACCTCGGGCCCGTTCTTCCGCACCGGAGTGAGCCCCCGCCCGGCGATCTCGTCGGCCAGCGCGTCGGTGCCCACCACCAGCACGGCCGCCCCGGCCGGCAGCCGGTCGGCCAGCACCCCCGCGGCTGCCTGCGAGCTGGTGCTCACCTCACCGGGCTTGGCCGGCAGGCCCATCCCGGTCAGCTGCTCGGCCACGGCTTCCGGGCGGCGCGAGGCGTTGTTGGTGACATACCGGACGGCCACGTTGGCGCGATGCGCCGCGGTGACCGCCTCGGCCGCACCGTCCACCGCGACGCCGCCCCGGTAGACGGTGCCGTCCAGGTCCAGCAGGAGCGCGTCGTAGTCGTCGAGCAGGAACTGCGTCATGGCGTGACCTCCTCGGCGGGATCCACCCGCCCCTCACTCAACTCGAACGCCCGCTCGGCCGCGTCGGTGTCCTCGTCCTCGTCGGCCTCGGCGGCGTTCATGAACCAGCGGATGGCCTCGTCGGTGCGCCCGGCCGCGGCCAGATTGTCCGCGTAGGCGTAGAACAGGCGGGCGCTCCACGGTTCGTGGCGTTTCGGGTCGAGGTCGTCGCCCTGCAACGCGACCACTGCGGCATCCAGCTGGCCCAAGTCCCGGCGGGCCCCGGCCGCGACGATGCGCAGCTCGATGGCCTCCCCCGGCGGCAAGTCCAGCCGCAGGCTCTCCTTGGCCAGATCCAGCGCGCGCTCCGGGCGGCCAAGGGCCCGCTCGCAGTCGGCCATCACCGCGACATTGCCGTAGCCGCTGGACATCCGGCGGGCCGCGCGCAGCTCGGACAGCGCCTCGGCCCACTCACCGGCGGCGTAGGCGACCAGCCCGGCCGCCTCCCGCACCACGCCGACCCGGGCCGCCTTGAGCCGGGCGAAGCGGGCGTGCCGCAGCGCGAGCTCGGGGTCGTCGTCCATCAGCATGCTGGCGGCGATGATGTGCTTGCCGACCATCTCGGCCAGCTTCTTGGGCAGGCCGCGCAGATCGGCCCGGATCTCCGGGTCGAGGGCCGAGTACTCGATGTCCTCGGGCAGCTCCGGCGGACGACCGGAGTCGTACTCGCCGTCGTCGCCGGACCGCTCGGCCCGATCGCCACCGCGCTCGCCCTGGCGCTGCTCGGACTGACGCTGATCGGCGCGGTCGGCGCGGTCGTCGCCGGATGCGGCGGCGGGCCGGTCTTCGGCGCGATCGGCGGTGGCCTGACCGGGAGCGGGCTCGGCCGCGGCCTGGTCGGCGTTCCCGGTCCCGTTTCCGGCCTGGCTGCGGTCTTCGGCTCCGGTCCGGCCGGCTTCCGGCTGGCCGGCTTCCGACTGGCCCGTTTCCGGCTGGTCGGCGCCGGCGGCCGGTTCGAGGTCGAGTTCGCCATCGGCGACGTCGGCCACGACCTCGGCCGCCGGTTCGCGCTCGGCCGAACCGGCTGCGGGCGCCAGCTCGACATCGCCATCGGCGGCGTCGGCCACCACGGCGGCCGCGCTGGACTCGGTGCCGGTCGACCCGGTCTGCTCGGTGCCGGCCTGCTGCGCCTCGGCCGGCTCCACGGCCTCGGTCTCGACGGCCTCCGGGTCGACCGGGATGTCGTCGGCGCGGGAGGTCAGGGGAGGGTCGGCCGGGCGCAGCGGCTCGTGCCGGTAGCGCGGCGGACGGTCCTCGTGATCGCGGCGCGGGCGGGCGTCATCGCGGTCCGGACGGCCACCGCGGTAACCGCCCCGGTCGTCACGCGAGCCCCGGCGGTCGTCCCATTTGCGGGCAGGCCGGTCGTCGTCCCGGCGCGGCCGGTCGTCGTCGCGGCGGGGACGGTCGCCGTAGCTGGGCCGGTCGTTGCGGTCCCGGTAGCCACCGGACCGTTCGCGATCGCCCGAGCCCCGGCGGTCGTCGTCGCGGCGCGGCCGGTCGTCATCGCGGCGCGGCCGGTCGCGGAAGCCACCGGAACGCTCGCCACCTGGCCGGTCGTCCCGACGGGGACGGTCGCCATAGCCGGAACGGTCGTCGCGGCGCGGGCGGTCGCCGTAGCTGGACCGGTTGTCCCGGTTCGGACGATCGCCGTAGGACGGCCGGTCACCACGGTCCCGGTTGCCCTGGCTCGGGCGGTCGCCACGATCCCGGTTGCCATAGCTGGGGCGGTCGCCACGGTCGCGGAAGCCGCCGGAACGCTCGCGATCGCCGTAGTTCGGACGGTCCTTGCGGTCCCGGTCGCCGTAGCTGGGCCGGTCGTTGCGGTCGCGGAAGCCGCCCGAGCGGTCGCCGCCCTGGCGGTCCCGGGAGCCGCCGGACCGGTCGTCCCGGTCCCGGAAGTTGCCGGACCGCTCGCGGTCGCCACTCGGCCGATCCCGGAAGCCACCCGACCGATCCCGATCCTGGTAGCTGGGACGGTCACCGCGATCGCGGTTGCCGTAGCCGGGACGGTCGCCGCGGAAGCCACCGGAGCGCTCGCCACCCGGCCGGTCGTCCCGACGCGGGCGGTCGCCGTAGCTGGACCGGTTGTCCCGGTTCGGACGATCGCCGTAGGACGGCCGGTCGCCACGGTCCCGGTTGCCATAGCTGGGGCGGTCGTTGCGATCCCGGAAGCCGCCGGAACGCTCGCGATCACCGTGGCTCGGACGGTCCTTGCGATCGCGGTTGCCGTAGCTCGGGCGCTCGTCGCGGTCGCGGAAGTTGCCGGACCGGCCGCGGTCGCCGCCCGGCCGGTCGGAAGAACCACCGGAATTCTCGGACGAGCCGCCCCGGCGGAAGCCACCGGGCCGGTCGCTCTGGCTGGGGTAGCCGCCGGACCGGTCCGGGCGGTCCCGGAAGCCGCCCCGGTCGTTGTAGCCCCGGCGGTCCCGGCCGCCGGCCGGCCGGCCACGATCGGAGAAACCACTCGAACGGTCGCCACGGTCATCGCGGCGGTCCCGATCGCCGTAGCCACCGGATGGCCGCTCGCGCCGATCGCCACTGCCGCCACGGTCGCCGAAGTTGCCGCGGTCGTTGCTGTACCGGTTGGGGCGGTCCGCGCCATCACGGTGGCGGGGACGGTCGTCCCGACTCTGGGAACTCCGGCTCTGCCCGCGATCGTCGCGGCGGCCGGGGGACTCATCTCTACGCGGCCGGTCCCAGTTCTGGCGGCGATCACCACCAGACCGGTCGCTCCGGCTGCTGTCGTTGGGTCGGTGGTCGCCCGAGTTGCGGGGACCATCCGACCGACCTCGAAAATTGCCGCCATCGCGGCGTTGGCCACGGCGGTCGTCATGACCCGACTCGGACAAAACTCCTCCAAACACACATGCCAAAAGGGGCCTGTGGGCGAGCACCTCATGGTGCTCAGCGCCACAAGCCCCTTCTGGGAACGAGTGTTCGGCGGCGTCCTACTCTCCCACACCCTCACGAGTGCAGTACCATCGGCGCAGGGAGGCTTAGCTTCCGGGTTCGGAAAGGGACCGGGCGTTTCCCTCCCGCCATAACCGCCGTAACCCTATAACCACACACACCCAC
>DASZNF010000137.1:0-68914 GCA_035551355.1 Pseudonocardiaceae bacterium | reverse complement strand
CCGGCACCCCGGTCCGCAAGCTCTACCGTTCCCGCAACGACCGCATGGTCGCCGGTATCTGCGGCGGCGCCGCGAAGATGCTCGGCATCGACCCGGCGATCCTGCGCATCGCGCTGGTCGCGCTGACCATTCTGGGCTTCGGCTCGGGCGCGCTGATCTACCTGATCTGCTGGATCATCGTCCCCGAAGAGGCCTGATTCCAACCTGGGGGCTCAGGCGCTGCGCGGCGGCAGGAGCAGGTCGTGCAGCCGCTGCGGCATCCGCTTCTCCAGCCCGAACGGCTCGAGATGGGCCTGGAACACCTCGCTGAACGCCCGTTCCACGGTTTCGGTGTCCCAGGTCTCCCGATTCAGGATCGGTTGCTTGAAGTAGGGCTGCCCGACGATGTGCAGCTGCGTGCCGTCGCACCGGACCAGCTGGCCGGTGATGCCCTCGGCCCGGTCGGACAACAGGAACAACACCAGCGGCGCGACCTTGCCCGGCGCGCGGTCGGGCGGGATGGACCGCAGGCTGCGCTCGGACTTCCACACCATCCGGGTGTGCGCCACCGGGCACACCGCGTTCACCCGGATCCCCAGCTCGTCCAGGTCCAGCGCCCAGGAGAAGGTCAGCGAGGCGATCGCGCCCTTGGTCGCCGCGTACGCGCCGAGCCGGCGCTGGCCCAGCAGCGAGCCGGAGGCGATGTTCACGATGGAGCCCGCGGTGCCCGCCGCGCGCATCGCCCGGATCGCGGCCACCCCGCAGGAGAAGGTGCCGAACAGGTTGGCCTCGACCACCTCGCGCATCCGGTCGAAGTCGTCCTCCCAGGGCAGCGCCTCGTAGTTCAGGCCCGCGTTGTTGACCAGTCCGTCGATCCGGCCGAACTTCCCCACGCACAGCTCCACGATCTCCCCGGCCTGGGCCGGGTCGGTCACGCTGTGCTCACTGGCCACCGCCTCGCCCCCGTGCGCGCGGATCACGTCCGCGGTGCGCTCGGCCAGGCCCGGGTCCACATCGTTGACCACCACAGCGGCACCGGCCTGGGCGGCGTGCAACGCGTACGCCTCGCCAAGCCCCCGACCAGCCCCGGTGATCACAATCGCCTTGCCGTCCAGGATCCCCACTGTTCGCTCCACTCTGCCCCGGCGGACGTGCCCGGTTGAGGACAAGGAATCCGCCATCCCAGTTCAGGTTCGGGTACCGGACTCTCGACAGCCCGTCGAGCTCGACGAACAGTCACATGGGTGCGCCGAACGGACGACCGATTTCGGCCAGGCGGATACGCGCGGCCGATGGAGACGTACCGCGAGTGGTCGCTGGTCAACCCAGTGCAGGCAAAAATCGGGTGACGCATGCGCCGGGCGGTCGGGCGGCTACCCCGGGTACCCACAGGGCTGTCCACAGACGTGAATAACTTCCGTAACCGAATGGAGTATTGCCGAAATGACTCGGGGCCCGGACACATCACGTGTCCGGGCCCCGAGTGGGTTTCAGCGATGGATCAGAAGTCCATCTCGCCGCCGCCGGGGCCGGCCGGAACGGCCGGGTTCTTCTCCGGCTTGTCCGCGACCACGGCCTCCGTGGTCAGGAACAGGGCCGCGATGGACGCCGCGTTCTGCAGCGCCGAGCGGGTGACCTTGGTCGGGTCGGGCACGCCCGCCGCCAGCAGGTCCTCGTAGTCGCCGGTGGCGGCGTTCAGGCCGTGCCCGAAGGGCAGACCCTTGACCTTCTCCACCACGACGCCACCCTCGAGACCGCTGTTCACCGCGATCTGCTTGAGCGGGGCCTCGACGGCCACCTTGACGATGTTGGCGCCGGTCGCCTCGTCGCCGGTCAGCTTCAGGCCGTCGAACGCGGCCTTGGCGGCCTGCAGCAGAGCCACGCCACCACCGGCGACGATGCCCTCCTCGACGGCGGCCTTGGCGTTGCGCACCGCGTCCTCGATGCGGTGCTTGCGCTCCTTGAGCTCGACCTCGGTCGCCGCACCGGCCTTGATCACCGCGACGCCGCCGGCCAGCTTGGCCAGCCGCTCCTGCAGCTTCTCGCGGTCGTAGTCGGAGTCCGACTTCTCGATCTCGGCGCGGATCTGGCTGACCCGGCCCTGGATGGCCTCGGCGTCGCCTGCGCCCTCCACGATCGTGGTCTCGTCCTTGGTGACGACCACCTTGCGGGCCTTGCCCAGCAGGGAGATGTCGGCGTTGTCCAGCTTGAGCCCGACATCCTCGCTGATGACCTGGCCGCCGGTCAGGGTGGCCATGTCCTGCAGCATCGCCTTGCGGCGGTCACCGAAGCCCGGCGCCTTGACGGCGATGGACTTGAACGTGCCGCGGATCTTGTTGACGACCAGGGTGGCCAGGGCCTCGCCCTCGACGTCCTCGGAGATGATCAGCAGCGGCTTGCCGGCCTGCATGACCTTCTCCAGCAGCGGCAGCAGGTCCTTGACCGTCGAGATCTTGGAGCCGAACAGCAGGATGTAGGGGTCCTCCAGGACCGCTTCCTGACGGTCGGCGTCGGTCACGAAGTAACCGGAGATGTAGCCCTTGTCGAAGCGCATACCCTCGGTGAGCTCCAGCTCAAGCCCGAGCGTGTTGCTCTCCTCGACGGTGATGACGCCTTCCTTGCCGACCTTGTCCATGGCCTCGGCGATCAGCTCACCGATGGTGGTGTCGGCCGCGGAGATGGATGCGGTGGCCGCGATCTGCTCCTTGGTCTCCACCTCCTTGGCGGACTTGTGCAGCTGCTCGACCACGGCCTCGACGGCCTGCTCGATGCCGCGCTTGAGGCTCAGCGGGTCGGCGCCGGCCGCGACGTTGCGCAGGCCCTCGCGAACCAGCGCCTGGGCCAGCACGGTCGCGGTGGTGGTGCCGTCACCAGCGACGTCGTCGGTCTTCTTGGCAACTTCCTTGACGAGCTCGGCCCCGATCTTCTCCCACGGGTCCTCGAGCTCGATCTCCTTGGCGATCGAGACGCCGTCGTTGGTGATGGTCGGCGCGCCCCATTTTTTCTCGAGCACGACGTTGCGACCCCTCGGGCCGAGCGTCACCTTGACGGCGTCGGCGAGGATGTTGAGGCCGCGTTCGAGACCGCGGCGGGCGTCCTCGTCAAACGCGATCAGTTTGGCCATTGCGGTGTGGTCCTCCGTTTGGGATGACACTGTGCTCGGCCAGGCTCGGTGCCCGCGACGGACGACCGGACCCTGGGATGCCCAGGGGTCGGCCTCACCGTCCCGACCTTCGACTTTTTGGCACTCTATACAGCCGAGTGCTAAGTCGTGTTTAGCACTCGGACTCGTCGAGTGCAAGAACCGCAGGTCCAGGTGGGGGCGTTGCGGGCCCCTGATCAGCTGGGGAAGTTGGTGGGCAGCTGGGTGCCGTTCCCGCCCGTGGCGCCGCTGGGCCCGACCTGCACGGTGGGCAGCGTGGTGCTGGTGGCGCCGCCCCCGGATCCGCCGTTGCCGCCGCCGTTTCCACCCGATCCGGTGAACACGATGATCAGCACGATGATCACCACGATGGCCGCGACCCCGACCAGGATCGGCAGCCCCCACCGGGACAGCCCGCTGCGCTGGGTGGTGAACGCGCTGCCGTTGCCGGCCGGGGCGGGCGGGCGTAGCCGCATCGGCTCGTTGGGCTGGTAGGGCCGCTGCTGGGGATACCCCATCGGCGGCCGGCCCATCGGCTGGCCGTACCCGGGCTGCTGTTGCTGCGGGGGCATGCCCGGCATCGGCTGGCCGTAGCCGACGGGCGGCTGGCCAAGGCCGGGCGGGCGGCCGGGCGCGCCGTACCCGGGCATCCCGGGCTGGTGCTGCGGGGGCATCCCCGGCTGCGGTCCGGTCGGCATGCCGGGCTGCGGGCCGGTGCCGGGCGCGACCGGGTTCGGGCCGGAGGCCGGGCCCGTCGGCACGGGGTTCGGGCCGCTGGCCGGGCCGGTCGGGGCCGGCCCGGGGTTTGGCCCGGCCGGGATGGCCGCCGGGGCCAGCACCGCGCGGGCCGCGGTGATCAGGTCCCGGCAGTCCGGGTAGCGGCGGTCGGGCTCCTTGGCCATGCCCCGCCGGACCACCTCGTCGATCCCGGCCGGCAACTGGGCCAGCGAACTGACCGCGGGCACGTCCTTGTTGAGGTGCCCGGAGATCACGTCGGGCACCTGGCCCTGGAACGGCGGGCGGCCGGTCAGGCAGGCGAACAGCACGCAGGCCAGCGCGTACTCGTCGGTGCGGCCGTCCACCGGCAGGCCACGCAGGTGCTCGGGCGCGGCGTAGGTGGGCGAGCCGAGGAAGTCGCCGCTGCGGGTGCGGTGGCCGGTCGCGCCGCGCCGGGTCAGCCCGAAGTCGGCCAGGTAGACGTGCTCACTGGAGGACTCCTTGTTGGTGACCAGCACGTTGGCCGGTTTCACGTCCAGATGCACCAGGCCGCGGCCGTGCAGCATGTCCAGCGCCTCGGCGACCTGGCCCAGCAGCGCGAACGCGCGGACCGGCGCCATCGGGCCGTCCTTGATCAGGCTGGCCAGGTCGGCGCCGTCGACCAGCCGCATGGCGATGTAGAGCAGCCCGTCGACCTCGCCGAAGTCGTACAGCGGCACCACGTTCGGGTGATCGATGGCCGAGGTGTTGCGGGCCTCGTCGACGAACCGCTCGCGGAACTCGGCGTCGCCGGTGAGGTTCTCGCCCATCACCTTCAGCGCGACCTTCCGGCCCAGCCGCACGTCGGTGGCCTTGTACATGACGCTCATGCCACCGCGGCCGAGCACGGCGTCGATCTTGTAGTGACCGATGCGACGCCCAGTGAGGTCCTCCGACACGGAGCGCAGCTTAGACGCTCGGCCCGTCGCCCGTCCGGGGGCGCGCGCGGGTCGGATCAGCCCGCCGACCAGATTGGGCGAAACGGCCTGGCCAGCGCCGGATCGAGAGCCCGGGCACGGTCGGATCAGGGGCTGGACCAGCGGACCGCCGGGCCCGCGTCAGCGGGCGGCCAGCCAGCCGGCCAACGCGCGCGGGCTGCGGGTCTGGGTGACCAGTTGCCCCGGCCCGGCGAAGTCCAGCACCAGGCCCTGCCCGGTGCGCACCGACTGTTCCCCGCCGGTCTGGCTGGCCGCCCGCAACCGGCACTGCATGGTGTCCGGATACGCCACCAGATGCCCCGGGTCCACCGTGATCAGCTCGCCCGCGGCCAGCGTCACCAGGTCCAGCGAGCCGCAGCAGCACAGCACCAGCGGCCCCGTCCCGGCGGTGTGGGCCAGGAAGCCGACGTCCCCGCCGAACATGGACCGGAACCCCGACCAGCCCGGCTCGAACCCGATGGTGCCTGCCGCGGCCAGCCAGCCGTCGCGGGCCACGCACCAGCCGGCCGAGCCGTCCAGGTCCAGCACGTACAGGTCGCCGGGCAGCTGCGCGGTCAGGTCCACCCAGCCGCCCTCGGCCGGCGCGGTGAACACCTCGGCGTCCCGCCAGGCCCTGGCCAGCGAGTGGAACGCGGTGCCCCCGGCCCGGTCCACGCCGACCCCGTAACTGGTCGCCAGCATCGCGCCGTGGCTGGCCTGCACGCCCTCACCCGGCGCGAGCACCAGTCTGGCCACTCCGAACGTCGGCGTATGCCGGGTGCGGACCTGCACCGTTCCCCCTCAACCGTTCCACCCCGGGCTCACGTTCCGAGGTCAACCGCACGTCGAATGCCAATACGCAGTGTGGCACGGCAGGATCACCCGTATGGCGGCAAACCGTTCCGAGCCCGAAGTCCGTGTCCCGGTCGACCAGCACCGCGCCCGGGTGCGTGACCTGCTGGTCCCGCTGCCGGTGGTGGCCGCGCCCCTGGCCGACTGTCTGGGCCTGGTGCTGGCCGAGGCGCTGGTCTCGCGGATCGCGCTGCCCCCGTTCGACAACTCGGCCATGGACGGCTACGCGGTGCGCGCCGCCGACGTGGCCGTGGCCAGTGCGGACACGCCGGTGCGGCTGCCGGTCGGTGAGGACATCCCGGCCGGGCGCACCGATGTGCCGCTGCTGCCCGAAGGGAGCGCGCACCGGATCATGACCGGCGCGCCGATGCCGGCCGGGGCGGACGCGATCGTGCCGGTGGAGGGCACCGACGGCGGTATCACCGAGGTCACCGTGTTCGCCGCGGCAGAGCCGGGCCTGCATGTGCGCCGGGTGGGCGAGGACGTGGCCGCGGGCTCGGCCGTGCTGGCCGAGGGCACCGAACTCGGCCCGATGCAGCTGGGCCTGGCCGCCGCCGTCGGCGCCGCCACCCTGCCGGTGCGCAGGCCGCCCCGGGTGCTGGTGCTGTCCACCGGCTCCGAGCTGGTCGACCCCGGTCAGCCGCTGCTGCCCGGCCAGATCTACGAGTCCAACGGCCTGATGCTGGCCATGGCGGTGCGCGCCACCGGCGGGCAGGCCCAGCTGCTGCGGTTCGTGCCCGACGACGTGGCCGCCTTCCACCGCACGTTGGACGCGCATCTGGCCGACGCCGACCTGGTGATCACCTCCGGCGGGGTCAGCGCGGGCGCCTACGAGGTGGTCAAGGACGCGCTGCGGGATCAGGGCGTGGTGTTCGACAAGGTGGCCATGCAGCCCGGCGGCCCGCAGGGCGCGGGCCGGTACCAGGGCGTCCCGGTGGTGACCCTGCCCGGCAACCCGGTCAGCGCGGCCATCTCCTTCGAGGTGTTCGTCCGGCCCGCACTGCGCCGGGCCATGGGCCACCGGGAGCTGGACCGGCCGGTGAGCACCGCGGCGCTGACCACCCCGGTGACCGCCCCGCCCGGCCGCCGCCAGTACCGCCGCGGCCACCACGACCCGCTGGCCGGGGTGGTGACCCCGGTGGGCGGCCCCGGTTCGCACCTGCTGGCCTCACTGGCCGCCGCGGACTGCCTGTTCGTGGTGCCCGAGGAGGTCACCGAGCTGCGCGCGGGCTCATCCGTCGAGGTGATCAGCCTGCGCTCGCTCGGCGCGTGAGCCCGCGGCGACAACCCCTCATTTGACGAAATGTGACCAACCGCTCACGCGCGGACACCCTGGGTGCCTGTGAGGCGAATTACACTGGAGGTGGCCGGGCGGCCGGCGGACAGGTGTGCCGTCGGGGGGCGCATCAGGATGTCACCGTCCCGGCCTCACCTGTGCCGGAACACAGCATGTGCGCATGTGCTCGTCGGTCTTGTCCGGATATGGCGTACCGTGACGCCGTTCTCCTGGCAGACACGCCAGCAGCCCACCGCGACAGCCCCCGAGTACGGATAGGCATCAGAAAGACATGAGCGCCGCAGCGGCCGACCGCGATTCCATCGGCGGACTCTCCCTCCCGCACGTCGTCGAACTCGTCCGCGAGACCGTGCCCCCGATGCACCCGGCCGGCCGGCCGTTCGTGCTCGGCGGCGCCGCGGCCACCCTGCTGCTGGGCAGACTGTGGCGGCCGCTTGGCGTGCTCACCGGGCTGGCCACCACGGCCACCGCGTTGTTCTTCCGCGAGCCCAGGCGGGTCACCCCGAGCAGGCCGGGCCTCATCGTGGCCCCGGCTGACGGCACCGTCTCCCAGGTCACCGCGGCCGTCCCGCCGGCCGAGCTCGGGCTGGGCGAGGCGCCGCTGACCCGGGTCAGCGTCTTCCTGTCCGTGCTGGACGTGCACGTCCAGCGGCTGCCGGTCAGCGGCGAGGTCGCCAGGATCGCCTACCGGCCCGGCAAGTTCCTCTCCGCCGACCTGGACAAGGCCAGCGAGGACAACGAGCGCAACGCCATGCTGCTGACCACCCCGACCGGCGAGAACGTGGTCGTGGTGCAGATCGCCGGGCTGATCGCCCGCCGGATCGTCTGCCAGGTGCAGGAGGGCGACAAGGCCGAGGCCGGGCAGACCTACGGCCTGATCCGGTTCGGCTCCCGGGTCGACACCTACCTGCCGCCGGCCTGCCGGGTCCTGGTCGAGCCGGGCCAGAAGACCATCGGCGGAGAGACCGTGCTGGCCGAGATGGATGCCGCCCGTGGTGCGTAACCCCCCGCCCGGTGTGCGGGTCCTGCCCAACGCGATCACCGTGCTGGCGCTGTGCGCCGGCCTGTCGGCGGTGCAGTTCGCGCTCATCGGCGACGTGGAACTGTCCATCGCCGCGGTCGGCATCGCCGCGGTGTTCGACGGCCTCGACGGCCGGATCGCCCGGCTGCTGGACGCGACCAGCCGGATGGGCGCGGAACTGGACTCGCTGTCCGACGCGGTGGCCTTCGGCGTGTCCCCGGCATTGGTGTTGTTCATCTGGAAGCTGCACGAATACCGGGCCGGGTGGGTGATCGCGCTGGTCTTCGCGGTGTGCATGGTGCTGCGGCTGGCCCGGTTCAACACCCTGCTGGACGAACACGACCAGCCGCCCTTCGCCAAGGAGTTCTTCGTCGGCGTGCCCGCGCCGGCCGGTGGCCTGCTGGCCATGCTCCCCATCGGGCTGGCCGCGCAGATCGGCAACGGCTGGTGGTCCTCCTCGCCGGTGGTGTCGGTGTGGGCGGTGGCCATCGCGGCCCTGTTGATCAGCCGCATCCCCACGCTGTCGCTGAAGACCATCCGGGTGCCCGCCCGCGCGGTGGCCCCGCTGCTGGTGCTGGTCGGCCTGCTGGCCGCGGCGATCATCACCTTCCCGCTGGGCACCGTGGTCGCGGCCATGATCGTCTACCTGCTGCACATCCCGTACTCGATCCGCCGCTACCACTGGCTGGCCGGGCACCCGGAGGCGTGGGACATCCCGCCCAACGAGCGCCGGGCCATCCGCCGGGCCGGTGGCATGCGCCGGCTGGGCCTGCGCCCGCCACTGCGCCGCCGGGTGGCCGGGGTCGCGCGGCTGGCCACCCAGGGCTGGCGGCCCAGCGGCCGGGACGAGCTGCCTCGCCGCTCCGACCTGGTGCGCCGCGAGGACGTGCCGACCGCGCCGTTCCCGATTCCCGGCGACCCGCATTCGGTGCTGCCCCGCCGGGGCTGGCGCCGGGTCGGTCTGCGCCGCGTCGGCCTGCGCCGGGTGGGTCCGCCCCGCTCGACCGAGTCCCGCTCGACCGACCCCCAGAACCGGTAGCCGCCGCCCCGCGTTGTCGTCGGGTCGATCACCCGGACACGATCACCGTCGCGCCATAGGGTGAAAGGCGTGTCGCCACAGATCACGCTGACCGCCCGGCTGTCCCCGTCCGCGCTGGACACCCGGCGCGGGGTGGTCCGGTTGCATCCCGAGGTGCTCGACGCGCTGGGCCTGCGGGCCTGGGACGCGGTGGCGCTGACCGGCTCCCGGGTCAGCGCCGCGCTGGCCGCCGCGGGCGATCCGGCCGGACCGCCCGGCACCGCGCTGGTCGACGACGTGACCCTGTCCAACCTCGGCGTCACCGAGGGTTCGGAGATCGTGATCGCACCGGTCGAGGTGGCCGCGGCCCGGTCGGTGACGGTGTCCGGCTCGCGCATGGCCACCGCGCTGCTGTCCCCGGAAACCGTGCGACTGGCGTTGCTGGGCAAGGTGCTCACCGTCGGCGACGCGGTGTCCCTGCTGCCCCAGGATCTGGCCCCCGCGCCCGGCGCGGACATCCCGGCCGTGCGCCGCATGCTGTCCAACGCCTTCGGGGTCAGCTGGACCAGCGAGCTGATCACCGTGGCGGCGGTGGAACCGTCCGGACCGGTGGTGATGCGACCGTCCACTGTGGTCGGTTGGCGGGACGGCGCCCGCACCGGCGACCAGCCCGCCCCCACCGCTGAGGAAAGGCCCCGCCCGGCGCCCGCCCCCGCGCCTGTTGCGCCCGCCCCGGCCGAACCGGCGCCGGTGCGGCCGATCGCCGATCTGGTCGGCGCCGGCGAGGCCGCGACCCGGTTGGCCGAGTGGTTCGAACTGGCCTTCCAGCGCCCGGAGTTGTTGCGCCGCTTGGGTTCCACCGCCCGGCTGGCCGCGCTGGTCAGCGGCCCGGAGGGGGTCGGCAAGGCGACCATGGTGCGCGCGGTGGCCGCCTCGGTGAACGCCGAGGTGGTGGAACTGGCCGCGCCGAGCGTGGCCGCGCTGGAGGCCAACGCCACGGCCGCCCGGGTGAACGAGGCGGTGTCCGCCGCGGTCGCGGTCACCGCCGAGGACCGGCCGTGCGTGCTGCTGGTCACCGATGTCGACGTGTTGCTGCCCGCCACCAACTCCCCGCCGGTGGCCACCGTGGTGCTGGACTCGCTGCGGGCCGCGGTGGCCACCCCGCGGCTGGCCGTGCTGGGCACCAGTTCGCACGGCGGTTCGCTGGACCCGCGGCTGCGCGGCCCGGACCTGATCGACCGGGAACTGGCGCTGCCGCTGCCCGACGGCGCGATCCGCACCGGCCTGCTGCGGGTGCTGCTGCGCGACATTCCGCTGGAGCCGGACGTGGAACTGGGCGAGATCGCCGATCGCACCCCGGGTTTCGTGGTAGCCGATCTTGGCGCGCTGTGTCGGGAGGCCGCGGTGCGGGCAGCGATCCGGCAGAAGGAATCGGCCGAACCCCGCATCGGGCAACAGGATCTGCTGGGCGCGCTGGACACCGTGCGCCCGGTGTCGATGTCCACTTCGGACACTCTGCTCACCGGCGGGTTGAGCCTGGACGACGTCGGCGACATGGCCGAGGTCAAACAGTCACTGACCGAGACCGTGCTGTGGCCGCTGCAGTACCCGGATTCCTTTGCGCGCCTTGGCATCGCGCCACCGCGCGGGGTGCTGCTCTATGGTCCGCCCGGCTGTGGCAAGACGTTCCTGGTGCGCGCGCTGGCCGGCACCGGGCGGCTGAACGTACTGTCGGTGAAGGGCGCCGAACTGATGGACAAGTGGGTCGGCGAGTCCGAGCGGGCGGTGCGCGACCTGTTCGCGCGGGCCCGGCAGGCCGCGCCGGCGCTGGTGTTCCTGGACGAGGTGGACGCGCTGGCCCCGCGCCGCGGCCGGTCCGGGGACGCCGGGGTGTCCGACCGGGTGGTGGCCGCGCTGCTCACCGAACTGGACGGCGTGCAGCCGATGCGCGACGTGGTGGTGCTGGGCGCGACCAACCGGCCGGAACTGATCGACCCGGCGCTGCTGCGCCCGGGCCGGCTGGAGCGGGTGGTCTACGTGCCGCCGCCGGACGCCGGAGCCCGCACCGCGATCCTCACCTCGGCCGCCCGCAACACCCCGCTGGCCGCCGACGTGGACCTGACCGCGCTGGCCGGCACGCTGGAGGGCTACTCGGCCGCGGACTGCGCCGCGCTGATCCGGGAGGCGGCGCTGACCGCGATGCGCGAGTCGCTGGATGCCTCCGAGGTCACCGCGGCCCATCTGAGCGCGGCCGGGGAGACGGTGCGGCCCTCCCTGGACCCGGCGCAACTGGCCGACCTCGCCGCCTACGCCGACAACCGCGGCTGAAGTCCCCGCGGCCCGGCCGGGGCAGGCCCGGCGGCTACTTGCCGCCGGCCTGCGCGCCCTTGAAGTCGTTGGTCACGATGACGATCACGCCCGGGCTGGCCGTGGCGATACCCGGGAACCGGGGCATCGCCCGCATGCCGAACTGCTGGGCCAGCGCCTGCGCGGTGGCCTGTTCGCCGGGCAGGTTGGTGTAGTAGGCGGTGGTGGTCGGGATGTCACCGGCCGAGTAGTTGCCGGTCTCCACCACGTCGAAGCCCGAGGCCACGAAGTCCTGGGTGGCCTGCGCGGCCAGGCCCTTGATGGTGCTGTTGTTGTAGACCCGCACCGGAACCTGGTTGATCCCCGTGCCAGTACCCGGACCGGCCGCGCCGCCGCCCGCGCCGGTGGTGCCCGGCGGCGGGGCGACCGTGGTGGTCTGCCCGGAGGGATAACTGGTGGGCGGCGGGGTGGTCTTCGGGGTGGTGGCCGGGGGCCTGGTCGTGGTGGTCGCCGACACCGGCGGCACGCTGGGCCCCGGCGGGTTGGCCGAGGGCGGCCGGCTGCTGCTGCCGGTCAGCGAGAACACCCCGAAGCCGACCGCGACCACCGCGACGCCGAGCAGCACGAACCCGGCCAGCCGCGCCGGCCGTGCCGGCCCCTGGCTGGTCACCGCTTCGCCCCGTCCTCGTATCGGCTCATCGTGGCCTCATTCCCAGCCGGCGCGCGGTCCTGGCCCGGGCCCGGGTGGTCCGCTGCCTGCGCAGCCGCTTGATCAGCATGGGATCTACCCGCATCGCTTCCTGCTTGTCCAACAAGCTGTTGAGCAACTGGTAGTACCGGGTGGCCGACATGTCGAAGATCTCGTGGATGGCCCGTTCCTTGGCGCCCGCGTATTTCCACCACTGGCGTTCGAAGGCCAGCATCGCGTTCTCGCGGTTGCTCAGGCCGCCGCTTGCCGGCTGGCATGGCTGCTCGGCCGGCGGCAGTGCCTCTGCGGCATCCATCTGGCTGTCTGGCTCCTCGCCTCGCCGTCGGGGATCCCGGTCGTCCGAAACCACATGCGTGTGATTTCCCGGGCGTCATTACACCATGTGATCGTATTCGCGGGCCGGTGATCTCCCGGCGCGTCCCGGGCCGGCACCGTTTAGGGTCGCGAGCATGGCCGTTCACCCCATCCGGATCGTCGGTGACCCCGTGTTGCACCGGCCGGCCCGCCCGGTCGAGAAGTTCGACGACGAGCTGCGCACCCTGGTCGCGGACCTGTTCGAGACGAACACGGCGGCCAACGGGGCCGGGCTGGCGGCCAACCAGATCGGCGTGGATCTGCGGGTCTTCGTCTACGACTGCAACGACGACGAAGAGGTCCGGCACCGGGGCGTGATGATCAACCCGACGCTGGAGACCTCGGGGCGGCCGGAGACCATGCCCGACCCGGACGACGACTGGGAGGGCTGCCTGTCGGTGCCCGGCGAGTCGTTCCCGACCGGCCGCGCGCACTGGGCCAAGGTGACCGGGTTCGACGAGCACGGCGAGCCGGTCGAGGCCGAGGGCACCGGTTTCCTGGCGCGGTGCTTCCAGCACGAAACCGACCACCTGAACGGGACGCTGTACCTGGACCGGCTGGTCGGCCGGTACACCCGGGAGGCCAAGCGGATGCTCAAGCGCAACCAGTGGGGCGAGCCCGGCCTGGCCTGGGACCCGGCTGGTTCGCCGGATCCGTTCGCCTGAGCAACAGATCGAATTCATAGACCGGCGACGTTAGCCACGGCCCCCGACAAGAAGCCGTACGCGCGTACCGTATGTGTCCGGGTGCTCGCTCAGCGTAGATCGAGAGCGTGAAAAACCTTGTCATAGCGCCGTTCCCCGAACGCGACGAACCGCGGCAACCGCCCGTACTCGACGAACCCGAGCGACCGGTACAGCGCCTCCGCGCGGTTGTTGTCCCCCCGGAAATCGAGCGTCAGCACCTCGATCCGAGCGTCCCGCGCGGCGCTGATCAATTCGTTCAGCAGCGCCCGGCCGACCCCGCGCCCCTGCGCGAACGGCGCGACCGCGACCTTCTCCAGGTCCGCGTGCGGCCGGTGCGTCGGCCGGGCGTAGCGGCTCCAGTACCCGAACCCGGCCAGCCGATCCCCGTCCCAGGCCGCCACCAGGCAGGCGTCCCCGGCCACCGCGGCCGCGGAGATCTCGTCGAGCAGCACGGCGACCTCGGCCGCGTCGGGCGGATCGACCCAGCCCAGCGCCGCCCCACCGGCCACCAGCTCGCGCAGGATTTCGGCCGCCTGGCCCCGGAACCCGGCCCGATCCGGCGCCGGTCCCCGCTCGATCTCGATCTCAGAAATCGGCGGTTTCCAGGGTCAGCCCGAGCGGCTCGGGCAGCTCGACCGGTTCGCCGAACTTGCCGCGCACCGAGTGCTGGTAGTGCCCGCCCTCCGGCTCGGAGTAGAGGGTCACCGCCGGCCCGGCCTCGTCGAACCGGTCGATGAGCAGGTAGAACGGCACCGGCCCGGCCGCGTAACCCGCGACCTTGTCGGTCCGATCGCTGTCCGCATTGCTCTTCGAGGTGACCTCGGCGACCAGCAGCACGCAGTCGGCCGGGATGGCGGAGTTGTCGATGGCTTCGATCGAATCCGGATCCTGGACGACCACGAGGTCGGGTATGTAGAGCTTGGCCAGGCCAGGAATGGACACGCCCTGCGTCTGGTAGATCCCCCAGTCGTCCGGAGTGGCCCGGACGAGCGCTCGGTGGATGCGGTCCGCGATCTTGTTGTGCGCGAACCCAGGCGGTGGCACCAAGGTGATGAACTCCCCCACGATCTCGGCGTGCCAGCCTTCGGGCACGTCCAGGTCCTGCCAGGTCCCAAGCAGCTGCGCCCAGCCGGGTTCGGTCACCACGCCCCCTCTCGTCGTATAAGAGTATCGACGAAGCGCGCCCGCCCGCGAGCTCAGCGCCAGGGCAGGTCCGGCGTTCCGGCCAGCGCCCGCAAACTCCCCGCCGCCGCCAGCTCCTCGTACCGCCCGGACCGCAGATAGGCCCGGATCCACCGCCCGCTCACCGGCTCCGCGATCGCCCCGACCAGCAGGAACGGCAACGACAGCCGCCAGGTCTGCACCACGGTGGCCCGGTGCCGGTGCGGCGCGCGCAACGCCACCCGGGCGGTGCGCACGGCCCGTTCGTTGGCGGTGATCGTGCCCTCCGGGGCCTCGTACTGCCAGGCCCACCGGGTCTCGTCGCCGATCCGGCACAGCACGCAGCCCACCGGCCCGGCCCCCAGTTCGCCCCCGCACTGCGGGCAGCCGGTCACCGTCATCGCCCAGTCCAGGCAGGTCCACGAGAACGCGCCCAGCTCCGCGGCCAACACCCGCTCGGCGAACTGGCGCTCGGCCGATCCGCCGGGCGTGATGTCCGCCTCGTCCAGCGTGGCGTACCAGTCGGCCAGCCACAGTCCGTCGACGAGTCCGGTGCAGTCCGCACAGTCCGGGTAGCCGCGCCCGGCCGGCTCGGCGCACTCCGCGCAGCGGTGCACCGCGGCGGGCCGCCGCAACCGCCGCCCGCCCGGCGCGAAGGGCTGCCGGTCCGACACGGGATGACCGTACGTCGGATCGGGACTTGGCACCGGACGAGATCCATGGTTACCCTCGCGGCACAGAGTTCCTCACGAGCTCTGAAAAACTGAACTCCCTCGGGAGCTCGCACTCAAGCGGGCTGAGAGGGCGGCTGGTCCCGCAACTCGCGGACCGGTGCCGCCGACCGACTGAACCTGACCGGGTAATGCCGGCGTAGGAAGGAAACGCGCATGCGCAGTGTTGTGCCCAGCACCGTCACCACCGGCCCGATTTCGGGCTCCCGCAAGGTGTATCGCGAGATCGACGGGCTGTCCGTGCCGTTCCGCCGCATCGACCTGTCCAACGGCGATCACTTCGACCGCTACGACACTTCCGGCCCGTACACCGATACCGATGCGCGCATCGACGTCCACAATGGACTTACGCCGTTGCGCACCGAATGGCTCGCCGGCCGGGAGCCGGTCAACGGCGCGGCGACCCAGCTGGCCTGGGCGCGAGCGGGGCTGATCACCGAGGAGATGCGGTTCGCCGCGGCCCGGGAGGGCGTGCCGGCCGAACTGGTGCGGGCCGAGGTCGCCGCCGGGCGCGCGGTCATCCCGGCCAACCACCGGCATCCGGAGAGCGAGCCGATGGTGATCGGCAAGAAGTTCCTGGTCAAGATCAACGCCAACATCGGCAACTCGGCGGTCACCTCCTCGGTCGCCGAGGAAGTGGACAAGATGGTCTGGGCGACCCGCTGGGGCGCGGACACCATCATGGATCTGTCCACCGGCGACCGGATCCACGAGACCCGCGAATGGATCTTGCGAAATTCACCCGTTCCGGTGGGCACGGTGCCGATCTACCAGGCATTGGAGAAGGTCGGCGGCGACCCGGCCGAACTGTCCTGGGAGCTCTACCGGGACACCGTGATCGAGCAGGCGAAGCAGGGCGTGGACTACATGACGGTGCACGCCGGGGTCCGGCTGGCCCACGTGCCGCTGACCGCCCGCCGGGTCACCGGGATCGTGTCCCGGGGCGGTTCGATCATGGCCGCCTGGTGCCTGGCCCACCACACCGAAAGCTTCCTGTACACGCATTTCGCCGAGTTGTGCGAGGTGCTGCGCGACTACGACGTGACCTTCTCCCTCGGGGACGGCCTGCGGCCGGGCTCGGTCGCCGACGCCAACGACGAGGCCCAGTTCGCCGAACTGCGCACCCTGGGCGAGCTGACCCAGATCGCCCGCGAGCACGGCGTGCAGGTGATGATCGAGGGCCCGGGCCACGTGCCGATGCACAAGATCGCGGAGAACGTGCGGCTGGAGGAGGAGTGGTGCGACGAGGCGCCCTTCTACACCCTCGGCCCGCTGGCCACCGACATCGCGCCCGGCTACGACCACATCACCTCGGCCATCGGCGCGGCCGGAATCGGCGCGCTGGGCACCGCGATGCTCTGCTACGTCACCCCCAAGGAACACCTGGGCCTGCCCGACCGGGACGACGTCAAGACCGGCGTGATCACCTACAAGATCGCCGCGCACTCGGCCGACCTGGCCAAGGGCCATCCGCGGGCCCAGGAGCACGACGACGCGCTGTCCACGGCCCGGTTCGAGTTCCGCTGGACCGACCAGTTCAACCTGGCCCTTGACCCGGACACCGCGCGCGCCTTCCACGACGAGACGCTGCCCGCGGAACCGGCCAAGACCGCACATTTCTGCTCCATGTGCGGGCCGAAGTTCTGCGCCATGAAGATCACCCAGGACGTGCGCGACTACGCTGCCCGCAACGATCTGTCCACGGCAGCGGCCCTGGAGGCGGGAATGCGGGACAAGGCAACGGAATTCGCCGCGTCGGGCGGCGAGATCTACCTGCCGGTGGTGGAGTCGTGACCCCGCGCACCGCGCTGACCATCGCCGGGTCGGATTCCGGCGGTGGCGCGGGTATCCAGGCCGATCTGCGCACCTTCTTCGCCTGCGGGGTGCACGGCATGACCGCGGTGACCGCGGTGACCGTGCAGAACTCGGTGGGGGTCAGCGGTTTCACCGAGATCCCGGCCGAGGTGGTGGCCGCGCAGATCGAGTCGGTGGCCGGCGACATCGGCGTGCACGCGGCCAAGACCGGCATGCTGGCCAACGCCGAGATCATCGAGGCGGTCGGGCACGCCTGCGACCGGGTGGGCATCGGCCGCGGCGCGGCGACCCCACTGGTCGTGGACCCGGTGGCCGCGTCCATGCACGGCGATCCGCTGTTGCAGGACAAGGCCCTGGAAGCGTTGCGGGACAACCTGTTTCCCCGGGCCAGCCTGGTCACGCCGAACCTGGACGAGGTGCGGCTGCTGGTGGGTGTGAACGTGCGGCGCCGGGAGGAACTGGCCGACGCGGCCCTGGCCATCCACGCCCTTGGTCCACAGTGGACACTGATCAAGAGCGGACATCTCAGCGCCGACAGCGAATGCGTGGACCTGCTCTACGACGGGGAGTCGTTCACCGAGCTGCCCGGCCCGCGCTACGACACGCCGAACACGCACGGCGGCGGGGACACCATGGCCGCCGCCATCACCGCGGCGCTGGCCCGGGGCGCGATCGTGCCGGACGCGGTGCGGTTCGGCAAGCACTTCGTGTCCGAGTCGGTGCGGCACGCCTATCCGCTGGGCAGCGGCGTGGGACCGGTCTCCCCCTTCTGGCGACTGCCCGCCGAGGGAGACCGGTAAGCACGCGGGATCGCTCAGCCGCGGTTGAGCGTCTCGTTCAGCACCGCGGGCAGGCCGTACCAGTCGCAGGAGACCACACTGGCGTGGTCGGCGGCGAGCTGGGCGACTCGGGCCTGGGCGTCGGCGACCGGCGGATTCGTGTCGTCCAGGGTCGGCGCGACGTTCTGCGCGTCGGTCATGATCAGTATGTAGTGGTTGGTGTCGTACCAGGACGTGTCGACCGTGGTCACGTAGGTGTTGGCGTCCCCGTCGAAGAACACGAACCAGGGCCGGATGCTGGTGTCCGAGTACTGGGTACGCGGATCGCCGGTGGCCGCGCCGAGCACGGTCGGGAAGGTGGTCGCGGTGGCCACGTTGCCCGCCGCGTAGAGGTTCTTGAGGTAGGTGCCGTACTCGACGTCGGTGTGCAGCGTGTCGGTCGGGTTGGCCAGCTCCACCGTGCCCGGGATGACGTACATGACGATCTTGCCGGCCAGCGCGGAGCGGCTGGGCCAGGCGTTGGCCTTGGCCGCGGCGTCCAGCGTCGAGTACTTGCCGGCCAGCAGATCGGCCGGGCGGTAGAGGATGTCGCCCACGTGCGAGTTGACGTAGGAGTCGAACGCCGCCGGGCCCATGCCCAGGTTGTTCTGGAACCCGGCCTTGAGCTCGACCTTGATGTAGATCGGGCCGGCGGCCGGGTGCGCGGCCAGCCAGTACTTGATGTCGTCCAGGCAGGAGCCGAGGTCCTTGTTGGCGCTGCCGGAGTAGATGTCAGCCGGGCTGGAGGCGTTCACGCAGTTGTTGTCGTTGCTGGTCAGACTGCTGTGGCCGACCTTCCACTCGTCGGTGAACACGTCGTCCCAGGTGTCCAGCTCGAGCATGTTCGCGCCATTGTCCAGCGCCTGGGCCAGGTAGGGGTAGTCCGCGGTGTTGTACGTGTTGTGGATGCCCACCACGGTGGACTGGGCCAGCGAGGCGGACCCGGTGTCCGCGTTCGCCGACGGACCGGCCAGCACCGAACCGGCCAGCACGGACAGCGCGACCGCGGCGCCGGCCAGCACCCGGCGACGCGACAAAACCTGAATGGTTTTCACGCTTGGTCACGCTAGCCAGCTCGGCTGAGCACCCGACAGCACCCAAATGAACGATTCGGTACTGACCGTTGACAGTCGGGCCCAGCGGGTGGACCAGCGCGAGAACTGGTTCGGCCGGCCAGTTCGGCCGCGGTGGGTGGCCGCGCCGACCGGCCTTCAGCGGGCTGGTGGGAAGGCCCGTCAGGAGGCGGGTTCGTCCTCGGCGACCAGCGCCTCCAGCGTGGGCAGCGCGTCCAGCAGGATCGCCCGCTGCTCGGCCGACAGCCGGTCGATGCGCCGGCGCAGCTCCTGCAACCGGTTGGAGTACAGCCCGGACATGATCCGGCGGCCCTCCTCGGTCGGCGTCACCAGGAACGCCCGCCCGTCGTTGGGGTCCGGTTCGCGCCGCACGTACCCGTTGTCCACCAGCGTGGACACGATGCGGGACAGCGTCGGCGGGGCCACCGCCTCCTTGGCCGCGAGATCGCCCAGCCGCATCGCGCCGTGGTTGACCAGGGTGGCCAGCGCGGACACCGAGCCGTGCCCCAGTTCCGAGGACCCCGGATCGACCCGGCGCAGCGACCGGGAAAGCCGGCCGACCGCGAGATACAGCCGGGCGGTGTCCTCGTACTCGACCGGGACCTCCGCCTGTGTCACCGTCACGATCGTTCGCCTCCCTGATTCACGCCCTTCTCACTATGATGCCGCGTACCTCGACATGTTCGTGTAAGGGCGGTCGATCTCCGCCTGATTGGCGGCTCCCCACAAGGGGTACGAGCCGGACGGGGGATACGGATCGCGACCGTTACCGGACCGGAATGCGGGGTCAGCGGGGCGGGCTGGAGGCCTGGGCCCAGAACCGCTGCGGAATGCGCCCGGCCAGCCGCGCCCCACGCCCGGCCCGCACCGCGTCGCGCATCGCCGTGGCCATCAGTTCCGGGTCGTTCGCCCTGGTCACGGCGGTGGCCAGCAGCACGGCCGAGCAGCCCAGTTCCATGGCCAGACAGGCGTCCGAGGCGGTGCCGATGCCCGCGTCCAGGATCACCGGGACCCCGGCCCGGGCCACGATCAGCTCGATGTTGTGCGGATTGCGGATGCCGAGGCCGGTGCCGATCGGCGAGCCGAGCGGCATCACCGCGGCGCAGCCCGCGTCCTCGAGCTTGCTGGCCAGCACCGGGTCGTCGTTGGTGTAGGGCAGCACGGTGAACCCGTCGTCCACCAGCTGGGCCGCGGCGTCGAGCAGTTCCACCGGGTCGGGCAGCAGGGTGCGGTCGTCGGCCACGACCTCCAGCTTCACCCAGCTGGTGTCCAGGGCCTCGCGGGCCATCCGGGCGGTGAGCACCGCCTCGGCCGCGGTGCGGCAACCCGCGGTGTTGGGCAGCAGCGCGATGTCCAAGCGCCGCAACAGATCCAGCACGCCGGTGCCGCCCTGGGCGTCCATCCGGCGCAGCGCCACCGTGGTCAGCCGGGTGCCCGAGGCGACCAGCGCGCGCTCCAGCACGGCCAGGTTGTTGGCGCCGCCGGTGCCCATCACCAGCCGGGAGCCGAACTCCCGTCCGGCGATCACCAGCGGATCGGCCGCGGTCGCGGCCTGCGGGATCGCTTCGCTCGTGGTGGTCATGTCAGCCTCCCTGCACCGCGGTCAGTACCTCGATCTCGTCCCCGTCGCGCACCGGCGTGTCCGGCCAGGCCGCACGCGGCAGCAGTGCGCCGCGGTGGGCCACGGCGATGCCGGATTCCGGGGCGCGCAGCCGGAACATGACATCGGCGACGGTGGTGTCCGCGGCCAGCTCCCACTCCTCGCCGTTGACCAGTGCCTTCATTGTCGACTTCCCTCCTGCCCCAGCAGCTCCGCGACGGTGTCCGCGGTGCCCGGGGCGAGCAGCATGCCGTTGCGGCCGTGCCCCGTGGCGGCCAGCACGCCCGGTTCCAGCCAGCGCACCACCGGCAGGTTGTCCGGCGTGCCCGGCCGCACGCTCGCGGTGGCCTCGACCAGCTCGTAGTCGCCGACTCCGGGCAGCAGCCGCTCCGCGTCGGCCAGCAGGTCGCGCACCCCGGATACCCGGGGCCCGGGCTCGAACCCGGCCTCGTACTGGGTGGCGCCGATCACCAGCCCACGCTCGTCCCGCGGCACCAGGTACACGGGCCGGCCCTCGACCAGCCCGCGCACCGTGCGGGAGGGCGGCGGCAGTGACCCGGGCCGGGCCCGCAACCGCAGGATCTCTCCCTTCACCGGCCGCACCAGCTCGCGCAGTCCCGGATGCAGCGCGCCACTCCACGCGCCCGCCGCGATGACCACGGCGTCGCTTTCGACGCGGCTGCCGTCGGAGCATTCGACCTCACCCGGCCGCACCGCGGTCGCTTCCGCCGAGCGCGGTTTGATCCCGAGGTCGGCCAGCACGCCGAGCAGCGCGTCCACCAGTTTCCGGTTGTCCACCGCCAGGTCCCCGGGCACCGAAAGTCCACTTCGGACGGACGGCCCGATCGCCGGTTCCAGCGAGCGCAACTCCCGCCCGGACAACCGGTGCACCGCGCGCCCCAGCGAGCCGAGGAACTCGGCCACCTTGTCCACCTCGGCCTTGTCCGCCGGATCGACCGCGGCGACCAGCGTTCCCTCGGTGCGCAGCCCCGGGTCGTGCCCCCGTTCGGTGAGCGACGCGGCGAACCCCGGCCACCGGCGCAACGAGTCGGCGCCGAGTTCCAGGAGCTCTTCCTCACCCGGCCACGCCTCGGTGACCGGTGCGAGCATCCCGCCCGCCACCCAGGACGCACCCGAGCGCGGCCGGGGGTCGAGGAGAGTGACGTGGTGTCCCGCGTCGGCGGCGCGCAGCGCGATCGAGGCGCCAACGACGCCCGCGCCGACCACGGTCAGTTTTGTGTGCATCTATCGCGCTCCCTGCGCCGGCATGATCCGGATCAGGTTCGACGGTCGGAGCAGCGCCGTTGCCGGCAGCCCCCTCTCAGCCCGGTTCCTCCGGACTCCCGTGCGGACCGGTGTCCACACTACAACGGGTACCTTGGCGGCCGTGCCACACGCAGCTGGAGACCAGATCCGGGCCCGCCTCGCCGACGCCAGGTTGTACCTGTGCACCGACGCCAGGCGCGGCCGGGGCGACCTGGCCGAGTTCGCCGACGCGGCGCTGGCCGGGGGCGTGGACATCATCCAGCTGCGCGACAAGGGCGGCACCGAGCTGGAGGCCCGGGAGGAGCTGGCGGCCCTGGAGGTCCTGGCCGAGGCCTGCGCCCGGCACGACGCGCTGCTGGCCGTGAACGACCGGGCCGACATCGCCCTGGCGGCGGGGGCCGACGTCCTGCACCTCGGCCAAGATGATCTTCCGGTTCGCTGGGCCCGCGCGGTCTGCGGCGACGACATCGTGATCGGCCGCTCCACCCACGCGGCGGCGGAGGCTGACGCGGCCGCCGTCGAGCCGGGTGTCGACTACTTCTGCACCGGCCCCTGCTGGCCGACGCCGACCAAGCCGGGCCGCCCCGCGCCTGGTCTGGACCTGGTCCGCCACGCGGCGGCGCGGGCGGCCGACCGGGCGTGGTTCGCGATCGGCGGCATCGACTCGGGGCGGTTGGACGAGGTCTTGGCGGCCGGGGCGAGCCGGGTGGTGGTCGTGCGGGCGATCACCGAGGCCGAGGACCCGCGCGCGGCGGCCGAGTCGTTTGCCAAACGTTTGCGAGCGTAGGTTTCGTTCGGTTCGGGCTCCCCAGCGGGTCCCCGCGCGGAACCGGATGCGATTCGCTTTCGCCTGGCCGGCGCCGCAGGTGGGAGCCGAACCGCTCTCGCCCGGTTCACCCGATCGCGAGACCGGCGGTCGGCCCGATCGCTACCCCGCGGCGGTCACCGCGGGGGCCTGGGCCTGGGTGGTGGTCGTCGGAGCGACCGTCGTGGTGGTCGCGGCCGTGCTCGACGAGGTGGGCGCCGTGGTGGTGGTCGTCGCGGGCGCGCCGCTGGTGGTGGTCGGAGCGACCGTCGTGGTGGAGGTGGCGGTGCCGGTCGACGCGCCGGGAGTGGTCGTGGCGGCGCCCGCGGTGGGTGTGCTCGACTGGGTGGCGTGCTGGGTCGACTCACCGAACAGGCTGCCCACGGTGGTGCCCGCGTTCCCGCCCGAGATCGGCCCGCCGTGCAGCAGCTCGACCGCGGTCACCACGCCGATGCTCAGCACGAACGCGATCACTGTCAGGCCGGCCACCAGCTGCCAGCGGGGCCTCCGGCGCCGGGTGTCCGGCGGGGCCACCTTCTCGGTGACCGTGGTGGGCGCGCCGACCGCGAGCCGCTGCGTCGGCGCGTCGAACGTGACGCGCTGCGTGGCCGCGTCGAACGAGATCCGCCGGGTGGGCGCGTTCGCCGAGCTCCCCGAATTCGCCGGGTTCGCCGCGGTGACCGGGGTGAACTTCCTGGTCGGCCCGTCGCCACTGGTGGATTGCGGGGGCTGCCCGCCGGGCTCCTCGACCCGGATGGGCTCGTGCCTGCGCACCGCGGTCACCCGCGACCGCAGCCTGCTGCTCGCGCGGGCCAGCGACTGCTGGTACAGCGCGCTGCCCACGGTCGACACCAGGCTCGCGGCGCCGGCGCCGATCACGGTGCCCGCCACCCCCAGGGTCGAGCCAAGGAACGCGGCGGTGATCGCGGCCAGCGTCGACGCGATCAGCTGGATCGGGGTGAGCCCGATCCCCTTGTTGGTTTTCTCCTCGGTTTTCGTGGTCTGCGTTGCCATGGTCCCTGAATTACCTGTGCGAGCCGTGTTTTCCTCCCGCCTGTCCCAACGTGACAGACGCCTCGATGACTCCCCTGGTTCACCAATGGTGAGCAGCACCACCCGAAACCCAGTAATCCATTGTGGACAAAGGAAGATCCTCACATGGAACTTGTCACCGTTTCCGACATTCGAAACGCGGCCGAACGGATCAACGGTTCCGTCGTACGCACCCCGCTGCTGCCGTGCCCATGGGGGAACGATGACCGCCCGCTGTGGGTGAAACCCGAGAATCTGCAGGCGATCGGCGCGTTCAAGGTGCGCGGCGCCTACAACGCGCTCGCCGCGCTCCCGCCCTCCGCGCGCAAGGCGGGCGTGGTCGCCTACTCCAGCGGCAACCACGCCCAGGCCGTTGCCTACGCCGCCAGGACCGCGGGCGTCCCGGCGGTCATCGTCATCGACGACACCGCGCCGGAACTCAAGATCGCCGCCACCAAGACGCTCGGCGCCGAGGTGGTGCTGGTCCCGCTGGACCAACGGGAACGCGTGGCCCACGAGCTCGTGCGGCAGCGCGGCGCCACGTTGGTCCCGCCGTTCGACCACCCGGACGTGATCGCCGGTCAGGGCACCATCGGCCTGGAGATCGCCGAGGACGCCCCCGACGTGGCCACCGTGCTGGTACCGATCAGCGGCGGTGGCCTCGCCTCGGGCATCGGCGTGGCGATCCGCGAGCTCTGCCCGAACGCCGCGATCTTCGGCGTCGAGCCCGAGCTCGCCGGGGACACCTCGGCGAGCTTCCACGCCGGACACCAGGTGCACTGGCCCGCCGAGCAGCGGGTGCGCACCATCGCCGACGGGCTGCGGGCCGAACCGTCCGAACTCACCTTCGCGCACCTGAAAGCCACGCTGGCCGGGGTGCTGACGGTCAGCGAGGCCGAGATCCGGTCGGCGGTGGGAATTCTGGCCCGGCGCGCCCGGCTGGTGGCGGAACCAGCCGGGGCGGTCTCGGTGGCGGCTTACTTGTACCGGGCTGGTGCGTTGCCGGTCGGACGGACGGTGGCGGTCGTCTCCGGTGGCAACATCGATCCCACGCTGTTCGACGAGATCCTGCGCGACGCGTGACCGGCGCGCTCAGGGACGGTTGAGGCTGGCCACGAACTTGTACCGGTCCCCCCGGTACACCGAACGCACCCACTCCACCGGCTGGCCGTCGGTGTCGAAGGAGTGCCGGGACAGCAACAGCATCGGCAATCCCACGTCCGCGCCAAGCAGCTCGGCCTCGGCCGGGCTGGCCAGCGCGGTCTCGATGGTCTCCTCGGCGTGCCCCATCTCGGTGTTGTAGCGCTCGCGCAACACCTCGTAGAGCGAACCGCCGCTGGTCACGTACCGGCGCAACCCGCGGAACCGGCCGGTGGGCAGGTGCGTGGTCTCCAGTGCCATCGGCTCGCCGTCGGCCAGTCGCAGCCGGTTCAGCCTCAGCACCTTCCCGCCGGCCCGCACGCCCAGCAGCCGGGCCAGTTCCAGGTCGGCCGGCTCCTCGGAGATCTCCAGCAGCTTGGACGAGGGCTGGCGGCCCTGCGCCTTCATGTCCTCGGTGTAGGAGGACAGCTGTAGCCGCTGGGCCACCTTGGGCTCGGCCGCGAAGGTGCCCTTGCCCTGCACCCGCAGCAGCCGGCCCTCCACGGTCAGCTCGGCCAGCGCCTGCCGCACTGTCGTTCGCGAGACATCGAAGTCCGCGGCCAATGATCGTTCGGTTGGTATCGGCGATCCGGCCGGCATGGATCGCAGCAGGTCGAGCAGGTGCCGCTTGAGCCCCCAGTACTTCGGCTCGCGCTGCACCCGCGACCGTGACGCGGCGTCGACACTTCCGGACACCGACGACGTTTCGAGCATGGTCACCTCCGTGCGCTTGGTCCCTGTCAAGGATGCCCTGTCGGAGCGCTGTCCCGCGGTACGGGACACCCGAAACAAACCTTTTGCTTGACACCTCATGTGGTGTGGACCACTCTGGTCCGCAATGGTCTAAACCAGTTCGGACAGTCCTCGTGGCCGGACCGGACGGGAAGGAAAAGCACGCTATGAGGCGTTTGCCGCTGTTAGCCCCCTGCCTGCTCGCCGGGGTCCTGCTCGCCGGCTGCGGCAGTTCCGGCAGTACCAGCACCTCCAGCACCGACGCCGCGGGCGCTCCCCAGGCCCCCGCCTGCTCGGGCAGCACCACCGCACCCAAGCCCAGCGGCTCGGGCACGCTGACCGTCTGGCTGATGGACGGCTCGGCCCCCACCGCCATGACCAACCAGCTCAACGCCGAGTTCGCGCAGCAGTACCCGGGCTGGAAGGTGAACTACCAGGTCCAGGAATGGGACGGCATCGGCGACAAGCTGGCCAAGGCGCTGTCCAGCTCCAACCCGCCCGACGTGGTCGAACTGGGCAACACCCAGGCCGTGCAGTACTCCCAGTCCGGCGCGCTGGCCGATCTGACCTCGGTGAGCAACGCGTTCCACTGTGACCAGTGGCTGTCCGCTCTGAAGACCTCCGGCGCCTACGACAACAAGCAGTACGCGATCCCCTTCTACGCGGCCAACCGCACGGTCATCTACCGCAAGGACATGTTCGCCAAGGCCGGCATCACCGCCGCGCCCACGTCCAACGACGAGTGGCTGGCCGACATTCAGAAGCTCAAGCAGGCCTACGCCAGCGACCCCAGCTTCCAGTCGCTCTACCTGCCCGGCCAGGAGTGGTACACGCTGCTGTCGTTCATCTGGGACCAGGGCGGTGACGTGGCCGCCGACTCCGGCGGGCACTGGTCGGGCGCGCTGGACACGCCGGCCGCGCAGGCGGGGATCAAGTTCTACCAGCAGCTCTACCAGGCCTCCGGCACCACCGCGGCCAAGGACACCGACGAGGCCAAGCCGCAGCAGTCCGATGTGTTCGCCCAGAACGGCGGGCACGTGGCGATGATGATCAGCCTGCCCTGGGAGGAGGCCGGTGTGGTCAAGGACGATCCGGCCCTGGCCAGCCAGCTGGGCGCGTTCCCGATTCCGTCCAGGACCGACGGCAGGACCGCGCCGGTGTTCCTTGGCGGCTCGGACCTGGCCATCGCGGCGGGCAGCAAGAACACCGACGCCGCCGAGGCCTACCTGGCCCTGATGTCGGGCAGCAAGTACCAGAACATGCTGGCCGCGTCCGGCGCGGTGCCCGGCACCTCGACCGACACCAGCGCGCTGGATGCCAACGTGGTCGGCCCGGCCATGGCCAAGGCGGCCAGCGCGGGCGGCAAGGTCACCCCGATCACCCCGAACTGGGCGACCGTGGAGAACGGGGACAACCCGCTCAAGGACATGCTGACCGCGGTGCTGTCCGGGCAGAAGACGGTGGCCGCGGCCTCGTCGGACGCCAACTCGGCTCTCACCAAGATCCTCACCTCCAGCTAGTCCAAGGCTGAGATGAGCGTCGACACGAACGCCGTGCTGCCGGGGCGGAACACCACCCCGGCAGCGCGGGACCAACGCAGGAGGCCGGCGCCGTCGCGCCGGCCTCGGGCGCGTCGGCAGGTCCTGCCCTACCTGCTGCTCGCGCCGGCCGTGCTGGCCATCCTGGCGCTGCTGGGCTACCCGGTGGTGACGGTGGTCATCACCAGTTTCCAGCAGCTGGACCTGGGGCAGCTGGTGCGGCACGAGACGGTGTGGGTCGGGTTCGCCAACTACAGGGAGATCCTGTCCGATCCGGACTTCTGGACCATCACCGTGCGCACCCTGGTGTTCACCGCGGCCTGCGTGGCGTCCATCGTGCTCGGCGGGCTGGTGACCGCGCAGCTGATGCGGCACGCGGGCAAGGTCGTGCGGATGATCATGCAGATCGCCCTGCTGCTGGCCTGGGCGATGCCGGTCATCTCGGCCACCACGGTGTTCCAGTGGATCTTCGACCAGAACTACGGCATCCTGAACAAGACGCTGGTCGCGTTGGGACTGCACGGTTTCACCGGTTACGACTGGTTCTCCACCGGGCCCTCCACCCTGACCATCATCGTGATTCTGCTGGCCTGGCAAGGGATTCCGTTCGCCGCGTTCACCATCTACGCGGGCCTGCTGACCATTCCGGCCGATCTGTACGAGGCGGCCTCGATCGACGGGGCCAAGCCGCGGCAGGCGTTCGGCGCGGTGACCTGGCCCGCGCTCAAGCCGATCGTGATGATCACCGTGTTCCTGGAGATCCTCTGGGACTTCAAGGTGCTGACCCAGGTGTGGGTGATCCGCAACGGCGGCCCGGACGGCGGCAGCACCACGTTGTCGGTGCTGCAGTACCTGGACGGCATCTCCGGCCACCACTACGGGGTGGCGGCCGCGGTGTCGGTGCTGATGATCCTGATCATCATCGCGGTCACCGCGCAGTACATCCGGCTGCTGGTGCGGGCTCAGGAGGTCGAGATATGAGTCGTACCAAGCGAATCAGCGTGTCGGTGGCCGGACTGGCGGTCGCCGTGGTGTTCGCCTTCCCGACCTACTGGATGATCAGCTCCGCGGTGAAACCGCGCGGGGACATCATCACCACCAGCTACGACCTGTTCCCGGTGCACCTCACCTTCTCGCATTTCGTCGACGCGGTGGAGAAACCGGGTTTCGGGATCTATCTGCGCAACAGCCTGATGGTCACCCTCGGCGCGCTGGCCTGCGCGCTGGTCGCTGGGCTCCTGGCTGCGATTCCGTTGTCCCGCATGCGGTTCCGGGGCAAGCGCGGGTTCCTGATGCTGGTGCTGTGCGCACAGCTGGCGCCGTTCGAGGCGCTGTTGATCCCGATGTACCTGCTGATGCGCCAGTTCAACCTGGACACCAAGCTGACCTCGCTGCTGCTGATCTACTTCGTCAGCACGCTGCCGTTCACGGTGTGGACGCTGCGCGGGTTCATCAACGGGATTCCCGCTGACCTGGAAGAAGCCGCCCAGGTCGACGGCGCGGGCCGCTGGGGCGCGTTCTGGCGGGTGACCTTCCCGCTGCTCGGGCCGGGCCTGGTGGCGACGTCTGTGTACGCGTTCATCACCGCGTGGAACGAGTTCCTGTACGCGTTCGTGCTGATGCAGGATTCCTCGCACTACACGCTGCCGGTCTGGCTGGCCACTTTCCAGACCGCGTTCGGCACCGACTGGGGCGGTTCGATGGCCGCGTCGACCCTGTTCACCATCCCGGTGCTGGTGTTCTTCCTCGTGGTGCAACGAAACCTGGTCGGCGGCATGACCGCGGGCGCCGTCAAGGGCTGAAACAAACCGGCCGGCCGGGTACAATTGGTCTAGACCTCATGCCCGGCCGGCCGTGTCATGCTGTCGGCAGGGCAGGGACGACACGACGAGCACGGAGGACACGGTGACCGGTCGGGACAGCCAGCAGCGAGGCGCGTTGATGGCGGCGGAGGTGGCCGCCCAGCCGGACATCCTGGCCGGGCTGGTCGAGCAGCGGGCCGGGATCGCCCAGGTCGCCGAGCGGGTCGCGGCCCGCAAACCGAAGTTCGCCCTGCTGGCCGCACGCGGCTCCAGCGACCACGCCGCCCTCTACGCCAAGTACCTGATCGAAGTGCTCCTGCAGCTGCCGGCGGGCCTGGTCTCCCCCTCCACCACCACCCTCTACGGCGCCCGGCCGGATCTCTCGGACGTGCTGATGGTGACCGTCAGCCAAAGCGGCGGCTCCCCCGATCTGATCGAGGTCACCGAGGCGGCCAGGCGCCAGGGCGCCCTGACCGTCGCGGTCACCAACACCGCCGACTCCGGCCTCAACTCCGTGGCCGAACTTGCGGTGGACGTGCACGCGGGCAAGGAACTCGCGGTGGCCGCCACCAAGAGCTACACCGCGACCCTGCTGGGCCTGTACCTCCTGGTCGACGCCGTCCGCGGCGGTGACGGCAAAGCGGTCGCCGAGATCGGCGACCTCGCCCGGGGCACCCTGTCCGGCTCGGCCGCGGGCGCCGAGGAAGCCGCCCAGCGCTACCGCTACGTGGATCGCATGGTCACCACCGGCCGCGGCTACTCCCTGGCCAGCGCCCTGGAAGCCGCGCTGAAACTGGCCGAAACCAGCTACCTCTCCGCGCGCGCCTACAGCGGCGCCGACCTGCTGCACGGCCCGGTGGCCGCCGTCGACTCCGAAACCGGCGTCCTGGCGGTAACCAGCCGAGGTGCCGGCGCCGACGCCATGCGCGAGGTCCTGACCACCGTCCACCAGCGCGGAGCCGACGTCCTGGCGGTCGGCTCGGCCGCGGCCGAAATGCCCGGCACAACCTGGCTCGACGTGGCCCCCAGTGCCGAAGAAGTGGCCCCCATCCTGGAAATCCTGCCCATCCAGCAACTGGCCCTGGCCTTGTCCCTGGCCCGAGGCGGCGACCCCGACCAACCCCGCGGCCTCAACAAGATCACCAAAACCCGCTGAACAAGGGCCGGTTCAAGGGAAAGCATCGCGCAGCGCCATCGACGCGTTGCTGCCGAGCATGACCACTCCGAAAAAGAGGGGGTTCCGGGCCGGTGGGCGAGGCCGAAACCCCGCCCAGCCAACGCAACCAGCTCCAGCGCGGCAGGATCAGCGCTTTCGCCCCACCACCCAATAAGCAATCGACCCCAGCGTGTTGACCGCACTGGCGATCTGCCAGATGCGCTTGGGCCCCCGGATCCGCTCGGCCGGGCGACTGCGCAAATCCCGCCAAGTAACCGCGGCAACCACCGAGTGCACCACCAGCACACCCACGACAACCAGCTTGTTCGGCTTCCTGGTCTCCGCCACAACCCCTCCCAAACCCCTCGGCCGCGCCATCACAACCAAGCGTGGCCGAGTGTAGAAGCTCAGGAAGAAGCCGGCACCGCATCGTCGGCTACGGTCCGCTCCACCGTACGACCGTCGATCCACACCCGCTCCACCCGCATGGAGCCGTCCCAGCACACCAGGTCCGCCACGGCCCCCTCTTCCAGCCGCCCCAGCCCGGGCTCCCCGATCGTGTCAGCCGGCACCCGAGTGGCCGCGGTCAACGCAATGGCCGGATCGACCCCGATGGACACCATGTTCCGCACGGCCCGGTCCAGCGTCAGCGCGCTCCCGGCGATGGTCCCGTCCGGCGACCGCGGCACCCCTTCCTCGGTCAGCAGCACATCCGCCCCGCCCAGCTGATACCGCCCGGCGGGCATCCCGGCCGCGGCGACCGCATCGGTGACCAGCGCGATCCGCCCCGCCGCCACGGTGAACACCAGCCGGCAGACGTCCGGCGCCACATGGGCCAGATCGGCGATCAGCCCGATCGAGTACCGCGGGTCGTTGAGCGCCGCCCCGGGCACACCAGGCTCCCGGTGATTGAGCCCGCGCTGCGCGTTGAACAGGTGGGTGATCATCCGCGCCCCGGCGTCCGCGGCCTGCCGGGTCTGCTCCGCGGTGGCGTCGCTGTGTCCCACCGACACCAGCACGCCCGCCTCGGCGAACCGGGTCACCGCAGCGAGACCACCGGGCCGTTCCGGCGCCAGGGTGATCATCCGCAGCCCAGCCCGCACCTGCTCGTCGGCCAGAATCTCGCCGACCAGCTCGGGTGTCGGGTCGGGCATCAGCGCGGGATCGTGCACGCCGTGCCGCACCGGGGACAGGAACGGCCCCTCCAGGTGCACGCCGAGCGGCCGCGCGGCGCCGTCCGCGTCCAGCACGGCCGAGGCGGTCAGCACCTCCCGGGCCTGGGCCAGGATCACCGGCACCGGCGCGGTGATCAGCGTGGGCAGGAACCGGGTCACCCCGGTGCTGGGCAGGTGGACGGCCACGTGCCGCATCCGCTCGGCGTCGGCCTCGGCGAAGTCCACTCCGAACGCGCCGTTGACCTGGATGTCCACCAGGCCGGGGGTGAGCAGGCCGGTCAGCGGGATGTCCGCCCGCTCAAGGGCGGCGGGATCGACCCGCACGTCGGCGATGCGGCCGTCCCGCACTCGCACCAGCGCCGGGCCGGTGATGACGCCGTCGATGAGCGCGCGCCGCGCCCCGATCAGGGTGTCCAACGGTCCTCCCGATTGGTCCAGACCATTACGAAGTTACTGGCAACCAGCCCTCTCGTCCAGTGAACTTCTGACATTAAGACAGTATACAATGAAAATAACCCGCGAATTCACTTTCAATTAGCTGGGCTATACAGTTGTTGACCGACGCGAAGCACATGCGCGGCCAGCACGACCAGCAGGCGGGGAGACATACGGTGCACAGTTGGCAGAACTACGTGGCCATCGGGGACAGCTTCACCGAGGGGCTCAACGACCCCGGGCCCGACGGTACCTTCCGCGGCTGGGCCGACCGCCTGGCCGAACTACTCGCCCGGGACGCCCCCGGCCTGCGCTACGCCAACCTCGCGGTGCGCGGCAAGTACCTGCACCAGGTGCTGGCCGACCAGCTCCCCTACGCCCTGGAAACCCATGCCGACCTGGTCACCTTCTGCGCGGGCGGCAACGACATCCTGCGCCCGGGCGGCGACCCGGACACCCTGGCCGGCGTGGTCGACGACGCGGTCGCCGAACTCCGTGCGGCCGGCAGCGACGTGGTGCTGTTCACCGGTTTCGACACCCGGGACACCCCGGTGCTACGCCGGGTCCGCGGCCGGGTGGCCACCTACAACGGCCATCTGCGGGCCATCGCCGACCGGCACGACGTCTACGTGGTGGACCTGTGGTCGATGGCCGCGCTGCACCACCCGCGGGCGTGGAGCGACGACCGGCTGCACCTCTCCTCCGAGGGTCACCAGCGGGTCGCGCTGCGGGCCGCGGGCGTGCTCGGGGTGACCGTGGACCCCGATCGCGACGGCCGGTGGGACGAGCCGTGGCCGGACGCGCCCCGCCCGGCCTGGCTGGATCTGCGCCGCTCGGACCTGGAATGGACCCGGCAGCACTTCGTCCCGTGGATCAGCCGCCACCTGCGCGGCCGCTCCTCCGGCGACGATCTGGCCCCCAAGCGCCCGGAACTCACGCCCCTGCCCCGAAAGTGAGCCGGAAAGGACATCGACCCGGTCGGCACCTCCCCCAACAGGCACCGACCGGGCCGGACCCCGGGCGGCCGACTCCCATGTGGCCCCAGGGCCGCCCGGGTGCCGGGACGGATGAATTCCCGACGCCGACCACCCTGGCAGTCCCGCCTGTACGTGCACTAACTGTTTGCTAACCAGGTGAACGGCGAGCTCACGACCTGCCGTTTTCCGGCAGACCGGCGACCAGTTCGCGCAACTGGGCCGCCCGCGGCGCGGCCAGCGACTCGGTCAGCGCCAGCGCCGCCCGCAGTTCCTCGGCCGCGCCCGGGTCCCCCTTGGCCAGCATCACCCGGCCGTGCAGCTCCCGGGCGAACGCCTGCTGCAGGTCCGGCCGCCCGGTCGCGGACAGCACAAGAGCCTGGCGCACCAACGGCTCGGCCTCGTCCGCCCGGCCCGCGTCCAGGTGCAGCTCGACCAGGTTGTTCAGCGCCATCAGATGGTGCCCGTCGTCGCCGATGCCGGCGAACAACTCGGCCGCGGCCCGGGCATGTTCGGCCGCCTCGGTGTGCCGGTCCAGTTCCCGTTCCACCTGGGCCATGTTGTTCAGCGCGTGGGCCTGCCCCATCCGGTCGTCCGCGGCCACCGACAACCGGTAGGACTCCTGGTCGCAGGCCAGCGCCTCGGGCAGCCGGCCCTGCCAGTACAGCCCGCCCGCCACATTGCCCAGCGCGGTGCGGATCAACCGGGAGTCGCCCAGTTCGGTGGCCACCCGCAACGCGTTGCGGGCGTCGGCCAGCGCGTCGGCGGCCTGGCCGTAGCGGGTACGCGCGGTGGCCAGCACGATCAGCATCAGCGCCTCGCCCGAGGAATCCCCGGCGGCCCGGGCCGAGGCCAGTCCGGTGTGCGCCCAGTGCGACCACTCCGGATACCGGCCCCGGGTGGTCAGGTAGTGCGAGCCCAGCGCCACCAGTTGCCAGGCCTCGGCGTGCCGGTCGGCGGCGACCGTGGCGTCCAGCAGCGCGGTCAGGTTGACCCACTCCGCCTCGAACCAGGCCAGCGCGTGCTCGGCCCGGGCCAGCACCGGCCGGGCCGGCCTGCGGTGCTGTGCGGCGAAGTCCAGGTCGTCGCGGGGCGGGTAGAGCAGCCGCCGGGCCTGGTCGCAGGTGGCCAGGTAGTAGGCCAGCAACCGGCGCGCGGCCTGGTCGGCGGCGTACCCGCGGTGCGCCTCCTGCCGGTCGGTCGCGGCCAGTTCCTTGGCGTACAAGCGAACCAGGTCGTGCATGGCGTAGCGCTGCTCGCCGGTCTCCTCGATCAGGTTGGCCTCGGCCAGTGCGTGGAGCCGCCGGGCCGCGCCGGGCACATCGGTGTCGCACAACGCGGCCACCACATACGGATCGACGCTGGGCCCGGGCACCAGACCCAGCATCCGGAACGCGCCGCCGATCGCCGGGTGCAGACCCCGGTAGGACACGTCCAGCGCCGCCCGCACGCTGGTGTCGGCGTACTCGATGTCCAGCGCGGCCAACCGGGTGCGCTCATCGGCCAGTTCGGACAACAGCCCGTCGGCCGAGCGGGTCGGGTGGGCGGCCAGCCGGGCGGCCACCACGCGCAGCGCCAACGGCAGATTTCCGCACAGCGCGGCGAATTCCGCGGCCTGCTCCCCGGACATGGACACCCCGGCCTCGGCCGCGGTGTCGGCGATCAGGGTGGCCGCCGGTTCGTCCGGCAGCGGCCCGAGCATCAGTCGGCGCGCCCCGCTGGAGGCCACCAGCCCGTCCAGCCGCCGCCGGCTGGTCACCACCACCAGCGAGCCCGGCCCGCCGGGCAGCAGCGGCCGGACGTGCTCGGAGTCGCGCACATCGTCCAGCACCACCAGCATCCGCCGGTTGGCCAGCAGCGACCGGTACAGCGCGGCCTGCTCGTCCGGCTCGTCGGGCAGGTCCACCCCGGGCACGCCCAGCGCCAACAGGAAGCGCGGCAACACTTCCACCGCGGAGCGCGGCGGATGGCCGGGGGCCGAGCCGCCCAGCGCGGCGAACAACACCCCGTCCGGGAACACCGCGGCCGACCGGTGCCCCCAGGTGATCGCCAGCGCGCTCTTGCCCACCCCGGCCGGCCCGGACAACACGGCCAGCACCGGGGCCGCGCCGGTGCGCGCCGCGGGCAACCGGTCCAGCCAGGCCAGTTCCGGCTCCCGGCCGATGAAGGCCGAGGTCGCCGGGGGCAGCTGGGCCGGCACCGGCGGCCGGTGCGCGGCCGCGGGCACCGGTTCGGCGACCACCGGCGCGTCCGGCACCGGGGTCAGCTCGTCGCGCAGCAGCATCGCGTGCAGCTGGCGCAGTCGCGGCCCGGGGTCGATACCGAGTTCGTCGGCCACCCGGCGGCGGAACTCGGCGTAGCGCTCCAGCGCCTCGGCCCGTTGCCCGGACCCGTGTAACGCGCGGATCAGTTGGCCCACAAGGGTTTCGTCGAACGGGTGGGCGCGCACCAGCCGGCGCAACTCGCCGACCAGTTCGGCGTGCCGGCCCAGTTCCAGTTCGGCCTCGATGCGCTCGGCGGTGATCACCAGGCGCAGATCGTCGATCTCCACCACGACCGCGCTGACCGGCGGTTCGACCGGGGTCGGCCCGCTCCACAGATCGGCCGCGGCCCGAAGGAGTTCCGCCCGCCGCGCCGCCGGATTGCCCCGCGCGGCCACCAGCAACCGGCGCGCGGTGAACAGGTCGATGTGCGACTCGTCCAGTTCCAGCGCGTACCCGGGCGGCTGGGTGCGAATCCGCGCGACCCGCCCGCCCGGATCGGCGTCGGACAGGGTGCGCCGCAACCTCGACACATATCCATGAACGATGGTGCGCGCGCTGGCCGGCGGGTGATCGCCCCACAGTCCGTCCACGATGCGCGCCATGGACACCACCTGGTTGACGCCCAGCGCCAGCAGCAGTAACAGCCCGCGCGCACCGGGCCCGCCCACCACGAGGGACCGTCCGTCCGCGGACAGGGTCACCGGGCCGAGTACCCGCAGCCGCAACCCGTCGTCGGCTCGCCCGGCCGGAAGTCCGGTTCTGTCACCGTTTTCGGAAGTCTCCGGGTTGTCCGGCTTCGCCATGCACGCCTCCGCGCCATCCCCCACGCCGGCCGCCCGGGGGCCGGGCCGACATCCGGCCCCAAACTACGGAAGCCGGTCGGGCGGGGACACCCGATACGGATCGCGTCAACCGGTTGGCGTAACCGGATGGACTGGACGGACGCGGTGGAACTGGGCCAGACGCGGGGATCCGGGGTTTCCGTGGCGCGCAACGGGCCTGGACATGGGATGGCTCCGGGGGTCCAGTCCCGATCCGGACCCCCGGAGCCTGTTCCACGTCGTGGTCAACAGCAGTCCGGGGTTCACCCCGAGCGAAACTCCGGCTTGCTCTTGATCATGCACCGTGGAAGTGCGCCTACCTTAACAGAACGCACCCGACCGGTTACAAGGGCAAGCGACCGCTTGACCGATCTACCGGACGATCAGCGCGTCACCGGAGTGAAGTCCCGGCTGGCGATGAACTCCGGCCGCGGCGCGGGCGCCGCGAACGGTGCGACCAGTGCGTTGTCCACACTGTTGAACACCATGAAGATGTTCGACCTCGGGTACGGAGTGATGTTGTTGCCCGAGCCATGCATGATGTTGCTGTCGAACAGCAGCGCCGAACCGGCCGGTCCGGTGAACTGGTCGACTCCGTGCTCCGCGGTCAGCTCGGCGATCTGATCCTTGCTCGGCACACCGATCTCCTGCTCCTGCAGGGAGTTCTGGTAATGATCCGAGGGCGTCTCGCCGATGCAGGACACGAAGCTTCGGTGCGAACCGGGCAGCACCATCAGGCCGCCGTTGTACGGGTGGTTGTCGGTCAGCGCGATGGAGATGCTGCACGCCCGCGGTTTCGGCATGCCGTCCTCGGCATGCCAGGTTTCGAAATCCGAGTGCCAGTAGAACCCGGTGCCCTTGAAGCCGGGCAGGTAGTTCACCCGGCACTGGTGCAGGTACACCTCGGAACCCAGGACCTGACGGGCCCGCCCGAGCACCCGCGGGTCACGGACCAACTGCTCGATCAGCGGGCTGATCTTGTGCACGTCGAAGATCGACCGGACCTCGGCCGAGGACTTCTCCACCACGACCCGCTCGTCCCCGCCCAGCCGCGGGTCGGCGGCCAGCCGGTTGAGCTCCTTCTGGTAGCTGGTCACCTCGGCGACGGACAACAGCCCCTCGGTGATCAGGAAACCGTTGGCGTCGTAGCTGGCCACCTCACCGGGACTGAGCGGTCCGGCGGCGTATTCCGTGCCCTCCGACCACACCGTGGGGTCCATCCGCGGCATCGTCGCGGCCGGCCCGGAGAGGCGGGTCGGATAGTCGTCCTGGGTCGGACTCTCAACTGCGGTCATGAAACCTTCCTCAGCTTCCCAGCTTGACCACCGGGTAGCGGCCTTCGTCGTCGTGCACCTCTTGCCCGGTCACCGGCGGGTTGAACACGCAGATGGTGCGCATCTCGGTCTTGGGCCGCAGCTGGTGGTGCTCATGGCCGTTGAGCAGGTACAGGCTGCCCGGCGCGAGCTGGTAGGTGACGCCCGTCTCCTTGTCCAGCAGCTCACCCTCGCCGGCGACGACGAAGACCGCCTCGACGTGTTCGGCGTACCAGAAGTCGTTGACCGAGCCCGCGTTCAGCACCGTCTCGTGCACCGAGAACGTGGGGTTGTCCTGGGCCAGCACGATCCGTTTACTTCGCCAGTTCGGCGTAATGACGTCCCGATCGGTGTCGGTGACCTCCTGCAGAGACCGAACGATCATCCTTGTGCCTCCTTCTGTCGTGATCCACTTCGGCGACATGGGCCTGCGCAAGCACCGGCGCTCCCCGCCGGTGCTTGTGCAGGTCAGGGCCTCAGCAGATCGCGGCCACCGCGTCGGACAGGCGGCCGAGTCCGTCGGCGAGCTCCTCCTCGGTGGTGGTCAGCGCGGGCAGCAACTTGACCACCTCGCTGTCCGGTCCCGAGGTCTCCACCAACAGGCCGCGTTCGTACGCGGCGGTGGTGACCTTGCCCGCCAGTTCGCCGTTGGCGAAGGCAAGGCCCTTGGCCAGACCGCGACCCCGCACCGTGATCTCGGCGCTGGTGGTGTGCATGGCGATCCGGTCCAGTGCTTCGTTGACCTGCTCACTCTTGGCCAGGGTGGACTGCTGCAGCGCCTCGTCACTCCAGTAGGTCTTCAACGCCGCGGTCGCGGTGACGAAGGCCGGGCTGTAGCCGCGGAAGGTGCCGTTGTGCTCGCCCGGCTCCCACACGTCCAACTCCGACTTGAACAGGGTGACCGCCATCGGGGTGCCGTAGCCGCCGATGGACTTGGACAGGCAGATGATGTCCGGCTTGATACCGGCGTCCTCGAAGGAGAAGAACGGGCCGGTCCGCCCGCAGCCCATCTGCACGTCGTCGACGATGAGCAGCATTTCGTGCCGCTGGCACAGTTCGGAAAGGCCGCGCAGCCATTCCATGCGCGCCACGTTCAGGCCACCCTCGCCCTGCACCGTCTCGACGATCACCGCGGCCGGCTGGTTGAGCCCGCTGCCGCTGTCGTTGAGCAGCGACTCGAACCACAGGAAATCCGGGGTCTTGCCGTCGAGGTAGTTGTCGAACGGCATCGGGGTGGCGTGCACCAGCGGAATTCCGGCGCCGCCGCGCTTCATCGAGTTACCGGTGACCGACAACGCGCCAAGGCTCATACCGTGGAAGGCGTTGGTGAAGTTGATGATCGACTCCCGGCCGGTCACCTTGCGGGCCAGCTTCAGCGCGGCCTCCACGGCGCTGGCGCCGGTCGGGCCGGGGAACATCAGCTTGTAGTCGTCCATCCCGCGCGGGATGAGGACGGTGTCGCCGAAGGTGTTCAGGAAGTCCCGCTTGGCCACGGTGAACATGTCCAGCGCGTGCACCACACGGTCCTCGGACAGGTAGTCCAGCAGCGCCTGTTTGAGGATCGGGTTGTTGTGCCCGTAGTTGAGTGCGCCGGCGCCGGCGAAGAAGTCCAGATACTTGTTTCCGTGCTCGTCGGTCAGCCAGCTTCCCTTGGCCTGATCAAAAACGGCCGTCCAGTTCCGGCAGTAGCTGCGAACCTCGGATTCCCACGTGGTGAAGGCGCTCGTGTCGGAAGTGTTCACTTTTCTTTCAGTCCCCTCGGGGTTGTGACTTTCACCGGCCCGATGCGGTACAGGTATTCGGCGTCGTGACCGTCGGGAAACACCTCGGACGGAAAAAGTTCGGTGTGCTGGAAACCGGTCTGCCAGCGCTTGGCCAACGAGGTGAACGTTCGGTTCGAAGCCACGTTGTCCCGCGTGACGGTGGTCTCCAGGTAGCGCACCCCCTGATCCGCCGTGCCGCCGAGCAGGCCGTCGAGCAGCCGGGCGGCCAGTCCGGCGCCGCGGTACGCGCTGTCGACGGCGACCTGCCAGACGACCACGGTGTCCGGCGCGTCGGGTCGCACGTAGCCGATCACGAAACCGGCCACGACACCGCCCACCCGGGCCACGCGCGTGGTGCGCGCGAAATCCCGGCACCACAGCAGGTAGGCATAGGACGAGTTCAGATCGAGCGTCTTCGAGTCACGGGCGATTCTCCACAGCTCGCTGCCATCGGCAACGCCGGGCACTTCGATCAGCACGTCGGCGCTGGTAGTCGCGTCGCCGCCGGCAGGGTCCGAGCTTGTTTCCGACATGCCACGGTAACATAACAGGGAAAATCGCGATAATCACTGGGCACCAAAATGGACCCACCCTGTCACCTGGGGATTCGGAAATACCAGCGTGACATAGTTAACATCCGCGTTTCAGCAGGTCGCGGAGCTGGGTACCCCTTTGCGCGTTCCCTACCTCGACCGACCGCACGCTTTGAGATTTCGTGCGATCGAGCTAGCACGGAAAAGTAAGGAAGACGCCGTGGCCAACGTGACCGAGGTTACCAGCTGTGCGAACTGCGGGCGACTGCTCGAAGTTCAGCAGGGCCGCGGTCGCCAGCGCAGATACTGTGGACCCACCTGCCGGAGCGCTGCCCGCAGACACCGGGCCGGTCCGGTCAAGACCGGCCTGACGCACGTGGTCCGTAAAGACACTCTTGACAACGTGACCAGGCGGGGCGACCCTCTGGCCGAGGTGGCGCAGGCCCGGGCCCGCGCCCAGCGGGCGGACGAGGCGCTGCGCACGGCGGTGGACAGTGCCCGATCGGCCGGTCACACCTGGCAGGAGATCGGGGACGTGCTGGGCACCAGCCGGCAGGCCGCCTTCCAGCGGTTCGGCCGCCCCCTCGATCCCCGGACCGGGATACCCATGGCCCAGGCCATCCTGCCCGGCGCGGCCGACCGCGCCCTGGCCCTGCTGGCGGAGATCCAGGCCAACAACTGGGCGCGGGCCCGGCGCGGATTCAGCCGGGACCTGGCCGGGAAGCTGGACGACGCCGCCCTGGCCGCGGCCTGGGCCCGGGTGGTCGGCCTGGTCGGCGCCTACGAGCACACCGGCGAACCGCTGGTGCGCCAGCTCGGCGACTTCACCGTGGTGGACGTGCCGCTGTCGTTCGAGGCGGGCGAGCTGGTCGGCCGGATCAGCTTCGACGCCGACGGCCGGATCAGCGGCCTGCTCTTCCTCAACCCGGAAGTGGCCCAGTGACCGACTGAGCCGGACGTGACCGGCGACCCCGTGCGCGCGGGCCGCCGGTGTTTCGTTCGACGCTGCCGGCTCGAAAGCGCCGCCGGCGACTCCATGCGCGCGGGCCGGCGGCACGAAATCCGGGCGGACCCACTCAGCCCAGCGCCCACCAGGCCGCGGTGTCCGGCGGCAGGGTCAGCGTGCCCGCGGCCCAGTCCACGCCGGACGCGCTGGCCAGCAACAGCCGCGGCGCGCCGGGAAGCCCCGGCACGGCAACGGAAACCACCTCGGCGGCGCAGTTGACCGTGACCGCGTGCCCGTCGCCCAGCCGCACCACGAGCACCCGCCCGCTCTCTTCCATGTCCACAAAGGACACCGAGCCGCGGCCGAGCTCGTCATTGTCGCGGCGTAGCCGCAAAGCCGTGCGGTACAAGGACAACATCGAGTCCTCGTCGCCCGACTCGGCCTCCACCGACAGCTTCGCCCAGCTGTCCGGCTGCGGCAGCCAGGCCTTCGACCCGTCCGGCCCGAAGCCGTACGGGTCCTGCGTGCCCGACCACGGAATCGGCACCCGGCAGCCGTCCCGGCCCCGGTCGGTGTGCCCGGAGCGGGTCCACACCGGGTCGGCCAGCACCGACTCCGGCAGATCGGTCACCTGCGGCAACCCCAGTTCCTCGCCCTGGTAGACGTAGGCCGAGCCGGGCAGGGCCAGGGTGAGCAGCGCGGCCGCCCGAGCCCGGCGCACGCCCTGCGCGCCGCCGCCGTATCGGGTGACGTGCCGGACCACGTCATGGTTGGACAGCACCCAGGTGCACGACGCGCCGACCCGCGCCATCGCGGCCAGCGATTCCTCGATCACCGCCCGGAACTCCGGCGCCGACCAGGAGGTCGTGAGGTAGTTGAAGTTGAACGCGGTGTGCAGCTCGTCCGGGCGCACGTAGCGGGCCAGCCGCGCCGGATCGTGCACCCACGCCTCGGCCACGAAGATCCGGCCCTCGTACTCGTCGGACACCCGGCGCCATTCCCGGTACACCTCGTGCACGCCGTCCTGGTCCATGAACGACAGGGAATCGTTGCCGCGCAACGGATCCGGCTCGCCCACCCGCACGTCCGGCAACCCATCGGGCTTCACGAGGCCCTGCGCCACGTCGATGCGGAACCCGTCCACCCCGAGATCCAGCCAGAACCGCAGGATGTCCCGGAACTCCGCGTGTACCTCCGGGTTCTCCCAGTTCAGATCGGGCTGCTCGGGCGCGAAGTTGTGCAGGTACCACTGGCCGGGTGTGCCGTCGGCCTCGGTGATCCGGGTCCAGGCCGGGCCGCCGAAGCGCGAACCCCAGTCGTTGGGCGGCAGTTCTCCGTTGTCCCCCTTGCCATCCCGGAACCAGTAGCGGGCCCGTTCCGGCGAGCCGGGGGGCGCGGCCAGCGCGGCGGCGAACCACTGGTGCGCCGAAGAAGTGTGGTTGGGCACGATGTCCACGATCACCCGCAGGCCCCGCCCGTGGGCATCGGCGATCAGCGCCTCGGCGTCGGAGAGCTGCCCGAACAGCGGGTCGACATCGCGGTAGTCGGCCACGTCGTAGCCGCCATCGGCCATCGGCGAGGGGTAGAACGGGGTCAGCCACACCGCGTCCACCCCCAGCTCGGCCAGGTGGTCCAGGTGGGCCCGCACCCCGATCAGATCGCCAACCCCGTCGCCGTTTCCGTCGGCGAAACTGCGCACGTACACCTGGTAGATGACCGCGTCACGCCACCAGGGGGCCTGCTCGGACATGGCTTCCTCCGCTCGCTCGCCTGCGCGTCCTCGACAAGGTCCCCGTTCGGCGCTGAATCGCGGCCCGCCTGGCAGGGTATAGCGACCGCCCCGGCCCGCGTGTCGGTCCCACGACCCGGGTCAGGCGTCCCGGCGCGCGGCGATCAGCCGGGTCAGCGTCAGCGCCGCGGCCGGCAACACCACCGCGCTCCGCCGTCGATGTCCAGATCGATCCCGGACAGCACCCAGCGGCCGGAGCCGTACCGCGTGCCGATGCCATCGAGTCGCACGATCACCATTCTGCCCACCGGGTGGGCGAATTTCGGGCATTATCGGGGGAATGGCGAAGTCCGAACAGTCACCCGTGCTGTCCACCGCCACGATCATCGGCTGGGCGGTCGGCCTGGCGGTGCTCGCCGTCCTGGCCAGCTGGCTGTTGCTGCGCGCGTTCCACACCGGCGACGCGGCCGACTCGGTGCGGCTGGACGCGCTGCGCACCGCGGGCAGCATCGTGGCCGGCACCGGCGGGGCCGCGGCCTTGCTGCTGGCCGCGCGCAGGCAGCGGTCCACGGAGCTGGGCCAACGGCAGACCGAGCACGACGCGGCCGAGCGCCGGGTGACCGAGCTGTACAGCAAGGCGGCCGACCAGTTGGGCAGCGACCGGGCCCCGGTCCGGCTGGCCGGGATCTACGCGCTGGAGCGTCTGGCTCAGCACAATCCGCCCCATCGGCAGACGATCGCCAACCTGTTGTGCGCCTATCTGCGTATGCCAGCCGAGTCAGCGGGCGAGCAATCGGAGGAACAACAGGTCCGGCGAGCCGCCCAGGATGTGCTGGTCGCTCATCTCAAGCCTGGTGAGAGCTATTGGCCGGACATGGAGCTGAATTTCTCCCGGGCCACCCTGGTGAATTTCGCGATGACGCACTGTGTGGTCCGTTCGGCCCGGTTCAACTCGACCGAATTTCACCAGACAGCGACCTTTCGGGGTAGCACATTCCGTACTGTGGCGGATTTCCGGCGAGCCAAGTTCATCGGCCTGGCCGACTTCCGGCGGGTCGACGTTGGCGACGGCGCGGACGTGTCGTTCCGCGAGACCAGCTTCGAGGAGGAGGTCAACTTCGGTGAGCACACAAGGGTTCCGGTGAGTGGCGCGCTGACCAGGACCGACCATCCACATCGGAAATGGCCGGCCGGCTGGCAGGAACGGGACCTACCGGAAAAGCCGGACTGGGCGGTGCTGGTACCGGTTCGCGGGCAATCCGCTGACCAGGCCGGATAACACGGATTCGAAATCGGGCAGACCCACGGAACCAGAGTGGTCGATCAGGCGTCATACTAACGCGACCGGATATGGCTCAATACGCCACGACGGAGGTGAAAAGCATGCTGTGTGCCAACACGCAGCCCGGAGGATCCGGTGCCGGGGAGTCGAGGGCCGGTTTGGGCCGACGGCTGTACGCACACGGCTTGCAGGGTCGTGTCAGCGCCGTTGAGCCGACCGGTGCCATCGACGTAGCCGGTGGCCCACCCTGCGGCCCAGCCACAGGGTGGGCCAGGCTGCGGCGATGCCGACTCCGGCCGGCAGCCCCTGGGTCCAGCCCGGGAGCGCCAGCGCCTGGAGTTGAGCGTCGTCGTCACCGACGCCCCGCCAGCGAGAGGGCGGCCAGATGATCGTGCGGGCCTTGCCGATCACGTTGGCCACCGGCACGATCCCGTTGATCCCGCCGCCGTTCTGGATGCGCGAGTCGTCGGAGTCGTTGCGGTTGTCGCCCATCATCCACAGGTAACCGGCCGGGATCGTCACCGGTGCGAAGCGCAGCTGCTGCGCGGGCCCGCCCCGATCGGGTTCCCAGTAGACGTACGGCTCGTCCAGCGGTTTCCCGTCCACCACAACGTGATTCTGCGCGTCGCAGCAGTACACGGTCTGGCCGCCGACCGCGATGACCCGTTTCACCAGGTCGTACTCGTCGGGCTTGCCGATGCCGACGGCCGCGCCGAACTGCTTGAGCCAGTGCAGGACCGGATTCGTCGACGCGCTGACCTGGTACTCGGTCGGCACCCAGCTGTCCGGCCCGCGGAACACCACCACGTCGCCGGGCCGCGGGTCGTGGAAGTCGTAGACCACCTCGTCGACCAGAATGCGGTCGCCGACCCCGTCGTGCCCGTCCAGCGTCTGCTCCATGGAGGGCGACGGGATGATGTAGACGCGGGCCACGAAGGTCTGGATCAGGAAGGTCAGGATCAGCGCGGTGGCCACCAGCGCGGGCAGTTCCACCCAGAACGGCACCCGCCGACGCTCTTTGACCGGCGCTCTCCTGGTGAACTCGGCCTCGTCGTTCTCGTTGTCGCTCTTGTTCTCGTTCTCGTCGCCGCTTTCGGCAGACGGAGTGAGCTCGGGGTCGGACGGCTGGTCGCTCGGCTGCTGCGCGGCCTGCGCCGACGGCCCGGTGTCTGTCACGAGCGGTGATCATAGCCCCGGGTGCGGTGTCGGCCCGGTCCGGTGATCAGGCCCGGCGATCAGTGCCCGATCGGGCCGAAGCGAGGCCATTCGATGTGCGGACAGTGATCCATCACCATGTCCACGCCGGCCGCGCGGGTGCGCGCGAACGCGGCGGAATCGACCACGCCGAGCTGGAACCACACCGCCCGGGCCCCGATCTTCACCGCCTCGTCGGCGAACCGCCCGGCCGCGTCCGCCCGCCGGAACACGTCCACGCAGTCCACCGCGAACGGAATGTCGGCCAGCGTCGGGTAGCCCGTCTCGCCGAGCACGGCCGGCGCGTCCGGATGCACCGGCACGATCCGCTTGCCCATCTGTCGCAGGAACCGGGCCACCCCGAAGGCCGGCCGCATCGGGTTGTCCCCCAGCCCGACCACCGCCCAGGTCCGGCAGTCGGCCAAGATCCGCCGGATCACCTCCGGCTCGCCCCACTCCCGCGCGTCAGTCACTCCTCCAGCATGCAACAAGCCAAAACCGGACAAGGATCTGCTCCATCCGGTGGGTGATTCTTGACAAGTTCGGAGCGATCGGGAGCAGACTGCGAAACAGGATCGAACAACAATCATCAAAGGTGATGGTCGTGACGCGACACTGGCGTGGGGTGTTGGTTCCTGTCCTGACGGCCGTGCTGGTGGCCGGCGGCGGCGCCGCAACCACCGCCGCAACTGCCGCGGTGGCCACACCGGCGGCGACCGGCACCGCGGTCACCGTGAACGGCGCGGCCACCGGGCGGGTGTTCGACGGCATCGGCGCGATCAGCGGGGGCGGCGGCAATTCCCGACTACTGCCCGACTATCCCGAGCCGGAGCGCGACCAGATCCTGGACTACCTGTTCACCCCGGGCTACGGAGCGGACCTGCAGATCCTCAAGGTGGAGATCGGCGGGGACACCAACTCCACCGACGGCGCCGAGTCCAGCATCGAGCACACCCGCGGCGTGGTGAACTGCACCACCGGCTACGAGTGGTGGCTGATGCAGCAGGCCAAGGCCCGCAATCCGCAGATCAAGCTGTACGGCCTGGCCTGGGGCGCGCCGGGCTGGATCGGCGGCGGCGACTTCTGGTCCCAGGACACCATCGACTACCTGATCAGCTGGCTCGGCTGCGCCCGCTCGAACGGCCTGACCATCGACTACCTCGGCGGCTGGAACGAACGCGGCTACAACACCACCTGGTACGAGAATCTGCGCACCGCCCTGAATGCCAACGGCTACGGCCAGGTCCAGGTGGTCGGCGCGGACAGCGACTGGTCGGTCGCGGACGCCATGGCCACCGACCCGGCCTTCGCCAAGTCCATCTCCATCGTGGGCGCGCACTACCCGTGCGCGGGCGGCGACGGCGGCAGCGCCGACACCTGCTCCACCACCCCGAACGCGCTGGCCACCGGGAAACCGTTGTGGGCCAGCGAAAACGGCTCGCAGGACGACAACTCCGGCGCCCCGGCGCTGATCCGCTCGATCGTCCGCGGCTACACCGACGCGAAGTTCACCGCCTACCTCAACTGGCCCTTGCTGGCCGCGATCTACCCGAACCTCGGCTACGACACCACCGGCCTGATGGTGGCCAACCAGCCGTGGGCGGCCGACTACTCGGTCGGCGCGAGTCTGTGGGCGACGGCGCAGGTCACCCAGTTCACCGCACCCGGCTGGCAGTTCCTCGACTCGGGCAGCGGCTACCTCGGCGGCCAGGAAGCCAACGGCAGCTACGTTTCCCTGAAATCCCCCAACGGCCGCGACTACAGCGCCATCCTGGAGACCACCACCGCGACCGCCGCGCAGACCGCGGACTTCTCGGTCACCGGCGGCCTGGCCACCGGCACCGTGCACGTCTGGTCCACCGACCTCTCCTCCACCAACCCGGCCGGCTATTTCGTGCGCGGCTCGGACATCACGCCGGTCAACGGCAAGTTCTCGCTGACTCTGCAACCGGGCCGGATCTACTCCATCACCACAACGGATGGCCAGGGCAAGAGCGCCACAGCCGGCGCGCCGCAGGCCACACTTCCGTTGCCCTACAACGACAATTTCGACGCCGATGCCACCGGCGGCGAGGCGCGGTACCTGTCCGACCAGAACGGTTCGTTCGAGGTGCGGCCGTGCCCGGGCGGCCGGTCCGGGCAGTGCGTGCGGCAGATGGCCGCGACCGCGCCGATCAACTGGGACGACCCGTCCACCCCGTACACGCTGCTCGGCGACCTGGGCTGGACCAACTACACCGTGTCCTCCGACGTGCTGCTGGAACAACCGGGTTCGGTGCAACTGCTCGGCCGGGTCGGCTCCCAGCGCCCGTTCTCCGTCTCCGGCCTGGACGCCTACTACCTGCAGGTCAGCAACACCGGCGCCTGGTCGATCGTGAAGAACGACACCAACGCCACGCACACCACCCTGGCCTCCGGCACCACCACCGCGCTGGGCACCGGGACCTGGCACAAGCTGGCGCTTTCCTTCCAGGGCACCACGATCACCGCCGCACTGGACGGCGCCACCCTGGACAGCGCGACGGATGCCGGTTATGCCAACGGTCAGGTCGGGCTCGGCGTGGCCGACTGGCAGACCGACGACTTCGACAACCTGTCGGTCACCCCGATCGGCGCCCAGCACGCCTCGGCCACCTACCAGCTGATCAACCGGGCCACCGGAAACGTGCTGGACACGGCGTCGAACACGGTGGTGCAGAACCCGAACACCGGCGCGGCTTCCCAGCAGTGGCAACTGTTCGGCGACGATGACAACGCCGACACGCTGACCAACGCGGGCAGCGGCCTGACCCTCGCGGTGTCCGGCAGCAACCTGGTCCAGCAGCCGAACGCGGGCCAGCAATGGACCGCGCAGCCGACGAACGACGGCTACTACACCCTGGCCGACCCGCAGAACCAGTTGGTGGCAACGGGTTCCGGTGGCGCGGGCAGTGCGGTGACCGCCGCGCAGGCCAACGGAAACCCGGACCAGGACTGGAAACTGGCGCTGGTGCCCGAGGCCGGCGCGAGCTACGTGCTGACCAACGTGGGCAGTGGCATGGTGATGGACGTCAACGGCGAGTCCACATCGGATGGTGCCGGCATCATCCAGTGGCCCTACCACGGTGGCGCCAACGAACGCTGGACGCTGCAACCGGCCGCGAACGGCGCGTGGACGCTGGTCGGGGTGGCCAGCGGCAAGGTGCTGGACGTGCCCAACGTGTCCACCGCGCCCGGGGTGGCGCTGGAGCTCTGGGACGCCAACGGCGGTGCCAACCAGCAGTGGCAACTGCACCCCACGACCGCTGGCAACTACACGCTGACCAGCGTGAACAGTGGCCTGGTGGCGGACATCGCGAACGGCTCGACCGCCGCGGCCGCTCAGGTGGTGCAGGAACCGGCCGACGGCGCGGCCAGCCAGGAATGGCAGCTCAGCCTGGTCGCCTGAACCGGCCGAACCGCTTGAGCTGGTCAACCAGCACCGAACTCAACGCTGGATCGGGCCGGCGCGTTCGCCGAAACTGGTCGGCTGAACGTTCCAGCCGGGTGCCTCCACCGTTCGCTCCCGACTGCGCCTGTTGTCGCCGGGCGGCGCGGCGGACGGCGGTACCCGGCCGTCCACCCTCGCCCTAGCGTTGCCAGACGTCGCAATATCCCGGTGCCGAGTTGGGGGAGCAGGCGGATGGAGCGCGAACCGAACGCCCTGGTCATCGACCCGAGCGGACAGGACATCCATGCCGAAAACGCCGCACTGCGCCGACGCGGCCCGATCACGCCGGTGCGGCTGCCCGGCGACGTGCTGGCCTGGTCGGTCACCAGCTACCGGCTGATCCGCCAGCTGCTGGCCGATCCCCGGGTGTCCAAGGACGCCCGGCAGCACTGGCCGGAGTTCTCCGGCGGCGCCATCCCGGCCGACTGGCCGCTGCACACCTGGGTGTCGGTGCGCAACATGTTCACCGCCTACGGCCCCGACCACACCCGGCTGCGGGCGCTGGCGGGCAGGGCGTTCACCGCGCGCCGGGTGGCCGAGCTGCGGCCCAGGATCACCGAGATCGTCGCCGAGTTGCTGGACACCCTGGCCGCCACCCGCCCCGGGCACGCCGCCGACCTGCGTGAGGGCTTCGCCTACCCGATCCCGATCGAGGTCATCTGTCACCTGTTCGGGCTGCCCGACGACCTGCGGCCCGCCCTGCGCAGTGCGGTGGACGGCATCTTCCGCACCGCCAGCAGCCCGGCCGAGGCACTGGCCAGCCAGCAGGGCATGTACGCCACCCTGTCCGAACTGCTGGCCCGCAAGCGCGCCACCCCGGGCGACGACCTGGCCAGCGCGCTGATCTCGGCCCGGGACGAGGACGACGGCTCCCGGCTGTCCGAGGCCGAACTCGGCGACACGTTGCTGCTGTTCATCGCCGCCGGCCACGAAACCACGGTGAACCTGCTGGACCAGGCCATCGCCGCGCTGCTGGGCCACCCCAAGCAGCTGGCCGCGCTGCGGGCCGGGCGGGGTGACTGGACCGGCGTGATCGAGGAGACGCTGCGCTGGCAGGCCCCGGTGGCGCACCTGCCGCTGCGCTACGCGACCGAGGACATCACGATCGACGGGGTGGTGATCCACCAGGGCGAGGCGATCCTGGCCGGGTACGCCGCGGCCGGGCGCGATCCGGTGCAGCATGGCACCGACGCCGACGAATTCGACCTGACCCGGGCCGAGAAGAACCACCTCGCGTTCGGTTACGGCGTGCATTTCTGTCTCGGCGCGCCATTGGCCCGGCTGGAGGCGACGATCGCGTTGCCCGCGTTGTTCGAACGCTTTCCGGATATGGCGTTCGCGGTGCCGGTGTCCCAGCTGGCGCATATCGACTCGTTCATCTCCAACGGGCATCGCGCGCTGCCCGTGGTGCTCAATCCGGTATGACAGAACTGGTCAGGATATTCACAGTGGAAGCGGCCCGCGCCGATCGGTGCCTACCGTGGTCTGGACCACGATGCCGATCAAGGAGAGCCGCATGTCCCGTACCGCGCGCCGGATCCGGATCGCCCTGCTGGCCGTCGTCACCGCCTGCGTCGCGGGCGTGCTGGCCGCACCGGGCGCCACCGCGGCGGCGAACGGCCACGTGGTCGCCTACTACCAGACCCAGTCCAACAACGGTTCCTACGTCTCGCCAAGCCCGCTGGCCGGGATCGCCACCGACATCGAGGTGGCCGCGTTCCACCTGAACAGCGACGGCACCGTGCACCTCAACGACCTGCCGCCCTCGGACAGCAGCTTCAATCAGATGTGGACCGATCTGTCCGCGCTGCAGTCCTCCGGCGTCCGGGTGGAGGCCATGCTCGGCGGGGCCGCGCAGGGCAGCTACGCCAACCTGCACAATGATTTCAACACCTATTACAACCTGTTGAAGACCACCCTGCAGACCTACCATTTCAACGGCGTCGACCTGGACATCGAGGAAACGTTCTCACTGGCCGACACCGAGCACCTGATTTCCCAGCTGCGCACCGATTTCGGCAGTTCCTTCGTGATCACCCTGGCCCCGGTGGCCACCGATCTGTCCGGCGGCAGCGCATTCTCCGGCGGATTCAGCTACAAACAGCTGGAAAGCGACCTGGGTTCGCAGATCAGCTGGTACAACGCGCAGTTCTACTGCGGCTGGGGCAGTCTCGCGAACACCTCGAACTACGACAGCGTGATCGGCAACGGGTTCGCCGCGTCCCGCGTGGTGGCCGGCACGGTGACCAACTCGGCCAACTGCTCGGGCTACGTCGATCCGGGCACGCTCGCGAACACCATCCGGTCGCTGGTCGGCGAGCACTCCGACTTCGCCGGGGTGGCCGGCTGGGAGTACTACGACTCGGTCGGAGTCAACGGCGGCGGCCCGGAAAGCTGGTTCTCCAACGTCAAATCAGCGCAGAGCTGACCGCCTGACCGCTTCCGGGGAGGGTCCGGATGCCCCCGTTTTCCCTTACCGCACCGGGTCGTGGCCCTGCTGACCGTGACGCTGGGCCTCGGCCTGATCCTCCCCGGCGGCGCCACCCGCCACCGCTCCCGCGCCTACCACGAGCCGTACCGGCCGCAGTTCCACTTCACTCCGGCCGAAAACTGGATCAACGACCCCACCGGGTTGATCTACGCCAACGGCGAGTACCACCTGTTCTTCCAGTACAACCCGTCCGGCAACGCCTGGGGCAACATCTCCTGGGGACACGCGGTCAGCACCGACCTGGTGCACTGGAAACAACTTCCGGTGGCCATCCCTGGCACCTCAGCTCCATCTGGCCCTGACCCGACCCGTCCGCCCGCGCAACCGCGCAACCGCGCAACCGCGCAACCGCGCAACCGCGCAGGCCAACGCTCCCCCGGTTGCCCGGATTCCCTTATTCCGCAGGGAGCTCGCCGGAGCCGCGCATGATCAGCCGGGTCGGCACCACGTGCACCCGCGGCGGCGAGGAATCCCCGGCCATCCGATCGAACAGCCGCCGCACCGCCTCCCGCCCCACCGCGGCCGGGTCCTGCGCCATCACCGTGACCCCCGGCCGCACCACCGTGGCCAGCGGAATGTCGTCGAACCCGACCACCGCGATCCGCTGCTGCGCGGCGCGCTCGTGCAGCGCCTCCACCACCCCGATGGTCACCAGGTTCTGGCTGGTGAAAATGCCCTCCGGCGGCCGCTGGTCCAGCAGTTCCAGCGTGGCCCGCCGGGCCTGTTCCGCCGTGCGCAGGCCGTGCCGCACCAGCCGATCCGTCGCGTCCACCCCGGCCGCGTCCATCGCGTCGGTGAACCCGGAAAACCGTTCCCGCGCCGTGAAAATCCCCAGATCGTCGCCCAGATACGCGATCGGTCTCCGCCGCACCCGCAGCACGTGCTCCACCGCGGCCCGCGCGCCGCCCCGGTTGTCCGACACGATGGCGTCGGCCAACAGCGGCGAGGGCGGCCGGTCGACGAACACGAACGACATCCCGGCCAGCTGTTCGGTCAGCACCCAGCGGTGATCGTGCGCCGCGGGCATGATGATCAGCCCGTCCACCCGCCGGTCGATCAACGCCCGGGTCAGCTCCCGCTCCCGCTGCGGGTCCTCGTCCAGGCTGCCGGCCAGCACCAGCACCTTGCGGTCCCGGGCGTAGTCCTCCACCGCGCGCAGCACCGCCGAGGAGTACGGATTGCTCAGATCCTCCAGCAGCAGCCCGATGGTGTTGGTACGCCCGCCGGTGCGGCGCAGGTTGGCCGCGGTGAGATTGGGCCGGTAGCCCAGTTTCGCGGCGGCGGCCCGCACCCGCTCGGCCAGTTCCGGGTCGACCGTGGACACTCCGTTGACCACCCGGGACACCGTCTTGATGCCCACTCCGGCGAGCGCCGCCACGTCCCGCATGGTCGGCCGGTCCCGGCGCTCGCCGGAGTCCGACGCTGGATGCACCCTCGTCCTCCCGTTGCCCGCTGCGAGCCGGCGCGCGGCCGCGCCGCACGCGTGTCACCAGGATGCATTGCGATCAGCGGGAACGCCCGGAGTCAGCGGTCGGATCGGCCTGCCGCGCGCCGTCTCCGGGTTCGGTGTCCGCCAACCGGGCCGCGCCGGTCATGATCGCCACCGCCTCCGCCGCCGTGTGCGACTGCGGCGTGACCACCCCGACGCACCGGCCCAGCCGCTGGATGTGCACCCGGTCGGCCACCTCGAACACGTTGGGCATGTTGTGGCTGACCAGGATCACGCCGAGGCCGCGCTCGCGCAGATCCCGCACCAGAGTGAGCACCTGACCGGTCTCCCGCACGCCGAGTGCCGCGGTCGGCTCGTCCAGGATGACCACCTTGCTGCCGAACGCGGCTGCCCGCGCCACCGCGACCGCCTGCCGTTGGCCGCCGGACAGCGTTTCCACCGCCTGGTTGATGTTCTGCAGCGTGGTGATGCCCAGCTCGTCGATGCGCTCGCTGGCCTGCTTCTTCATCCCACCGGTGTCGAGCATGCGGAACACCGAGCCGAGAATGCCCGGCCGGCGCTGTTCGCGGGCCAGGAACAGGTTGCTGGCGATGTCCAGGGCCGGGGCGACCGCAAGCGTTTGGTACACGGTCTCGATGCCCGCGGCCCGGGCGTCCTGGGTGCTGCGGAAACTGACCGGCGAACCGTCGACCAGGATGCTGCCCGCGTCCGGGATCATCGCCCCGGACAGGCATTTGATCAGCGTGGACTTGCCCGCGCCGTTGTCGCCGATGACCGCGAGCACCTCGCCGGAGTGCAGCGTGAGGTCCACGCCGTCCAACCCGACCACGTGCCCGAACATCTTGACCAGTCCCCGGGCCTGCAACACCGGCGTGCTCATGACTTCACGCTCCGGATCCACTGGTCGGCGGCCACCGCGATGATCACCAGAACGCCCACGGCCAGCACCTGATAGTTGGGGTCGACCCCGATCAACGCGAGGCCGTTGTCGAACACCTGCACGATCAACGCGCCGATCAGCGAGCCGACGACCGCGCCGCGTCCACCGAACAGACTGGTGCCGCCGATGACCACGGCGGTGATGCTCTCCAGGTTGGCGTTGAGCCCGGCGTTCGGATCGGCGCCGGAGATCCGGCCGACCAGAATCCAGGCCGCGATCCCGAACACCGCGCCCGCGACGACGTAGGCGGACAGCAGCACCCGGTTGGTGCGCACGCCGGCCAGCCGCGCCGCCTCTGGATCGTTGCCGGTGGCGTAGAGATGTCGCCCCCATGCCGTCTGCCGCAGCGCGTAGGCGAATCCCACGTACAGCAACAACATCAGCAACACTCCGACAGTCAGCCCGAACCGTCCTATTTGGATCGTGGTGCCGGTCCAGGTGAGAAAGCTGTGGCCGTTCAAGGTAATCGTCTGCCCCTGGGCGTAGATCAGGCTCAGTGCGGTGAAGATGCTCAGCGTGCCGAGCGTGACGATGAACGGCGGAAGTTTGATGCGCGTGACCAGCAGCCCGTTGAGGAACGCGGCCAGCACGGAAAGAAAGAACCCGATGAGGAAGGCGACCGGGCCGGGCATGCCCCCCGCGCCGAGCTTGCCCATCACCAGGCAGGCCAGCACCATGATCGCGCCGACCGACAGGTCGATGCCCGCGGTGAGGATGACCAGCGTCTGCCCGACCGCGAGCGACCCGACCACCGCGGCCTGTTGCAGCAGGATGGACAGGTTCTGTGGCCGGACGAAGCGCGGATTGGCCAGGGTGAAAATGACACAGGCGATGATCAGCACGACGAGCGGGGACAACGCGGGCATCCGGTGCAGCAGGCCGTGCAGCCGGCGGCCCGGGGTGTTGCGTGGACGCAGAACGTCGTCGGTGGCACTGGACGCTTCGACCGTCTGGGACATGAGCGTGCCCATTCTTTTCTCGGTTTCAGATCCTCGCCCGCGCGAGCGAACCCGCGCGGACGAGGAGATCGAGGGGTCAGCTACCCCAACAGGCGGTCCCGGCCTGGGCCGGAGTCTCGCTGGTGACCCCGGCGACCGGCGTCCCCGTGGTCAACGCGGTGCCGGTGTTGATGAAGTCCTGACCGGCGGGGAGCGCGGGCTTCTTGCCACCGTGCGCGAGCGAGGAAATCGTCTGCACGCCCAGGGCGGCCATCTTTCCCGGATACTGCACCGAATCCGCGGCCACCGTGCCCGTCTTGACCAGGCTGTTGATGTACTGGCAGCTCCCGTCGATGGTGACCACCAGAACGCCCGTCTTGCCCGCGGCCTGCAACGCCTGGATGGCGCCGTCCGCGGCCGGCTCGTTGATGGTGTAGACGACGTTGATGTTTCCGTTGGCGGACAAGCAGTTCTCCATGGCGGTCTTGCCGCCCGGGATGGCGCCGGTGGTGGGCTGGTGACAGGCGATGGTGTAGGCGCCGCCCTTGCCTGCGGTGTAGTTGCCCGACTTGGCTTCCTGCCCGTTCTGCGTCTTGGAGCCCGGATCGATGCCCAAGCCTTCCAGGAACCCGTGATCCCGTGACGTGTCAACGGAAACGACCTGGTTGTTGAACAGGTCGAGCATGGCGACAACGGCCTTCGCCCCGTTGAGCCGGGCGGCCGTGTACTGCCCGATCAGCTTCCCGGCCGCTTCGTTGTCGGTGGCGTAGGTGATGTCCGCGACGCTGGGCGGGGTCGGCGCGGTGTCCAGCGCGATGATGTAAAGCCCAGCCTGCCGGGCCTTTTGGAGCTCGGCATTGACCGCGTTCCCGTTGATGGTGATCAGAATGCCCTGGTCGCCACGCGCGATGGCGTTGTCGATGGCGGTGATCTGGGTCTGCGTGTCACCGTCGGACTGGCCGGCCGCGACGGTGAGCGAGACGTTGTCCTTGGCCGCCTCCTTCTTGGCGTCGTTCTCCATGGACACGAAGTAGGGATTGGACAGGGTCTTGAGAATGAGCGAGACACCGGCCCGGCCGGACGAGCTCCCGCCCGAGCCACAGGCGGCCAGGCAGGCAGCGCCCGCCAGCGCCACCGCCGCGAAGGTGACTCCTCGAATCAGGGACCGGCGCCCCGTCGCACCACGTTTTCCCATCCCACGGTTCCTTCCAAGTCCGAAACCTGATCGCCCCGAGACAACGTTGTCCCCACTGTTGTAGACGGTGTCTGTGACACGCACAACACTCAATCGATACCGCTGGGTGTTGATCTAGGCACGAGGCGTCACGGCAGGCGAGGTTGGTGGCGACGCGATTCCCCAGGTAGGCAACGGTTCAGTGCGCGTCGATGCTGACCAAGACAACGTTTTCCCGGCTGGTCTCGTCCGTGCGTGCGCCACAGGCAAACGTTCGACCGGCCGGACAAACCGCCCCTTCACCACGGTGCCGATATGGGGGCGGCGGCCTGCTCACCGGCCGGGCTTGACCGCCGGGCTACGCACAGTTTTCACGTCAAGATCACAAACTGGCTCGCTAGGCGGCTGGCGTGTTCGGCAGCGCTGCCCGGACGTTGCCGACGAGTGCGTTCTCCACCGACCGAACGGTGCCGAACCCGCGTTCCTGGAAGGTGTCCCACTCCGTTTTGAGCAGGCCCGGCCTCGGCTCGACGGATCGGCCGAACCAGAGCACGGTCCAGTCGTCCGGGTTGAATGGTGGCCACCCGGGCCCTGGCTGGCCACTGCGGATAAATGACGCGTACAGCTCGCCCATCTGCGCGCTGACCCGCCGTACGTCCTGCCGATCGGCTCCGTCGAAGGTCGGCCACCACGCGAGGTCGCGTTCGGCATGGTTCCGGAACAGGAAGGGGATGTTCCCGGTGTGCACGGCGCGGAGCCGACCGTCGAGACCGGGCAGATCATAGGAGAACTGATACAGATGCACGGGGATCTGCTGCGCGCTGAGGTTGTGCGCGATCGCCAGGGACGACAGTTTGAAGAACTCGAAAGACATGATGTCCGACAGCAGCAACCCTGGCGCGTGATCCGGCTGGAGGTCGTGGAACCGCTGGTAGACCTCCTCGGCACCGTCAGCGCCGAATGTCTGCTCCAGGACGCGCAGCACGTCCTGCCGGGACCCGCGGCTGACCGTCTCGGAGTGCCCGCGGAAGAACTGCCATTCGTCCTTCGCGAAACCGATGGCCACTTCCAGACCTGGGTGGGCGACTGTGTTCTCCGACAGGTGCAGCGCCGGAGCCTGCGGAACCCAGTCCCCCTCGACGACGGCGCCCAGGGGACGCCAGGCGAGATGCCGGTCGGGGTGGAAGTAGCGGGTCAGCACGTTCTGCACGGCCAGCAGCCGGTTCGGGTCGATGTCCCGAAGTCGCGCCGGGTCGTCGATACGCAGCAGGTCGAGGTACATCTGCGCGACGGCGACAGCTTCCGGGCGCTGCTGGGTGCACCAGAGGTTGAACGGGGACAACGACTGCATCACCGCACGCCGGAAGTAGGGGCGCGCGTTCGGGTTGGTCAGCAGGTGCGAGACCGCGGTGGCTCCGGCTGACTCCCCGCCGATCGTGATGTTGTCCGGGTCGCCACCGAACGCCTCGATGTTCTCGTGCACCCACTTCAGCGCGGCGAACTGGTCCTGCACCCCCAGGTTCACCGCTTCGGGCAGATCGCCGCCCAGGAGCCCGAAGTGGACCCAGCCGAGGGCACCCATCCGGTAGTTCGGCCGGATCACGATCATGTCGCCCTCACGGGCCAGGTTCGCACCCCGTTCCAGCTCGAACGAGCCAGAACTGACCGCGTTCGCCCCGCCGTGGTAGTAGACGTAGACGGGCAGTCCTGCCCGCGGGGCCGACTCCGGAACCCAGATGTCGAGGTACAGGCAGTCCTCTGCCGCGTGGTTATGGCGGTAGGTCGCGTTGCTGTAGCCGGGCCACGCCATGATGCCGGGCACGCCGGGGTCGATGTCCCGGATGATGCGCTCGACATCGCTCTGATTGTCGGAGTTGAACTGGTACGAAGCGGGGCCCGGGCGGCTCGCGTCCCGGACACCCGACCACGGCTGCGGCGGCAGCGGCGAGCCGAACCGCAGCGGTCCCACCGGCGGCTGGGCGAAGGGCACGCCGCGGTAGACGACGACACCCTCCTCGCGGGCTCCGCGGAGCAGGCCGGTCGCCACCCGCACGACCGCCTGTGCGTCCATCACGTGCCTGACTCCTTCCTTTGTCGGGATTTCCTTGTTCGGGATGCGGGTCGAGCGCCTCTTGGTGGGCGCACTGTAAGGACGGCGTACCCAACCTGCGTTTGGTCGATAGCTGGCCAGCGCGACAACAGGCTGTGCCTCGACTCAGACTCCTCGTTCGATGAGCACACCTTGGCGGTGCTTTCGAACGGATTGCGCCACTGCGCGGGGACCCTGGCCCGGCCTCCGGGCACGACATCAAGGAGGTTCAGGAGCTACTCGGGCACTCGTCGTACCGGCTGACCGCCGAGACCTACCCCAACAGCCTGGAGGAGATCCAGACCGAGGTCGTGGAGGCGATCAGCGCGCTGATCCCCCGCAAGCGGCCGCAAAACCGTCCAACGGAGCCGACTGGCACCGAAATGGCGCCGAAAAACGATCTTGACACAAGGGTTAACCCAACCCGAACCAAAATTTGCAGGTCGGAGGGGGTGAAAAACGTGAAGAACCGAGCCGGCGGCGGGACTCGAACCCGCAACCTTCCGCTTACAAGGCGGGTGCTCTGCCAATTGAGCTACGCCGGCGTGGGCCTGGACCGACGGCCTGGACCCGGTCTCATCCTAAGCGTCGTCCGCTTGGGTCCACCTGCGGAGATCGGTCTACCTAGAGTAGTTACCCAGGACGTGGTGCACGCCACGTCCTGGACCCCGGAACACGATCCGGGTCCTCCGCGATGTGACGACGGGTGCTCGATCAGATCGGGGTACTCCCAGCTAGCCGTGCCGGAGAAGGAGGTGCCGTCGTGTGGTTCGGTCATCGCCACCACGCTCGTTCGTCGCGTGGGTCGTCGTTGACCACTGTTGAGCGGCCGGCCACGGGTCGGCGCTCACATCCGACCGTGAATTTGACCAGGAACAACGCGATCATCGGCCCGGCGCTGCCCGATGACCGCACCGTCAACCTGGTGCTGGACCTCGCGCTTCGCGTGGGCGAAGTGCTGATGGCCAGCGGCGCGGGCGCGGCCGACGTGACCGCGACGATCATCGCGGTCACCGAGTCCTACGGCCTGCCGCACTGCGAGGTGGATGTGATCTTCACCTCCATCCGCATCTGCTGCCATCGAGGCACCGACCTCGCCCCGATCACCACCGACCGCGTGGTTCGCGCCCGCTCCCTGGATTACACCCGCCTCCAGCAGGTCGAACAGCTCGTCCGCCGGATCACCAAGCACGAGGTCAGCGCCTCCACGGCCCGCAACGAACTCGACGAGGCCACCTCCGCAGGCCACCCCTACCCGCGTTGGGTCGCCACCCTCGGCTGGGCACTGCTGGCCGCCTCGGTCACTGTGTTGCTCGGCGGCGGTCCGATGGTGGCGCTGTTCTCGGGCGGCATCACCGCGCTCATCGACCGGGTCGGTCGCTGGCTCAACCGGCGGGCACTGCCGTTCTTCTTTCAGCAGCTGGTCGGCGGTGCGCTGGCCACCGGCGCCACGCTGGTGATCATGCGGCTGGGGCTGTTGCCCAGTGGGGTGGCGCCTTCTCTGGTCGTGGCGGGCGCCCTGACCGCCCTCCTGTCCGGATTGTCCGTGGTCAGTGCGGTGCAGGACGCCATCTCCGGGTTCAACGTCACGGCCGCAGGCCGCGCCATGGAGACCAGCATGACCTCCGCGGGCCTGGTCGCCGGTGTGGTCATCGGACTGGCGGTCGCGGTCCGGCTCGGCATGCCCAGCAGTGCGCTGGGCCAGCCCGTCCCCCAGTCCGCGCTGCACCTCCCGGTCGCCGTGCTCGCCGGGGCCGCCGCGGCCGCGGCGTTCGCGCTGGCCTGTTACGCCACGCGCAGCGCCCTGCTGGTCGCGGGCGGCGCGGGAGCGCTGGGGGCGGCCGCGCACGGAGCGTTGATGCTCGCCGGGATCAACCAGATCGCCGCCAGCGCCGCCGCGGCCATTCTGGTCGGCCTGGTCAACGGGATCATCTCCCGGCGGCTCAAGCTCTCCCCGCTGGTCGTCGCGGTCTCCGGGCTCACCCCGCTGCTGCCCGGTCTGACCACCTACAACTCGATGTTCCAGCTCGCCGTGCAACGCGACCCGGCCGGTGTGTCCACCGCGATGCTCGCCGTGGCCACCGCCCTGGCCCTGGCCGCGGGCGTGGTGCTCGGCGAGTTCCTGGCCCAGCCGGTGCGCACCGGGTTCTCCCGGCTGGAGCGCAGGCTGGCCGGACCGCGACTGGCCGGCCCGTTGCGGCCGACTCGCCGCAGGCTGGACTGACCCAGAACGGGGTGCACGGCGGGTAAATCGGGCGTAACGGTGATGGGAACCACGGCCCGGTTTACTCCGCAGCACCCTCCATCCGCTCGCGGACCTCACTAACCTCACAGACAGCGGTGCGGTGTCGCGTTCCGCACACCGGCCGCTTCCAGGTATGACCACCCACCGTGGCGGGCATACCGGTAGGCGAGGAGGCGTCCCCCGCGTGAGCAGATCGACGAGTGACCGTGCCGAGCCGGCTTCGGAGCACGACTCCGGCCTTGGCCTCGACCTCGACCCCGAACCCGGTGCCGAGCGCGGTGCGGACTTCGTGGTGGTGGCCAACCGGCTGCCGGTCGACCTGGAACGGCTGGACGACGGCACCGAGCGGTGGCGGCACAGCCCGGGCGGTCTGGTCACCGCGCTGGAACCGTTCCTGCGGGCCCGGCACGGGGCCTGGGTCGGCTGGCCTGGCGTGGCCGACTCCGACGTGGCCGCCTTCGCCGACGAGGGCATGCTGCTGCACCCGGTGAGCCTGTCCACCTCCGAGGTCCGGGACTACTACGAGGGCTTCTCCAACGCCACCCTCTGGCCGCTCTACCACGACGTGGTCGCCCCGCCGGTGTTCGAACGGACCTGGTGGGACAGCTACGTCAAGGTCAACCGGCGGTTCGCCGACGCGACCGCCGAGGTGGCCGCCCGCGGCGCCACCGTCTGGGTGCAGGACTACCAGCTGCAACTGGTCCCGGCCATGCTCCGCGACCAGCGTCCGGACCTGCGCATCGGCTTCTTCCTGCACATCCCGTTCCCGCCGGTGGAGCTGTTCATGCAGCTGCCCTGGCGGACCGAGATCATCCGCGGCCTGCTCGGCGCCGACCTGGTCGGGTTCCACCTGGCCGGGGGCGCGCAGAACTTCCTGTGGCTGGCCCGGCGGCTGGTCGGCCTGGAACCCACCCGGGCCGCGGTCGGCGTGCGCACCCGGCCCGGTTCGGTGCAGTTCGGCAACCGGCGGGTGCGGGTGGGCGCCTTCCCCATCTCCATCGACGCGGGCGGCATCGACGCGCTGTCCCGGCGCAAGGACGTGGTCGCCCGGGCCCGGCAACTGCGCGCCGACCTGGGCAATCCGCGCAAGGTGCTGCTCGGCGTCGACCGGCTGGACTACACCAAGGGCATCGACGTCCGTCTCCGCGCGCTGTACGAACTGCTGGCCGAGGGCCGGGTGGATCCGGCCGATGTGGTGATGATCCAGCTGGCCACGCCCAGCCGGGAACGGGTCGAGCACTACCGGCGGATGCGCGGCAGCATCGAGGGCCAGGTCGGCCGGATCAACGGCGAGTTCGGCCGGGTGGGTTACCCCGTCGTGCACTACCTGCACCAGTCGGTGGACCGGGAGGAGCTGGTCGCGTTCTTCTCCGCCTCCGACGTCATGGTGGTGACGCCGGTGCGGGACGGCATGAACCTGGTGTGCAAGGAGTACGTGGCCTCCCGGCACGACCTGGGCGGGGCGCTGGTGCTGTCCGAGTTCGCCGGGGCCGCCGCCGAGCTGACCAGTTCCCTGCTGGTCAACCCGCACGACCTGGACGGCGTGAAGAACGCCATGCTCAAGGCCCTGACCATGGACCCGGCCGAGGGCCACCGGCGGATGCGCGCGCTGCGCCGTCAGGTGCTCACCCACGACGTGGACCGCTGGGCCCGGTCGTTCCTGGCCGCGCTCAACCCGGCGGACCAACCGGACATTCCGTACTGACACACCATCGAGTGATTGCGCGCAACACCGGTAATCCAGACTTCATCCTGGGGAAACCGGACCTGGCCCGCACCGCGGGCACAGTGGAGGCGGCGGGAGTGGACCAGTACTGCCCCGAGGTCCTCATCGGGTCGGCTACAGTGCCCTCGTCCCACACCGGTTGTCTGGATCCAGCACTGCAACCTGCACAGAAACTTCACAACTTGGTGGGACGCGACCCGTACCTGCTGCCGAGAAAGCCCGATCGCCTGTGACCGCCGAGGCACTTGCCCCCGAACTGCGCCGCGCGATCGTGGGTATCGCGCGTACCCCGCGATTGCTGGTGGCGTGCGACTACGACGGGACCCTCTCCCCCATTGTGGAGGACCCGGAAAAGGCCGCGCCCCGCTCGGAATCGGTCGGCGCGCTGCGCTCGCTGGCCGGACTACACGAGACCACCACCGCGGTCATCTCCGGTCGCGCCCTGCGCGACCTGGCCACCCTGTCCCGCCTGCCCGGTGAGGTCCACCTGGTCGGCAGCCACGGCTCCGAGTTCGACGTCGGCTTCGTGCACGCCCTGGACGGCGAGGCCCGCGCGTTGCACCGCCGCCTGGAGAACGAGCTGGAAGGTCTCATCGGCGACACCCCCGGGGTGTACCTGGAGGTCAAGCCGGCCAGCATCGCGGTGCACGTGCGCCGCGCCGAGCCGGAGACCGCCGAGGTCACCCTGGCGGCTGTCCGCCGGGGCCCCGCGACCTGGAACGGGGTGCAGGTCACCGAGGGCAAGGCCGTCATCGAGCTGGCCGTGATCCAGACCGACAAGGGCCACGCCCTGGACGTGCTGCGCCACCAGGTGGGCGCCACCGCCGCCGTGTTCATCGGCGACGACGTCACCGACGAGAAGGCGTTCGCCCGGCTGGCCGGTCCCGACCTCGGCATCAAGGTCGGCGACTCGGAGACGCTGGCCGACTACCACGTCGAGGACACCGAGCACGTGGCCAAGGTGCTGGCCTTCCTGCTGGAGGAGCGGCGCACCTGGCTCTACGGCGAGTCGGCCCCGCCCATCGAGCGGCTGTCCATGCTGGCCAACGAGAAGACGGTCGCGCTGGTCACCCCGGACGCCCGGCTGACCTGGCTGTGTCACCCCGAGCCGGACGCCGCCGCGGTGTTCGCCGATCTGCTCGGCGGAGCCGGCGCGGGCCACTTCACCGTCAAGCCCGAACGCAACGGGCTGCCGCTGGGCCAGCGCTACCTGCCCGGCACCATGACGGTGGAGACCCGCTGGTCCCGGCTGACCGTGACCGACTACCTGGAGCACGACGCCCCGCAGCACCGCACCGACGTGACCCGGGTGATCACCGGGTCGACCCGGGCGGTCGCGGTGTTCGCGCCGCGCCCGGAGTTCGGCCAGGTTCCGGTGCGGCTGATCGCCGAGGACGACGGACTGCGGGTGGCCGACACCGGTGATCCGATCGTGCTGCGCTCCCCCGGGGTGCACTGGGAGATCACCAGCGACGGTATGCACGAGACCGCCACCGCGGTGCTGGACCTGACCGAGGGCCGGCCGCTGGTGCTGGAACTGCGCTGCGGCACCAACGACCTGACACCGCACCTCACCGCCCAGACCGACCGCCAGGCCAGGGCCGGGAAGTACTGGTCGGACTGGGTGGCCACGCTGCGGCTGCCCCGGGTCGAGCCGGAACTGGTGGCCCGCTCGGCACTGACCCTGCGCGGCCTGGTGCACACCGAGACCGGCGGGATCATGGCCGCGGCCACCACCTCGCTGCCCGAGGAGATCGGCGGCATCCGCAACTGGGACTACCGGTACTGCTGGCTGCGCGACGGCGCGATGACCGCGCACGCGCTGGTCTCGCTCGGCTCGCTGACCGAGGCCGAGGGGTACCTGCGCTGGCTGCGCAACGTGCTGCAGACCCTGCCCGGCCCGGAGCGGCTGCACCCGCTGTACACGCTGGCCGGCACCACGCTGCCGCCGGAAGCGGTGATCGACACGCTGCCCGGCTACGCCGGTTCCCGGCCGGTGCGGGTGGGCAACCTGGCCAACCAGCAGGTCCAGCTGGACGTGTTCGGCCCGGTCGCCGACCTGATCGCCGCGGTGGCCACCACGCGGGGCGGGCTGACCGACGAGGACTGGGGCCTGTTGCAGGCCATGGCCCACGCCGTGGCCGCCCGCTGGGCCGAGCCCGACCACGGCATCTGGGAGGAGCGGCACAGCCCGCGCCACCACGTGTACTCCAAGGTCATGTGCTGGGTGACCGTGGACCGGGCGCTGAACCTGGCCGAGCGGTTCCACCGCAAGCCCGACGCGGAGTGGGCGATGCTGCGCGAGCAGATCGCCAAGGACGTGCTGGACAACGGCTGGCACGCGGACGCCTCCGGCGGCATCGGCGCGTTCACCACCGCCTACGACGGCACCGACCTGGACGCGGCCTCGCTGCACGTGGGCCTGGTCGGCCTGCTGGACCCGAACGACCCGCGGTTCCAGGCCACGGTGACCGCGATCGAGTCCGAGCTGCGCAGCGGGTCCACCGTGTACCGCTACCACCGTGACGACGCCCTGCCCGGCAACGAGGGCGGCTTCCACCTGTGCGCGGCCTGGATGATCGAGGCGTACCTGCTGTCCGGGCGGCGCACCGAGGCCGAGGAGCTGTTCGACCAGCTGGTCGACGCGGCCGGGCCGACCGGGCTGCTGCCCGAGGAGTACGACCCGATCGCCGAGCGCTCGCTGGGCAACCACCCGCAGGCCTACAGCCACCTCGGCCTGATCCGGTGCGCGCAACTGCTCGCGGCTGAGTGACTCCAGAACCGGCCGGGTGATCACTTACGGGGGATCACCCGGCCGAATGCCTTCCGGGCTATTTGCGGTCCAGGGAGAGGGCCGACATGGCCGCGGCAAGATCACCGGCCACCAACGCCTGCACTCCGTCGGGCAGCGGACCGGAGTCCGGCGGAACCAGGGCCCGGGTGAAGCCCAGCCGGGCCGCCTCGGACAGCCGCCGGCCCACGTTGGGCACCCGGCGCACCTCGCCGGCCAGCCCGACCTCGCCGATCACCACCACATCCGGGCGTAGCGCGATGTCCCGGTGGGCCGAGGCCACCGACAGCGCCACGGCCAGATCCGCGGCCGGTTCGATCACCCGCATGCCGCCCACGGTCGCGGCGAACACGTCCTTGTTGCCCAGCGACACCCCGCCGCGCCGCTCCAGCACGGCCAGCACCATGGCCAGCCGCGCGGAGTCCAGGCCGCTGACCGCCCGCCGGGGCGCGGGCAGGTAGGTGTTGGCCACCAGCGCCTGCACCTCGGACAGCAGCGGCCGCTTGCCCTCCATCACCACGGTGACCGCGGTGCCCGGCACCTCGGCCTCCCGGCGGTTGAGGAACAAGCCGGACGGGTCGGGCACGCCGATGATGCCGTCGTCGCGCAGCTCGAAACAGCCCACCTCGTCGGCCGGGCCGAACCGGTTCTTCACCCCGCGCAGCAGCCGCAGCGTGCTGTGCCGGTCGCCCTCGAAGTGCAGCACCACGTCCACCAGGTGCTCCATCAGCCGCGGTCCGGCGATCGAGCCCTCCTTGGTGACGTGGCCGACCAGCACCACCGGCAGGTCGCGTTCCTTGGCCAGCGCCACCAGCGCCGAGGTCACCGCCCGGACCTGGGTCACCCCGCCCGGGCTGCCGTCGGCCTCGGTGGTGGACAGGGTCTGCACCGAGTCCACGATCAACAGGCCCGGCTTGGTGTTGTCCACGTGGCCCAGCAGCGCGCCCAGGTCGCTCTCGGCGGCGATGTAGAGCGCGTCGTCCAGGTTGCCGGTGCGTTCGGCCCGCAGCCGCACCTGGCCGGCCGACTCCTCACCGGTGACGTACAGCGTGGGCCCGGTGCCGACGGCGGCGGACTGGGCGGCCCAGCGGTGCGCGACCTCCAGTAGCAGGGTCGACTTGCCCACCCCGGGCTCGCCCGCCATCAGCACCACCGCACCCGGCACGATCCCGCCGCCGAGCACCCGGTCGAGCTCCTCGACCCCGGTGCGCCGGGCCTTGGCCGTCTCGACGTCGACCTGGCTGATCGGCCGGGCCGGGGAACTGGGCGCCCCCGCCACCACCCTGGCCAGCGCGGGCCGGGCGTTGGCCAGTTGCTCGACCGTGCCCCAGGCCTGGCACTCCGGGCACCGGCCGACCCATTTGGCGACCTCGTGCCCGCATTCGCCGCACCGGTAGTTCGGGCGTGCCGTTTTCGTCGTTGTCCTGGCCACGGCGGAGAACCTAATGGCTACCGCCGACAGGTCCGGGTACGACCGGCCGGGCGCGGACTACCGGGTTCGGCTCAGCTGCCCGAGTCGGCCGAGCTCGCCGGGGTGTAGTTGTCCGCGGGGGCGGCGATCGGGACCTCGACGGTGACCCGGCCGGCGTGGGCGAAGGTGAAGGTGATCGGGATGGTCAGCCCGGAGCGGAGCGGGGCGCCGTTGTAGGTCTTGATCCCGGTCAGCACGATCTCGACCTTGGCCGGGGCCAGCGCCGGGGCAACGGTGGTGCTCGGCACGGCCTTGCCGCCGCCGCCCTCGCCCGCCTGGGCGCCGCTGGGGCTCTCCTGAGCGCTGGTCTCCGGGGTGCTGCCGGAGGTCTGGCCCGCGCCCTGGCCGGCCGGGGTGGACGTGCTGGGCGCCTGGGTCAACGGGGTCAGCACACCGGTGGTGTCGCTGTCGTCGACGTCCCGGCCGGAGATGATGGCGAAGCCGCCCGCGATCGGCCGGGTGCCGGTCGGCGAACCGTCCACCGTCACCGCCTCGGCCGCCGGGGTGCTCACGCCGGTCAGCGTGTCCGGGGTGACGCCGGTGTTGACGATGGTGACGATCAGCGGGGCCGACGAGCCGGGGGCGTACACGCCCTGGGCCGAGTTCGACGGGAAGGCCAGTTCCGCGCCGCGCACGGCCATCGCGCCGACCGTGCCACTGGCGCCGTTGACCGCGGCCACCTGGGTGTCGGTCTGGGTGATCTGACCGGACCCGCACCCGGTGAGCAGCAGCGCCAGGCCGATCCCCGCGGCGGCGGGGGCCACGGTGGCCAGGCGGCGACGGCTGCTCCTGCGGGCGGGGTTCGAGTGCTCAGCGCGGCTCACTGTTGCGGGATCCTTCCTACAGCTCAGGCCATCCGGGCGAAGCCTAGCCCGGGCCCGGAAAAGCCCCACGACGCGGTACCCGACCTTGGCCCGTCAAGAGGCCCGGGATGCGGTCCGGGTCACTGGCCGGATCGCCCGGCACGGTCGTGGGTATGCCCCGCGGGCACCCGGCTGAGCACGGCCGCGCGCCGTTTGTCAACCCCTGAAGGCCCTTCTGACCTGCGCTAACCGACCTTCGGCCTACTGCGCGGGGATTGCGGGACGTGTTAGGATGGCATCAGCGAAAGGGGCAGAGGACACATGGTTTTCAAGGTCGGAGAGACCGTCGTCTACCCGCACCACGGTGCCGCGCTCATCGAAGCAATCGAGACCCGGGTCATCAAGGGCGAGGAAAAGAAGTACCTCGTGTTGAAGGTGGCCCAAGGTGACCTGACCGTACGCGTTCCCGCGGACAATGCCGAGATCGTCGGCGTGCGGGATGTCGTCGGCCAGGAAGGCCTGAACCGGGTGTTCGATGTGTTGCGAGCTCCCCACACCGAAGAGCCGACCAACTGGTCCCGGCGGTACAAGGCCAACCTGGAGAAGCTCGCCTCGGGCGATGTGAACAAGGTGGCCGAGGTGGTGCGCGACCTCTGGCGACGCGAGAAGGACCGGGGTCTGTCCGCGGGTGAGAAGCGGATGTTGGCCAAGGCAAGGCAAATACTGGTCAGTGAGCTGGCGCTGGCCGAGGGCACCGATGAGGACAAGGCGGAAGTCCTCCTCGACGAGGTCCTGACCACCGCTTCCTGAAGTTCCGCGAACATCGGATGAGCTGCGGATGAGCGTGGTCCTCGCGGTGCTGCGGGCTGCGTCGATGTCGGCCGGTTCGGACCGCGACAGCTGTTCCGCGTTGTTGCGCGTTGCCGGCGAACCGCTTGTGGTGCATGCGGTTCGCCGGTTACTCGTGTCCGAAGTGGTCGGTCGCGTCGTCGTCGAGGTCGACGCGGCGGACCGGGCCGAGGTGATCGTTGCCCTGGCGGGATTCGGTGAAGATCGGGTCGGCTGCGTGGATTCCGCGCAATTCGCACTCGGCGAATTCCTCGATGATTTCCCGGACGCGGATGTGCTGCTGGTGCACGATCCGGCGTACGCGCTGGCCGGACCGGAGATGGTCCGGCGGGTGGTGACCGCGGTGCGGGACGGCGCGGAGGCGGTGCTGCCGGTGTTGCCGTGCACGGACACGGTGAAACAGCTGGATTCCGAGGGTGTCGTCGTCGGCATGCCGGACCGCTCGTTGTTGCGGGTCACCCAGACGCCGCGGGGTTTTTCGGTGGCCGCGCTGCGCGCCCGGTCCCAGGAGGAATTGCTGGCGCAGGCCCGTATGGTGGCCGGTGATCCGCAGGCGCGCCGGTTGTCCAGCGGATTCGACCTGACCGTGGCGCAGGCCCAGTTCACCGCACCGGTCTGACCCGACGAACCGGCCAGACGATCGAGTCCGGAGTGGACAGTTGATTCCTCGGGTGGGTATCGGCACCGACGTGCATCCGATCGAAGCGGGCCGGGAGTGCTGGATGGCCGGGCTGCTGTGGCCGGATGTGGACGGCTGCGCCGGGCATTCCGACGGGGACGTGGCCGCGCACGCGTTGTGCGACGCGCTGTTGTCCGCGGCCGGGCTGGGCGATCTGGGCGCGGTGTTCGGCACCGGCGATCCGCGGCTGGCCGGCGCGCACGGCGCGCAGTTGCTGACCGAGGTGCGGGCCCGGCTGACCGAGGCCGGTTTCCGGGTGGGCAACGCGGCCGTGCAGGTGATCGGCAACGCGCCCCGGATCGGCAGGCGGCGGGCCGAGGCGCAGCGGGCGCTGTCCGAGGCGATCGGCGGACCGGTGTCGATCAGCGCGACCACCACCGACGGGCTGGGGCTGACCGGACGGGGCGAGGGCGTGGCCGCGCTGGCCACCGCACTGCTCGTACCGGCCGATACGCCCGCGTAGTCGCACTTGTCACGTTCGGGTGGGCCGGAAGGTCTGAACCAACTACCGTGACCGGCGTGGCGGTTCGCGGCGTTCTCATCGACTTCTCCGGCACCCTGTTCCGACTCGACTTCAACCTCGGCGACGCCTGGCGGCACAGCCTGGAAGAGGCCGGGGTGCCCATCCCGGATCTGGACGAACAGGCCGAACTGATGCGGGTGCTCACCTCGCCGGTGCAGCCGCTGCAGGATCTGCCGCCGGATCTGGTGGACGCCTGGCACCGCCGGGACCTGGACGAGCAGATCCACCGCAAGGTGTACCTGGGCATGCTGGAGCGCTCCGGCGTGGCCGACCGCGCGCTGGCCGAGGCGTGCTACGCCCAGGTGCTGGACACCGACAGCTGGCAGCCCTACCCGGACGCCAAGGCCGCATTGGAACTGTTGCGGGCCAAGGGATTGCCGGTCGCGGTGGTCAGCAATATCGCCTTCGACATCCGGCCGGCGTTCGAGCGCGTCGGGTTGGCCGGACTGGTGAACGAGTTCGTACTGTCCTACGTGGAGGGTTCGATGAAACCCGACGCGAAGATCTTCCGGATCGCCTGCGACCGGCTGGGCATCGACCCGGCCGAGGCGCTGATGATCGGCGACAGCGCAGAGGCCGACGGCGGCGCGGCCGCGCTGGGCAGCGAGGTGCGCATCATCGAGGCGCTTTCCCCGGCCACCCGTCCGGACGGCCTGCTCACCGCCCTGGCCTCGGCTGGAATCTCCTGACTTGTTTCGTCGCCGTCCGCGGCGCGATCAACCGAGTGCGATGCGGTGCGGGACGAGGACGGGCGCTACGCCGGACAACTGCGCGCGGCCGGGGTGCCGGTCACCGTTCGCCGGTTCGCCGGACAGGTGCACACCTCCGGACTGATCGCCGCCGCCATCGACGACGCGCACACGCTGCGCCGGGAGGCCGGGAAGCCCTGCGAGCGCCGTTCGCGGCGAGGCGGACGAGCTGGTCGTCCCGCATTCCGCACCGGCGCCGAACTCATTACCACCCGTCCGTACCATTGTCCCTGTGAGCCTGCACCTACACGACACCGCGAGCCGGAGCCTGCGGGAGTTTCATCCCGCACGGAACGGAACGGCGTCGATCTATGTGTGTGGGGCCACCGTGCAGGGCGTGCCGCACATCGGGCACGTGCGCAGCGGACTGAACTTCGACGTGCTGCGCCGC
>DASZNF010000136.1:0-4801 GCA_035551355.1 Pseudonocardiaceae bacterium | reverse complement strand
GGCGAAGCGTGGTGCGACCTGTTCGGCGAACCGGATGAGCTCCTCGTTCTGCCGCCCGGGTTCGAGATGACCTTGACCGAACATCAGGAAGCACTCGTTGAACCCGAGTCGGTCGTGGGCCTGCTCGATCTGGCGGGAGATGTCGTCCGGCGTTCCGATCAGGACGTTCGGGAACTGCTGGCCGTGCGGGATGAACCACTTGTCCCAGAACCAGCGGTGCTCCGCCTCCAGCGCCTGGGCTTCCTCCTTCGAGTCCGTGAGAATGAGAAATCCGCCCCAGGCGCCGATGTCTTCTTGGGCGACATCGCGACCGGCCTTCCTCGCCGACTCGCGGTAGCGGTTCCACAACGCCGCGCAGAAGTCGAGGTCGTTGGCGAAGACGATCTGCTTGCCGCCCTCGCGCGCCCACATGTCGACGGTGCGCATGGAGTACGCGAAGGCGCCGTAGAGCTTGGGATGCGGGGTGGTGTACGGGCGCGGCGCGATGCCGATCTCCCGCACGATGCCGTTCTCGTCCTGTCCGGCGCCGAACTCGGCGTAACCGGGGTGTCCGGCCGAACCGTCGGCGGGCGGGTACTCCCAGTACTTGCCCTTGTAGGAGAACATCGAGTTCTCCCAGGCTTTCTTCACGATGCGGACGGACTCCTCGAAGATCTCCCGGTTCATCGCGTCCTGGTCGTTTTTTGCCTTGGCATGCGCCACATTGGTGGCGCCGATGCCGCGGACGGCGGCGTAGGCGTCGACCCAGCGGGCGTGGTAGCCGCGGGTGAACCCGACGATCAGCCGGCCCTGGAGCATGTGGTCCAGCGTCGCGATCTCTTCGGCGACCCGCACCGGGTTGTGCGTGGGCAGCACGTATCCGAGCAGTCCCGCTTTGAGCCGTTTGGCGTGCAGGCCGACGTAGGCGCCGAGCATGCCGGGGTGGTTGGTGATCTCGAAGCCCTCGATCTGCAGGTGGTGCTCTGGCGAGCAGTAGGCGTCATAGCCCAGTTCGTCGGCGAGCTGGATGTAGCCCCGCATTTCCTCCAGGAACCGTTGGTAGAGCTCGGGGCGCTGGCCTGCCATGCCGGCTTCAAGCTCGTGCCTGCGGCCGATCACGCCGGTCTGCATGAGGCTGAATTTCACCGGGACTCCTTGCTGTTCTGACATTCTGGTGACCGCGGTCGTTCAGGCGACCGCGCCGGGCGGGGTTGCGGGCGCGCCGGTCACCGCCACGCTGAGCGCGGTGTCCAGCGCGCGGCGCACCGGTTCCGCGTTGCGCAGGTGGCGGATCGAGGTCACCCCGAGGTCGGACAGGATCGCCGCGGCGACGGCCGGGTCGGCCGGACCGCGGTCGTGCGCGGCGGACAGCGCGCGCAGTGGATCACCGTCGGCGGGCCGCAGGTAGACCACGATGCCGCGGCGGGCGGCGGTGATCTCGTGCCGTGCCTCGTCGAGGCGGCGGGCGCAGGTGCAGCGATGCGAGCCGAACACGTCTCCGGGAACGCATTCCAGGTGCACGTGGACGGGCACGTCCGCACCGCGCACGTCCCCGGTGACCAGGGCGATGTGCTCGGCGGCGTCCAGGGTTCCGCGGTAACCGACGGCGCGCACGGTGCCTGCACTGGTGGGCAGCCGCACGCCGGTGACCCGCTCGACGGCACGCTCGGTGGCGCGGCGGTAGGCGGCGAGATCGGCGATGGTGATCATGGCCAGGTCGTGTTCGGCCGCGAAGTCGGCCAGTTCCGGGCGGCTGGCCATCCGCGCCGGTTCGCGCGGGCTGACGATCTCGGACAGCACCCCGGCCGGCCGGAGCCCGGCCAGGCGGGCCAGATCCACCGCTGCTTCGGTGTGTCCGGGCCGCGCCAGCACACCGCCGGGGCACGCCGCCAGCGGGACGACGTGTCCGGGGCGGGTGAGGTCGGCCGGCTCGGTCGACGGGTCGGCCAGTGACCGCGCCGTGTGCGCCCGGTCGCGGGCCGAGATCCCGGTCGAGACGCCTTCGGCGGCGTCCACGGTGACCCGGTAGGCGGTGCCGAACCGGTCGGCGTTGCGGTGGTGCATGGCGGGTAGCGCGAGGCGCTCGCAGTCCGGCTCGGTCAGCGCGACGCAGACGAATCCGCTGGTGTGGCGAACCAGGAAGGCCATGGTCGCGGTGCTGATCCGGTCCGCGGCGACGATCAGGTCGCCCTCGTTCTCCCGGTCCGGCCCGTCCACAACGACCACCGGCCGCCCGTCGGCGAGCTGGGCGAGCGCCTGCTCGATCGTCTCCATCAGACCGCCGCCAGCTGCCGGAACCGGCTGCCGTGGAACACCAGCGGTGCGTCGTCGGGCCGGGCCCGCAGCGCGTGGATGCGCAGCAGCACGATGGCGTGGTCGCCGGCGGGCAGCTCGGCGTGGATCGAGCAGTCCAGCCACGCGACCGCGCCGTGCACCAGCACCCCGCCGTCGGCGGTGCGGGTGAGTGCGAGTTCGGCGAACCGGTCCACTCCCTTGGTCGCCAGCTGCTGCGCGGCCGCGTTCTGGTCCTGGCCCAGCACGCTGACCCCCAGCCGGGGCAGCGCCTTCAGCCGCGGCCAGGTGGTCGAGGTGTTCTGCACACACACCGACACCAACGGCGGGTCCATCGACACCGAGGTGAACGAACTCGCGGCGATTCCGACCGGGGTTCCCCCGGCCAGCGCGCACACGGCCGTGACTCCACTCGGGAAACACCCGTAGGCCTGACGCAGTTGCACCGGGTCCCCGCTGACTGGCTCCAGCTCGATCATGCGGCCCTCTCCTTCGAGGTCGTGCACCGTGCCTTGCAAGCTATCTACACTGACGTAAACTGTCAACGCGTGCCTACGTTGATGCGTAGTGGCTCGTATATGCATCCATGTTGACCGGAACCAGAAGCGTTGACCGTTTACGTAGATGTAGATACTCTCCGGTTCGACCGACCCGACGATGTGGAGGGATGCCTCGTGACGACGACCCAGAAGCCGGCCGACGTGCTGGTGGCGGAGCTGGTGGAGACCGAGAAGGTGCACCGGCTGCTGTTCGACTACGCCTTCCACCTCGACATGAACCACCCGGACGAGATCGCCGCGCTGTTCACCGAGGACTGCTACGTCGCCTACGGCCCCAACTTCGGCGCCGAGGGACGTACCGCCTACCGCGAGACACTCGGCGGCATCGGCAGCTTCTTCGCGGCCACCAGTCACCACGTGTCCAACATCGTGGTGGCTTTCGGTCCCGGCCTGACCACCGCAACCGTGCGGTCGTCGCTGTACGCGTGGCACAAGTACACAAAGGACCGTCCGGACGGACACTTCTTCGGCCAGTACCACGACGAACTGGTCAGGACCGAGGACGGCTGGCGGTTCGCGCGCCGGGAGCTGCGGGCCGCGGGAGTCGTGGATTTCCATGTCAAGCAACAGATTCCGATCGGCCGGGCGTGACCGTGGCCAGTCGCACCCTGCAGGGCTCCGACACGCTGCCCGACTACGGCGAGATCCGCGTCGAGCACGCCGGCCCGATCTCCTGGATCGTGCTGGCCCGCCCGGACAAAGCCAACGCCCTGTCCGACGCGATGCTCGAGGAGTTCTCCGACGCGCTGGCGCGGCTGGCCGACACCGGCGGGCCGGTCATCGGCATCCGGGGCGAGGGCCGGGGCTTCTGCGCGGGCTACGACATCAATCAGGTCGGCAGGCCCAAGGCCGCGGACCCGGTCGCCGACCGCGAACGACTGGCCCGCAACGTGGACCGGTACCTGGCGATCTGGGATCACCCGAAGCCGGTGATCGCCGCGGTGCACGGCTACTGCATCGCCGGGGCCACTCAGCTGTGCGTGTTCTGCGACCTGACGATCGTCGCCGAGGACGCCCGCATCGGCGAGCCCGCGTTGCCGCTGGGCGGCGGGTACATCGCTCCGCTGTGGGCCCCGCTGGTCGGCCCCAAACGAGCCAAGGAACTGGCCTTCCTGCCCGGCAACGGCATCGACGGCCGCACCGCGGTGGACTGGGGCTGGGCCAACCAGGCCGTCCCCGCGGCGGACGTGCAGCGCACGGTGGAGGAACTGGCCGCCCGGATGGCGCGGATTCCATCGGATGTGCTGCGGATCAAGAAACTGTCGATCAACCGCACGATGGACGCGATGGGGGTGCGCGCCGCCGCCGCCGGAGTCCCCGAGATGGACGCGCTGCTGCACCTGTCGCCCTCGGTGCTGCGGCTGCGCGAATGGATCGGCCAGGTCGGACTCAAGACCGCCATCGCCGAGTTCCGGAAACCGACTGGAGGAACCGAGTGAGCTCCGGAATCGAGTTCGTCAAGGACGGACACATCGCCCGGGTGACCCTGAACAACCCCAAGGCCCTCAACGCCATCAACCCCCGGATGGACGACGCGCTGCTGGCCGCCTGGACCGAGATCGACGCCGACCCGGACATCTGGGTGGCCGTCCTGTCGGCCTCGCCGGGCAAGGCGTTCTGCGCCGGCGCCGACGTCTCCGGAGGCGCCGACCGCGACCGGCGGATGGCGCTGGGCGGCGGGCTGACCGGCGTGGGCGGCCCGCAGTACCACCTGCGCACCCCGCTGGTCGCCGCCGTGCACGGCTACGTCATCGGCGGCGGCTTCGAGCTGGCCATGTGCGCCGATGTCATCGTCGCCGCGGACGACGCACAGTTCTTCATCCCCGAGGTGAAGGCCGGGATCATCGGCGAGGCGGGCATCATCCACCGCGCCATCCGGCAGTTGCCGCACCATGTCGCCCTGGGCATGATCCTCACCGGCGACCGCCTGCCCGCCGCCAGGGCCGAGCAGTACGGGCTGGTCAACGAGG
>DASZNF010000135.1:0-4775 GCA_035551355.1 Pseudonocardiaceae bacterium | reverse complement strand
CCTGATCGTGGCCGCGCTGGCCGCCGCCGCGTTCGTCCTGGTACAGCACCGGGTCCGCTCGCCGATGCTGCCGCTGTCGTTGCTGCGCCGGCCCACGCTGTCCGCGGGCAGCCTGGTCGGGCTGCTCATCAACCTGGGCTTCTACGGCCAGCTGTTCGCCTACAGCCTGTACCTGCAGCAGGTCAGGGTCGATTCCCCGCTGATCGCCGGGCTGTCGCTGCTGCCCGAGGCGTGCGCCGTGCCGGTGGCCTCGGTGCTATCCGGCCGGCTGACCAGCCACGGCGGGCCGCGGCGCACCATGGTGGCCGGGCTGAGCCTCGGGTCAGCCGGGCTGTTCGGCCTGCTCGTGTCCGGGCCCGGGACGCCGTACTGGGTGCTGGTGCTGCCCATGCTGGCCGCGGGCGCCGGGATGGCGCTGACCATGCCCGCGGCCACCACCGCGGTGATGGACGCGGCACCGGCCAGCCGCGGCGGCGCGGCCGCCGGGCTGCTCAACACCGCCCGGCAGGTGGGCAGCGCGCTGGGCGTCGCGGTGGCCGGGTCACTGCTGGCCAGCCGGGCCGGGTTCCTGCCCGGGCTGCACCTGGCCCTGGCCGTCTCCGGCGCCGCGTTCCTGGCCGGCGTGCTGGTCACGCTGGCCGCCGTGGACCGGGTGCGAGCGGACCGGGTGCGAGCGGACCGGGTGCGAGCGCACCGCGAGCCCGCCGAGGCCGGCCCAGCCAGGATGGACCACGAGCTGGCTGGGCCAGTGCGCAGGTACCGGCGTTAAGCAGGCTGGTTCTAGGGGGTTTCGGCGTAGCCCGGCATGGGGAAGCCGGTCAGCAGGTCACGGACCTGGCCCGCGATCCGCTCGATGGCGGCCTCGTCGTCCTTGGTGGCCGCGGTGATCGCCTCGTCCATCCACGCCGCGATCTGCGGCATGTGCTCCTCGCGCAGGCCGCGGGTGGTGATGGCCGGGGTACCCAGCCGCACCCCGGACGGGTCGAACGGCTTGCGCGGGTCGAACGGCACGGTGTTGTAGTTCAGCTCGATCCCGGCCCGGTCCAGCGCCTTGGCCGCGGGCTTGCCGCCGATCCCCTTGCTGGTCAGGTCGGCCAGGATCAGGTGGTTGTCGGTCCCGCCGGACACCAGGTTGAAGCCTCGCTCCACCAGCGCCGCGGCCAGCGCCTTGGCGTTGGCCACCACGCCCTGCGCGTACTCGGCGAACGACGGCGCGGCCGCCTCCTTCAGCGCCACCGCGATACCGGCCGTGGTGTGGTTGTGCGGCCCACCCTGCAGACCCGGGAACACCGCCTTGTCCAGCGCCTTGGAGTGCTCGGCGTCGGACATCAGCATCGCGCCGCGCGGGCCACGCAGCGTCTTGTGCGTGGTGGTGGAGATCACCGGTGCGTGCCCGACCGGGGAGGGGTGCGCGCCACCCGCGATCAGCCCGGCGATGTGCGCCACATCGGCCACCAGCACCGCGTCGACCTCCCTGGCGATCTCGGCGAAGGCCGGGAAGTCGATGGTGCGCGGGATCGCGGTGCCCCCACAGAAGATCAGCTTGGGCCGCTCGGCCAGCGCCAGGTCGCGCACCTCGTCCATGTCCACCCGGCCGGTGTCCTTGCGCACCCCGTACTGCACGCTGCGGAACCACTTGCCGGTGGCCGACACCGACCAGCCGTGCGTGAGGTGCCCGCCGTGCGGCAGCGACATGCCCATCACGGTGTCGCCGGGCGCGCAGAAGGCCAGGTAGACGGCCAGGTTGGCGGGCGAGCCGGAGTAGGGCTGCACGTTGGCGTGATCCACCCCGAACAGGTCCTTGGCCCGCTGGATGGCCAGCGTCTCCAACTGGTCGACGACCTGCTGGCCCTCGTAGTAGCGCTTGCCCGCGTAGCCCTCGGAGTACTTGTTGGTCAGGACCGAGCCGGTGGCTTCCAGCACGGCGTTGGACACGTAGTTCTCGGAGGCGATCAGCCGGACGGTGTCGAACTGCCGTTTGGCTTCCGCCTCGACCAGCCCGTCGATCTCCGGGTCGGTCTGCGCGAGGTGCGGGGTTGCTGGCACGTGCATCGGTCTGCCTCCTGGCCCAACGGTTGGGTCGGCCGAGGCACCCAGGCGTACGGTGCCCGCCTGCTCTCGCTCCCCGGTGGTTGATTCCACCCGAACACGCCGGTCGCGACGCCGGAAATTCTAGTGCTATTCCGCTGGGGACCAAGCATTGGGACGTCGAGTGGCAGCCCTCTCCATGTCGAGAGGCGACCGGAATGTCACACTCCCGATTAGCAGGCGGACTGGTCGCCGGATCGGTCCTGATGTCGACCATGGCCGCGCTCCCCGCGGCCGCGAGCGCCCCGGCCGCGGTCACTCCCGCGCTGGTCTTCGGGGCGGCGCAGACCGTCGACGGCTTCGGCGCCCCGGGGTGATCGACGGGGTGGGCACGGCGCTGGCCGGCACGCTGCCCGCGCAGAGCGTGAGCACCTTCGTGCTGGGCAGTTCCGGCGCGCCGGGCAGCGGCGGATACACCGCGACCGAATTGGCCGGCACCCAGTCCCGGGCCGTGCCTGTCCGTTCCTGGTTCCTCCACAGTGGACGGCACGAAACTCGACATCGAGCCGTGCGCGAGCGGCGTCAATCAGGAATTCACCATGACCGCGGCGGGCGCCATTCTGACGTACGACACGAAGTGCGTTGACGGATACCAGCAGGGCACCAGCCCAGGCACTGTGGTGGACATGTTCACCTGCAATGGCGGCAGTAATCAGCGCTGGGAATGGCGTCCGAACGGCACCATCACCAATGCCGAATCCGTCCTGTGCCTGGACGTGCTGAACCAGTCGACATCCTCGGGCGGACGGGTCGACGAATACACCTGCAACGGCGGTGCCAACCAGGAGTGGACCCGCCGGTGGCTCGCCGCGCACCTCGGCCACCTGCGGCGACGGTGAACCCTCGGTCCGGCCGGCTTCCCCAAAAGGGTGTCACTCAATGGGGTAAACCGGCCGAACTGACCTGCGAAAACGCCAACCTGAATTATTTTCGCATGTGTTGAATGCCGCCGATTGGGACAGAGTCTTCGCAACTACGCGTCGAAACGGAAGCGGCGCCGGACCTTGAACGGAGTGAGGGCGATGTCATCGACGAATCTGGCGTCCATCGATATTGGGAGCGGACTGTCCTCAGCCTGGACGAGCATCGCCAATTTCGTGCCAAAGCTCATTGCCTTCCTGATCATCTTCTTCATTGGCTGGATCATCGCCAAAGTCCTGTACAAGGTCGTCGGCAAGGTCCTCAACAAGGTCGGATTCGACCGGGTGGTCGAGCGCGGCGGCCTGAAAGAAATGCTCGAACGAGGTAATTACAATGCCTCCGACCTCATCGCCAAGGTCGTGTACTACGCGATTCTGCTGATCGCGCTGGAAGTCGCGTTCGGCGTGTTCGGGCCGAACCCGATCAGCGACATCCTGACCACCATCGTCAACTGGCTGCCCAAGCTGATCGTCGCCATGATCATCGTGGTCATCGTCGGCGCCATCGCCAAGGCGGTCAAGACGCTGGTCAGCCGGGCGCTGGGCGGACTGTCCTACGGGCCGATGCTGGGCACCATCGCTTCGGTGTTCATCTGGGGCCTAGGCGTCATCGCCGCGCTGAACCAGATGGGCATCGCCACCGCGATCACCACGCCGATCCTGATCACCGTGCTGGCCACCCTGGGCGGTGTGGTCGTGGTCGGCATGGGCGGCGGCCTGATCCACCCGATGCAGCAGCGCTGGGAGACCTGGATCGGCCGGGCGGAGAACCAGCTGCCCGCGGCCAAGGCGCAAGGCCAGGCCTACCAGCGTGGTCGCGAGGACGCCATGCGCTCGGGCCAGCCGCAGACCGCGATGCCGCAGGAACCGCAGACGGGGCCGATCGCGACCCAGTCCGCCGCCGCGCCGCAGGGCGGTACCGCGCCCCGGCACCAGGGCGAGCCGCCGCAGGGTGGGCAGCCCCAGCAGGGCACCTGGTGATCAGCGGCCACTGATCCCAGATATGGTCCGGAATCCGGTGATGTCATCTGGCATCGCCGGATTCCGGCTTTTGCGGGGTGTTTTTGGCTCAACCGAGCCGGATTCGCGGCCCGGTCCAGCGGCGCGGTCCTCGATGCGGTCCTCGATGCGGCAGCGGCTCAGGTGAGCGGCTCCGCGGTGTTGGCTCAACGGCACCGGTTTTTGCGATGCAGTCTTGACGGCGTTGGCTCAGATGAGCGGGCTGGGGAGTTGCGGTTCGTCGGCCCGGCGGGCCAGATCGCAGATGGCCAGCAGCCGGGCGGTGACCCAGTCGGCGCGGCTCCACGCGACCGGTTCCAGCGGCAGCTCCAGCCGCCAGCCGAGTTCTCGAGCCTGGTCGAGCAGTCCCCGGGCGTAACCGGCGAGCAGAATGGTGCCGACCACGGCGGCCGACCCCTCGACGCCGACCGCGAGGATGTCGCGCACCGCGGCCGCATGCTGGTCCACCACGGCGGTCAACGCGGGCAGCACGGCCGCGGCGGCCATCCCCGGCCGCCCGACCTGCTCCTGCAACTGCGCCAGCCGCCCCCGCGCCGACGCCTCCGTCCACGCGGAGACAAACCCGAACATGGCCACACAATAAACACCAGATGACCTGCGACGTTATGACTTTTGTTACCCCCGTCACCGCCCGTCCGCGATCAGTCGCGAAGAGTCACTCCGGGATGATCTTCGCTGCGGCTGGCGACTAAATCGAGGCCGGCACCAACCGGTCCAACACCGCGTCGAGGAGCAGGCGGTCCGGAC
>DASZNF010000134.1:0-10563 GCA_035551355.1 Pseudonocardiaceae bacterium | reverse complement strand
CCCGCGCGCTACGATGTTGCGGCCGCCCGAGGTGAAAACCTGTGGCGGTCGATGGTGGGTGTAGCTCAGTCGGTAGAGCACTGGGTTGTGGTCCCAGGTGTCGCGGGTTCAAATCCCGTCACTCACCCCAAGGACGATCCGCCCCGGCGTGTCTTGCGCCGGGGCGCGGTCATCCGAACGGAAGCCCTGGCCCAGGCCTCGGCCCCCGGCCCCCGATTGGGAGCCGGGAAGCCGGTCGTGCTAGGGTTTTCAACGTCCGAACGGGAAACCGGGCGGGCGCCGTTAGCTCAACTGGCAGAGCAGCTGGCTCTTAACCAGCGGGTTCGGGGTTCGAGTCCCTGACGGCGCACTTTTCCCAAACTGTGGCGGCGTACCTCGGTGCGCCGCCACAGTTGTGTCCAACGCCTGCATCCGGCCAGTAAAGTCAGTCGAATGCCGCGGGCGATTGTGCTGGACTGCGATCCTGGCCATGACGACGCCATCGCGTTGCTGCTCGCGCACGGCAATCCGGCGGTCGAGCTGGCCGCGATCACCACCGTCGCGGGCAACAGCACGCTGGCCAATGTCACGCGCAACGCGCTCGCCGTCGCCACTCTCGCGGGCATCCGGGACGTACCCATCGCGGCCGGGTGCGATCGGCCCTTGCTGCGCGAGCCGATCGTCGCGGCCGACATTCACGGAGCGTCCGGATTGGACGGAACCGAACTGCCGGAGCCCACGGTGCCACTGGATCCCCGGCACGGCGTCGACCTGATCATCGACACCGTGCTGGCCGCCGAACCGGGCGAGCTCACCCTGGTACCCACCGGACCGCTGACCAACATCGCGCTGGCCATCCGGCGGGAGCCGCGGATCGTGTCCCGGGTACGCGAAGTGGTGCTGATGGGCGGGGCCTACACGCGCGGCAACGTGACTCCGGCGGCGGAGTTCAACATCGCGGTCGATCCGGAGGCGGCGGCCGCGGTGTTCGCCGCCGACTGGCCGGTGACCATGGTGGGGCTGGATCTCACGCACCAGGCGCTGGCCACGCCCGAGGTGCTGGCGCGGATCGCCGGGCTGGGCACGCCGGTCGCGCGGGCCGTGCACGAACTGCTGCGGTTCTTCCGGACCAGTTATCGCGCCGGGCAGGGGATGGCCGATCCGCCGGTGCACGATCCGTGCGCGGTCGCCCGGGTGATCGCACCCGAGATCGTTCAGGTGGTCGAGGCCTTCGTCACCGTGGAAACCCAGGGACGGTGGACTTCGGGCATGACCGTCACCGATTTCGGCAATTCCCTTGGCAATCCGCACAACACGCTGGTGGCCACCCGGCTGGACGTGGACCGGTTCTGGGATCTGGTCGTGCACGCGCTCACCGCCATCGGGTAGCGCGTTACGATCCCGCCGGGCCGTGACTGGCGAAGGGTGGGTCTCCACTCCATCACTGAGCGTTGATGGTCACCGTGGCGTTCGGCAGGGCGCGGGTGGCGGCCAGGTGGTGGGCCTCGGACTCCAGGGCCTTTTTGTCCTTTGTGGACAGTTTGGCCAGTGGGTCCACGGCGACGTTGAGGGTTTTGCCGGCAGTTTTGGCCCGCCACACGCCGACCAGTTCGCCGTTGACGTAGACCGCGCCCGGATTTCCCAGGATGCGCCACACCTCGCGCTGCCGCGCCGGGTCGGGCACGATCAGGTCCCGGTCGCGGGCCTGCAGGTACGGATCCAGCGGGGGCAGCAGCCGCACGTACTCCGGCGCGGTTGCCTTGCGCAGCACCGGAACCTGATCTTCAGGCAGCCAGCAGGTCTTGCCGTCCACCTCGATCTCGGCCAGGCCGTCCGGCCACAGCGGGCGGGCGTGTTGTTGCGCGGTGCCCAGATAACCGGCCGCCTCGGCCAGCGTGGCCGGGCCGTGCAGGCGCAGGTAGGCCCGGAGAAAGTCCTGCGTGCCCTCGGGTTCGGTTGGGATCGGCGGGCGGTCGGGCAGCGGGGCCAGGGTCAGCTTCGGGGTCGGGGTGTGGTGGTAGACGCCCGCAGCCGAGCCGACCAGCTGGAAGATGTTGCCGTACACGTGATCGGTGGCGCAGGAGCGGCAGGTGTACGCGTACGCGGCGGGGAGCTTCTTGGTGACGGCCGCGCTCACCGTGCCCTTGGGCAGCGGTTCGGTGACCACCTCGCGCACCGCGGTGGCCGCGGCGGTGTACGCGGCCAGGCCGCCGATGCCCGCGGCCTTCAGCGCGGCCCGTTCGGAACTCAGCCGGGTCATCGCGTCGGCGTCGGTGTGCGGCCACAGCACGGCGGCCAGGGCGGCCAGATCGGTTCTGCGGTGCACGTGCGGGGCGCCGCGCGCGGCCCACAGCAGGACCAGCGGGCCGTTGGCCTCGGTCGGATCGGGGACCGGTATGGACAGTCGGGCGGCCAGCGCTTGCTGAGCCGAGCCCCGGGTCTCCTGCACGCCGATGTCCAGCACACCAAGGGCGAGCGGGTCGGTGGCGGTACGGTCCAGGCCGTGCGCCAGCGCCCGGTAGGCCAGCACGGTCGCGCGGTCGACCCGGATCGGTGCCATGCCGGGAAGTCTGCCACCACCGACAGCGCAACCGCTGGGAAGACGTGTGACCACCGGCCGGGGTTGCGTCGGAGGGGCTGTGACAGTACCCACGAAATCAACAAGCCCAATCTAAAAGAATACTAAGAGGGCGCGGGCACCATGGAGTCGTGGGTTCGCACACGCTACGAGCGCGACGGGACGACCCGGCCGATGCGCCGACGGACCGCCTGCGCCCGGTAAGGCCAGGCAGACGGGACATTCGGGACGTATCCCGTCGATCCGAGCAATTGACCCAGCCGATCCGATCGGAACGCCCGGAGAAATCGGCCCTACCGGAAGAATCGGACGATTCGGGACGACCCACTGGATCGCGCCCGCCGGGAAAGCCGTTGAAAAAGGGCAAGAAGGCCAAGAAGGTCCGGCGGCCCTGGGTTCGCCGGACGCGCCGCGGCATCCTGGCCGCCTTCTGCGTGTTCATCGTGCTGGTCGGCTGGTCCATCGGCCAGGCGCTCACCGCGCCGGGCACCGACAGCACCGCGGCCCGGCTGGCCGAATGGGGCCGCGACCACGGCCTGAACGGCCTGATCACCTATCTGGAACAGCAGCAGTACGCGAACAACCAGCCCAAGGTGGGCGGTCTGCCCAGCGGCGGCATCCCGCTGGCCGCGGGCGCGGAACCCAACGGCGCGACCCCCGGTTCCGGCGGCGGGCTGCCCGCGCCCGCGCCCATCGCCGACCTGGCCGGTGGCACGCCGCTGCCCGACGAGGGCATGTGGCAGACCGTGGCCACCGTGTCCGGGCACCCGGCGGTCCGGGTCGCCTCGGTGCGGCCGGACAACCAGCACACCTCGTTCGTGACCGGCGTGATGTGGCTGGATCCGACCTTCGTGCGTGGTCAACTTCGGCCTGGTTCCAAGGATCCCGGCGGCTCCTGGCAGGCCGCCGACTCGCTGACCACTACCGAGCAGCACAGCGCGATAGCCGCGTTCAACGCCGGTTTCCGGTTGCCCAACGACGCCAGCCACGGCGGCTACTACAGCGAGGGCCGCACCGTGTTCCCGCTGCAGAACGGCGCGGCCAGCCTGGTGCTGGACAAGAACGGCACCGCCTCGGTGGGTTCGTGGAACTCCGAGGTGCGGATGAATCCGAACGTGGCCAGCGTGCGACAGAACCTGGTCATGTTGGTGGACAACGGAAAGGTCAATACGGACTGCGCCACCGGGGGCAAGGACGAGTGGGGCGCCACGGTGGGCAACGTGGCCTACATCGACCGGTCCGGGTTCGGCATCACCGCCTCCGGCGCCGAGGTCTACGTGGGCGGGCCTGCGCTGTCGGTGTGCACGCTGGGCAACATCCTCAAGGCCGCGGGCGTCGTGCGCGGCATGGAACTGGACATCAACCCGGACTGGATCAGCGGCGTGTACTTCCACCAGACCCCGGACGGGATCCGGGGTTTCCGGATGTACCCCACGCAGAAGCTGCCGCCGACGCACTACCTGGCGCCGTCCAGCCGCGATTGGTTCGCCTGGTTCGCCCGCACCTGAGCCGTTCGCCAGCCGTTCGCCCTCAACCTGAGCCGATGACTACAGCGGAGCCGCGGCCAGTTGGATGGTGAGGTTGTCCAGACCGATGCCGCCCAGGTTCAGTCCGGCGGTGTGCCAGGCCTTGAGGTCGAACCGCGTGCCCAGCCGCTGCCGGGCGGCCTCCCGCGCCGCCAGCCAGGCCCGCTCGCCCAGCTTGTAGCAGCTGGCCTGGGCCGGCCAGCCGAAGTAGCGCATGGCCTCGCCGCGCAGCCGGTGCTCGGGCAGGAAGGCCCGCTGGGACAACACTTCCAGGGTGTTGTCGAACGTCCACTCCGGACCGTGCCGCTGCGCTTCCCCGGCCGGCAACGGAAATCCGAGGTGCACGCCGAGGTCGATGACCACCCGGGCGGCCCGCAGCGCCGAGCCGAGCAGCATGCCCAGCCGCCGGCCCGGGGTGTCGAACCAGCCCAGTTCGTCGGCCAGCCGCTCGGCATAGAGGGCCCAGCCCTCGGAGTTGCCGCTGACGTTGGACAGCCGGGCGTGCCGGGACATGCCGTCGCCGGCCGCGCGCATGTGCCCGATCTGCAGGTGGTGGCCGGGCACGCCCTCATGGAACACGGTGGTCAGGTCCGACCACAGCGCGAATCGCTGCCTGCCGTTGACCGGCCACCAGGTGGTGCCGGGGCGGGTCAGGTCTTCGCTGGGGCCGACGTAGTAGGCGGCCGAGCCGTCGGGCACCAGCCGGGCCCGCACCTGGCGGATGTCCGGGGCGATGTCGAAGTGCCTGCCGTTCAGGTCGGCGACTGCCTGCTCGTGCCGTTCCTGCAACCACTGGTGGTAGGCGTCCTGGCCGTCCACCGCGTCGGTCTCGTCCAGCATGGCGACCGCCTCGGGCACGCTGCCCGCGACCGCGGCCGCCTCCCGGACCATCTCGTCCTCGATGCGGTGCAGTTCGTCCCAGGCCCACTCGTAGGCCTCGGCCGGGTCGATGCGCGCGCCCAGCCGCAACTGGGCGGCGATCAGGTAGCGCTCCTCGCCGACGCCGTCGGTCTCGTCGGCCGCGGCCGCGTAGTCGGTGCGCAGGTACCCGGCCAGTTCGGCGTACGCGGTGTGCGCCTCGGCCGCCGCGGCGGCCAGTTCCTCGGCCAGCGCGCCCGAACCGTAGGCAGCCAGCAGGCCCTGGTGCGCGCCCTCGCCGAACACGCCGACCTGATCGGCCAGGCCAAGCGCCTGTCGCCGGGCGGCCAGCCGGCCGTCGCGCACCCCGGCCTCCAGCGAGGCCCGCCAACTGGCCAGGGTCTGCGGCACGCTGCGCAGGGTCGCCGCGATCACCTGCCAGTCCTCGGGCGAGTTCTGCGGCAGCAGGTCCACCGCGTTGCACACCAGCCGGGGCAGGCCGAACCCGGCGACCACCTCGCGCTGGTACTCGGCGTGCTCGTAGGCGGCCTGCTCGGCCTGCAGCCGCTCCCGCAGGTGCAGCGCGGCCAGTTCGTCGGCCCGGTCGGTGGGTGCGAGTTCGTCCAGCCGGCTCAGCACATCCCGGCGGTGCACCGCGCGGTTGTGCTCCCCGGACGGGGACAGGTCGCTGGGCGCCCCCTCGTGCCCCGGGATGCCCCAGTAGACCGCCTGCAGCGGCAGCAGCGCCGCCGACGCGTTGATGAACTCGTCGCACAATTCGAAGATCGGGCTCGGCACGCAGGCCAGGCTAGCGTGCCGAGGCTGATCGGCGCTGGGTCTTTTCGTTCAGCCCGAAGGCCGGTTCGGTCACGGTCCGAAGCCGAGGCCATACCCACCGACAACACCGGTTTTCATCCATTGTGGACTGGTCGATGCGGTAGAGGTCTGGACCTTTGCCGGTATTACGGTGGGTATTCCATCGTTGGTTTCGAGGACGAAAACGGCGCATTCGACAGATGGCGGAACTGCCCGAGTTACCCGAGTTATCCGACCTGTCCCTGGTCGACAGCCGGCCCGGGGACACCCACCACGACGGCGCCCGGTCGCTGTTGCTCACCGTGCTCGGCGAGTACGTGTTGCCCGCCGGACAACCGGTGTGGACCTCGGCCCTGGTGGACGCGCTGGCGTTGCTGGGCGTGGAGGAGAAGGCCGCGCGGCAGGCCCTGACCCGGGACGCGGCGGCGGGCTGGCTGGTCTCCGAGCGGGTCGGCCGCCGGGTGCGCTGGTCGCTCACCCCGGCCGCGCGCCGATTACTGAACGCCGGGTGCGCCCGGATCGCCTCGTTCGGCCACAACGGCGGTCGCTGGGACGGCACCTGGCTGGTGCTGCTGATCAGCGTGCCCGAGGCCCGCCGGGAGGTGCGCCGGACGTTGCGCACCCGGCTGGCCTGGGCCGGGTTCGGCTCGCCCGAGCCGGGCCTGTGGGTGTGCCCGAACACCGCGCGGGAGGCCGACACCCGGCGCATCCTCGTCGAGCTGGACCTGACCGCCGACGCGCGCTCGTTCATCGCCCGGCACGGCGCGATCGGCGCGCCCGAGTCGATGGCCGCCCGGGCGTGGAACCTGGCCGAACTGGACGAGCGCTACGTGCGGTTCGTGGCCACCTTCGCGGCGGTCACGCCGGCCGATCCGACCGCGGTGTGGACCGCGCTGACCCGGCTGGTGCACGACTGGCGCCGGTTCCCGTTCGCCGACCCGGATCTGCCCGCCGCGCTGCTGCCGACCAACTGGACCGGGACAACCGCCGCGGCCCTGTTCCACCGCAGGCACGCCGAATGGGTGCAGGGCGCCCAGGCCCGCTGGACCACCCTCGCCGCCGGCTGACCCAACCCGGCTGACCCAAGCCGTCCGAAGCCGGCCACCGAAGCCGAGCGCGGAAGCCGATCAGCCGAAGCCGGTTGGGCCGGTTCACCCAACAACCGCTCCGCTCGGGGGTGCGGACGGAGGGGCGTTCAATGAATCGTTTTAGAGGGTGATCAAACCAGGCCTCGGCGCGCCGCCCACACGATGGCCTGTACCGGCGCCTGCACGCCCAGTTGCTCGCAGATCGACCGGGTCCTGCGGCGCACCGTCCGACCGGATAATTGCAGTCGCCTGCCTACCGCGTCGATCGGCAATCCCTCTGCCAGCAAGGCAAGCAGGGCCACGTCCTGCGCGGATAGGTAGGGCGGCTGATGAGTCGCCTCTAACACCGACATGGTCACCGGGACCTCCGTGCGCCGTCCGCCACATTGCGTTCTCCGGTTAGCGAAACCAGTTAACCGTTTCAATAACCTCCCCGGTAGCTTCCGACAGGGCGCGGGCCATGTCAACCCTCTACTGGCCGGTCACCAGCCGCGAACCGATCCACGGCAGCCCCGGACCACCCGCTGAGACGGGCTCGATCAGTGCGGGTAGAAGTCCGGGCGGTCGGTCAGGCGCACCGGGACCCGGTGGCGGCCCTGCTGGGCGATCAGCAGCGCGTCCGTGGTGATCGCCGCGGCGTAGCCGTCCCAGCTGGACGGCCCGACGATCTTTCCGGCCACCACCGAATCCACCCATTCCTGGAGCTCGGTGTCGTAGGCGGCGCGAAACCGGGTCTGCCAGTCGGCCGGGACGGCCACCGACACCGCCTCGGCCGTGCGGACCGCGACCGGACCGTCGTCGGCCAGCGACACGGTGCCGGTCTCGGCCACCACCTCGCACCGGATGTCGTAGCCGAACCGGCAGTTGACGTACACCTCCAGATCCACATGCACGCCGGATTCGGTCTCCAACAACATGATCTGCGGGTCCTGCAGGTCCGGCGCGGCCAGCGAGGAGCGGCGCGGCCTGCGCACCTCGACCATGCCGAACTCCTCGTCCAGCAGCCAGCGCAGCACGTCCACCTCGTGCACCGCCGTGTCGGTGACCGCCATGTCGGTCGAGTAGCGGGCCACCGAAGTGGTCGGGTTGCGGTGCGCGCAGTGGGCCAGCAGCGCCGGCCCGATCCGGCCGGAGTCCAGTACCCGTTTCATCGCCCGGTAGCCGGCGTCGTAGCGGCGCATGAAACCCACCTGCACCAGCCGGTCCCCGTGCGCCTGCTCGGCGGCCATGATGCGCGCGCAGGCACCCGCGGTGGTGGCCAGCGGTTTCTCGCAGAACACCGGTTTGCCCTCGGCGATCGCGGCCAGCACGTACTCCTCATGGCTTGGCCCCCACGAGGTGACCACGACCGCGTCGACCTCGGCCGCCGTGATCACCTCGTCGCCGGTGTCCAGTGCCCGGGCGCCGACCGAGGCGGCGACGGCCGCGGCCCGATCGGGGTCGAGGTCGGTGACCGCGACTACCTCCGCACCCGAGGTTTTCGTGGTCAGCCTGCGAATGTGGGCCACACCGATGTTGCCGGCCCCGATCACCCCGACGCGCACGCTCACGCCCGCCCCTTTCCCGATCCTCGCTAGGTGTTGGCCCGCTCGGACACCACGCCGATCTCCGGCGCGGCGATCTCGCGCAGTTCGGTTTCCAGCTCCGCCAGTTCCGCGCCGCCGGCCATGTGCCGGGTCAGGTCGGCCAGGGTCAGCTCCTCGCGCCTGGCGTCCAGGTCCATCCGGCCCAGGTGCAGCACGGCGAAGTGGTTGCCGACCAGGAAGGCGTGCTGCGGGTTGTGCGTGATGAAGATGACCCCGAGCCCGGCGTCCCGGGCGGCGGCGATGTACTTCAGCACCACCCCGGACTGCTTCACACCCAGCGCCGCGGTCGGCTCGTCCAGAATCAGCACCCGCGCGCCGAAGTGGATGGCCCGGGCGATGGCCACCACCTGCATCTGCCCGCCGGACAGATTGCCCACCGGGGCGTCGATGTCGGGCAGTTCGATGCCCATGGTGCGCAGTTCCTCGTCGGCCACCCTGCGCATCCGGGCCACGTCCAGCCTGCGCACCGGCCACACCCCGGTGGTCAGTTCGGAGCCGAGGAAGAAGTTGCGCCACACCGGCATCAGCGGCACCAGCGCCAGATCCTGGTACACGGTGGAGATGCCGACGTCCAGCGCCTCGCGCGGGGAGCCGAACCGCACCTCCTTGCCGTCCACGGCGTAGCTGCCCTCGTCGTGCGGGTGCAGTCCGGCGATAATCTTGATCAGGGTGGACTTGCCCGCGCCGTTGTCGCCCAGGATGCAGGTCACCTCGCCCTGCCGCACGGCCAGGTTCACCCCCGACAACGCGAGAATGTTGCCGTATCGCTTGCCGACGTCGGTCAGCCGCACCACCGGTGCGTCCGCGTTCATCGCCATCACCTCCGGTTCGCCTGCACGCGCACCCACATGTTGACCAGCGTGGCCAGCAGCAACATGACGCCGACGAAAGCCTTGAACCAGTCCGGGTTCCAGCCCGCGTACACCACGCCCTGGGTGACCACGCCGAAGATCAGCGCGCCGATCGCGCCGCCCACCACCGAGCCGTAGCCGCCGGTGAGCAGGCAGCCGCCGACCACCGCGGCCACGATGTAGAGCAGCTCGTTGCCCACGCCCTCACCGGACTGCACGGTGTTGAAGTGGAACAGCTCGTGCATGCCCATGAACCAGGCGCAGAAGCCGACCGTCATGAACAGCCCGATCTTGCTGCGCCGCACCGGAACCCCGACCGCGCGGGCACTGTCCTGTTTGCCGCCCACCGCGAAGATCCAGTTGCCGACCTTGGTGCGCAACAGAATCCAGGTGCCCAGGGCCACGAAGCCGATCCACCAGAACACGGTCACGTTCACGTTGGTGCCCGCGATGTCGATGTCGGCGGCGAACACCGCGTGGGCCGAGGAGAACCCGGCCATGTCGGAGATGTCGTCGGTGGCCACGTTTCCGGTCACCAGCTTGGTCACCGCCAGGTTGATTCCCTGCAGGATAAGGAAAGTACCCAGGGTGACCAGGAAGCTGGGCAGCCCGGTCCGCACCAGCAGCCAGCCGTTGAACGCGCCGATACCAAGGGAGACCAGCAAAGCCACCCCGACGCCGACCCACACGTTGGTGCCCAGCTGATAGTCGAACATGGACGCGGTGAGCGAGGAGGTGATCACCGCGACGCCGGCCGACAGGTCGAACTCGCCGCCGATCATCAGCAGGGACACCGGCACGGCCATCAGGCCGTAGGTCGAGCTGACGTACAGCACGCTGGTGAACGAGCTCGCGTTGCGGAACGGCGGTGCGACCGCGAAGAAGAAGACGTAGATGATGATCGCGCCGGCCAGCGCGCCCGCCTCAGGCCGGGCGAACAGCCGGGCCAGCGCGGACTTGCGCCCGACCCGTTCGTCCAGGCGTGGCGGGGGCGCGGCCTCGATGGTGTCAGTCATGGCAAGCCTCCGTTACCGGGTGCCGCGGGCGGCGTACTTGGAGACTGTGCCGACGTTGCTGGCGTCGATGAACGTCGGCCCGGTCAGGACCGTCCGCCCGCCGCCCAGCACGTCGGCGTTGGTCTTGTACAGCCACAGCGAGTCGATGGACACGTAACCTTGCAGGTAGGGCTGCTGGTCTACGGCCCACTGCACCGCGCCGGACTTGATCTTGGCGATCTCCGCGGCGTTGGTGTCGAAGGTGTAGAGCTTGGCGGTGCTGTGG
>DASZNF010000133.1:0-31203 GCA_035551355.1 Pseudonocardiaceae bacterium | reverse complement strand
CGGTGTACGTGCCGCCGGATCCGCCGGAGGCGGTCGTGTTCGCCGGTGATGGTCAGCTGATCTCGCACTGGGGCGGTTACCTCGAGGCCGCCGACGTGCCGCCTACGATGATCGTCGGCGCCCACCGGACGGCTGATGCGGACGAGATGGTGCGCATCCAGGAGTACTCACCGCCGTTCGACGAGGAACGGTTCGTGGCCCACGAGCGGTTCTTCGCCGGCGACGTCCGTCGATGGGTTCGTTCGCGCTTCGGGGTCGCGCTGCCGGCCGAACGCACCGCGGCGTGCGGCGTGTCGGCGAGTGGCGAGTTGTCCCTTGCGATGGGGCTGCGGCATCCGGACATCTACGGCGCGGTCTTCTCCGCCTCGCCCGGCGCCGGTTACCGACCACCTGCCGTGCTGCCGAGTCCGCTCCCGCGGGCCTATCTCGTCGCCGGCACGCGGGAGCCGTTCTTCCTCGAGAACGCGAACCGGTGGGCGGAGGCGCTGCGTGCTGCCGGCGCCGACGTTGTGCTGAGGCAGCGGGCCGGCAAGCACGGTGGCCCATTCTGGGCCGGCGAGTTTCCGCTGATGGTCGCATGGGCGTTCGGACGCTGAATCACTGTGGTCAAGGCCGCTTGGGGCGGGGTGGCCGGGGTTCGGCGGAGCAGCGCTCGTTCGACCGTTGTCCATGTCGTGGTGGTGAGGAGGTAGCAGCCGCCGGCCAGGGGCAGGATCGCGGCCATGATAAGGGTGCCGTAGGGGAGTAGGCGCATCAGGGTCGCGGCCGAGGGTTTGGCGTCGGGTACCTGCTGGCGGGACTGCCAGCGGACGGCGAATGTCGCCACCGCTGTCAGGAGGGCGAACAGGACCACGTAGGCGGCGACGGTGGGCGCGGTGGGGGCATCGTGTCGCGCCTCGCATCCTGCCCTGTGGTGCCCCAGCAAACGTGTTGCCCACTATACGCAGAAGTCGCCCGAAAGAAGGGCGGTCCCGCTGCCCGGATGAAGGGCTGCGGGACCGCCGGATCTCCGGAGAACTGTTACCGGTGTGCGGGGTATTGCACGACCTGTTGGAACGTCGGCCGGTTCTGCCAGGTGATCGACGGGTCGGTGATGCCGCCCATCGGCCGCTGGATGATCGAGTCGGCGCACCACTGGTCACCGGCCGAGCAGTAGTCGTCGGCTGGGTAGACCGTGGACGCGGACTGCGAACCGGCTTGCGTCAGGCTGGTGAGCAGAGCCGTACGGCAGGACGACAGGTTGCCGCCGCCGCAGTACTGCTCGGCCAGGCCATCGGAGACGTTGTCGCCCAGGATCGACCGGAGGTCCTTGTCCACATAGGACCACCAGCCGAGCTGGAACGACGAACCCTTGTGCGGGATCGACTCGTTCGCGTCGGCCGGGCCGGTGCTCGGGCCGGTCTGCCCACCCGAGGGCGACTCGTTGATCTGCAGCACGCCGATCATCGCGTTGAACAGGTCGTCGCCCATCTGGGGCTGGAACTCCGCCTGCACGAGCAACGGCCACCAGGCGTCCAGCACCTGGATCGCCGCCGCATACTGATACTGCTTGCTGCCGGCGGAGGTCTCCACGCGCTTGGCCCCCGCGTTGAGCCAGGTTTCCAGCTCGCTGACCAGGTTGGCCTGGGTCGGGTCGGTGACCGGCTGGCTGTTGATCACGCGCAACAGGGTGGGCAGTACGTCCTCGCCGCGGAGGTCGGTCACGGCCGCGTCCTCCATGGCTTTCACCACGTCGGCCCGGGTGACCTTCTTTCCGCTGTCCACCAACGCTTTCACCCGAGTGTCCAGCAGGTTCGAGCGGTACACGCTGCCGTTGCCGTATCCGGCCGAGGTGTAGTCCAGCGCCTGTTTGTTGTTCCAGGACACGTAATAGTCCTGGTCGATGGAGTTGGGATGGGCACTGGAGGCGGTGTAGTCCGACGTGTCGGTGTCCGGGTTCCAGTTCTGCCACTCGTACTGGCTGCTCGCCTGGATCGGCAGGTTGGAGTCCACCCCGGCCGGGCGCACCGGGTTCCAGCCCGAGTTGTAGTACGCCGTGTCGGTGGAGTTCACGAAGAACCAGTTGAACGTGTAGTTGACGTTCGACGCGGCCGTCTCGAACTGTTGCGCCGTGGCCATGTCATCGGGGTTGTTGTACATCTGGAAGCCGATGATCGACGACGCCTCGTGCATGTACGTGGATCTCTGGCTGGTGTAGGCCACCGGTTTTCCGCCGACCGTCGCCCGGTACTGCACCAGGCCGTACTTCGTTCGGTAGACGATCAGTTTGTACGAACCGGCCGCGGTCGAATCGGCCACCGTGGGGCTCCACGAGTCGTCCACCTCCAGTGGCTCCATCGCGGTGCACACACCGTTGTACAGGTAGTAGTTCGAGTTCTTGTCCGGGGTCGAGCCGTCCGGGTTGCACAGGGTCGCCGCGAACGTGTCGGTGATGTCCTGGCCGGCCGACGTGGCGCTCCACGAGTAGTCCTCGCCTCGGCCCAGTTCCACGTAGAAGTTGGTCCCTGCGAAGGAAACCCCGCGGGCGCTGATTCCCGGGCCCTGCAACTCCTCCAGCATCAGCAGCTGCGGCGCGAAGTAACCGGTCTGCGGGCCGAACACGGCGATCGGGTGCCCGTCGTCGGTGTACTTGCCGGACACCACCAGCGCGTTGGACATGCCGTGTTTGGCCGACAGCAGATTGCCCGGCAGCACGCCGTTGTCGAAGATTCCCTTGGCCGCGTTGACGTTCAGTGAACCGTCCTTGTTGCGCGGGAGCGCGCCGGTCTGCTGGTTTGTCGTGGCCGCCGGGGTTTGCGCCGTGCTCGACGAAGACGAGGCGGCCGAGCCGGTGGGGTCGTAGATCTCCTGTTGCGCGGTCACCGAACCCGGGTCGGGCATGGCCACGCCCTGCGGGTCGCTCGGGCTGGCGCCGTACGGGAACGTTTGTCCGTTGTGGACGGTCAGGTCGGCCTCGGAGTCGTTCTCCTCGCGGAAGCTCTGCCACACCTGGTCGCCCACGGTGGTGCCGTACTTGTCGTCCGCGGCCATCTTGACCAGTGCGGACTGCACCTCACCGCCCCCGCCGGTGCCGAACAGCGCGCCCACCACGCCGGCGATGGCGATCAGGTCGGTCGCGGTGAACGGGGCGATACTGCCCGCGTTGGTGATCGCGTTGACGTGCCCGGTCAGCACGTACTCGCCGGGGAAGTAGCGGCCGTTGTAGGACTGGCTGATGTAGGCGTTCAGGCCGTCGAGATAGGAGTTGATGTCGGCCATGGACTGCGCGCCGGCCGCGCCGCTGTTGGCGATGGTGGTGACCTGGTTCTGCAGGTCGGCCTCGGTGTAGGGGGCCGCGGCCCAGAAGGTCTGCTCCAGTTGCCGGTTGGCCGCCGCGCCACCGGCGAAGCTGCTCAGCTCGCCCCGGCCGACGTGGCGGAACACGTCCATCAGCCACAGCCGGTCCTGGCCGGCCGCGTAACCGGCGCCGTACTCGGTGCCCGAGCGGGTGGTGCCGGTGATGTGCGGGATGCCAAGGGCCTTGTCCCGCACGATGGTCACGTCGCTGCGCGGGTGGATGGTGCTCTCCACCTGGCCCGACGTCACGCCGAAGGAGGAGTCGTCGAAGTAGTTGTCGATCGTGGAATCGGTGATCGACTGGTAGTTGTCGGCCAGGCTGCCGTAGGTGTTGAGCTGGTCGTCGGTGTGCTCCGGGCGGGTGCCGAGCGTCTTGTTGGCCAGGATGTCGGCGAGCGTGGCGTTGCCGTTCTCACCGGGCGGCAAAATGTCGCTGCACTGTCCGTCGCAGTAGTCGTTGCTCTGATTGGCGGGGCTCACCGCAGCGGTTGCGGGAGCCGACACGCCGAGTGCCAGCCCGGTGGCCGCGGCCACGAACGCCGCCACCACGCCGCGAGTATGACCTGTTCGGGGCATTTGGGGGTGCTCCTCTCCGGACAGTGCACAGCGCTGTGCGCCGCGTGACGTTACCCTCGGGTAGGGCTATCGCGAAAGCCCTTCACGTTTACTTCGGCCGAACGGTCTATCGGCAGGCCGTACATCGGTCGAACTGGGACGTTGCTGGCCGCGATGAGATGATTCCGGTCAGTGTCGGGATCGGGGAGGTTGTTGTGATCAAGGTTTTGCTGGCCGACGACGAGGACCTGGTCCGGTCCGGGCTGCGCATGATCCTGGGCAGCGCGGGTGACATCGAGGTCGTCGCCGAGTGCGATGACGGCAACCTGGTCGCCGATCTGGCCCGCAGGCATCGGCCGCACGTGGTGCTGCTGGACATCCGGATGCGCTCCACCGATGGGCTGACCGCGCTGCGCAGGCTCACCGCGTTGCCCGAGCCGCCCGCGGTCTGCATGCTCACGACCTTCGACGTGGACGAGTACGTCAGCGAGGCGCTTCGCCTCGGCGCCAACGGGTTTCTGCTCAAGGACACCGAGCCGACCCAGCTGGTCAAGGCGGTGCGCGACCTGGCCCGCGGCGGCGCGGTGCTGGACCCGGGTGTGGCCGCGCGGGTGCTGGCCGCGGTCGCCGACGGGGAACGGGCCGCCGAACCGGCGCGCAAACTGCTCACCGTGCTCTCCGACCGGGAACGCGAGGTGCTGGGGCTGATCGGGCAGGGCATGTCCAACGCGGAGATCGGCACCACGCTGCACCTGTCCGAGGCCACCGTGAAGGGCTACGTGTCCGCGGTGCTGGGCAAGATCGGCGCGGCCAACCGGGTGCAGGCGGCGCTGGTCGCCTACCGGGGCGGGCTGATCTGACCGCGCGGGCTGATCCGCACGACTGGGCTGATCCGCGACCGGTCTGATCCACGACCGGGCCGATCCACGAACCGGCCTCATCCGCACGACTGGGCTGATCCGCGAACCGAGCCGAGCCACGAACCGGGCCGAGCTGAGCCGGAAACCGTTGGCAGGCAGGCGAAGGTGACCGGTCAGTCCTTGGCCAGCTCACCCAGCTCGTCGAGCTGACGGAACACCGCGACCCGGTTGCGGCCCTGCCGTTTCGCCTGGTACAGCACCACATCCGCGGCCGCGAACAGCTCGTCGAAGCTGCCCGGACCGGCCGCCACGCCGATGCTCACGGTGGGCGGCCGGGCCCCGCCGAGCACCAGTGCCCAGCTGTGCTCGGCCACCGCGGCCCGGATCCGCTCGGCCACCGCCGGGCCGGCGTCCCCGGTGCGAGCGCCGAGCAGCACCACGAACTCGTCGCCCGCCCACCGGGCCACCAGGTCGTCGGACCGGCATTCGTTGCGCAGCAGCTGGGCGATCTCGCGCAGTGCCGCGTCGCCCGCCGCGTGCCCGGCGTCGTCGTTGACGCCCTTGAACCAGTCGATGTCCACCAGCACCAGCCAGACCGTTCCGCCGTTGCGCTGGGCGGTGCCGATCAGTTCCGGCGCGGTGCGCTCCAGGCCAAGGCGGTTGACCAGGCCGGTCAGCGGATCCCGGGCCGCCGCCTCCTGTGCGGCCATGGCCAGCCGCTGCGCCGCGGCGGCCAGCCGGCGCTGCTCCATCGCCTGACCGAGCCCCTCGCGTAGGGTGTCGGCGGCGGTGCGGGCCGCGGACACGGTGCGGCGCAGCGCGGCGGCCTCGCCGACCGGATCGTCCAGCGCGGCGCAGATTTCGGCCAGATCCTGGGAAAAACGCAGGATCAGCGAGGTGTCGTTGATCCGGTCGGCATTGGTGACCGCGCGGGCGGCCATGGTGCGGGCCTGGGTGAGTTCGCCGCGGGCCCGGCCTACCTCGGCCAGCACCCACTCGCCGACCGCGATGGCCCAGCGGTCCTCGGCCGTGGTGCCCAGCTTCAATACCTGCCGGGCCGCTTCGGTCGCCGCGGACAATTCACCCAATCCAGCGAGAGATCGTGCATATGCTCCCAGAAGTGCACGATAAACCGCGGGTTCGGCGTGCAGGCCGAGGCCTTCGGCGAGCACGGCCCGGGCCTCTTCGAACGCGGCCCGGCCCTCGTCCGCCGGGGCCTCGATGGCCCGGAAGTTCAGGATTCCGCCCAGCCGTTGCAGGCAGTGGGCAAGAATTGCCTTGTCACCGCCGTTTCGTGCAAGTTGCACCGAGATTCGCAGTGTTTCCAGTGCGGCCCGGCGATTCCCGATACCCTCCAGCAGATATCCCAGCAGCCCGAGGGTGAACGCGCTGGCGACCCCCTCCTGGCGGCCCGAACCCAGATCGGTCCAGCCCTCCGCGGCCAGTTCGAGGGCCAGCGGCAACCGGCCCAGCCGCCAGGCCAGCACGGCCCGGTTGACCAGCACTCCGGCCCGAACCGCCTGGTCGATGTCGGTGGGCGGGTTGCCCCCGGCCAGGATCTCGTCGAACAGCGCATTGGCCGCGGCCAGCTGGCCAGCCTGAATCAACCGGCGTACCCGGGTATCGGAATCCGGCACGTATCCCGCGCTCAGCGGCCTGTCCTGCTCCACCTCAGTCCCGACGCTCCCAGCCACATCGCCGCTCCGACCTCCGTCTCGCCGGTCCGACCAATGCACCGCATTCCGGTCAACCGAATGACGAAACGGCGTTCTCCGTCGGTTTCGTTGCAGGCTACCGGTATTGATCGCGGTTCGGGTCATGGAAGGCGGACAAAGTCGCCGGATTGGCCCAAGCGAGTGGTGCTGGTGTTACGCAAATGTTCGAAGCGGACAGTGTTGCGTCACGCTCCGGCGGGGCCGGAGTACCGACCGTGGTGCAACACCGACTCAAGGGGAATACGCGAACGCCAGCCGTGTCGCTCCAGATCAGGGGTGGTCGGCAGGTCGCGCACGCCGCCGACGCACAACCACGCGATCGGGCGGATTCCGGCCGGGAAACCGACCAGTTCGCGCAGGAACTCCTCGCGGTAGAAGCTCACCCAGCCCACGCCGAGCCCTTCGGCGGTCGCGGCCAGCCACAGGTTCTGGATGGCCAGGCAGGCCGAGTACAGGCCCGCGTCGGCGATGGCGTGCCGGCCCAGCACCGCGGGCGCGCCCCGTTCCGGGTCGTAGCCGACCACGATACCCAGGCTGGACTCGAGAATTCCCTCGATCTTGATCCGGGCGAACTTTCCCGCGCGTTCCTCGGTCAGCTCGGCCGCGAACACCTCGCGCTCGGCCAGCACGTGCTCGCGGAACTCGCGGCGGGTCGCGTTGTCGTCGACCAGCACGAACTCCCACGGCTGGGACAACCCGACACTGGGGGCGGCGTGCGCGGCGGTGAGCACCCGGTGCAGCACCTCCGGCGCGATGGGCTCGCCGGTGAACTCCGCGCGGGTGTCCCGGCGGCGCAGCAGGGTCTCGTACAGCAGGGGCTCGGGGCGGGTGCTGGTCACGGCCCCGATGGTGCCCCACCGGCTGCCGTTCGGCGCGTGGTCGGTGACGTTCCCGACAGGCGTCAGGATTTCGTCAAGGATCGAGCCCGGGCCGTCAAGGTGTGGACAACGCGTCTTCCGCGGGCCGGTCGATGGCGTTGCGCTGGAGAAATGATGACGCATCCGGCGCGGGTTCCCCATTTCGACGGCTCGGTCGGCACCGCGGTCGGCTTCACCGTCGCGGTACTGGTGACCTTGGGCGCGGTGGTCGGCGGAGATTCGGCGCACCCGGGCTCCGGGCTGGTCGCGCTGGCGGTGGGGGTGGCGCTGGTGGCGATGTTCAGCACGCTGTCCGGGGCGGTGTTCACCGCGGCGCTGTGCTGGGGCTGTTACGCGGGCTTCCTGTTGGGGCGGCACGGGGTGCTGGTCTTCGACCGGGCTTCGGCGGTTGGCGCCGGGGTGCTGGCCGGGGTGGCGGTGTTGTTCGCGGTGTTCGGTGGACTGGGCCGGGCGCTGCTCGGGCGGGCGATGGTGCGGAGGTAGCCCATCGGCATTGACATACATTCTGTATGTATGTTTGTGTGGGATATGGCAATCAGCGATGCTCTGGGAACCGAACACACCGTCACCCTGCCCGGTGGGCCGGTGCGCTACCGCGAGCGCGGCACCGGCCCGGCCGTGCTGTTCGTGCACGGCCTGCTGGTCAATGCCGACCTGTGGCGCGCGGTGGTGCCGCCGGTCGCCGACGCCGGCTTCCGCTGCCTGGCGCCGGACTGGCCACTGGGCGCGCACCGCGACCCGCTGCCCCCGAGCGCCGACCTCTCGCCGCCCGGCGTGGCCCGGATGATCGCGGACTTCCTCGCCGAACTGGAACTCACCGACGTCACCGTGGTGGCCAACGACACCGGCGGGGCGCTCACCCAGATCCTGATGACCGAACACCCCGGCCGCGTCGGCCGGGTCGTGCTCACCCCGTGCGACGCGCTGGACAAGTTCTTCCCGCAGCCGTTCACCGCGCTGCCCACCGTGATCCGGTTTCCCGGCGCGGACCGGCTGATCGCCGCCTCCCTGCGGGTGAAACCGCTGTGGCCGCAGCTGTTCGGCATGCTCATGAAGAAACTGCCCACCGATGACGTGATGCGGTCCTTTGTGGACGCCGCGCGGGATCCCGGAATCCGGCGCGATGTCAAGCGATTCACCGCCGGGGTGCACAAGCGCTACACCCTGCGCGCGGCCGAGGCGCTGCCCGATTTCGACCGGCCGGTGCTGTTGGTCGGAGCCGGCAAGGACAAGGTGTTCCCGGACCGGCTGCGCGAAGGGCTGGCCGCCCGGCTGCCCAAGGCCCGGCAGGTCGTGCTCGAAGATTCGTATACCTTCGTGCCGGAGGACCAGCCGGCCGAACTCGCCCGGTTGATCGTGGAGTTCATGCGTTCCGGTTGAGCGGGTGTGGAGTGGCAGGGCAGAACCAAGAGCCGAATCGGCGGCAGAGTCAGGAGGAACGGTCCCGGACCACCCGGGCGGCGCTGATGAGCACCGCCAGGCGGCTGTTCGCCGAGCGGGGCTATGCCAACGTGTCCGCGGCCGAGATCGTGTCCGCGGCCGGCCTGACCCGGGGCGCCCTTTACCACCACTACGCCGACAAGAAGGCGTTGTTCCAAGCCGTCCTGATCGAACTGGACGACGAGTTGATCGACCAGATCGGCGCGGCCATGCGGGATGCGGGCAGCACCGAACTCGGCATGGTCGCGGCGGTCTCGGCCTATCTGGACCTGTGCAGCCGGCCCGAGGTGGTGCGGCTGGTGCTCACCGACGCGCCGGCCGTGCTGGGCTGGCACGAGTGGCGGGCGATCGAGGCCGAGCACGGGCTGGGCCTGATCCGCGAAATGCTGGTCCCGGCGCAGCGGGAGGGCAAGGTCGTCGGATCGGTGGACCTGCTGGCCCAGCTGATCCTCTCCGCGGTGACCGAGGCCGCGCTGTACGTCGCGCACGCGGAGAACACCGAACAGGCCAAAGAGGAGGCCCGGATCGGGTTGCTCACCCTGCTCGGTGGGGCGTTGCGCGCCGGCTGAGCCGTCGGCCGTTTTCCGGCCTACGCTGCCACTTCGTGCTGTTCAACGTGCTGAACCTGCTCGGGGTCGCGGTGTTCGCCGCCTCCGGTGCGCTGGCCGCGGTGCGCGCCCGGCTGGACCTGTTCGGGGTGGTCGTGCTGGGCCTGTCCACCGCGCTGGGTGGTGGGGTGCTGCGCGATCTGCTGCTCGGCGTGCACCCGCCGGTGGCGCTGCGCAGCTGGCCCTATCTGCTGGTCGCGGCCCTGGTGTCGGTGCTGGTGTTCCTGTTGCACCCGCAGGTGGCGCGGTTGCGCCGGGCGATGTTGCTGGCCGACGCCGTGGGGCTGGGCCTGTTCGTCACCGCGGGCACCGGCACCGCGCTGGCCGCCGGGGTACCCGGGTACGGCGCCTGCCTGATCGGCATGACCACCGGAATCGGCGGCGGCGTGCTGCGCGATGTGCTGCTCCGGGAGATCCCGCTGGTGCTGCGCAAGGAGATCTACGCGGTGGCCGCGCTGGCCGGGGCGATCCTGGTGGCGCTGGGCAGCTGGCTGCGGCTGCCCGCCGGGCCGGTCACCGTGGTCGGCGCGGTGCTGGTGGTCGTGGTGCGGGTGGTGGCGCTGTGGCGGCGGTGGAACGCGCCGGTGCCACCCGGTGTGGGGTAGATCATGGGCGCACAGCACCCCCATCGAGTGCGTTTGGCAAGTTCTCAGGCACCTCTCAGGACAAACCGCGACACTGAGCCCATGCGCATCCTCGTTGTCGACGACGACCGGGCCGTGCGGGAATCGATCCGTCGCTCCCTGCAGTTCAACGGTTACCAGGTCGACATGGCCGGCGACGGCCAGCAGGCGCTGGACGCGGTCAGTCAGGCCCGCCCGGACGCCCTGGTGCTGGACGTGATGATGCCCCGGCTGGACGGTCTGGAAGTGTGCCGGAGGTTGCGCGGCACCGGGGACGACCTGCCGATCCTGGTGCTCACCGCACGGGACGCGGTGTCCGACCGGGTGGCCGGTTTGGACGCCGGGGCCGACGACTACCTGCCCAAGCCGTTCGCCTTGGAAGAACTGCTGGCCCGGCTGCGCGCGCTGCTGCGCCGGTCCGGTGGCGAGCCGGACGGCCGCAGCGCCAACGCGCCGCCGGTGATGCGCTTCGCCGATCTGGAACTGGATCCGGGCACCCGGGACGTGCGCCGCGGCGAGCGGCCGATCAGTCTCACCCGGACCGAGTTCGCGTTGCTGGAACTGTTCCTGGCCCACCCCAAGCAGGTGCTCAACCGCAGCCGCATCCTGGAGGACGTGTGGGGCTACGACTTCCCCACCTCCGGCAACGCGCTGGAGGTCTACGTCGGATACCTGCGGCGCAAGACCGAGGCCGAGGGTGAGTCCCGGCTGATCCACACCGTGCGCGGGGTCGGCTACGTGCTTCGGGAGACGCCCCCGTGACCCTGGCCCCACCCCAGCCCGACACCCGCGGCGAGCCGCAGCAGGACAAGACCGAGCACCGCCCGCAGCGGATCACCCTGCGGGCCCGGGTGACCTGGCTGACCGCGCTGTGCGTGGCGGTCGCGGTCGCCGTGGTGTCGCTGGGCGCCTATCTGACGGTGCGCTACTACCTGTACAACCAGGCCGCCGAGGACCTGGGAGCGCAGGCGGCCACGGTCGCCAACGGCCAGCACATGGCCCCGGCCGTGCCGGGCGAGAAACTGGTCTTCCGGTCGGGCACGGTGCAGTTCAACAGCATCCGCATCGACGTGATCGACTCCAGCGGCCAGTCCTACGTCGAGAACGACCCGACCCCGTTGCGCTCCGGTGACGTCTCCACCGCCGAGGAGGCGGTGGCCGCGGGCACCAGCGACTCCTCCAGCCGGGTGGTCGGCGGCTACGAGGTCGTCGCGGTGCCCTATCCGTGCGAGGACAACCAGCCCTGTGCCGCGCTGGTGATCGCCGAGCCGCTGACCGCCCAGCAGCAGACGCTGCGCAGCCTGAGCCTGGTGCTGTTCCTGATCAGCGGGGCCGGGGTGATCGTGGCCGCGGCCGCCGGGGCGTTCGTGGCCCGCGGTGGCCTGAGTCCGGTGCAGCGGCTGACCGAGGCCACCGAATGGGTGGGTCGCACCGGCGATCTGCGGCCGATTCCGGTCACCGGCGACGACGAACTGGCCCGGCTGACGCAGAGTTTCAACGCGATGCTCGGCGCGCTGGCCCAATCCCGGGAACAGCAACGAAGACTGGTCGCGGACGCCGGTCACGAGCTGCGCACCCCGCTGACTTCCTTGCGTACCAACCTGGAACTGTTGCTGGCGGCGCAGCGGCCGGGCGCGCCCGCACTGTCCGAACAGGACAGACAGGAGCTATACGCCGATGTGCGCGGGCAACTGGACGAGCTGACCACGCTGATCGGCGACCTGGTCGAGCTGGCCCGGCAGGACGCGCCGCAGGTGGTGCACGAGCCGGTGGAACTGGTCGAGGTGGTGGAGCGGGCGCTGGACCGGGCCCGGCGCCGTGCCGCCGGGGTGAGTTTCGACGTGTCGCTGACCCCGTGGCTGCTGCTGGGCGACGCCAGCGCGCTGGAGCGGGCGGTGATGAACCTGCTGGACAACGCGGTGAAGTTCAGTCCGCCCGGGGGCGTGGTGCGGGTGCTGTTGCGCGCGCTGGGCGATGGCACCGCGGTGCTGGAGGTGACCGACCAGGGCCCGGGCATCGCCGACGCCGACCTGCCGCACGTGTTCGAGCGGTTCTACCGGTCGGAGGAGGCCCGCACGCTGCCCGGCTCCGGACTGGGCCTGGCCATCGTGATGCAGGCCGCGCAGCGGCACGGCGGCATGGCCTACGCGGCGCACGCGCCGGAGGGCGGCGCGCTGCTCACGGTCCGGCTGCCCGGCCGTCCCGGCTGATCCGGTGATCATTTCGCCGGGATCACGATCGTTCCGGGTGAGTCACGATCGCGACTCGCGGACGCACAGAGCCGAACACATACCTTGTTGGAGTGTGTAGACTTTTGATGTATTCGCCGGTGAGTTTGGGTGGCGCCGGCTCGAAGGAACGGGGCGTGCGGTGCTCGCGCGGCAGCGGCAGACGGTGATCCTGGACGAGGTGCGACGCACCGGCGCGGTGCGGGTGAGCGATCTTGTCGAACGCCTCGGCGTGTCCGATATGACCGTTCGCCGCGACCTGGACGTGCTGGCCGGACGCGGCCTGGTGGACAAGGTCTACGGCGGGGCCACCTCGGTGGCCGGGCGCAGCGTGGACGAACCGGGCTTCGAGGCCAAATCCGTGCGGCAGCTTCCGGAGAAGGAAGCCATCGGCCGGCTGGCCGCCACTCTGGTCCGCCCCGGCACCGCGATCGGCCTTTCCGCCGGCACCACCACCTGGACGCTGGCCCGGTTCCTGGCCGACGTGCCCCAGTTGACCGTGGTCACCAACTCCATCCGGGTGGCCGACGTACTGCGCCAGGGCGCCCCGCACGACCGCACCGTGGTGCTCACCGGTGGCGTGCGCACCCCCTCCGACGCGCTGGTCGGCCCGGTGGCCGTGGGGTCGCTGCGCACCCTGCACCTGGACCTGGTGTTCCTCGGCGTGCACGGGATGGCCGCCCGCTCCGGCTTCACCACCCCCAATCTGGACGAGAGCGGCACCAACCGGGCGTTCGTGGAGTCCGCCGGGCGCCTGGCCGTGGTCGCCGACCACGCCAAGTGGGGAGTGGTCGGTGTGTCCACCTTCGCCGACCTGGGCGAAGCGGACATTCTGATCACCGATGACGGTCTGCCCGCCGACGCGCGGGAGAAGCTGACCGAGCAGATCGACGACTTGCTGATCGCGCCGGTGCACCGACGCGAGGAGACGGAGTGAGGGCCCTGTGAGGCGTACCGTGCGCCAACTCGCCGACGGACGCGAGATCATCTACTTCGACGACAGCCCCAGCCCGCCGCCCCGCACCGCGCAGGACACCAGGGACCTGCCCGCCACCCACCCGCTCTCGGAGATCCGCAAGGACCCGCTGACCGGCGAATGGGTCGCGCTGGCCGCCCACCGGCAGACCCGCACCTACAAGCCGCCGGCCAACCTGTGCCCGCTGTGCCCGAGCAGCCCCGGGCGGCCCACCGAGGTGCCCGAGTCCGACTACGACGTGGTGGTGTTCGAGAACCGCTTCCCGTCCTTCGCCCAGGCCGTGCCCGACCACGTCGACCCGGTGCCGGGCGTGCCGCTGGTGCCCACGGCGCCGGGCAAGGGCCGGTGCGAGGTCGTCTGCTTCACCTCCGACCACCGGCAGTCCTTCGGTCAGCTCTCACCCACCCGGGTACGCACGGTGGTGGACGCGTGGGCCGACCGGACCGCCGGGCTGGGTGAGCTGCCCGGGGTGGAGCAGGTGTTCCCGTTCGAGAACCGGGGCGAGGAAATCGGCGTCACCCTGTCTCACCCACACGGGCAGATTTACGGCTACCCGTTCGTCACCCCCAAGACCCGCAGGATGCTGGACACCGCGCGCGCCTACGCCGAGGAGACCGGCCGGGCGCTGCTGGGCGACGTGCTGGCCCAGGAGTCCGAGGCCGGCACCCGGGTGCTGGCCCGGGGCGAGCACTGGACCGCCTACGTGCCCGCCGCCGCCCGCTGGCCGGTCGAGGTGCACCTGGTGCCGCACCGGCAGGTGCCCGACCTGCCCGCGCTGTCCGCCGCCGAACGCGACGACTTCTCCGCCGTGTACCTGAAGGTGCTGGGCATGATGGACGCGCTCTACGGGCGGCCGCTGCCCTACATCGCCGCCTGGTACCAGGCCCCGGTGCGCACCGACCGCGACCTGGCCTGGCTGCACCTCGAGGTGTTCTCCGTGCTGCGGGCCGCGGACAAGTTGAAGTACCTGGCCGGTTCGGAGTCCGGGGCGGGCGTGTGGATCAACGACGCCACGCCCGAGCAGATCGCCGACAAACTGCGCGGGGCCCCCGCCGGTCGCTGACCGGCGCTGGACGCTCACCGACTGCCAAGGGGTATCTCAGCGCATTCTCAGTTCCTTGGCGGAAGCTATGGACATGACGGACAACCCCACGGGTGCTCCCGGTGGCCAGCCGGAACCCGCCGAGCACACCGGTGAGCCTGCCAAGGCCGACCTGCCCGAGCCGGGCGCGTCCCAGCCGGCCCAGCCGGCCGAGTCCCAGCCGGCCGGGCCCACGCCGGCTCAGCCGGCCGACGAGCCGAGCCCCTGGGCGCCGCCCGACTCCGGCTACCAGTACCAGCAGCCGGCCGAGCAGGTTGCGCCGGCGTCCGGAGAGCAGCCGACGCAGCACGTCGCGCCGCAGGCGGGGGCGCAGCCGATCCTGCCGGGGGTGCCCAGCGGCGGCGAGCAGCCCGCCGGGCAGAGCTGGGTGGGGGGCGAACAACCGGGTTGGTCCGGGGGTGCGACCACCCCGCCGCAGGGCGCGACCTACGGCGCCTCCGGTTACCCGCAGACCGGTGAGCAGCCGGTCTACGGCCAGCCGATCGTGGAGCAGCAGCCCGGCGGCTATCCCGGCTACTACCCGCAGACCGGCCAGCAGCAGACGCAGACGCTGCCCGGCCAGAGCGGCCCGAAGCCGCACCGGTCGACCGGCCTGCTGGTCGGGGTGGCCGTGCTGGCCCTGGTGATCGGCGGCCTGGCCGGCAGCCTCGGCGGCTACCTGTTCTCCGGGAGCGGCGGCTCCGGCTCGGCGACCAGTTCGCTGAGCGAGCCCAGCGGTTCCGGCTCCTCGGCCAGCGCGCCCGCCGGATCGGCCCAGGCGGTGGCCCAGTCGGTCGCGCCGACCGTGGTGGAGATCGCGGTGACGTTCACCCAGCAACAGCAGGGGGCCGAGGGCGACACCGGCTCGGGCGTGATCATCTCCAGCGACGGCCAGATCCTGACCAACAACCACGTGGTGGCCGGTGCGGCCAACGGTGCGGGCACCATCCAGGTCGTGTTCGCCAACGGCAAGATCGCCAACGCCAGCATCGTGGGCCGGGACCCGACCACCGACATCGCGGTGATCAAGGTGCAGGGCGTGTCCGGGCTGCCCACCGCGAAACTGGGCAACTCCGACGCGGCCGCGGTCGGCCAGCAGGTGATCGCCATCGGCGCCCCGTTCCAGCTGGCCGGCACGGTCACCCAGGGCATCGTCAGCTCGCTGCACCGTCCGGTGGCCGCGGGCGACAGCAACAGCTCCACCGCCCAGGAGACCGTGCTGGACGCCATCCAGACCGACGCGGCGATCAACCCCGGCAACTCCGGCGGCGCGCTGGTCAACATGTCCGGGGAGATCATCGGGATCAACTCGGCGATCTATTCGCCCAGCTCGGCCGACCAGCAGTCGGGCAGCTCCAGCGGCAACGTGGGCATCGGGTTCGCCATCCCGATGAACCAGGCCAAGCGGATCGCCACCCAGCTGACCAGCACCGGCCAGGCCACCCAGACCGTTCTCGGGGTCGGCGTGGTGGACAGCGTGCCCGGCGGCACCGGTGGTCAGGCCAGCTGCGAGAGCGGGGCGATCGTGACCAACGGCGCGCAGATCTCGACGGTCACCGCGGGCGGGCCCGCGGACAAGGCCGGGGTGAAGGTCGGCGATGTGGTGGTGAATGCCGACGGCCAGCAGGTCAACAGTTGTGACGGTCTGGTCGCGGCGGTGCACGCGGCGGCTCCGGGGGACCAGATGAAGCTGACCCTGAGCAACGGCACCACGCTGACCGCGACCCTGTCCGGTCAGCCGGTGAAGCTGAACGGCTGACCGGGGGTGTCGGGGCGGGCTCTCGCCTGGGGGAAGAGCCCGCCCCGATCACCGGCTTCCGTCAGCGGCTCCGGTGGCGTCGTCGGTGACGCCGCGATGGGGCACCAGTTCCACGAACCAGCGGCCGGCGTACTCGGCCCGCCAGCGCGGCGTGAAACCGGCCGCCGCGGCCTGGGTGGCGATCGCGTCCGCGCCCAGCCGGGCCCACGGAAACCAGCCGGTCCCGGTGGCCAGCCGCGCCTGTTGCCGGCGCAGGCCGACCCCGGGCGGATCGACCTCCACCAGCGCGCTGCCCCGCCGGTCCAGCAGTTCGGCGATGCGCCGCAACAGCTGACGCGGATCACCGCCGATCCCGACATTCCCGTCCGCCAGCAGCACATGCCGCCAGCGGCCTTCCCCGGGAAGCCGGTCGAACACGTCCCGGCGCAGCGCCGCCGCACCCCGTTTCCGGGTCTGCCGCACCGCGACCGCGGAGACGTCGATGCCCAGCGTGGGCACCCCGCGGCTGGTCAGCGCCGCGGCCAGCCGGCCAGGCCCGCAGCCCACGTCCAGGGTCGGCCCGGCGCACCGGGCCAGCAGCAGTTCATCGGCGGCGTCCGGGTCGGCGCGCCAACGGGCCACCGGCATGATGATCCGCTCCCCTCCGGCCAGCTCCAGCACACAGTGCGGCCCGCCGCGCAGCGCCCGGTCGAAGGGCGTCCCGCTCATCCCAGGCTCCGCACGGCCGCGGCGAACCGGCCTTCCGGCGCTTCTCCGGCCACGCGCAGCGCATCGGCGACTATGTCCACATCGGACAGAAGGTCGCCGTGGATGGTTCGGTAACCGTTGCTGGTCAACGCTTTCACCGTTTGTTCTCCGGTGTCCGCGCGGGACATCGGCACCGTGCGCAGGTGGTCCGCGGCGGCCGGATCGCGCAGCGCCAGCGCCCACCATCCGCCGTCCCGCGCCGGAGCCACCACCGCGTCCGCGTCGGCGAGGCGATTTGCCGTGTGCGCCAACAGATCCGGTGTCACCTGCGGGGTGTCCATACCGATCTGCACCACCGGCAAGCCAGGTCGCAGCCGGGCCGCGTCGGCGTGCGCGTTGGCCAGCCGGTTGGCGAAATCCTTGCCCCGCTGGGAAAACACCGCGAAGTGGCGCAACCCGTCGTACAACCGCGCGGACTGGCTGGCTTGGACGAGCTCACCGGTCAGCGCCACCATCGGCCGGGCGCCGGGCGTGGCCCGCACCGCGTCCAACGTGTCCAGCAGCGCGGCCGCCGCGATGTCGGCGGCCTGGGCCGGGGTGGCCGGCGGGCACAGCCGGGTCTTGGCCAGCCCGGCTACCGGCGCCTTGGCCACCACCAGCAGACAGAACTCGCTCATCGCGGCGTCCCGACCGGAATCGGCTCGGTGATCGGATCGGTGGTGCTGCCACCGGACCCGGCCCCGGTGCCGGAGGTGGTGCCGGTTCCCGGGCTGCTGTTCACCATGCCGCTCTGGGCGGCGAACGAGCCGGTCGGCGCGTCGTAAGGGCTGCCGGCGTTGGTGTGCGGATTGGTTTCGGCGGCGGAAGCCGCGGCCGCCGGAATGCCTCGGCGAGCGACGCGCGTTTCCGGGGCGCCGGTGTGCCAGACCCGGGCCATGTCCCGCATCGCCCGCGCGGTGCCGCGCACCGAACCGGACACCTTGGACTTGGTACCCGCCGTGCGCGGCCGGTAGGCCACGTCGAACTCCAGCACCGACCAGCCCGCCGCCGCGGCCCGCAACAACAACTCCAGCGGATAGCCGAACCCCCGGTCGGCCACGCCCAGTTCGAGCAGATCGGCCCGGTGGAAGGCGCGCACCGGCCCGATGTCGCGCACCGGCAGCCGCTTGCGGCGCAACGCCGCGGCCAGCACCGCGTTGCCGGCCCGGGCGTGCCACGGCCAGGCCCCGCGCCCGGCCGGCACCCGCCGCCCGACCGCCAGCGTGGCCACGCCCGCGCGCACCGGCCCGACCAGCCGGGGCAGCTCGGCAGGGTCCAGCGATCCGTCGGCGTCCAGCACGCACACCAGGTCCGCGGTGGCCGCCTCGATCCCGGTGTGCACGGCCGCGCCGTAGCCGCGTCGCGATTCGTGCAGCACCCGGGCGCCGTGCGCGGCCGCGACCTCGGGTGATCCGTCCCGGGAACCGTTGTCCACCACCAGCGCGCGATAACCGGGCGGGAAGGCGGCCAGCACCGCGGGCAGGGCGGCGGCTTCGTCCAGGCAGGGCAGCACCACGTCCACAGTGGTCTGAATGTCGGTCACCCTGGCGAAACTATTGCCGCGCCGGATCGCCGGAAAGCCTTGTGGCGCTTACCAATTCATGACGCCGGGGCAAGTCTTACGGAGTGCTGACGGATCACCGGCCGGCCCGGCGAACACCGGCCGCGACGACTAGGTTGGCTGGGCGGTCGTGTGACACCGGACCCGTGATACCAGCACCCGGGGGGACCGAACTTGACTACCGTTCGCAGTGTGGTCGACGAACGCGGCGGGCCTGACCGCCGCGACGGTGCGCCATGCGGTCAGGACGTGCTGGTGAGGAGCGGGCGGATGCGGGTGCTGGTCGTCGACGACGATGTGAACGTGCGGGACGTGGTGCGCCGGTACCTGGAACACGAGGGCTACCAGGTGTCCGTGGCGGGCAACGGGGAGAACGCGCTGATCCTGGCCGGGGAACTGACGCCCGACCTCGTCGTGTTGGACCTGATGCTGCCGGGTATGGATGGGCTTGAGGTGTGCCGCCGGCTGCGGGCGCGCTCGTCGGTGCCGGTGGTGATGCTGACCGCGCTGGGCGAGGAAGAGGATCGGATCGTCGGACTGAGCCTGGGCGCGGACGACTACGTGACGAAACCGTTCAGCCCGCGGGAACTGGTGCTGCGGGTCGGTTCGGTGCTGCGCAGGGCACATGGAGGCGAGTCGGTGACCAGCAACGGGGAACTCGGCGATGGCGATCTACGGGTGGACGTGGCCGCGCGCAAGGCGACCCGGCAGGGGCAGCCACTGGCCCTGACCGTCCGCGAGTTCGACCTGCTGGTGTTCCTGATGTCGCACCCGGAAACCGTGTTCACCCGGGCCGACCTGCTCTCGAAGGTGTGGGGCTGGGAGTTCGGCGACCAGTCCACGGTGACCGTGCACGTGCGGCGGCTGCGGGAAAAGGTGGAGGCCGACCCGGCCCGCCCGCGCCGCATCGCCACCGTGTGGGGCGTCGGCTACCGCTACGACTCGGTGGACTGAAGATGCCCCCGCACTCGCTTCGCCCGAACCTCGAGCGGCCCTCGGCGGCCGCGGCCTTCCGGCTGCTCGCTGCGGCCCGGCTGTTCGCGGGCTGAGGGGGACGCGCTGATGTTCCAGGACGCCCTGGAGATCGCCCCGTACGCGATCGCGTGCTCACTGCCCGTCGCGGTGCTGGCCGCGCTGCTGCTGCGCTGGCTCGGCGAGCGCTCGATGGCCGTGTCCATGACCGTGCTGGTGCTGGTGCCGCTGCTGGTCGAACTGGCCGGGGTGATCGGGGTCAGCGGGTTCATGTTCACCCCGACGCTGGTCACCACGCTGCTGGTGTGCCTGCTGACCGCGCTGGTCACCGTGCCGACCGCGGTGTTGCTGGGCCGGTCGATCGCGCGGCGCAGCGTGTGGGAGCGCCAGGCGCGGCAGCGGGAACGGGCCGCCGAGGCATCCCGGCGCGAGCTGATCGCCTGGATCAGCCACGACCTGCGCACCCCGCTGGCCGGCATTCGGGCGATGGCCGAGGCACTGGCCGACGAGGTGGTGGTCCGCCCGGATGAGGTGGCCGAATACGCGCGGCGGATCACCGGCGAGTCGACCCGGCTGTCCGGCATGGTCGACGACCTGTTCGAGCTGTCCCGGATCACCGCCGGGGCGCTGCGGCTGACGCTGTCCGCGGTGCCGCTGGGCGAGGTGGTCAGCGACGCGGTGGCCGCGGCCCTGCCGGTGGCCAGCCGGCGGCGGGTACGGGTGCTCTCGGACGTGCGGGCCTGGCCGGTGGTGGCCGGCAGCGACCCGGAACTGGCGCGGGTGCTGCGCAACCTGCTGTCCAACGCGATCCGGCACACCCCGCCGGACGGGACGGTCATGGTCGGCCTGGACGTGATCGGCGCTCAAGCGCTGCTGCGGGTGGACGACTGTTGCGGCGGGATCCCGGAACAGGAGATCAGCCGGGTCTTCGACGTGGCCTTCCGCGGCACGGCCGCGCGCACCCCGAGCAGCGGGCCGGACGTGGTGCCCGCGGGCGGGGGACTGGGTCTGGCCATCGCGCGGGGGCTGGTGGAGGCGCACCGGGGGCAGATCGAGGCCAGCAACCACGGCCCCGGCTGCCGCTTCGAGGTCCGCCTGCCGCTGGCGGTGTGATCCGCGGCCCGGCTGCTGCCTGTGGGCTTCTTGGCCGGGCGAATCGGGCTGCGCGGTTAGGTTCCTGCTGACGCTGTGCGCGGGCGGGCGCCGCGTAGTCCCGAATGCTGCGTAGTCCTGAGTGCTGTGCAGCCCCGAAGCGGGATACCGGTTGCGGCCGAGGCCGGCTGTGCGGCCGAATCCGGCCGTGGTCGCGGCTGAATCCGGCCGTGGTCGAACTCCGCGGGCGGTCAGCGGTGGGCAGGTTCGCGGAGGGTGTCGCCGGCGAACGCGGTGACGCCCTCGGTGAACCGGGTGGCGGCGTGGAAGTCCAGCAGGTGCCGGGCGCGCGCGGGATCGGCGATCACGTGCCGCACGTCGGCCGCCCGCGCCCCGCCGACGATCCTGGGCTCCGGTCCGTCGCAGGCCCGGGCCAGTTCCTCGGCCAGTTCGCCGACTGTGTGCGGCTCGCCGGAGCAGATGTTCACCGGGGTCAGCGTGCCCTCGGCGGCCGGTGCCCGCATGGCCAGCACGTTGGCCCGGGCCACGTCGGTGACGTGCACGAAGTCGCGCAGCTGCCGCCCGTCCTCCAGCACGGTCGGCGCCTCGCCGCGGTGCAGGGCGGAGCGGAACAGCGCGGCCACCCCGGAGTAGGGCGTGTCCGCGGGCATCCGCGGGCCGTAGACGTTGTGGTAGCGCAGCGCCCACACCGATCCGCCGGTCTGCCGGGCCCAGGCCGCGGCGAAGTGCTCCTGCGCGAGTTTGCTGGCCGCGTAGGTGCTGCGCGGCTCCAGCGGGGCGTCCTCGCCGACCAGGTGCGGCGCCAGCGCGTCCGCGCACTGTGGACAGCGCGGCTCGAACCGGCCCTCGGCCAGGTCGGCGGGCCGCCGCGGACCGGGGCGCACCGATCCGTGTTCGGCACAGGTGTAGCCGCCCTCGCCGTAGACCACCATGGACGAGGCCAGCACGAGGCGGCCGACCCCGGCGGCGTGCATCGCGGCCAGCAGTTCGGCGGTGCCCAGCACGTTGTGTCCGGCGTAGGCCGGTGCGTCCGAGGGGTCGATGCCGTGCCCGACGATCGCAGCCTGGTGGCAGACCACGTCCACACCGGCCAGCAATTCAGTCAACAGTTGGCCGTCGCGAACATCGCCGGTGATCAGCGTGTGCGCGTCCGTCCATTGTGGAGGAACAGGGTCCGGGCCGTGGGCCTGCGGCAGCAGGCTGTCCAATCCGACCACGTCGTGGCCGTCGGCGGCCAGCGCGTCGGCGATGTGCGATCCGATGAACCCGGCGATTCCGGTGAGCAGCACCCGCATGCCGAGCACGCTAGATCCAGTTGCCGGGCCGGTCGCCACGATCGGGGAGGACGTCAGGAAACCGTCAGATCTCCGCACCGGATAACGTAATCCGCATGGAACGCAGTACGCAGCGCCTCGGCCGTGCTCTCGTCGTGATCGTCGATGACCGGATCACCCATGGCGACCACGACGACCGGACCGGACCGCTGGTCGCCGAGCTGCTGGAGGAGGCCGGGTTCATCGTGGACGGCACGGTCGCCGTCGCCGGCGACATCGTGGACATCCGCAATGCCCTCAACACCGCGGTGATCGGCGGAGTGGACCTGGTGGTCACCGTCGGCGGCACCGGGCTCTCGCCCCGGGACGTCACCCCCGACGCGACCCACGGTGTGCTCGACCGGCCGGTACCCGGCATCGCCGAAGCCCTGCGCGCGTCCGGGCTGGCGGCGGGCGCGGTGGACGCGGGCCTGTCGCGGGGGCTGGTCGGCGTGTCCGGCAGCACCCTGGTGGCCAACCTGGCCGGTTCCCGCGCGGCCATCCGGGACGGCATGGCCACCCTGTCCGCCCTCGTCCCGCACGTGATCGAGGAACTGTCCGGCCTCGAAGACGAAGCCTGAGCACTCGAAGACGAAGCCTGAGCAGCGCCGATCACCCGACGGCCGTACGGCGGGGTGGCGGCACGGTCCTGACGGCCGTGCCGCCACCCGCAGGCCGACAGCGGTGTGGCGGCCGGGCGCTTGCTCGCCTGACGGGGTGTCGGCGAGATCGTGCCTGCATTCGAGAGTCGGGTCGGGGCCGGGTCAGGTCGTCAGGCCGGTCAATTGGGGCGGCCGGCCGGGTGTTGAAGCCGATCCGGTGGGGTAGCTGGCCGGGTGTTGAGGCCGATCCAGTGGGGTGACCGGTCGGTATTGCGGCCGGTCAGGTGGTGGCCTGGTCAGGCGGTGGGCCCGGTCAGGCGGTGGGCCCGGAATCCTTCGGGGGCTTCTCCTCCGAGCCGAGCACGTCGCCGAGCTTTTCGCTGACGTTCTCGATTTTGTCCTGGTATTTCCCTCCGGTTGCCTTGTTCACACTGTCCGCCGCGGCGGACAGGCCCTTGGCCGCGAGTGGCTTTGCCTTGTCCGCCGCCTTTTCCGCGTACGGCTTGGCCTTCTCGGCCAGCGGCTTGGCCTTGTCGGCCGCCTCCTTGGCCAGCGGACCGGCCTTCTCGGCCAGGCCACCGGCAACTTCGGTGGCTTTGTGGGTCGCCTTGGACGCGAGATCCTTGGCCTTGTCGAGCAGACTCATCCTGCGGTCACCTTCCTCACGCTCAAATGTCGTGCCGATTGTCTGTATCGTCGGATTGCCCGACCGGACCATGGTCCCACCATTCGGGGATACTGGCGTGGTGACCGAATCCCGTCCGCCCGACAACTCCCGGCCCGGTGACTCCCGGCCCGCCAACGCCGCCCGCCGCCGGGATCGGACCGACGACATCTTCGGTGACGTCCTGCCGGACACCACCTCGGACGAGCGCACCCGCGAGGCCTCCGGGGCCGACGAGGACTCCTGGTACCTGGAGAACCGTCCGCCCCACCACGACCGCTGACACCGCGAACCGAACGGGCGAACCGGACGGCTCGCTGACTCCGCGAACCGGACGATCACCGACCGGGCAATCGGCCCGAACTCAGCGTCGGCTCAGTCCGGCGGGGTGCCTCAGCTCCGCGAGATGCCGCTGGTCGACGTACCGCCCTCGGTGGTGCCGCTCGTCGAGGTCCCGCGGGGCGCGCGGCCCTGCTGCTCGAGCAGCAGGTCGCGGATCTCGGTGAGCAGCTCGACGTCGGTCGGCTCGGACGGCCCGGCCTCGAGGCCCCGCTTGCGCCGCTCCTGGACCTTCTTCACCGGGTACACGATGCCCAAGTACACGACGAGGGCGACGATGAAGAAGTTGATCACCGCCGTGATCACCGTGTCGAACTGCAGCGTGGTCGCCTGGTTGCCCTTGATGATCGTGTAGGCGAACCCGTCGACGTTGTGCCCGCCGAACACCGCGACCAGTGGCTTGATCAGGTTGGTGACCACCGCCGTGACCACCGCGGTGAACGCCGACCCGATGACCACCGCAACGGCCAGATCGAGCACGTTGCCGCGCATGATGAAGTCTTTGAAGCCCTTCAGCACCGTGGAATCCCTCCGTTGTTCGGACAGCGCCGCACCATCCGAGGCTGGTTTTGCTAGCGGAGGGTAACGGTCACAGGTTGCCTGAGCGACGCCGCCGCAAGCTGTGTCGCGTAAGCCTCGGGTAACGCCAGGACAACGAGTTGTCCGCGTTGTCCGGTCACCGAGGTCGTCGCGTCGGCTCCGGCCGAGGCGTCCGCCGCCCGGACGGCGAGCACGGTCGCGTCGTTGGCCAGCACGGGATCGGCTTGCCGGTCCGGATCGAGGGTCACCACGTCCACCCGGGTGCCCGGATGCAGCAATTCGGCCACGGCCGGGTCGGCCAGCCGCACGGGGACCGCGGCCGCGCCCGGGGTGTGGGCGGTCAGCGCGGTGTCGGCCGGACCGAGCAGGCGGACGTCGGTGAGCGGTTCGCCGGCGCGGACCGAAGCGGCCAGTACCCGGCCGACCGCGCCGTCCACGCTGGTCAGCGCGGCGGCGGGGGCCAGGCCGGCCGGTTCGGTGCGCAGGCGTAGGTCGGCCGAGGTGAGGGTGGCGCCGGCCGCGAGATCACGCACAGTGACCACGATCTGGGCGCCCGGCGCGTCCCGGGCGGCCGCGGGGCGCAGCACGAGGGCGCCGGCCAGCATGATCAGCAGCAGGGCCAGCAATCGGCGCAGGGCCAGGGCCCGGGGCCAGCCTCTCGCGCCGAGCAGGCCGCGCAACCGGTCGGTCAGCAGCGGAGCGATGTTCGTATCGGGTGTGCCAGGCATGACGCCTCCTCACGTCGGATGGGAGCGCGGTGCGGGTGCACCGCCTCGATCCCTTCCGACGCTAGGCAGATTCGGCGTTGCCGTGGGGCGACGAGGATTGGCCTGTGGATAACTTCCGATCTATCCACAGGCCGTGAATTCAGGAGGCTTTGGCCGTCGTGCTGGTGGTAGAGCTGGAACCGCTCGAACCAGACGAGGAACTCGACCCGGACGACGAGGAGGAGGTGGTCGACGAAGACGACTCGGAGGACTTGCTCGTGCTCGACGAGCCCGCGTCGCCGCTGCTCTTGGCGGCCTCGCTCGACGTGTCGGACTTGCTCTTGCCGGAGGAGTCGGCTCGGCTGTCGTTGCGGTAGAAGCCGCTGCCCTTGAACACCACGCCAACGGAACCGAAAAGCTTGCGCAGCTTTCCGGAGCACTCCGGGCACTCGGTCAGGGACGCGTCGCTGAAGGACTGCACGGCGTCGAACCGGTGACCGCAGGCGGTGCAGGAGTACTGGTAGGTCGGCACGGTCGCTCCTTTCGCGGGTGCCCCGCGAAACTCGTCTGGCACTCCTCAAGGGGGAGTGCTAACACGATGATGCGCCAGCCGCTACGCCCAGTGCAAACATCCCAGGTCAGTGTCCCGTGATCGGCAACGTGATCAGGCCGCCGACCGGGGTGAGCGCTGCGGTCATGCGCACATCGTGGGGTTCCGCGGGCAGTTCGGGCACCACCTCGGTGTCCCGGACCACCGCGACCAGGGCGGCCGTGGGAGCGGCCAGGGGCAACGCGCGGTCGTAGTAGCCGGCGCCGCGGCCCAGCCGCACGCCCCGCCGGTCAACGGCCAGCGCAGGCACCAGCACGACCGCGGCCGCGCCGATCGCGGCCACCCCGAGACGATCGCCCGCGGGCTGCCGCAGCCGGAACGGTCCGGGGACCAGGTCATTCGCCCCCTGGTACTCGGCCCAGTCCAGCGGCGTGTCCGGCGTGACCACCGGCAGCAGCACCCGGTGCCCGGCCGCGGCGAGCAGGTCCAACAACTGAACCGAACCCGGCTCCCGGCCGACCGGGACGTAGGCGCAGACCGTGTGGTCGCCCGGGCCGGACAAGGTGCTGACCACGGTGGTCACCGCGCCGGCCAGAGCGGCGGCCTCGGCCGTGCGGACCGGTGCGGGCACCTCGGCTCGCCCGGCGAGCAACCGTGCGCGCCAGTCCGGCTTGTTCGCACGATCTTCACAGGGCCCTCTCATGGGATGAGGTTAGGCTTCGGGGCCATGAGTTCCAGCACAGCTGACGCCAAGGGCACGAAGATCGGGACCGCGATCGTGCCCGCGGCCGGGCTTGGCACCAGGTTCCTGCCCACCACCAAGGCGGTGCCCAAGGAACTGCTGCCGGTGGTCGACACGCCCGGGATCGAACTGGTCGCGACCGAGGCCGCCGAGGCCGGCGCCACCCGGCTGGTGATCGTCGTCTCGCCCGGCAAGGACGCCGTCGCGCAGTACTTCGCCCCGCAGGACGAGCTGGAGAAGACCCTGCTCGACCGGGGCAAGTCGGCGCTCGCCGAGAAGGTGCGGCGCTCGTCGAACCTGCTCGCCGTGGAGACCGCGATCCAGGAGCAGGCGCTGGGCCTTGGCCACGCGGTGGGCTGCGCGGAGGGCAACCTGACCGACTCCGACGACGCGGTGGCCGTGCTGCTGCCCGACGACCTGGTGCTGCCCACCGGCGTGCTGGCCCGGATGGCCGCGGTGCGGGCCCGCTACGGCGGCAGTGTGCTGTGCGCGTTCGACATCCCGAGGGAGCAGATCTCGCCCTACGGCGTGTTCGACGTGTCCGACACCGACGACGCGGACGTCAAGCAGGTGCACGGGATGGTGGAGAAGCCGGCGCCGGAGGACGCGCCGTCGACCTTCGCCGCCGCCGGCCGGTACCTGCTGGACCGAGCCGTGTTCGACGCGCTGAAGAAGATCACTCCCGGTGCCGGTGGTGAGCTGCAGCTCACTGACGCGATAGCCTTGCTGATCAGCGAGGGGCACCCGGTGCACGTTGTCGTGCATTCTGGTGGCCGACACGACCTCGGTAATCCCGGCGGATTCATCCGGGCCAATGTTGACTTCGCATTGGGACACCCGGACTACGGTTCGTCGCTTCGTCAGTGGTTGCGGGAGCGGCTCGACAACGACTGACAGCGCGTCGGGCTTGCTGGGTGCATTGCTGAACAGCGAGGACCGACGCCGATGAGATCAGTAGACGAGCAGCTCGCCCGGGTGCTCGCCGCCGCGGTGCGCCCAGCACCCGTTCGGGTGGCGATCTCGGAGGCCCAGGGGCTGCTGTGCGCCGAAGAGGTCGTGGCCGAACGCGCGCTGCCCGGGTTCGACCAGGCCGCGGTCGACGGATACGCGGTGCGCAGCGTGGACGTGCGCGCGGCCGGGTCGGAGCCGGTGAGCCTGCCGGTGGTCGGGGAGATCCCGGCCGGGTCCCGGCAGCCGCGCCGGCTGCAGCCGGGCCAGGCCGTGCGGGTGGTGACCGGCGCGCCGTTGCCGACCCTGGCCGACGCGGTGGTGCCGCTGGGCTACACCAACGGCCACCAGGCCAACGTCACCGTGCAGCGGCCGGTGCCCTCGGCCGCCTTCGTGCGCCGGGCGGGCGAGGACGTGCAGCCCGGCGACGTGGCGGTGCGCAAGGGCTCGGTGATTGCCTCGGCGCAGGTCGGGCTCCTGGCCGCGGTGGGCAGAGACAAGGTGCTGGTGCACCCCCGGCCGCGGGTCTCGGTGATCTCGGTCGGCGACGAGCTGGTGGACATCGAACGCACACCGGGGGCCGGGCAGGTCTACGACGTCAACTCCTACGCGCTGGCCGCGGCCGCGCGGGACGCCGGCGCCGAGGTCACCCGGGTGGGCATCGTCGGCGGCGATGCCAATCGCTTGCGGGACGTGGTCGAGGGCCGGTTGCTGCTGTCCGAGATCGTGGTCGTGTCGGGCGGGGTGGGCGGCTCGATCGGCGAGGAGATCCACGGGTCGCTGTCCGAACTCGGCGCGCTGGACCTGACCCGGGTGGCCATGCACCCCGGCTCGGTGCAGGGTTTCGGCCGGCTGGGCCCGGACCTGGTGCCGAGTTTTCTGCTGCCCGCGAACCCGATGAGCGCGCTGGTGGTGTTCGAGGTGCTGATCCGGCCGCTGATCCGGACCGCGCTGGGCAAGCGCGCGGTGCACCGCCGGGTGATCGGCGCCCGGCTGCTGTCCCCGGTCAGCTCGACCAAGGGCCGCAAGGGTTTCCTGCGCGGGCAGTTGCTTCGCGATACGACCACCGACGAGTACCTCGTGCAGCCGCTGGGTACGTCCGGAGCGCACCTGCTGGCGTCGCTGGCCGAGGCGAACTGTCTGATCCTGGTCGACGAGGACACGACGGACGTCGCGGTCGGGGAGGATGTACAGGTCACCTTCCTCGCGCAGCGGGGGTAGCCGGGGTGGACCGCGATGAGCGCTGACTGACGAGGGAGCGGCACGTGCCTGCCGAACTTGGCCTACCGGCGGGGGCCTACGGCCCTGGTTGGCACGACGAGGGTCCGGTGGGCCGGCATCCCGGCTGGCCGGCGCGGCTGGGGCCGCTGGTGGTCGGCGCGGGCACCGTGGAGCTGCGGTCGCCGAGGCTATTCGACGGGGCGAACTGGAGCCGGATCCGGCTGCGCGACCGGGAGTACCTGGAGAGCTGGGAGCCCTCCGCACCTGGCCGGTGGGAGGAGCGCAACGCGCGGGCGGCCTGGCCCGCGCAGTGGTGGGCGCTCAAGTCGCTGGCCCGGCACGGGCAGTCGCTGCCCTTCGTGATCACCGTGGACGGCGAGCTGGCCGGGCAGATCACCGTGGGCAACGTGGTGCGCGGGTCGCTGTGTTCGGCCTGGATCGGGTACTGGGTGGCGTCGCACCTGGTCAAGGGCGGGGTGGCCACGGCGTCGGTGGCCCTGCTGGTCGATCACTGTTTCGCCGCGGCCGGACTGCACCGGCTGGAGGCGACCGTGCGGCCGGAGAACGCGGCCAGCGTGCGGGTGCTGACCAAGGCCGGGTTCCGGCAGGAGGGGTTGTTCCGCCAGTATCTGGACGTGGCCGGGGCGTGGCGGGATCACCTGTGTTTCGCGATCGTCAACGAGGACGTGCCGGACGGCCTGGCCCATCGGCTGGTCTCCGAGGGGCGCGCCCGCCTGCCGTGAGGCCCGGCGCACTCGCCTGCCGCGCTGCCCGGTGGGCCGCGTCGGCCTGCCGTGATCGGCTAACTCACTTCGCCGCGTGAATCAAGGGCCAGATGAACGAATCGCGGTGATCCGGCGTGTCTGCGACACTCGTGTGACTGTTGTGACTAGCGTGGCGATGGGTAGGGAGACCGTGGCCGCGTGCGGGCAGGGGGAGGTGTCGGGGACGTGCCTAGTTCGTTGATCATCGTCGCGCTGGTGGCCGCGTGGCTGCTCGTCCTCGTACCGATCGTCGCGCGGCGGCGCCAGGAGGTGGCCAGGACCGCGGACTCGGCACTCGCGGCGCGCGTCGTTCGCAGCGGTGGCGTGAGCTGCTCGGTGGAGGAGGAGTTTTCCATGTCCGATTCCGGAGACCCCGACACAGCGCGCGACAGAGGCGGCATCGACTACGCCGACGAGTTGGACGAGTTCGATGAGGAGCTGGAAGGGCTCGGCGATGCCGACGAGGAAGCGGCTGTCGCCGAGCCCGACCAGGTTGAGCCGGACGCGGCCGAAGACGAGGACGACTTCGCCGACGAGGCCGGGTACGACGACGAGGCCGGGTACGACGACGAGGACGACCTCGCTGGCTATGACGATGCCGAATACGACGACGTCGACTACGACGGTTACGAGGACGAGCGCGGCGAGTCCCGGCCGTACCGGCCCGGGCGAGGCGGATTCGACCCGGAAGCGGCCGCGCTGACCGCGCGGGCCAAGTACGCCAACCGGCAGCGAGTGGTCGTGTTCATACTGGTGCTGGCCGTGGTGTCCGCGCTGGCCGGTGGACTCCTCATGCCGCTGATCTGGTGGGTGCACGGCATCGTGGACGCCACATTTGTGGGATACCTCACTTATCTGCGCCGTCAGGTGCGGATCGAAGAGGAAATCCGCGACCGCCGGACCGCACGCATGGGCGGCAGCCGGCGACTGCCCGCGCCTGCGCGTCAGCGCCGCCCGCGACCCGTCGCGACCGAACAAGACGTCCCGGCTGCCCCGCAGTACCAGCGACCCGTCGTCGTGGCCCAGCGGCCGCGCCCCGGCACCGTGGTGGTCGAGGCCGACGACGAAGACCCCATGTTCGATGAGCTGGACGAGCCGGATGTGCTGCCCTACCGCCGGGCGGTGGGCGAGTAGCCGATCACCAGGGGTGCGGCGCAAGCGCGGTCTCAACCGACTGCTATGCTTCTCGCACCACTTCGGGGCTGTAGCGCAGTTGGTAGCGCGTCTCGTTCGCATCGATAAGGTCCGGGGTTCGATTCCCCGCAGCTCCACCATAGAAGGATTACTAGAACCCTGGACCGGGCCCATGCCACGGAGCAGGGCTTCAACGCCAGATACGCCAACAGGGCCGCCTCTCGAACGAGGGTCGGCCCTGTTGCCGTTTGTGGGACCTGTGTCCGGCATCTCAATGTCCACGCTGCGCATCTGGAGCGCTTGTCGCTCGCGCTGGGCTGTGTGCAGTGCGGCGAACGGCTCGTGCAGCTTGCTGTCTGTCACTACGTCGTGGTCGATGTAGATCGCCTCGAACAGAGCTTGGTTGAGTAGTCGTCGTTGCTCGTCGTCACAGCGCCGGTAGAGCTCTTGGGGATGCTCTAGCAACCGGAGGCACAGTTCGATCAACCGGGCGCTCTCGGCCAGGTCCGTGTCGGTCTCGCCAAGCCGCTTAGCCAGGTGCCGCCGCTGGTACTCAATCTCCCGCAGCTTGGCGGTGATCTTGGCCTTGGCAATCGGCACGGTTTCGTCGGTAGCTGCCATCACGTTGATCAGGTTGTCTTCTTGGGTGTCCAGCGCCTTGAGTTCGGCCTTGAGTTGCTGGCGGCGGAGACGACTGGCCGTTTCGGTGTCGGCCATGCACTCGGCCACGTGAGTTCGAACGTCGGCGATAAACTCGGGCGTGAAGTGGATGGTGGCGTAAAGGTCTTCCACGGCATCCTCGACGCGCAGCACGTTGACATGCCGAGCGGAACAGGTCCGCACTTGGGTGTTGCGGCAAAAGAAGTACAGGTATTGGGTGCCCCGCCGGTTGACTGAACGCTGGATGATCACCCGCCCGGTACGGCCGGCTTGCTTGCAGCGGCCGCAGAACAGCGAGCCCTTGAGGTAATGGTGATGTACGCGGCGTCGTTCCTGGGCGGCCGAGCGAGCCTCAGCGATAGCCTGCACGCGGTCGAAAAGGTCCTGGTCAATGAGCGGCTCGTGACGTCCGGGATACTCCGTACCGTCATAGGTGACGAATCCGAGGTAGTAGCGGTCCCGCAGCATGAGAGACAGCTTGTTGACCGAGATCGGACCAGCGGGGTGCCGCGCGGTTGCCTTGGTGCGCAAACCGCGGTCATACAGCTCGTCGGATAAGTCGGCCAAGGTGAAGTTGTTGGTGGCGTA
>DASZNF010000132.1:0-54898 GCA_035551355.1 Pseudonocardiaceae bacterium | reverse complement strand
TTTTCGATCTCTGTGCCGCAGATCTTTGCTGATGGCGAGTTCCAGGACGCGGCGATGCGGGAGTATCTGGCGCGGGTGGAGGAGCTCGGGTTCGAGGGGGTGTGGACCCAGGAACAGGTGCTGGGCACCATCCCGCAGCTTTCGCCGCTGGAGGTGATGACCTACGCGGCCGCCTGCACCACGCGGGTGCGGATCGGGTGCTCGGTGTTCGTGACGCCGCTGCACAATCCGGTGCACCTGGCCAAGAGTCTCAGCTCGCTGGACCAGCTCTCCCGGGGGCGGGTCGAGGTGGGCGTCGGGACCGGCGGGAACCGGCGGATGTTCTCGGCGTTCGACTCCAGCCCGGATCGGCTGGTGGCTCGGTTCAGCGAGGGCCTTCGGCTGATGAAAGCCTTGTGGACCAAGGAAGATCTGCAGTTCGACGGCGACTTCTGGCAGCTGCCGGGCGCGAACATGGAACCGAAGCCGTTCCAGAAGCCGCATCCGCCGATCTGGTTCGGCGGCCGCCACCCGAACGCGCTGCGGCGGGCGGTGCGGCATGGGGACGGGTTCTTCGGCGCGGGGTCGACGACCACGGCGGACTTCGCCGCGCAGGTCGTGACGGTCCGCGAGGAACTGGTCAAGCAGGAGCGGGATCCGGCGGGTTTCCGGATCGCCAAGCGGGCGTATATCGCGATCGACGACGACGTGGCGCGGGGTCGGGAGCGGATGTCGGATGCGCTGAACCAGCTGTACGGCGGGTCCGCGGGGGCCGATCTGATGCCGGTCACCGTGGTCGGCACGGCCGAGCAGTGTGTCGCCGGGCTGCGGGAGATCGCCGACGCGGGCGCGGAGATGATCCTGCTGACGCCGTTGTTCGATCCGCGGGAGCAGCTGGAGCGGCTGGCCGCCGAGGTACTGCCCGGAGTCGAGTAAGCCCTGCCGGACAAGCGAAACCGGACGGCCGCGAACATCTCGCGGCCGTCCGGCTCTGTTCGGCTCAGCGAGCCAGGAGGCTGGTGGCTTCCTGGGCGGCGGGACCGGCCTGGGTCAGGTGGGCCAGGTTGGCGGGCACCTCTTCGCCGCGCTTGGCCATGGCCTGCGCGTACAGTCGCCCGGCCCGGTACGAGGACCGCACCAGGGGACCGGCCATCACACCGGAGAAGCCGATCGACTCGGCCATCTCCTTGTGGGTCACGAACTCTTCGGGCTTCACCCACCGGTCCACCGGGTGGTGGCGCACGCTCGGCCGCAGGTACTGGGTGATGGTCAGAATCTCGCAGCCCGCCTCGTGCAGGTCGCGCATGGCCTCGGTGACCTCGTCCGGCGTCTCGCCCATGCCCAGGATCAGGTTGGACTTGGTGACCAGCCCGGCCGCGCGGGCCTTGGTCAGCACCGACAGCGAACGCTCGTAGCGGAAGCCCGGGCGGATGCGCTTGAAGATCCGGGGGACGGTCTCCAGGTTGTGGGCCAGCACCTCGGGCCGGGAGCCGAACACCTCGGCCAGCTGGTCGTCGTCGGAGTTGAAGTCCGGGATCAGCAGCTCGACGCCGGTGCCCGGGTTGAGCCGGTGGATCTCGCGGACCGTCTCGGCGTACAGCCAGGCGCCGCCGTCGTCCAGGTCGTCGCGGGCCACGCCGGTCACCGTGGCGTAGCGCAGGCCCATCGCCTGCACCGACTCGGCCACCTTGCGCGGCTCGGTGCGGTCCAGCGCCGAGGGCTTTCCGGTGTCGATCTGGCAGAAGTCACACCTTCGGGTGCATTGGTCGCCGCCGATGAGGAAGGTCGCCTCGCGGTCTTCCCAGCACTCGTAGATGTTCGGGCAGCCCGCCTCTTCGCACACCGTGTGCAGACCCTCGCGGTGCACCAGCTTCTTCAGCTCGGTGTACTCCGGGCCCATCCGGGCCTTGGTCTTGATCCACGAGGGCTTTTTCTCGATCGGCGTCTCGCTGTTGCGAACCTCCAGCCGCAGCAGCTTCCGTCCGTCCGGCGCAACAGTCACGATGACCAGCTTACGCTGGCCTTATGGGTGTCCTGGATCACGCAGGATCGGGTGCCACACCGGTCAATTCCGCGGTCCGGGACCAGAGTTCGTCCAGCAGGACCGGGTTGCGGGCGGCGGCGAGCAGCGGCACCTCGCGGGGCATTCCGTACATCTGCTGGAAGCCGGACGGGCCGTAGTACGCGCCGCCGCGCACGTCCGGCGCGGTCGCGGCGTAGAGCATGGGCAGCACGCCGCCGTCCACGCTCTGGCTGATCAGCTGGTTGCCCAGCTGGTAGATGGTGGCCATCGCCGCGCCGAGGGCGCCGGACCAGGACCGGGCGGAGTTGGCGCCCAGGTTCGTGCCGGTGTAGCCGGGGTGGGCGGCCATGCTCAGCGTGTCCTGCCCGGCCGCGCGCAGCCGCCGGTCCAGCTCGGCCGCGAACAGCTGGTTGGCCAGTTTGGACTGTCCGTACGCGGTCACGCTGGTGTAGCGGCGGTGCTGGTAGTTGGGGTCGGCCAGGTTGATCCGGCCGGCGTGGGCCAGCAGGCTGGACAGGGTGACGATGCGCGCGCCGGGGCGGCCGCGCAGCGCGGGCATCAGCCGCCAGGTCAGGGCGACGTGGCCGAGGTAGTTGGTGCCGTACTGGAGTTCGAAGCCGTCGGCGGTCTGCCGCCTCGGGGTGAACATCACGCCGGCGTTGTTGATCAGTACGTCCAGTTGGTCTCCGGTGCGCTCGCGGACCTCGTCGGCGGCCCGGCGCACGGCGGACAGGTCGGCCAGGTCCAGCTCGATCAGCTCGGTGTTGCCGCCGGGCATGGTGGCCAGTGCCGCCTTGCCGCGCTCGGCCGACCGGCAGGCCAGCAGCACCCGCGCGTTGTGCTCGGCCAGCAGCTGCGCGCTGCGCAGGCCGAGGCCCGAGTTCGCGCCGGTGATCAGCACCGTCCGCCCGGACTGATCGGGGATGTCCTGCGCGGTCCAGTTCACCATTCCGACAACTTACTCCCCGGTAATAGACGAATCCCCCGATGCTCGCGCGCATCGGGGGATTCGTGGTCCGCGGGTCGGGCTGGAACGAACCGCCGGTCAGGAACTGGTGGCCAGGCGAGGCGTCTCCTGACGCTCGCCGGAGCGCAGCAGCGCCTGGAAGGCGGCGCCGATCCGGGTCCGCTCCTCAAGCGGCTCGCGCAGTTCGGCGAGCCCGGCGGCCAGCGCCAGCATCCGCTGTTCGCGGGCCTGCGCCCGCTGGAACGCCGGTCCGCCCTCGTCGGCGTAGGCGTCCAGCAGCGCGCGCAGTTCGGGGTTGGTCTTCGAAGCGGAACGCCACGCCTGCGTGACGGCCTCGACGTTGTCGATGTGGGCGGTCTTGTCCGCCTCCAGCTGAGCGGCCGCGATGCGGCCCAGCAGGATCTGGGACCACTTGTACTGCAGGGCGAGGGCCAGATCCTCGCGGTCGGTGAAGATCTCGGTCACCGCGGGCAACTCGTCGAACGGCATGCCGGCCTCCCGATTGTCACGGGCCCGGTCCAACACCAGCTCGATCGTGTCGCGCCGACGGTAGAAGTCGGTCCAGCTCATGGTGTCGCCCTCCCTTTCCGTTAACACAGTTGATACCGCCGGTTTGCGGCATACTGTCGGTACGGACCTGCCACGAACATACCACCGGTACGTACCGTTGGTATGCCGTAGTCTTGTGAGGGTGGTGACAGTGCGGTCGCGTCGGCTCGAATATTCGGAATCGACCAGGGATGCCCTGGTGGACAGCGCCGTCGCGCTGTTCACCGAACGCGGCTACGCGGCCACCTCGCTGGACGAGGTGGCCAAGCAGGCCCGGGTCACCAAGGGCGCGCTCTACCACCACTTCGCAGGCAAACAGGCCCTCTTCGAGGCCGTGTTCGACCGCGTGGAGACCACCACCATGAGCCGGCTCGCGCAGATCGTCGGCACCCCGGAACGCGCGGTGTGGGACAGCGTGATGGAGGGCCTGCGGCAGTACATGAAGGTCTGCCTTGAGCCGTCCTACCAGCGCATCGTGATCCACGAGGGCCCGGTGGTGATGGGCTGGGAACGCTGGCGCGAATGCGAGGACCGGTACAGCTTCGGCATCGTGCGTTCCGCGGTCGGGGTGCTGATCGACTCCGGCGAGATCGAGGATATGCCGGTGGAGACCACCTCCCGGCTGCTGTTCGGCGCGCTGTGGGCCGGGGCCACGCTGATCGCCGGCTCGGCCGACCCGCACAAGACCAGCAACGAGGTGTTCGACACGGTGGTCCGCCTGCTGGAAGGACACCGCAGGCTGGAATCACCGAGCCCGGCCGCCGGGTAACGTCGGGGGCCGTGACCGACACGCAACTCAGGATCTTCACCGAACCCCAGCAGGGCGCCAGCTACGCCGATCTGCTCCGTGTGGCCAAGGCCACCGAGGCCGCCGGTTACGACGCGTTCTTCCGCTCCGACCACTACCTCAAGATGGGCAACGGGGACGGCCTGCCCGGGCCCACCGACGCCTGGATCACCCTGGCCGGGCTGGCCCGGGAGACCTCCACGGTGCGGCTGGGCACGCTGGTCACCGCGGCCACCTTCCGGCATCCCGGGCCGCTGGCCATCAGCGTGGCCCAGGTCGACCAGATGTCCGGCGGCCGGGTCGAGTTCGGCTTCGGCGCCGGCTGGTACGAGCGCGAGCACACCGCCTACGGGCTGCCCTTCCCGGAGCTGGGCGAGCGGTTCGACCGGTACGCCGAGCAGCTGGAGATCATCACGGGGCTGTGGGCCACGCCCGAAGGCGAGACCTTTTCCTTTGACGGCAAGCACTTCCAGCTCACCGACTCGCCCGCGCTGCCCAAGTCGGTGCAGCGGCCCGGGCCGCCGGTGATCATCGGCGGCAGCGGCGCCAAGCGCACCCCGGCGCTGGCCGCCCGCTACGCCGCCGAGTTCAACGCGGCCTTCACCGACGCCGACACCGCGGCCGCCCAGTTCGAGCGGGTCCGGGAGGCGGCCAGGAAGATCGGCCGGAATCCGGGCGAAATGGCGTTCTCCGCGGCGCAGGTGATCGCGGTCGGCCGGGACGACGCCGACGTGGCCCGCCGGGCCGCGGCGATCGGCCGGGAGGCCGACGAGGTGCGCCGCAGCGGGCTGGGCGGGACCGTCGCCGAGGTGGTCGACAAGATCGGCCGGTACCAGGAAAAGACCGGGGCCACCCGGTTCTATCTGCAGCTGCTGGATCTGTCCGATGTGGACCAGGTCGAGCTGATCGCCGAGCAGGTCGTGCCGCAGGTCTGAGCACTGAACCGTTGGGGCGCTTTTACCGGCGCCCCAACGGTTTTCAGTTGGACAGCGCGAAAGTGACGCCGGGAGCGGCCGGAGTCCGCGCACGGGGGATGAACCGCTCGGTGACCGGCAGCCGGCCCTCGATCGCGTCTAGCACCGCCTCCCGGGCCAGCGGCAGCACCTCGTCCACGGCGACGTCCCGGCCCAGTTCCTGGGACAGCGAGGTCACGCCGGCGTCCCGGATGCCGCAGGCCACGCCGTTGGCGAAGGCGGCCATGTCGCAGTCGCAGTTCATCGAGAAGCCGTGCATGGTCACGCCGCGCTGCACCCGGATGCCGATCGCGGCGATCTTGCGCTCGCCCTTGGCGTCGTCGGCGGGCAGCCAGACGCCGCTGCGCCCCTCCACCCGGCCGGCCGCGGTGACGCCGAGCCGGTGGCACACCGCGATCAGCGCCTCCTCCAGGCGCCGCACGTAGTTGACCACGTCCACCGGCTCGGCCAGCTCGATGATCGGGTAGCCGACCAGCTGGCCCGGGCCGTGCCAGGTGAGCAGCCCGCCGCGGTCGACCCGGATCACCGGGATGTCGCCGGTGGGCAGATCGGCGTCCTCGGTGCGCCGGCCCGCGGTGTAGACCGCGTTGTGTTGCAGCAGCAGGAAGGTATCCGGGCCGGTCTGATCGGCCCGGGCCGCGGCCAGTTCGCGCTGGCGTTCCCAGGTCGGCGCGTAGTCGACGGTGCCGAGCAGGCGTACGTCCACCGGATCGGCGGTGGCGCGGCAGGAGGTGGAGGAGTCGCTCACGAATCGACTTTACGCGCCGGGCCGAAATCGACCGTGCCGTGCCTGGTCAGCGCTGGGTGGCGACGGCCAGGGTGGTGCGCAGCCCGGGGAAGCGGAATTCGAACCCGGCCGCCTGCAAGGCCGCGGGCACCGCGCGCTGACCGGCCAGCACGCCCTCGTCGGCCAGCTCGCCCATCAGCAGCCGCAGCCCGAATCCGGGCGCGGTCCACACCGCCGGGCGGCCCAGCGCCGCGCCGAACTCCTTGGTGAACTCGGCGTTGGTGACCGGCTCCGGCGCGGTCAGGTTCAGCGGGCCGGACACCGCGTCCTGCTCCACCGCGAAGCGGATCGCGGCGACCTCGTCGGGCAGCGCGATCCACGGCATGTACTGCTTGCCGTCGCCGAGTTTTCCGCCCAGCAGCAAGGAGAACAGCGGCCGCAACCGGCCGAGCAGACCGCCGTGCTTGGCCAGCACGATGCCCGAGCGCAGCCGCACCACCCGGGCCCCGGCCCGCTGGGCGGCGCCGGTGGCCTGCTCCCAGTCCCGGCAGATCTCGGCCAGGAACCCGGCCCCGTTGGGCGCGTCCTCGGTGACCACCTGGTCGCCGGTGTCGCCGTAGTAGCCCACCGCGGAGGCGTTCACCAGGACCGGGATGCCGCGATCGGCCACGGCCGCGGCCAGCACCTCGGTGGGGGCGTTGCGGCTGTCCCGCAGGGCCTGCTTGCGGGCCGCGGTCCAGCGCCGGTCGGCCAGGCCCGCGCCGCACAGGTTGATCACCGCGTCCGCGCCGGCCAGCGCGTCGTCCGCGATCCGGGCGGCCGGCGGATCCCAGCGGCGCTCGTCCGGGCCCGCGGGCGCGCGGCGCACCAGCCGGGTGACCTCGTGCCCGGCTCCGCGCAGCTCGACCACCAACGCGGTGCCGATCAGCCCCGACGAACCCGCGACGACGATGTGCACCACTCGATCGTTGCTCACCCTGGGCCTGGGCGCACGCCGGTGGCCAGGTGATCTTGGTCAAATACGCCGGCGGGGGCGCCACCGTGCTGGTGATGCCCCCGCCGGGAGTGAAACGGGCCTACAGGCCCAGATCGGCCTCGAACGCGCCTTCCTGGAGGCGGTTCTTCACCGTGGTGAGGAACCGGCCGGCGTCCGCGCCGTCGACCAGCCGGTGGTCGTAGGTCAGCGGCAGGTAGGCCATGGACCGGATGGCGATGGTCTCGTCGCCCTCCTCGTCGGTCACCACCACCGCGCGCTTGACCACCGCGCCGACCCCGAGGATGCCCACCTGCGGCTGCAGGATGATCGGGGTGTCGAACAGGGCGCCGTTGCTGCCCAGGTTGGTCAGCGAGAAGGTGCCGCCGGACAGCTCGTCCGGGGTGACGTGGTTGGCCCGGGTGCGGGCGGCCAGGTCGGCGATCTTGTGGGCCAGGCCGGCCAGGTTGAGATCACCCGCGTCGTGGATCACCGCGTTGAGCAGGCCGCGCTCGGTGTCCACCGCGATGCCCAGGTGCTCGGCGCCGTGGTAGGTCACCTCCTTGCGCTCCTCGTCGATCGAGGCGTTGAGCTTCGGGTGCTGCTTGAGCGCCTCGACGGTGGCCTTGGCGAAGAACGGCAGGAAGGTCAGCTTCACACCCTCGCGCCGCTCGAACTCGGCCTTGGCCCGGGCCCGCAGCTTGGCGATCCGGGTGACGTCCACCTCGACCACCTGGGTGAGCTGCGCGGAGATCTGCAGCGACTCGCGGGTGCGCACCGCGACCACCTGACGCAGCCGGGACAGCTTCTGCGTGGTGCCGCGCAGCGCCGCCGCCTCGGCCGGGATCTGCACCGGAGCGGCCGACCGCGCGGGCGCACCGGCGGCCGGAGCGGACGGGGCCGCCGCCGGAGCCACGGCCTGCTGCTGCTTGGCCTCGACGGCCGCCTGCACATCCTGCTTGCGGATGCGGCCTCCGACGCCGGAGCCCTTGATGGCCGACAGGTCGATGTCGTTCTCACTGGCCAGCTTGCGCACCAGCGGGGTGACGTACGGGGCGGCCCCGTCGACCTGCTCCGGCTTGGCCGCCGAAGCCGGCGCCGGTGCCGCGGCGGGAGCCTGGGCCGGTGCCGCGGCGGGAGCCGGGGTGGCGGCCGGGGCGGGCGGCTGCCAGGCCGGGGCCGCCGGCGCGGGCTCGGCCTTGGGGGCTTCCTGCTGGGGCGCCGGGGTGGGCGCGGCCGGTGCGGGCGCGGCGGCGGGCGAACCGCTGCCGATCACCGCGAGCTGACCACCGACCTCGACGGTGCTGTCCTCACCGGCGGTGATCTCCAGCAGGGTGCCGGCCACCGGGGACGGGATCTCGGTGTCGACCTTGTCGGTGGACACCTCCAGCAGCGGCTCGTCGGCGTCCACCGAATCGCCGACCTGCTTGAGCCAGCGGGTGACGGTGCCCTCGGTGACGCTCTCGCCAAGGGCGGGCATGGTCACCGGGGTGCCCTCGGCGGCACCGCCGCCACTGGCCGGGGCGGCGGGCGCCTCGGCGGCCGGGGTGGGCTCCTCGGGGGCGGACTGCTGCGGCTGGGCCGCCGGCTCGGGTTCCGCTGCGGGCGCCGGGGCGGGCTCGGCCGGGGCGTCCCCGGCCGACTCGTCGCCGATCACCGCCAGCTCGGCGCCGACCTCGACGGTCTCGTCCTCGCGTACGACGATGCGCTGCAGGACACCGGCTGCCGGAGACGGGATCTCGGTGTCCACCTTGTCGGTGGACACCTCCAGTAGCGGCTCGTCGACCTCGACGGACTCGCCCTCCTGCTTCAGCCATCGGGTGACGGTGCCCTCGGTGACGCTCTCACCTAGGGCAGGCATCTGGACGGAGAAGGCCATGTGTCGCTGACTCCTCGTTGCTCGTGCTCGTGCCTGTTGGTCGGTTGTTCAGCCGTGCACGTGCAACGGCTTGCCGGCCAGGGCGAGGTGTGCCTCGCCAAGGGCCTCGGTCTGGGTCGGGTGGGCGTGGATGAGCGGGGCGACGTCCTCGGGGAACGCCTCCCAGTTCACGATCAGCTGCGCTTCGCCGATCAGCTCGCCGACGCGCTCGCCCACCATGTGCACGCCGACCACCGGGCCGTCCGGAGCCTTGACCAGCTTGACCGCGCCGGCGGTGCCCAGGATCACGGACTTCCCGTTGCCGGCCAGGCTGTAGGTGTAGGAGGTCACGTCGTTGCCGTAGCGCTCCTTGGCCGCGGCCTCGGACAGACCGACGGAGGCGACCTCGGGGTTGCAGTAGGTGACCTTGGGGATGCCGGTCTCGTCGATCGGCCGCGGGTTCTGCCCGGCGATGTCCTCGGCCACGAAGATGCCCTGGGCGAAGCCGCGGTGGGCCAGCTGCAGGCCGGGCACGATGTCGCCGACGGCGTAGACGTTGGGGAGGTTGGTGCGCAGGCGCTCGTCGGTCAGCACGAAACCGCGCTCCATGTTGACGCCGGCCTCCTCGTAGCCGATGCCCGCGGTGTTCGGGCCGCGGCCGACCGCGACCAGCAGGATGTCGGCGTCGAGCTGCTCGCCGTTCTCCAGGCTTATCGACACGCCGGTCTCGGACTGGGTGGCGCCGGTGAACTTCACGCCGGTCTTGAAGTCGATCTTGCGCTTGCGGAACGCCCGCTCGACCTGCTTGGAGGAGAACTCGTCCTCCAGCGGCACCAGCCGGGGCAGCGCCTCGACGATGGCGACCTGTGCGCCGAAGGAGCGCCACACGCTGGCGAACTCCACGCCGATCACGCCGCCGCCCAGCACCACGACCTTCTCCGGCACGTAGTCCAGGTTCAGCGCCTGCTCGCTGGTGATGATCCGGCCGCCGATCTCCAGGCCGGGCAGGCTGCGCGAGTAGGACCCGCTGGCCAGCACCACGCTGTTGCCGGTGATCGTCCGGCCGTTGACCTCGACGGCGTTCGGGGCGACGAAGCGGCCCTCGCCCTCGACGATCTCCACCTTGTTCGCCTTGGCCAGGCCCTGCAGGCCCTTGTACATCTTGGCGACCACGCTGTCCTTGTAGGAGTTGACGCCTGCGACGTCGATGCCCTCGAGGGAGGACTTGATGCCGAACTGGCCGCCCTCGCGGGCGTAGTCGGCGACCTCGGCGGCGTGCAGCAGCGCCTTGGTCGGGATACAGCCACGATGCAGGCAGGTGCCGCCCAGTTTGTCCTTCTCGACCAGGATGACGGACAGGCCCAGCTCGGCCGCGCGGAACGCGCAGGCGTAGCCACCCGAACCGCCACCAAGGATCACAAGGTCGGCGTCGCTCACAAGAACACTCCTCGACAGGCAAGCATCGGCGGATGATCAGTTGCTGATCACGGTCGACAAGGTCAACACGGGGCGCTGTTCGCGCCGGTCGGGCGCGGCAACACACGCCATCTTGTCACTACCTCGGGCGTTGCGGCGACGCGGGCCAGCCTCGCGCGATGGTCTCAGGCCGTACTCAGGAAAGCTCTGGAGAATGGGTGCGGAGGAGGTGGCGGGAGTGGGCTTGTTCAACACTCGGCGGGGCAGGCGCGGGGCCAGCAGGATTCGTGGTGTGAGCCCGCGGGACACCGCCTACCTGGAGGCCTGGGTCGCCGCCCACCGCGGTGTCGAGGCCTACGTCGAGCCGCAAACCATGATGACCGAAACCACAGTGGTGTTGATCGCACACGACGGGGAATGGACCCGCAGGCGCATTTCCGCGCCCGCGGTGGCCTATCGGCTCGGCCGCAAACTGGGCATTCCGGTGTACGACATCCAGCTGGTCGGCTACCCGCAGCGCATGCGCGATCACAACGCCCGGCAGAAGATTCTCCAGCGGCGCAAGACCCAGGCGGAGATGCAGCAGGAGCTGCGCCGGGCGGACCGGCCGCAGCAGTCCTGAGGCGGCCGGTCCGAGCCCGGCAGCCGGGAGGCGGCCGGTGGTTGCCCGGCCGCCTCACTCGTACCGGTGACTGATCAGCCGTTGGCGGCGATGTCGGCCAGCACCGCGGCGATGGTGCGCACCGGCACGCCGGTGCCGCCCTTGCCGGTGTAGCCCCAGGGGCCGCCGGTGTTGTAGGCCGGGCCGGCCACGTCGATGTGCGCCCACTGGGTGTTGTCCGCGACGAACTCGCGCAGGAACGTCCCGGCGACCAGCATGCCGCCGAACCGGTTGCCGGTGACGTTGGCGATGTCGGCGATCTTGGAGTCCAGGTCGGGGCGCAGCTCCTCGGGCAGCGGCATGGCCCAGCCGCCCTCGCCGGTGGCCTGGGCCAGTCCGGCCACCCGGTCGCGGAACTCCTCCGAGCCCATGATCCCGGCGGTGCGCCGGCCCAGCGCGACCACCTGCGCGCCGGTCAGCGTGGAGGTCTCGATCAGGTAGTCCGGGTTGTCCTCGCAGGCCCGCACGATGGCGTCGGCCAGGACCAGCCGGCCCTCGGCGTCGGTGTTGAGCACCTCGACGGTCTTGCCGCCGTACATGTTCAGCACGTCACCGGGGCGGTAGGCGGTGCCCGAGGGCATGTTCTCGGCCATCGGCACGGTGGCGGTGACCTCGAGCGGGTAGCGCAGCTTGGCCGCCAGGACCACCGAGGCCACCATCGCGGCCGCGCCGGACATGTCCGAGGTCATCTCGTCCATGTTCGCCGGCGGCTTGAGCGAGATGCCGCCGGTGTCGAAGGTGATGCCCTTGCCGACCAGCGCCACCTTCGCCTTGGCCTTGGCGCCCTTGTAGCGCAGCCGGACCAGCCGCGGCGGCCGGGAGGAGCCGGAGCCGACGCCGATGATGCCGCCGAAGCCCTGCTTGCGCAGCGCCTTGTCGTCGAGCACCTCGACCTCGATGCCCGCGGCCTCGCCCAGTTCGGCGGCGCGCTGGGCGAAGCTGGCCGGGAACAGGTCGTTGGGCGGGGTGTTGATCAGGTCGCGGGTGGTGGTGACCGCCTCGGCGATCAGGGCGGCCGCCTTGAGAGTGGCCTTGTGCTCCTTGGCGGTGCCCTCGACCGGCTCGGCGAAGTCCACCCGGGCCACCGGCGCGTCGCCCTCGGCCGACTTGTACCTGCCGAACTTGTAGGCGCCCAGGACGGTGCCCTCGACCGCGGCGCCCAGGTCCAGCGTGGACAGCACGCTGGCCGCGCGGGTCGTGCCGGCCAGCGCGCGGGCGGCCGCCCCGGAGGCGCGGCGCACCTGCTCGGCGCCGACCCCGTACACCCCGGCCTTGCCCAGCCCCACCGCGAGGATCACCGGCACATCCAGCCTGCCCAGAGTGGCCAGCTTGACCACCTCGTCGGCCTTGCCGGTGGCGCCCAGGGTCGCCAGCAGCTCGGGCAGGGCGCCGTCCAGCGCGGTGTCCACCGCCTCCGCGCCGGGCGCCAGCCGCGGCCCGTCGTCGGTCTGGATGGTGCCGACGATCAGCACATCCGCGCTCAGATCGGCGGGTTGGGCGCTGGTCAGGGTGAGTTTCGGGGTGGTCACAGCTCTCCTCGTGAGTACCGGATGAGTTCGTGAGACATGCTAACTACTCTCCACGATCGGGTGACTATCGAGTGTCCAACCGTTCTGGCACGGTAGCTGCCGTGACCCGGATGTCATGGGCGCGTCCGGGACATGCGTTTCCGGCCCACCGCCCGGCCCGGTTGGTTCGATTCGACGCCCTCCTCGCGGGCGCCGGCACCATGCTGGGCGCGGGCCTGTTCACCGGTCTCGCCCCGGCCGCCGCCACCGCCGGGCACTGGCTGCTGGCCGGCGCGGTGCTCGCCGCGCTGATCGCTCTGTGCAGCGCCTTCTCCACCACCGACCACGGCCGGGCCGCGCCCCGCACCGGCGTCGGCTACCGCTACACCCGGGAACAACTGGGCCGCTGGCCCGGCCGGGTGGCCGGCGGGATCTTCCTGGTCGGACGGCTGGCCACCGCCGCCGCGCTGGCCGGCTGCTTCGGCGACTACGTCATGCCGGGCAGCCCGGTGCTGGCCGGCATCGCCGTGCTGGTGCTGAGCTGCGCGGTCGAGGCGGCCGGGTTCCGGCCCTCCCGCGGGCTGACCCGGGCGCTGGCCGGACTCCTGTTCCTGGCCGTGCTCGCCCTGGTCACGGTGTGTCTGCTCAGTCCGCCCGGGCTGCCCGCGATGGTGAATCAGCCCTCCAGCGTGGACAACGCGGGGGAACTGCTGCCGGTCGCCGGGGTGATGTTCTTCGGCTTCCTGGGGTTCGAGCGGGTCACCATGCCCGATCTGGATCAGCCCGGCCTGTCCCGGCGCGCGCTACTGCTGGTGGTGCCCGCGCTGATCGGCCTGGTGCTGGGTGCGTATCTGCTGGTCGGCGCCGCCGTGCTGCACCAGCTGGGCCCGGTCCGGCTGGCCACCGCGCGCACCCCGCTGACCGACGCGCTGGCCGCCGCCGGCGCGGCCGGGCTCGCCCCGCTGGCCAGCCTGGCCGCCGCCACCGCCACCGCGGCCGGGCTGCTCACCGTGGTCGGCGGGACCCGCAGGGCCATCGAGGCGATGGGCGTGTCCGGCGACGTCCCGGCCACCGCGACCACCCCGGGCCACGGCCGGCTGGCGCCCCCGGCGGCGGCCGTGGTCGGTCTCGGCGCGGCCCTCGGACTGCTGATCCTGGGCCCGGCGCCCGCGCTGGTGCTGGCCGCCGGCTGCGCACTGGCCTATTACGCGTTCACCAACGCCGCGGCCCGGCTGCTGCCCGCCGAAGGACGGCTGTGGCCGGCCCGCTCGGCCTGCTTCGGGCTGGGCCTGTGTGTGCTGGTCGGGCTGACCATGCCCGCTCCTGACCTGCTCGGGGTGCTGGCCGCCATGCTCGCCGGAGCCCTGCTGCCCGCCCTGGCCCCCGCGTCCCGCCGGGTTCGGCGGTATTTTCGGGCGTGTGACTGAGTCCCCTGCTGAGGCCGTTTCACCCCTACGTAGCCCGCTGCATGCCGCGCACAGCGCGCTGGACGCCACCTTCGCCCCGTTCGGCGGCTGGGAGATGCCGATCCAGTACGCGGGCGGCGGCATCGTCGCCGAGCACACCGCGGTCCGCGAGTCGGTCGGCGTGTTCGACGTGTCGCACCTGGGCAAGGTGCTGATCTCCGGACCCGGCGCGGCCGCCTTCGTGAACCGCTGCCTGGCCGCCGACCTGCGCAAGATCGAGCCCGGCGCGGCCCAGTACACGCTGTGCTGCACGCCCGAGGGCGGCGTGGTCGACGACCTGCTGGCCTACCTGGTCAGCGAGGACGAGGTCTTCCTGGTGCCCAACGCGGCCAACAACGCCGAGGTCGCCCGGCTGCTCACCGAGGCCGCCCCGGACGGGATCACCGTGACCAACCAGCACACCGACTACGCGGTGCTGGCCGTGCAGGGCCCGCGCTCGGCCGACGTGCTGGCCGCCGTCGGCCTGCCCGCCGACATGGACTACATGGCCTTCGCCGACACCACCTGGCAGGACAACCCGGTCCGGGTCTGCCGCACCGGCTACACCGGTGAGCACGGCTACGAGATCGTGCCCCGGCGGTCCAGCACGGTCATGCTGTGGGACGCGCTGCTGACCACCGCCCAGTCGCTGGGCGGGCGCGCGGCCGGGCTGGGCGCCCGGGACACGCTGCGCACCGAGATGGGCTACCCGCTGCACGGGCACGAGCTGTCCACCTCGATCTCCCCGGTGCAGGCCGGGGTGAGCTTCGCGGTCGGCTGGAAGAAGGACGAGTTCTGGGGCCGCGACGCGCTGGTCGCGGAGAAGGCCGACGGCCCGGCCCGGCGGCTGCGCGGGCTGCGCGCGCTGGAGCGGGGCGTGCCCCGGGCCGACATGGCCGTGCTCGACGCCGGCGACACCCGGATCGGCGCGACCACCTCGGGCACCTTCTCACCCACCCTCAAGACCGGCATCGCGCTGGCCTTCATCGACACCGCGGCCGGGGTGAAACTGGGCGACGAGGTGCTGTTGGACGTGCGCGGCCGGCGGCTGCGCTGCGAGGTGGTCAAGCCGCCGTTCGTGGCGGCGCACACCCGATGAGTCCGGTGTGGACACCGGGGGAGACGGTGCTCACCCGGTTCACTCGCACCGACGACAGCCTGGGCGTGGTGCACCCGCTGCGGGTGCTCGCCGACGACGGCAACCAGCTGCTGGCCTGGTTACCGCAGGACACCCCGATCATCGGCAGCCGCCTGCCCGACGGCCGGTCGATCCGGGACGAGCCGCTGGCCAACCGGTTCCGCGCCGGGCGGGTGCAGGTGCGCGACACCTGGCACGGCACGTCCACGGTGCGGCTGATCGACGAGGACTACTGGTCCTCGGTGTGGTGGTTCTTCGCCGAGGACGGGAAGTTCACCGGCTGGTACGTGAACCTGGAGATCCCCCGGGGACGTACCGAAGATGCGGTGTGGCGCATCGACGGCGCGCTGGACGTGCACATCGAACCGAGCCGCCGGTGGTGGTGGAAGGACGAGGACGAGGCCGACGCCTCGGTGGCGGCGGGCCGGCTGACCGAGGACCAGCTGGCCCGGCTGCGGGCCGAGGGGGAGCGGATGATCGGGCTGGCCGAGTCCGGGTTGTTCCCGTTCGACGGCAGCTGGTGCGATTTCCGGCCAGGGCCGGACTGGCCGACGCCCGCGCTGCCCGCCGAGGAGTGGGCCGCCCTGGCCGACCCGGCCAAGTACACCTAGCCGCGGCCCGGCCGGCCCCATGTTCGGTTGCCCAGCGTGATCAACAGGTTCGCGATTAGTTGGAAGTCCGATTCTTGAGATGACGATTTCCCCTGGCCCACGGCGGGCATTAGGGTGCTGTCATGACATCAGCGCTGCCATTCACCACCATCTCCCACCCGTCGCCGGCGACCCCGGAGCGGGTCGCGGAGGTACTGGCCGCGCCGGGTTTCGGGACGTACTTCACCGACCACATGGTGACCGTCGACTGGAACTCGGAGCAGGGGTGGCATGACGCGGCCGTGCGGCCGTATCAACCCATCCAGCTCGATCCCGCCACGTCCGTGCTGCACTACGGGCAGGCGATCTTCGAGGGTCTCAAGGCGTACCGCCAGCCCGATGGCTCGGTCGCTTCCTTCCGTCCGGAGGCCAACGCCGCGCGGTTCCGCAACTCCGCGCGCCGGCTGGCCATGCCCGAGCTGCCCGACGAGCTGTTCCTCGGCTCGTTGCGCGAGCTGATCAGGGTCGACGAGCGCTGGGTGCCCGCCGACGCCGACGAGTCGCTGTATCTGCGGCCGTTCATGATCTCCACCGGGGTCGGTCTCGGCGTGAACGCGCCGTCCGACAAGTACCGGTACATCCTGATCGGTTCCCCGGCCGGCGCCTACTTCTCCGGCGGCGTCAAGCCGGTGAAGGTGTGGCTGTCCACCGAGTACGTGCGGGCGGCGCCCGGCGGCACCGGCGAGGCCAAGTGCGCGGGCAACTACGCGGCGGCCTTCCTGGCCCAGGCGCAGGCCGTGGACAACGGTTGCGACCAGGTGGTCTGGCTGGACGCGGTGGAGCGGCACTGGGTCGAGGAGATGGGCGGGATGAACCTTTTCTTCGTCCTCGGTTCCGGCACCGACGCCCGGATCGTGACGCCCGAGCTGTCCGGCTCGCTGCTGCCCGGGGTGACCCGCAGTTCGCTGTTGCAGCTGGCGGCCGACCTCGGCTACGGCGTGGAGGAGCGGCGGATCTCCACCGAGGAGTGGGAGAAGAAGGCGGTCTCCGGTGAGCTGACCGAGGTGTTCGCCTGCGGCACGGCCGCGGTGATCACGCCGGTGGGCAGCGTGAAGCACGCCGACGGCGAGTTCGACATCGCCGGTGGACAGCCGGGCGCGCTGACCATGCAGCTGCGCGAGACGCTGACCGCGATCCAGACCGGCACCGCGGCCGACCCGCGGGGCTGGATGACCAAGCTGGACTGACTTCCCGTTGGCCGTGCCGGTGCGCCGGTGACCCCGGAGACCGGCACGGCCCGATCGGTCCGACTGGCTTGACCCGACCGGTTCCAGCGCGGCCGCCGTCGCGCGTGTCGGGCGAATTCTGTTGCGCGGCAAGGGTTTTGCGGGCGCAGTTCGGGTGGATGCGTCAGCTGCCGAACGCGGTGACGACGAGCACCGCGGTCACCGTTGCCTCGCAGGCCGCGCCGAGCACGTCCCCGACCAGCCCGCCGAACCGGCGGCGCACATGCCCGGCCAGCCCGGCCACCACCAATGCCGCCACGACGATCGCGGCCACCCCCTGCCACCACCGCCCGGGCACCACGAACACCCCGGCCGCGCCCAGCGCCACCGCCCAGCCGACCGGCACCGCGACCGGCTGCGTCCCGGCCACCAGCGCCCCCAGCCCCTCCGGCCGGGCCGCCGGATAACCCCGCCGGCAGCACCAGGAAAACGCGGCCCGCCCGGCCGTCACCGCGAATCCGGCGATCCAGTACCGGCCGGCCGAGTCGAGCGCGGCCAGCGCGGCGGCCTGCGCGCCCAGCATGACGATCAGCGTGACCACCGCGAACGGCCCCGCGCCAGCGTCCTTCAGCACGGTCAGCGCCCGCTCCGGCGGGCCGTAGCAGCCCAGGCCGTCGGCGGTGTCGGCCAAGCCGTCGATGTGCATGCCCCGGGTGCCCAGCGCCAGCAGCCCGACCACCAGCAGTCCGGCCACCAGCGGTGGGCAGTGCAACGCGGCCAGCCCGGCCAGCACCCCGGTGGCGACCGCGCCCAGCGCCAGCCCGGCCAGCGGCGCCAGCCCGATGGCCCAGGTCGCGGCCCGCCGGTCCGTGCCCCGGGCCCGGACCGGCAGCACGGTCAGCAGCGAGAAGGCCAGCCGCAGCCCGTCACCCAGCGGACACGTCCTCACCGGCGGGCGCCTCGGAGTCGTCCGAAGTGGACACTCCGGCGTCGGCGAAGGTGGCCATCTCGGTGAGAATGCGGGCCGACATCAGCACCAGCGGCAGCGCGGCCACCGCGCCGGACCCCTCGCCCAGCCGCATCTCCAGATCGACCAGCGCGGGGGTGCGCAGGTGGTCCAGGGCCAGCTTGTGCGCGGGCTCGACCGAGCGGTGCCCGGCCACCCACCACTCCCTGGCGCCCGGCGCGAGCTTCTCGGCCACCAGCGCGGCCGCGGTCACCACCAGCCCGTCCAGCACCACCGGCGTCCGGCGCACGGCCGCCTGCGCCAGGAACCCGGCCATCGCGGCCAGATCGGCCCCGGTCGAGGTGCGCAGCAAGGCCATCGGATCGCTGGATACCTTGCGGGCCCGGCGCAGCGCATCCCGGATGGCCGCGGCCTTGCGCATCCAGCCCGCGTCGTCCACGCCGGTGCCCCGGCCGACCACGGCCACCGGCTCGGCCCCGGTCAGCGCGGCCACCAGCACCGCGGCCGGGGTGGTGTTGCCGATGCCCATGTCCCCGGCGACCAGCAGATCGGCGCCGCCGTCGATCTCCTCGTCGGCGATCTGGCGGCCCGCGCCGACCGCGGCCAGCGTCTCGGCCTCGGTGAGCGCGTCCTCCCGGTCGATCGAGCCGGAGCCCTGCCGCACCTTGAACTGGGAGACCTGGCCCAGCGTGTCGGTGGCCACCGACATGTCCACCACGCGCACGGTGGCGCCCGCGGCGGCGGCGAGCACGTTGATGGCCGCGCCGCCGGTGAGGATGTTGGCCACCATCTGCCCGGTCACCTCGGCCGGGTAGGCCGACACGCCGTGCTGGGCCACGCCGTGGTCACCGGCGAACACCACCACGCGCGGCTTGGCGAACGGCCGGGGTGGGCACACGCCCTGGCAGGCGGCGACCCACACGCCCAGCTCCTCAAGGCGGCCAAGCGAACCGGCCGGCTTGGTGAGCTGCTCCTGCCGGGCCACGGCCTCCCGCCGGGCTTCGGTGTCGGGAGCGGGGACGGCGGGGAACTCGCCAGCATTCTCGCTGCTGACGGTCATGGCTCACCTCCGGGTTGTCTTCAGTTCCATGGGAAGCCCGGCGACGAGCAGCAGCACGTCGTCACAGACCTCGGCGAGGCTGGCGTTCAGCATGCCAAGCTCGTCGCGAAAGAGCCTGCCAGAGCGCGTTTCCGGCACGACGCCGAGGCCGACCTCCGCGGAGACCAGCACGACCCGGGCCGGGCAGGCGGCCAGCGCGCAGACCATTTCGCCGGTGGTGCGGTGCACCCGCATGAGCTCGGTCTCGCCGCCCTTCCAGGCGCGGGCGTCGTTGAGCACGTTGGTCAGCCAGGTGGTCATGTCGTCGATCAGGATGGGGGCGTCGGCCGGACCGGCCTCGGCCAGCAGCTCGATCAGCTCGTCCGGATCGGAGGCTTCGCGCGTGGTCCAGTCCGGTGACCGACGGGCCGCGTGCCTGGCGATGCGTTCCGCCCACTCCTGGTCGCCGGGGATGAGCCGGGCGGTGGCCACGTAGGTCGCGGGGGCGTCGGCGGGCAGCAACCCCTCGGCGTGCGCCGATTTGCCCGACCGGGTCCCGCCCAGAACCAACGTGCTGTGGGTCACATGCACCTCCTGATAGGCCCACCGGAGGGCGCAACGTTAGCGCCGTCGGGGTAAGCAGGTGCGCATGGACTACCGCTGGCGGTATCAGGACGAGCACGGGCGCGACGTGCCCGGCCCGGACGAGACGTTCGACGATCAGGGGTCGGCCGAGAGTTGGTTTTCCATCAACTGGGAGGAGTTGCTGGAGGCGGGGGTGCAGCAGGTGACGTTGCTGCGGGGAGCGGAGGAGGTCTATGGACCGATGAGCCTGCACCCGGCCGAGTCGTGACCCGATCGACTACTTCGTCGGCGATTTCCGCAGGTCAATGTGCTGACGCCGGTAGCGTCGGAGTGTGTGGCCTCGATTCAGGAGATCGTCGACGGCTTGCGGCGGGTCCTGAACCGGACCGAGGCGGCCAGGCGACACGTCGTTCGTGCGGCAGACGCCTGGCACGAGGCCGCCGTCGGACATGCGGCTACTCTCGCCAGCTCCGCCCGGCCGGAGGTCAAGCAGCTCGCCGAACGCGATGTCGCTGTACGACAGCAGCTCGGTGGAGGGGCGACACAGCTCGGCAAAGCCGAGGCCGCGATCCGCGAACTGATCGACCACTACCTGGGCAACCGTGATACCCCGCCGCTGACCGAGTCGTGAGGCGGCGCGGGAACTTCCACGGCGGCCCGCCGAAACGAGGCGCGCCGCCGTCTCCCACCGGCAGTGGCAGGCAGCCGGATGTCCGGCTCCTACCTCGCACGGGGGAAAACGGAACCGCTGGTGAGCGGAACAAAGCATACCGACGGTCGTCCGGACAAGGACTGGCGTATGGCCTGTACTTACCTGGCCGACATCGCTCCCGAACAATTCAGCATTCAGAATCCGCCCATGTTCGCGCAACATATCGAGGCCAAATTTGCCATGCGAATGTGGCGCGAGCGAATCACCGACGCGGAAATCGTGATCGAGCGGTCTCCATGCGGAGCCGACACTCCGCCGGACGATCGGACCAGGAATCTGACCTGCCATCGATGGCTGGCGAAGATGTTGCCACCGGGAGCCCGGCTTCGGGTGACCGATCGCGATGGCCGGTCCGTTGACTATCATCGGCCCAGGAGGTCTGATCGATGAGCCTGAGCGCGGAGTACTGGTACCGCACGGACGAGGCCGTGCGCGCGGCCTCCAACAGCCGCAGTCTGGCTACCGATGCGGACGTCGAGGAGATCGTCGAGCTCGTTCGTATCGGCTGGATGACGGATGCCGCCATTTTCTCCGACGAAGGAAATCAGCTGATTTTTGGTAGCGCCGGAAATGGTCGGGCGGCCGCGTGTTTCTCTGGGGCCGACGGCACATACTTCACCCAGGGAGACGGTCCGGATGGCGCGAGTTCTTATTTCCAGACTGATTTCCCGCCCAATTGTCAGGTAGCCGCCGGCCTGCTCCGCGATGTCCTGGCTGAATTTCTGCACACCCGACGCCGATCGGACAAGGTGGCCTGGCAGACCGTCGACACTCCCGAACTCACCGACGATGAGCGCCAGGAGTTCGGGAGCGTGTTCAGCAGCTGGCCGGAGTGATCACTCGGGGCGGGTGAGCCGGTCGCGCTTCAGCGCGGTGAGGAAGGCGGTCCAGTTCGCGCCGGGCGTGGTGAGCAGCGGGCTGGCCGGGCCGAGTTTGCTGTCCCGCACGGCGGCCCACTCCTCGTGGCGGGCGACCTCGACGCAAGCTTGGCCATTCTCGGAGCTGTAGCTGGACTTCCGGAACGCGACCTCGACGCAGTTCCCGCCTTGCTCGGTGCTGTAGCTGGACTTCCGGAACGCGACCTCGACGCACTGCGCACCGTTTTCGGCGCTGTAGCTGGACTTGCGGAATGACAGGTGGGCACAGTCGAGCGGAGTCGTGCCGGGCATGGCGTGGCTCCCTTCGGTGAGGCGGTGGGGACTACTTCAGCTCGGCCGCCACCTCGCGCATGAACTTCCGGCTGTCGGCCGGGTTGAGCGCTCCCGCGACTAGCCGAGCCCACGCATTATCGTGCGCGATCAGGGCTCGCTTGTCATCGAGGTATCGGATGTCGCCCTCGCCCTCCGTGTAAGCGACCTCCAACGGGCCGGCTGCGCCCGGGGACGGCACTCGAACCAACTGGAAGCCGTTGCGGATTGCCACCTGGCCAACCGGCCGGGTCTTGAACGGGATCACTTGGACGATCATGTTTGATCGCTTGGACAAGGCGATCAGGTGATCGATCTGCTCTCGCATCACGGCCGTTCCGCCAAACTCCCGGCGCAGGCAAGACTCCGACAAGACCGCCTGGTACTCCAGTGGCTCGTCCTGGACAACCAGACGCTGCCGGGCCAGCCGGGCTTGAACGAAGTCCTCGATGGTTACCTCGTCTTCGGAACTTGAAGCCCGCTGGCCGAACATGGCTCGCACATAAGCCTCGCATTGCCCGAGACCGGGCATGGCCTCGACGTCAACCGAGCGAATCAGATCCGCATGCTGTTCCAGCTCGACCATCAGCCGGAAGTCCTCGTGATAACCGCGAAGGTAGCCGGTCGTCCAGAAGCCGCGCTTGTGGTAGTCGCGGCGGAGTTCCATGAGCGCGTCGAGGTGGCCTTGGTCGGTCACGCCGAGGCCTTGGGCGACCAGAATCAAGTCACCTGGAGTGATAACGGCTTGGCCCTTCTCCAGGTCAGTGATCTTCGCGGCCCGGGACTCGATCATTTTGGCGACATCCGTTTGGGTCAATCGTGCTTGTTCACGCAGGTAACGGAGCTCATGGCCGAGCAGTAGCCGCTTGGCCGTGCGAAGGGTCGTCGTCGCCATGTGCTGATCGTCCCAGGTTGCGGAGAGTGACGCAGGATCACTCGTTTGCGCAGTTCTTTAAAGCGGATTCCGGTTTACCTTAGCAGCAACAACGTGAGGAGCTAAATGATGAGCTGTGCAGTGCCGCACCACAGTCCGGAACTGTTCGCGTACGCGGTGATCGGCTTCGGCGGCCGCATCCTGCTGGTGCGCCGCGACGGCCGGTGGACGCTGCCGGGCGGTCCGGTGCGGTTCGGGCAGCCGGTCGAGCGGAGTCTCGCGGGAACGCTGCGCGAGCAGCTCGGAGTCACAGCGAAGGCGATGTACTTCGTCGCGGCGGCCGAGCACGGCGAAGAAGACCCAGCCGGGACGCATCAGGTCGCGCTGGCCTTTGATTTCGAACCGGACCGGCTCGAACTGGTCGATCTCGACCACCGCGTCGAGTACCGGTGGGTCGATCAGTGCGGCGAGCTCGGCCAGGTCGATCTGTACCCGGCCGAGCTCCGCACCGCCCTCGGCTATGTCGCGGCGTGCGACGAGCCCTGGGCGCCGTGGCGTAAACCGAAGGGATCAAGGACGGCTTTTCGGGCTGACGGTCAGTCGCGGGTCGGTGTGGACCGCGTCCCCGAGCACCTCGTCGATCTTGGCCAGCACGTCGTCCTCCAGCCGAACCCCGGACGCCTTGACATTGTCGGTCACCTGCTCGGGCCGGGACGCCCCGGTGATCGCCGACGCCACGTTCGGGTTCTGCAACACCCACGCCACCGCCAACTGGGACATGGACAACCCGAGGTCACCGGCGATCGGCTTCAGTTCCTGGACCCGGCCGAGCACATCGTCGTGCATCCACCGGGCGATCATGTTCTTGCCGCCGCTCTCGTCGGTGGCCCGTGACCCGGCGGGCGGCTGCTCGCCCGGCACGTACTTGCCGGTCAACACCCCCTGCGCGATGGGGGAGAAGACGATCTGGCTCAGGCCCTCGCGCTCGCATGCGGGGACGACCTGTTCCTCGATCACCCGGTACAACATCGAGTACTGCGGCTGGTTGGACACCAGCGGCACCCGCAGCTCGCGGGCCAGCGCGGCACCCCGGGTGATCTGCTCGGCGGTCCACTCGGACACCCCGACGTAGAGCACCTTGCCCTGCCGCACCAGGTCGGCGAAGGCCAGCATGGTCTCTTCGAGCGGGGTGGTGTGGTCGAAGCGGTGCGCTTGATACAGATCCAGGTAGTCGGTCCGCAACCGAGCCAGTGAAGCGTTGGCCGACTCGATGATGTGTTTGCGGGACAGGCCACGGTCGTTCGGGCCGGTGCCGGTGGGCCAGAACACTTTGGTGAAGATCTCCAGGCCCTCGCGGCGCTGGCCGGCCAGCGCTCGGCCGAGGACGGCTTCGGCTCGGGTGCCGGCGTAGGCGTCCGCGGTGTCGAAAGTGGTGATGCCCGCGTCCAACGCGGCGGCCACGCAGGCCTGGGCCTGCTCCTCTTCCACCTGCGACCCGTGGGTCAGCCAGTTGCCGTACGAGATCTCCGAGACGGACAGACCACTGTTGCCAAGGCGACGAAACTCCATGTCCGGCACCCTAGGCCCGGATGGTTCGCTCCGCTAAGTACCTGGAGTGGGTCCAGGTCCGGCCACAACCGGTCAGCGGACCTCGTCGCCCGGCTTGACCTGCGGCTTGGGCACCCGCAGCTTGCGAATCTGGCTGGCCCGCACGAACGCGTACCAACCCAGGCCCAGCGCCCGGTCCGGCGCATCCGGGAACTTCACCCGCACCGCCTTCACCACCGACCGGCCGACGAAGAAGCCCTCGACGGCGAACACCAGCAGCACCGCGAACAGCACCGGCGCGGCGTACACCTGCACGTAGCTGGACGGCGACAGCATGGCCACCACGACCAGCAGGGCCAGCGGCATGAACAGCCCGATCAGGTGACGGCGGCTGTCGACCAGGTTGCGCACGTACGCCTTGACCGGACCCTTGTCCCGGGCCAGCAGGTAACGCTCGTCACCCGCGGCCATCCGCTCCCGGCGCTCGGCGGTCGCCCTGCGGCGGTCGTCCTTGGTCCCGCGCGAGCGCTTGGCCGCCTCGCGCTGGGTGCGCGGCGGCGGGGCCACCGGCCCGCGCTTGCGACCCTCGGCCTCGCGCCGCTTCGGGGTCGGCCGACCCTTACTCGGCGTGTACCCCTTGGTACCGACCGTGGTCGAGGTGTCCTCGACGACCTCTTCGTCGGTCGGCTCGTCGGCATCCGCGGTGCGCTGGCGCAGGAACTTCACACGCCAAGGGTAGGGCAGAGCCATAACAAGGTGGGAGGTCACCTGGTCCATCCGGCGGGAGGCGACCGTCCGACCGGGCCGGTCTGTGACACCATGGACTTTGGGAACAACCCGGAATGCCCGACTGTTGGCAGTCAATGGAGGCCGTTCAGCGGTGGGGTACGGGACTGCCCCACGTTCGCACTAGGGAGAGCGATGACTGTCGAGAGCACACCCGCCACCACGGCGCCCGAGACCGAGACGCACGCTGTCGACCTGACCGATCAGGCCGCGTCCAAGGCCAAGGCGCTGCTCGACCAGGAGGGTCGGGACGACATGCACCTGCGCATCGCCGTTCAGCCGGGCGGCTGTTCCGGTTTGCGCTACCAGCTCTTCTTCGACGACCGCTCGCTGGACGGCGACCTGTTCCGCGACTTCGGCGGCCTCAAGGTGGCCGTGGACCGGATGAGCGCGCCGTACCTGCAGGGCGCGGTGATCGACTTCGTCGACACCATTGAGAAGCAGGGCTTCACCATCGAGAACCCGAACGCCACCGGTTCGTGCGCGTGCGGCGACTCGTTCCACTGAGCCGATGACGCCGAGCTGACGACTCGGCTCAGGTAGCGCTCAGCGCGAGAACTCACGGGGCCGTGCCCGGCATCGTCCGGGCACGGCTCCGCGCGTACGTACGGGCACGTAGCCGGGGCCGGGATCAGTCGCCGGAAAGCGGATGACCCGGGCCGGAATTCGCGGAATTCTCCTCGGTATGACTGATCGCACATTCCGTTTCGGCGTGGTGGGTGGGCAGACCGGGTCGGCCCGCGAGTGGACCGCGTTCGCCCGCCGGGTCGAGGACGCCGGATTCGCCACCCTGCTCTGCCCGGACGCCTTCACCGTGGCCGCCCCGTTCGGTGCGCTGTCCGCGGCCGCCGCGGTGACCACCACCCTGCGGCTGGGGACCTTCGTACTGGCCACCCCGCTGCACCCGGCGGCGAGCATCGCCTGGGACGCGGCCAGCCTGGATCGCCTCTCCGACGGCCGGCTCGAACTGGGGCTGGGCGCGGGCCGGCCGACCGCGGCCGCCGAGGCCGAACTGCTTGGGGTTCCGTTCGGCACCCCGGGCGAGAGGATCGCCCAGCTCGAGCGGACCATCCGGGACGTGCGCGGCCTGCTGGCCACCGCGGCCGGCAACGCCGGGGCCGGCGGCGATCAGGCGATGGGCCCGGACAGCGGGCTGGTGCCCGCGCAGCGGCCCGGGCCGCCGATCCTGATCGCCGGCCGAGGGCCCAAGATCCTGCGGCTGGCCGCGACCGAGGCGGACATCGTGTCCATCGCGGTGTCCGACGAGCCGAGCCTGGCCGACCGGGTCGAGTGGCTGCGCGACTACGCCGGAGACCGGTTCGACCAGCTGGAACTCAACATCAACATCTTCGCCCTCGGCGACGAGATCGCGCCGTGGATGACCCGGATGTTCAACGTCGACCCGCGGGTCGCCCGGGACAACCAGGACATCCGGGTGCTCAACGGCGACCTGTCCACGATCGTGGACACACTGCGCCGCCGCCGGGACACCTACGGCATCTCCTATGTGCTGGTGAATTCCTTCGCCATGGAGAAGATGGCGCCGGTGGTGGAGCGCCTGGCCGGGACCTGATCGCCTCCGGCCCGAGCCGGATCAGACGTACTCGTCCAGCTCGTGCACGGCGGCCAGGCAGGTGTCGTTCACCGCCCAGTCCGCCGGGCGCGGGGCGGGCAGCGCGATGGGATGCGCGGTGCGCAGCGCGGGCGGGATCGCGGAGCAGTCCGCGATCAGTTCGCCGAGGTTGTCGGCGTCGGGAGTGGTCACGGGTCGACGGTAGAACCTGGAATCGAGGGCCGACAGTCTTACCACTCGGTAGGGTGGGACGACACGCGTGAACCACCCAAAGGGGTGGATCGCCCGGGTTCGCCGACACAGTCCCCGCATGATCGAGGAGCGCAACCGTGCCCGTTGCCGTGAGTGGCAGCATCGCCACCGACCACCTGATGCACTTCCCGGGCAAGTTCGCCGAGCAGATCGTGGCCGACCAGATCCACCGGCTGTCGCTGAGCTTCCTGGTGGACGACCTGGTGGTGCGGCGCGGTGGGATCGGCGCGAACATCGCGTTCGGCATGGGCGTGCTGGGCGGCAACCCGGTGCTGGTCGGCTCGGTGGGCAACGACTTCGCCGACTACCAGGCCTGGCTGGAGCGGCACGGCGTGGACTGCTCCGGGGTGCACGTGTCCGAGGTGGCGCACACCGCGCGGTTCGTGTGCACCACCGACGAGGACATGTGCCAGATCGCCTCGTTCTACTCCGGCGCCATGGACGAGGCCCGGCAGATCGAGCTGCGACCGATCGTGGACCGGGTCGGTGGCGTGAACCTGGTCATGATCAGCCCGGACGGGGTGGAGGCCATGCTGCGGCACGCGCAGGAGTGCCGGGACCTGGGCTACGCCTTCGCCGCCGACCCCTCGCAGCAGCTGGCCCGGATGGACGGTGCCCAGGCCAAGGAGTTCATCGCCGGCGCGCGGTACCTGTTCAGCAACGACTACGAGTGGCAGCTGCTGTTGCGCAAGACCGGGCTGACCGAGGCGGAGGTGCTGGACCTGGTCGGCACCCGGATCACCACGTTGGGGGAGAAGGGCGTGGAGATCGTCGGCCGCACCGGTGACCCGATCCAGGTGCCTGCCGTGCCCGAACTGCGCAAGGCCGACCCGACCGGGGTGGGCGACGGGTTCCGGGCCGGCTTCCTCACCGGCCTGGCCGGCGGGCTTGGCCTGGAGCGGTCGGCGCAGCTGGGCTCGCTGGTCGCGGTGCACGTGCTGGAGACCATCGGCACCCAGGAGTGGACCTTCGACCGGACCGCGGCGCTGACCCGGCTGGCCGAGGCCTACGGCCCGGCGGCGGGCGAGGACATCGCCGCCATCCTGCCCGCCTGATCCGTCGGTCCGACTCGACGGCCTGGCGCTGCCCGGCGCCAGGCCCGGCCCGGCTCTTCTCGCCTGCGTTGCCCGGATCATCGCCCGGCCCGGCGCCACGCGGGCCGTTCTCGGCGCGGTCCGGCGCACACGCGGCCGTTCCCGGCGCGGTCCGGCGCCTGGCCCGGCGTCCTTCTCGGCGTCGCCCGTCAGTTGACGGCGGGCAACGCCGATCCGGTCTCCAGCAAGGTTTTCAGGCTGGCCAGCAGGTGCGGCCAGCCCTGGCCGATCATGTCGCGCAGCACCGACTCGTCGGCGAACCGGTCGTGCACCACGGTCAGTTTCACGGTGCCGCCCACCTCTTCCAGCTCGAAGGTGACCCGGGAGCGCGGCTCGGCAGCCAGCCGCTCCCGCAGGTCCTCGCCCACCCCGACGCCGCGCGCCCATTCCGGCGTGAAGGTGTGCCAGGTGTAGGCCAGCCGGGAGTAGGGAGCGGATTCCAGCACCACCTGTTCGGGATGGCTGGTGGTGGCGCCCTTCTCGGTCCAGGACATCGGGGAGCCCTCGGCCCAGTCGGTGCCGAACTCCACACCCCAGTAACGGGAGGTGAAACCCGGGTCGGTGAGCGCCTGCCAGAGCTTCTGCGGCGTGGTGGCGATGTAGGTGGTGTAGACGAACTCGGGAGTGGACACCGGGGCCTCCAGGGCGGTTTTCAGGTCGGCCAGTGCGGTCACCGCCTCGCCATGAGCCTGATCAGAGGCGCACCGGGTAGTGCGGCTCGGGCACGCGCGGGGTGATCCGGCGCTCCACGAAGATGCCGTGCCAGATCATGAACACGATCAGCGCCCAGATCCGGCGGCTGTGGTCCAGGGTGCCGGCCTTGTGCTCGTCCAGGATGGTCAGCACCGCGTTGCGGTCGATGTACTCGTCGGTGTGCGACAGCATGACGATGTCCCGTGCCCACTCGTACATCTCGTCCTTGAGCCAGTGCCGGATCGGCACCGGGAAGCCCAGCTTGCGCCGGTTGAGCACGTGCGCCGGGACGATCTCCTTCAGGGCCTGGCGCAGCGCGTACTTGGTGGTCTCCCGGGTGATCTTCTCGTCAAGCGGCACCTGCGAGGCGATCCGGAACACCTCGGAGTCCAGGAACGGCACCCGCAGCTCCAGCGAGTTGGCCATGGTCATCTTGTCCGCCTTGACCAGGATGTCCCCGCGCAGCCAGGTGAACAGGTCCACGTGCTGCATCCGGGTCACCGGGTCCCACTCCCGCGAGTCCCGGTACACCGGTGCGGTCACGTCCCGGTGCCCGACGCCCTCGTCGAAATCGCGCAGCACGGCGCGCAGCTGGTCGTCCCGGAAGATCCGGGCGTTGCCGTAGTAGCGGTCCTCCAGCCGCAGCGCACCCCGGCGCAGCAGGTCCTTGCCGCGCACGCCGTCCGGGATTCGGGTGGACACCCGGCCCATCACCTTGCGCAGACTGCCCGGCACCCGCTCGAACGGCGCCAGCGACAGTGGCTCGCGGTAGATGGTGTAGCCGCCGAACAGCTCGTCCGCGCCCTCGCCGGACAGCACGACCTTCACGTAGTTGCGGGCCTCGCGGGCGATGAACCACAGCGGCACCAGCGCCGGGTCGGCCACCGGATCGTCGAGGTACCAGACGATCAGCGGCAGCGCCTCCATCATCTCGGTCGCCGACACGGTGCGCACCACGTGCTTCACACCGATCGCCGCGGCCGACTCGGCGGCCACGTCGACCTCGGAGTAGCCCTGCCGCTCGAACCCGGTGGTGAAGGTGATCAGGTCCGGGTTGTGCTGCTTGGCCAGCGCCGCGGTCGCGGTGGAGTCGATGCCCCCGGACAGGAACGCGCCGACCGTCACGTCCGCGCGCATGTGCTTGGCCACCGAGTCGCGCATGGCGTCGGCGATGTCGTGGTAGAGCCGCTGGGAGTCGGCCTGGCCGTCGATCTCCCGGGGGTGGAAGTTGGGCCGGAAGTACCGGTTGAACTGCATCTGCCCGTCCGGGCGGACGGTGAACGAGGTGCCCGACTCGATCCGCCGGATCTGGTCGTGCAGCGACTCCGGCTCCGGCACGTACTGCAGGGTCAGGTAGTGCTGCAGCGCCTTGCGATCCAGCCGGGGATTGATGCCCAGCGTGCCGGAGAGGTCCAGCAGGCTCTTCTTCTCGCTGGCGAAGGCGGTGCCGTGCGGGCCCTGCGCGTAGAACAGCGGCTTGATGCCGAACGGGTCGCGGGCGCCGTAGAGCATGCCGCGCTTGGCGTCCCAGATGACGAACGCGAACATGCCGCGCAGCTTGGCCACCGCGGCCGGGCCCCAGTAGTGGTAGGCGGCCACGATCGACTCGGCGTCACCGCTGGTGTGGAACCGGGCGCCATGCTGTTCCATCAGCTCCGCGCGCAGTTCCAGGTAGTTGTAGACCTCGCCGTTGTGCAGGATCGTGTAGCGCTGCGGCTCCTCGGGCGGACCCCAGTGCAGCGGCTGCTGACTGTGCTCCAGGTCGATGATGGACAACCGGTTGAAGCCGAACACGACCTCCTGGTCGGTCCAGGTGCCGGTCTCGTCCGGGCCGCGGTGGCGCATGCAGCGCATCGCGGACAACACCGCGCCACGCGAGGACTCGGCGTCCACCTCGGACGGACAGACCAGGCCAATCAGACCGCACACGGTTACTCGTGCCTCTCGTGCTGGGGGTTCGGTGGGCGCCCACGACCACGGGGGTTACTTGAGGTTAGTCAAGCACGAGGCGGGAAACCGCCCCCACCCAGTTGGCCGCCCCACCGGAAGAATCCATGTGATCTAGGCATCATGCGGGGTCAACAGCGCCGACCCGTGAGCGCGGGGGAGGACTCGCTGGGCTACGCTCCGCCTCGTCGAAATGCGTCAGTCGAGGAGGCGTCGAGCAGTGGGCCAGAAGCATGGCATTCGGCCAGCCCGGCTGGGAAAGCTCATCGGTCTTGTCGGACTGGTGGCGCTGGCCGCAACGGGTTGCTCCGCGGATCAGGCGTGGCACTTCGGTTGGCCGGACGCCATCACGCCGCAGGGCGAGCGGATGCGCACCTTCTGGATGTGGGCCGGTATCACCGCGCTGATCGTCGGTGTCATCGTCTGGGGCCTGATGCTGTGGGCGGTCGCCTTCCACCGCAAGAAGAAGAACGCCGCCGACGACGAGTTGCCCCGCCAGTTCCAGCACCCGGGCAAACTGGAGCTCGTCTACACGATCGTGCCGGGCATCATCGTGGTCATCCTGTTCATCTTCACGGTGACCACCCAGAACTTCGTGATGGACAAGATCCCCAACCCGGACCTGACCGTGAAGGTCACCGCGTTCCAGTGGAACTGGGAGTTCGACTACCAGGGCTACAAGACGCCGGACGGCCAGCCGGTCAAGACGGTTGGTTCCTCGCAGGAGATCCCGCTGCTGGTCCTGCCCACCGAGAAGGTCATCCAGTACGACCTGCTCTCGACCGACGTGATCCACTCGTTCTTCGTGCCGGCGTTCAACTTCAAGCGGGACGTCTTCCCGGACCCGGACAAGAACAACCAGGACTCGTCGTTCCAGAACACGATCGACCAGACCGGGGCGTTCGTCGGCCGGTGCGCCGAACTGTGCGGCACGTACCACTCGATGATGAATTTCGAGGTGCGCGCGCTGCCGGACAACCTGTTCAGCCAGTACATCCAGCTGCGCACCCAGGTGAACCCGTCGACCGCGCTGCCCTATTCGGCCAGTGAGGCGCTGACCAAGCTGGGCCAGCAGGATCCGACCTGCGGTTCGCTGTGCACGCCGTACGCGACCACCACCCATCCGTTCGACACGAACCGCACGGCGCGCGAGGCGTCCACCGGCTCCGGCAACGGAAGCTGAGAAAGGGAACATCATGAAGGTCGAAGGACGGATCTTCCTCGGCGTCGCGGCGTTCGCCTTCATCATGGCGGTGGTGTACGGGGTCTGGACCAGCGTCGGCAGCTACAACCACCGGGTCGAGCCGATCGGCGTGATCGGCCTGCTGCTGACCGGCGGCCTGTGCCTGATCGTGGGCACCTTCTTCGGGTTCATCGCCCGGCGGCTGGAGCAGCCCCGGCCGGAGGACAGCACCGAGGCCGAGATCAGTGACGGCGCAGGCGACGTGGGCTTCTTCAGCCCCGGCAGCTACTGGCCGATCGTGCTGGCCCTGTCCGCCGCGATCGTGGCCGTGGCGCTGGCCTTCTGGCTGATCTGGCTGCTGGTCGTCGGCATCATCCTGGTGCTGCTGATGGTCGGCGGGCTGGTGTTCGAGTACCACGTGGGTCCGAACCATGAGTGAGTGAAATCACACTGATTGTGACGGGTCCCGGGGGAGCTTGGCTTCCGGGACCTTCGTCGTTTTCGGGCGGCTGAAGGCGAAGCCCGACTCGGGCGAAGCCGGACCGGCTGAAGGCGAAGCCAAGCCAGGAAACAAAAATTGGCTCGAATTCGCCGGGGCGCCCCTGTTCCGGTCTGAGCAACTCGGCCGCCGCGCCCGACCTCAGGCGAACGCGATCCACCGCTCCAGCAAGCTCCCCGCCGCTCCCGAATCGACAGCCTCCGCCGCCACCCCCAGCGCCGCCCGGAGATCGCCGCTGAGATCACCGGAGAACCCCCGGTAGGCCGCCACCGCGCCGGCCGCGTTCAGCAGCACAGCGTCGCGCACAGGCCCGCCTTTGCCGCCCACCAGTTCCCGCACCACCTCGGCGTTCGCCGCGGCGTCTCCGCCGCGCAGATCCGCGGGGGTCGCGGGTGCGATGTCCAGCGCGGCCGGGTCGACCGTGTCCGTCCGGACGGCGCCCTCGTCGGCCAGCCACACCGTGCTGGTCGTGGTGGTGGTCAGCTCGTCCAGGCCGTCGTCGCCGCGGACCACCAACGCGGTGGCGCCCCGGCCGGCGAAGACCTGGGCCAGGACCGGCGCCATCCGCGGGTTCGCGCAGCCGATCAGGCCGGCCGCGGGCTGGGCGGGATTGGTCAGCGGGCCGAGCAGGTTGAACGCGGTCGGAATGCCCAGTTCGCGGCGCGGGCCGGAGGCGTGCCGGAAGCTCGGGTGGAACGTGGGCGCGAAGCAGAAGCCGATGCCCAGCTCCCGCACCGAGCGCAGCACCTCATCGGCCGGAAGATCGATCTTCACGCCGAGCGCTTCCAGCACGTCCGCGGTGCCCGACTTGGACGTCGCCGCGCGCGCTCCGTGCTTGACCACCGGCACCCCGGCCGCCGCCGTGACCAGCGCGGCCATGGTGGAGATGTTCACCGTCCCGGCCTGGTCGCCGCCGGTGCCCACGATGTCCACCGCGCGAACGTCCAGTTCGATCCGGTTGGCGAAGGCCAGCATGGCCGCGGCCATCCCGGCGATCTCCCCGGGTGTCTCGCCTTTCGCCCGCAGCGCCACCGCGAACCCGGCCACCTGCGCCGGGGTCGCCGTGCCGGACATCACCTGTTCCATGGCCCATGCGGTGGCCTGCTCGGGCAGGTCCTCGCCGGCCACCAGCCGGCCCAGCACCGTCGACCAGGTCAGTTGTTCGGTCACGTTCGTCCTCGGATGCGAAGAAGTCAGCCGTGCACGACCGGCAACGCGTGCGCGCGCAGCACCTCGGCCACGGTCTCGGCGGCGGTCAGCGGGTCCAGCGGGTGCACCAGCACCGCGTCGGCCTGCGACCAGGTGGCCAGCCAGCGGTCGTCCCGGCGGCGCACCGAGACCACGATCGGCGGGCAGCCGGTGATCTCGTTCTTCAGCTGCCGGGACACTCCCATGCCTCCGGTCGGCTGCGCCTCGCCGTCCAGGATGGCCAGGTCGATGTGCTCGTTGTCGACCACGTAGAGCAGGTCGGCGATGGTCGCGACCTCCACGTACCGCACCCGGCCCAGGTCCGGGGCGGGCCGGGTGCCCACCGCGGTGACGATCGCGTCGCGCACCTCGGCGCGGTGGCTGAACACCAGAACCTTCAACGCCTCGCTCATGGGGTGATCCTCCGCGGCCGGGTGACTTCGGGCGTGTGGTTGACCTTACAGCGCAAAGCCTTGATTTCCGCCGCGGGTTACGCCGCAGATCAGTGCGGTGGACCCCAAGCGGCAAGCCCCTAAACCACAAGCAATAATGCGTCGCGTGACAACGGCAGCGCCCAGCATCGGCCAGCGTGTGCACACACTGAACCGGCCCAACATGGTCAGTGTCGGCACGATCATCTGGCTGTCCAGTGAGCTCATGTTCTTCGCGGGCCTCTTCGCGATGTTCTTCACCGTGAAGGCCCAGAACACCTCGCCCACCTGGCCACCGCCGCCGGTCGAGTTGGACTACAAGGTGTCCATCCCGGCCACGATCATCCTGGTGCTGTCCTCCATCACCTGTCAGATGGGCGTGTTCGCCGCGGAGAAGGGTGACGTGTACGGCCTGCGCCGCTGGTACACGATCACCTTCGTGATGGGCGCGATCTTCGTGGCGGGTCAGGCGTACGAGTACTACGGCCTGGTGACCGACCACCACACCACCATCTCGTCCTCCGCATGGGGCTCGGTGTTCTTCATCGCCACCGGCTTCCACGGACTGCACGTGGTCGGTGGTCTGATCGCGTTCATCTTCCTGATGATCAGGACCCGGCTAAGCAAGTTCACGCCCGCGCAGGCCACCGCGAGCATCGTCGTGTCCTACTACTGGCACTTCGTCGACATCGTGTGGATCGGCCTGTTCACCTGCGTCGAACTGATCCATAGCTGACCGCCATGCCCGGACACACCCCAAGGATTCCTTGATGACAACCTCCCGTTCGAAGGTGCGCAGGCGGCTCACCGGGCTGCTCGCCATTGGCGTCTCGCTGATCGGCGCGGGCGCGCTGTACAGCGTGTTGGTCCCGTCGCCGCAGACGGCGAACGCCTCGGACAACACGAACAACAGCACGCTGATCAACCAGGGCCAGCAGCTGTATCAGAACTCCTGCATCACCTGCCACGGCGCGAACCTGCAGGGCGTCACCGACCGTGGCCCGGCCCTGGTCGGCGTCGGCTCGGCCGCGGTCTACTTCCAGGTCTCCACCGGCCGCATGCCCGCGCAGGGGCAGAGCGCGCAGGAGGAGAGCAAGCCGGCGATGTTCAACGCCGCGCAGATCGACGCGCTGGGCGCCTACATCGAGTCGCTCGGCGGCGGCCCGACCGCGCCGGACGCCACGGACACGCAGCTCGCCTCCGGCGACCCGGCCCGCGGCGGCCAGCTGTTCCGCCTGAACTGCGCGTCCTGCCACAACTTCACCGGCCAGGGCGGCGACCTGTCCGGCGGCAAGTTCGCCCCGTCCCTGCAGGACACCTCGGCCAACGTGATCTACACCGCGATGCAGAGCGGGCCGCAGAACATGCCGAAGTTCTCCGATCGGCAGCTCACGCCGACCGAGAAGCAGGACATCATCAGCTACATCAAGTCCGTGCAGAACGGCAACAACGACCCGGGGGGCAATGCGCTCGGCGGGCTCGGGCCGATCTCTGAGGGATTTGTCGCCTGGGCGCTGGGCATCGCCGCACTGATCGGCGTGACATTGTGGATCGGAGCGAAGGCATGAGTGCGTCGTCGGATGAGGGCAAGCTCCCCACCGATGAGGAGCTTGCGGAGCTGAGCCGGGACGAGCTGGTCACCCTCGGGGCCAAGCTGGACGGCGTCGAGATCGTCGAGTACCCGGACCCGTGGCCGGTCAAGGGCACGCGCGCCGAGCGCCGGGCCGAGCGGGTGGTGTCGTTCTGGTTCATCCTGGCCGCGCTGGCCGCCATCGCGTTCATCGTGGTGTTCATCTGGTGGCCGTGGCAGTACCAGGACCCGGGTCACCAGGGCCTGTACAACCTGTACACCCCGATGCTGGGCATCACCCTCGGCCTGACCATCCTCGGTCTCGGCGCGGGCGTGCTGACCTACGTGAAGAAGTTCGTGCCGCACGAGGTCGCGGTGCAGCAGCGGCACGACGGGCCCAGCGACGAGATCGACCGGCAGACGCTGGTCGCCGAGCTGGCCGACGCAGGCGTCCGCAGCACCATCGCCCGCCGCTCGATGATCAAGCGCAGTGCCATGGCAGCGGGCGGGATCATGGGCCTTGGCCTGGTGGTCTTCCCGCTGGGCGGGTTCATCAAGAACCCGTGGGGCAAGAGCGAGCCGCCGGAGGACACGCTGGCCCACACCGGCTGGTACGAGGTCAACGGGCCGGACGGCAAGCCGAAGGAGCGGGTGTTCATCCGCAAGGACACCGGCGACCCGGAAGAGGTCTCCCTGGTCGGGCCCGAGGACATGGACGCGGGCGGCCTGCAGACGGTGTTCCCGTTCCGGGAGTCCGAGCGCAACGACCCGGACGCCCTGCGGACCGCGCTGCAGCGCATCGACAACCCGGTGATGCTGTTCCGGTTCCGGCCCGAGGACTCCGCACGGGTGATCAAGCGCAAGGGCCAGGAGACCTTCAACTACGGCGACTACTACGCGTACACGAAGATCTGCAGCCACCTCGGCTGCCCCACCTCGCTGTACGAACAGCAGACGAACCGTATCCTGTGTCCATGCCACCAGTCGCAGTTCGACGCGCTGGAGTACTGCAAGCCGGTCTTCGGGCCGGCCGCGCGGGCGCTGGCGCAGCTGCCGATCGCGGTGGACGAGACGACCGGCAAGTTCTACGCGGTACATGACTTCATCGAGCCCATCGGGCCCGGGTACTGGGAGCGCGGAGCATGAGTTCGATCACAACTCCGACGAAGCCGACCAACGCCGCCCTGACCATCGCCAGCCAGTCGGCGAACGAGCTGGACGAGCGCTACCGCATGTCGGCGGGGCTGCGGCGGCAGCTGAACAAGGTCTTCCCCACCCACTGGTCGTTCCTGCTGGGTGAGGTCGCCCTCTACAGCTTCATCGTGCTGCTGCTGTCCGGTACCTACCTGGCGCTGTGGTTCGACCCGTCGATGAACGAGGTCCAGTACAACGGGGCGTTCTCCGACCTCCGCGGCATCTGGATGTCGAAGGCCTTCGCCTCGACCCTGGACATCAACTTCTCGGTGCGCGGCGGCCTGTTCGTGCGGCAGCTGCACCACTGGGCGGCGCTGCTGTTCCTGGCCGCGATGGCCACGCACATGCTGCGCATCTTCTTCACCGGCGCGTTCCGCAAGCCGCGCGAGACCAACTGGATCATCGGCGTGCTGCTGCTGATCATGGGCGGGTTCGAGGGCTTCACCGGCTACTCGCTGCCCGACGACCTGCTCTCCGGCACCGGTATCCGCGCCGCCATGTCCGGCGGTGTGCTGTCCATGCCGGTGATCGGCACCTGGTTGCACTGGCTGATCTTCGGCGGGGAATTCCCGGGCACCGCGATCATTCCGCGGTTCTACGCCATTCACATCGTGGTGCTGCCCGGGCTGATCCTCGGCCTGATCGCGGTGCACCTCGGTTTGGTCTGGTACCAGAAACACACCCAGTTCCCGGGGGTGCGGCGCAAGGAGACCAACGTCGTCGGCGTGCGCATCATGCCGGTGTTCGCCCTGAAGGGCGGCGGTTTCTTCGCCATCGTCACCGGTGTGCTGGCGCTGCTGGCCGGCCTGTTCCAGATCAACCCGGTGTGGAACTTCGGCCCGTACAGCCCGGCTCAGGTGTCGGCCGGTTCGCAGCCGGACTGGTACATGGCCTGGACCGACGGCCTGCTGCGGTTGTGGCCGGACTGGGAGATCTACTTCGGCCACAAGTACCTGGTCCCGGCCGTGTTCTTCCCGCTGATGGTGATCGGCCTGATTCTCGGTGTGCTGGCCGCGTATCCGTTCCTGGAGCGCAAGCTGTCCAAGGACAACGCCTCGCACAACCTGCTGCAGCGGCCGCGGGACGCACCGGTTCGCACCAGCCTCGGTGCGATGGGCGTCGCCTTCTTCGTGGTGCTGACCATCTCCTGCGGCAACGACATCATCGGCGACAAGTTCCACATCTCGCTGAACGCGATGACCTGGTCGGGCCGCATCGGCCTGCTGATCATCCCGCCGATCGTGTACTACATCACCTACCGGATGTGCATCGGCCTGCAGCGGGGCGACCGGGAGGTGCTGGAGCACGGCATCGAGACCGGCATCATCCGGCGGCTGCCGCACGGTGAGTTCATCGAGGTGCACCAGCCGCTGGGCCCGGTGGACGAGCACGGTCACCCGCGCGAGCTGCCCTACCAGGCGGCTCCGGTGCCCAAGCGGATGAACAAGCTGGGCTCGGCCGGTTCGCCCCTGCCGGGCAGCTTCCTCACGCCGGACCCGACGGAGGAGACGGTCGCGCTGGCCCGGGCCCGGGCCGAGCAGCACACGGCGGTGGATGCGGCGGACGAGGAGTCCTCGGACAAGCCGGAGATCACCGCCGACTAGATTTCGGCGCTTATCGAACGGGACCCCCGGAGATCCTCCGGGGGTCCCGTTTTGTGTCGGCCGCGAGGAACGTGATCGATAAACTCACCCAGAACGGGTACTTCGAAGCGCTTAATTCGCCAACCGTGACTACCCTGGGTAGTTACAGAGAATAGCGACACGCTGAAATTCCATTATCCTTTGGTGGGTCCTCGTATTTCGTGTAATCTCTGCCAAAAGCCAGGGCTTTCACGATCAGATCGGAAGAAGGGACACGCGCGTGGCGCAGAAGGTCACCGTCGAACTAGTGGACGACATCGACGGCCAGGTCGCTGAGGAGACCGTCGAATTCGGTATCGACGGGGTCACGTACCAGATCGACCTGTCCGGCTCGAACGCCTCCAAGCTGCGGGACGCCCTTGCTGGTTACGTGGCCAGCGCACGGCGGGCGGGCGGCCGCAAGCGGGGTCCGGTCGCGGCCGGGCGAGCGGGCCGAAGCGCCTCCGGCGCGGTCGACCGGGAACAGAATCAGGCCATCCGGGAATGGGCCAGGAAACGGGGTCTCAAAGTCTCCGAGCGCGGCCGTATCTCCAGCGAGGTGCTGGACGCGTACCACAAGGCGAACTGAAGGTCATCGGGCAATTTACCGGCACTTCTTCACTCGGTCCCCGCCGGTAACGCGAACCCAGGGAAATCCACGGTTCGTGGTTGGACTAGCCTGCCCCGATGATCCGACGGTTCCCAGTGGTCCTGGCCGGCATGCTGAGTTTTGGCGTGATGATCGGTATGGCCGGGTGCACCGGAGCATCATCCGGCGCCTCGGCCACCGCCGCGGCCTCCGCCGCCCAGGCGGTGAGTTCCGCAGTTCCGTCCGGCAGCCCCTCGGCCAGTGCGCCGCCCAGTTCCGCCGACCCGGCCGGCTGCCCGCTGCCGCAGTCCGGGTTCGACTGCGACTTCCAGAAGCGGATCGCGGCCGCTGACGCCTACGCCAAGACCCGGCCCGGCACCGTCGGCATCGTGTTACGGGACCGCAAGACCGGAGCGGTCTGGCGCAACGGCAACGCGGGCACGCTGATCTGGACCGAGTCGACCATCAAACTGGCCATGACGGTCAATCTGTTCCTGCGCGACCGGGCCGGCCAGATCTCCCTGTCGGCTGACGACCGCTCGCTGATCCAGAAAATGCTGCACAGCTCGGACGACGACGCGGCCGACACCCTGTGGTTCAAGTACGCCGGCGCCGACCACATGGCGTTCAACAACGCCTTCCCCACGTACGGCATGACCTCACTGCAGCCCGAGCGCGGCTTCACCAAGTTCTTCCCCTACTGGGGTTTCCAGAAGTGCACCGCCGACGATCTGGACCGGCTGATCAACTACGTGCTGGACAAGCTGCCCGGCGACACCCGCGACTACATCGTCAACCAGCTGCAGAACGTGGACCCCGACCAGCAGTGGGGCGTGTGGGGCGCTGGTCCGGCCGCGCAGCCGGGCAACAAGGACGGCTGGGGTCCGGAGGACAACGGCTGGAACATGAACACGGTCGGCTTCGTCGGCCCGAACCAGCGCTACACGCTGGTGGTCATGAACGAGCTGCTCGGCCACGGCGGCTACAACGAGGGCCAGGCCACCGACTCGCACATTTCCAGCCTGCTGTTCACCGGCCGCGACCTGTCCTGAGCGGCTGCGACCGGCGTCAGCCGCGCCGTTCGCCTCGGCTGCGCCATCGGCGCGGCCTCGGTCCTGCCATCAGGCAAGACCGATCGCGAACGTCTCCTCGGTGTCCGCCCGGGAGTAGGAGCGGAACGCGATGTGCGTGACCGTGGACAGCACGCCGTTGATCTTGCCGATCCGGCCGGGCACCAGCTCGGCCAGCTGTTCGTGCGCGGCCACCCGCAGCACCGCGATCAGGTCCACGTCCCCGGCGCACGAGTAGACCTCGGTGACGCCCGGGATGTCCGCGATCGCCTGGGCGGTCTCCGGGATGCTGTCCGCCTCGGCCTGGACCAGGACGATCGCGGTGATCAGCGCGTCAGCCACGGGGCTCTCCTCGGCGTCGGGATCAGACCAACGCGCTGATCCTATTCCGTCGGCACCGGCCGGGCGGCGGTGGCGCGCGCGACCCAGTCCCGCCAGCTCGCCGCCGCGCCGATCGGGGTGGCCCAGGGCATGGCCGCCCGCACCAGCCGGGTGCCTGGCCGGTCCAGCCAGCGCAGCAGCAGCCCGGTCTCCTCGGCCGGCGCCCCGGCCAGCGGACCGGGCCCGGGCAGCACCGTCTCGGCCGTGGCGACCAGCGCGTCCACCACCGGCATCGGGGGCACCCCGCGCCGGGCCACCCCGGCGCTGGCCAGCCGGCCGTGCCGGATCACCGCGAACTCCCAGCCGCCGACGGGGGCCGGTCGGGCCGCGATCAGTTCCGGGATGGCGGCCAGCGCGGCCAGCCGCTGGGTGCGGTCCAGCGCGCGCACCAGGGAGACCATCCGGTCCCGGCGCAGCCCGGCCGCCTCGAACCGCTGCTGCGCGGACAGCTCGGCCAGCGAGTCGGCCAGCCGGCGCAGCGGCCCGGTGTGCCGGCCGGCGAACAGTTCGCGCACCTCGATCACGGCCGGTGCGTACTCCTCGATGTCCTGGCGGCCCGCGCACGGCGCCGCGCACCGGTCCAGCTCGGCCAGCGCGCACGGATTGCCGCTGGCCCGTTGTGCCGGGATGCGCTGGTTGCAGGCGCGGATGGCCACCACCTCCTGGATGGCCTCCACCGCCACCAGCGCCGAGTTGCGCGACCGGAACGGCCCAAGGGCCCCGTCCCGCGGGGTGCGGACCACGGAGAACCGGGGGAACGGCTCGTCGGTCAGCGACACCCACCAGCCGCCGTGCGGGTTGCGCGAGCGCCGGTTGTAGGCGGGCCGGTGCGCGGCGATCAGCCGCAGCTCGCGGATCTCCGCCTCCAGCGGATGCGCGCACACCACCCAGTCCACCCGGACGGCCAGCGCGACCATCTCGCGCAGCCGGGGCCGGGTCTCGCTTGCGGTGAAGTACTGCCGCACCCGCCGGCGCAGATCCGATGCGGTGCCCACGTACAGCACCTCCTCGCGCGGCCCGCGGAACAGGTACACCCCGGGCGCACTGGGCAGCGGCGCGGCCAGTTCGCGCTTGCGCCGCTGGGTCGGGGTCACCTCGGGCAGGTAGTCCAGCAGCTCCTCCAGCGAGTGCACGCCCACCGAGCCGACCCGCTCCAGCAGCCCGTGCAGCACCTCCACGGTGGCCCGGGCGTCGTCCAGCGCGCGGTGGTTGGGTGTGGTGCCGGTACTGAACAGCGCGGCCAGCGCGGAGAGCTTGCAACTGGGCGCCTCCTGCCGGGACAGCACCCGGCGGGCCAGCCGCACCGTGCACACCACCGCCGGTTTGGGCCAGGCGTAGCCGTGCCGGGCGCAGGCGGCCCGGATGAAACCGGTGTCGAACGGGGCGTTGTGCGCGACCAGGACCGCGCCCGCGGCGAACTCCAGGAACGCGGGCAGCACCTCGGGCAGGGTGGGCGCGCCGCGCACCATCGCGTCGGTGATGCCGGTCAGCTCGACCACGAGCGGGGAGATGCCCCGTCGCGGGTCGACCAGGGTGCCGAACTCGCCGAGCACCTCGCCGCTGCGGACCTTGACCGCGCCGATCTCGGTGATCGCGTCGCCGTCGGCGCTGGTGCCGGTGGTCTCCAGGTCGAACACCACGAAAGTGGTGTCGCGCAACGGGCTGCCCAGCTCGTCGAAGGACAGCTGGGCAGCCGCACCCGGTTCCGAAGCGTTCATCGAGGCGCACGTTAAGTGCACCCCCCGACAAATTCGGCGATCAGTGCATCGGCGGGGAAACCGTGTCGCGCCAGGAATGTCCGGGCTCGAACCCGAGCACCTCGCGCGCCTTGCCGATGGCCAGCAGGGTCTGGTGACCCTCGACCTCGCCGGTCACCGGGACGTCCGGATAGAACTCGCGCAGCACCTCGACCGAGGGCCGGTCCATGACCGTGTCGGCCGCGGCGATGATGAACGACTCGGCCCCGGTCACCGGCGCGGTCAGCGCCAGCCGGCACGCGGCGGCCGCGTCCCGCTCGTCGATGTAACCCCACAGATTCCACTTGCGCCGCGCCGGATCGGCCCACATCTCGGGGAAGGTGGCGTACTCGGCCGGGCCGATGATGTTGGAGAACCGCAGGGCCACAAAGGGAATCCCGGACCACCGGGTGAACTGACCGGCCAGCGTCTCACTGGCCACTTTGGACAGTGAGTAGGAACTGTTCGGGTACGGGTAGTGCGCCTCGTCGATCGGCGCGTACTCCGGCGGGGTGTCGAACGGCAGGCCCAGCGTGGTCTCGCTGGAGGCCCACACCACCCGGTCCAGGTGGTGCGCGGCGGCCGCGGCGAACACGTTGTAGTTCATCGTGGTGTTCTCGTGGAACGTGCGGGCCGGCGGGAACAGGTCGGGCGCCGGGATGTTGGCCAGGTGCACCACAGCGTCCACCTCGGCCAGCACCTCGGCCGCCTGGCCGTAGTCGGTCAGGTCGGCGCGCAGCACCGGCACGCCGAGATCGGCGCCGGGCAGCACCAGATCGGTGGCCAGCACCTCGTGGTCGTGTTCGAGCAGTTCGGCCACGGCCTGACGGCCCGCGCGGCCCGCGGCCCCGGTGACACAGATTCTCGTCATCCCTCATGCATGCCACGCCCGGCCGCCCGATGGAAGGGGTGCGCGCCACGCCCGGTAATGCGACCTGTCGTTTCCGCGCCGACCCATTAACCTTGTGAAATGGCGTTGTCGGCGGCACAGCAGGTACCCGACCCGGAGGAGTCCGGTTCGATCGAGGTACCCGTTTCCGCCGGTCAGGATGAGCAGGTCGACTGGGGGGAACTGCCCGACGGAGTGCGGGCCCGACTGGCCGAACTGGCCGCGGACGCGGTGACCCACCTGCCCACGGTGGACATTCCCCAACCAGTACGCACGGTCGCCCGGTTCGCGCCGGCCAAACGGGCCAAACTCGGGGCCGGCCCGCTGCTGGTCGGCCTGCACAACTACCCGGCCTTCCGGACCTCGGTCACCGAGTGGTGCCGGGAGCACCGGCCGGCCGCGCTGGACGTGGCCGCAGGCGACCCCTCCGCCGCGGCCGCCGCGGCGCTGCTCACCGGCGACGGGGCCGCCGTGCACTACCTGGAGCTGGTCTCCCGGCGGGCCGGCGACGCCGCGCTGCGGGCCGAACGCGACGCCGCGGTCACCCGGGCCGAGCGGCTGACCGCCGAGCTGGACCGGGTACGCGACGAACTGGGCAAGGTGGACGCCAGCACCGGCAAACTGGTGGACGAACGCGACCACGAACTGGACAAGCTGCGCAAACGCCTGCGGGAGCAGGGGGTGCGGCTGCGCGAGGCCCGGGACGAGGCGCAGGCCGCCCGGGCGGATCTGGAGCAGAACCGGATCCGCGCCGACCAGGAACGCAAATCGCTGATGGCCGAACGCGACCGGGAACGGGAACGCGCGGACGCCGAGCGGACCCGGGCCAAGCGGGCCGATGCCGACGCGCAGGCGGCCCGGCAGGCCGCGCGAGAGGCCCGGCAGGCCGACGAGGTGCGGCTGGCGCTGCTGGTGGACACGCTGGACGGCGCGGTGACCGGGCTGCGCCGGGAACTGGCGCTGGGCGGCACCGGGCCGCGCCCGGCCGATCTGGTGCGCGGGGCCAGTGCCATCCAGGGCACGGTGGGCCGGGTGGACGACCCGGCCGCGCTGGACCGACTGCTCGCGCTGCCCGCGGTGCACCTGATCGTCGACGGCTACAACGTGACCAAGACCGGCTATCCCGAGCTGCCGCTGGTCGACCAGCGGGAACGGCTGACCCATCAGCTTTCCGCGCTGGCCGCGCGCACCGGGGCCGAGGTGACCGTGGTGTTCGACGGGGCCGGGGTGGTGTCGGTGCCCTCGGCCGCGCCGCGCGGGGTGCGGGTGCTGTTCTCCGACCCGGGGGTACTGGCCGACGACGTGATCCGCGCGCTGGTCGCGGCCGAGCCGGAGGGGCGTCCGGTGGTGGTCGCGACCTCCGACCGGGCGGTGGCCGACTCGGTGCGCCGCCGGGGCGCGCACCCGGTGCCCTCCGCGGTGCTGCTGGCCCGCCTTGGCCGGGTCTGAGCGACCCCGGTCCGAGTCAGATGAGGGTCGACTCGCGCGGGGCCAGGTAGCGGTAGCCGCCGTCGGTCTGTTCGGCCAGCCAGGCGTTCACACTGGCCAGCCCGCGGTCGTTGAGCTGGCCGTCGTGGATCGGGAAGGTGCGCTGCGCGTCGATCACCCGGACGAAGTCGATGGCGTCCCGGGTGCGCAGCCAGGAGCCGTGCACCGGGGCCAGCAGTGTGCGCACCGGCCGCTCCGGCACGAACAGCGAGTCCCCGGGGTGGTAGAGCTGATCGTCGAGGAGATAGCCCAGGTTCGGGCAGTCCGGCTGGCCGCGGTAGATCTCCGCGTGCCGCCCGCCCACCGCCTGCACGGTCAGCCCGGCCACCCGGAACCGCTGTCCCGGGGCGACCGCGCGAAACGGGATCCGCCGGATCGCCGAGCCGAGCGGGGCGTACACCGGGGCGCCCAGTCCGGCCAGACGTAACTCGTCGACGTGGTCCACGTGCTCGTGGGTGATCAGCACGGCGTCCACGCCGATCAGCGCGCCCGGCTCACTCCACACCCCTGGATCGATGACCACGGTGGCCCCCTGTTGTTCCACCCGGACACAGGAATGGCTGAACTTGGTGATCCGCACGGCGGCCAGCTTTTCAGAACTGTCGGTGCCCGCGGCTAACTTCCTGGTCAAGACGAGGAGGTTTGCATGATCATCGACTGCGACCGTTGCGCCATTCGGGGAGTCGGCTGCTCCGATTGTGTGATCAGCGTCCTGTTGGACGCGCCGCCCACGGTCGAGTTCGAGGAGCCGGAACTGCGCGCGCTGGGCACGCTGGCCGATGCCGGACTCGTGCCAAGGCTGCGATTGATCCCGGTTCATGGCGCGAATGTGCGCAGCGCCACGTCGGAGCCGGTGTCCGAGCCGGTGGAAAGCGCCGAACGGTCGGATCAGCCCGGTGGACGGCACCGTCGCCAGGTCAGCTAGGGGGTCCGTGCCTGTTCACCTACCGCTTTCGGCGCTGCTCCATTCGTGCAACCGGAGCACACCGAACGGATTGCCCGTCGAGCCTTCTAGACGCCATGACCCCCATTCCGTAACCTGTCCGAGACCTTGCGGCGGCCTGTCGTCCACGGAGGACGGCGACACAAGGTCACCACCGAATCGGCCTGTCGGGGGGCTGAGGCGGGGGTTGGACGGAAGGAGAGTTACGCGACGTGGCGTCGCAGCGACTCAAGCGGACCATACGAGGGGCCCTCGCGGCCTCCGCGATCATCGCCGTCATCAGTACCGCCCCGACATCCGCTTCGGCGGACCCCACCACCAACAGCACCGATCCGAACACCGAGTACCAGCAGCTCTCGCAGCAGGCCGACACCCTCAACGAGCAGCTCAACAGCGCCAAGGTCGACCTTGGCAACAAGCAGTCGCAGCTGGCCAGGGCCAACGGCGATCTGGCCGCCGCGCAGTCCGCGGCCAAGGACGCCACGGCCAAGGAGGACCAGTTCCGTGGCTCGGTGGACGCCCTTACCGCGGCCTCCTTCGAGGGCGCCCGGATAAATCAGCTTTCCGCGCTGTTGACCGGGTCCTCAGCCAAGGACTACCTCAACCGGGCCACCGACCTGCAGAACCTGGCCGACACCTCGGATCAGGTGCTGACCGGCTTCCAGAACGCGGTCAACGCGGCCACCGCGGCCCAGGCCCGGGCCACTGGTGACCAGAAGACGGCGCAGGACGCGACCAACGCCGCGCAGGCCCTGGTCAACCAGATCCAGCAGCAGACCGACTCGCTGAACACCAAGATCAACCAGGTCAAGTCGCTGATCAGTCAGCTGTCGGCCTCGCAGCGCAGTTCGCTGTCCAGCACCGGCGTGTCCGGCACCTTCATCGGCCCGCCCGGCATCGCCAACAGCGCGCTGCAGGCGGCGCTGACCCGCCGTGGCGACCCCTACGTCTGGGGCGCGTCCGGGCCGAACGAGTTCGACTGCTCCGGCCTGATCCAGTGGGCCTACGAGCAGGTCGGCGTGAGCCTGCCGCACTCCAGCCAGTCCCAGGCGACCATGGGCGAGTCGGTCTCCCGGTCCAGCCTGCAGGTCGGTGACCTGGTGTTCTTCGGTTCCCCGGTACACCATGTCGGCATCTATGTGGGCAATGGTTTGATGCTCAATGCGCCGGACACCGGTCAGGTCGTCAAGGTTGAAGCCTTGTTCAGTGATTACAGTGGCGCTCGCCGCCTGAGTGGCTGAGTTTCCCTGTGCTCCCGTGATCGGGCACGGCGCGCACGCTCTTTTGTGTTGGGCAGCGACGTGACCGATCAGGAATGGAGCCAGGGCGCTGTGGGGTTAAGACGGTCGCACCGCGTGTTTCGCGGTGCTGTGGCAGCCGGTGCGGTGATCACCGTGATGGGCATCAATGTGGTTGTGGCTGGTGCCGATCCGAGCACCAGTAGCACTGATCCGACGACGCAGTTCCAGCAGTTGTCGCAGCAGGCGGCGGCGCTGGGCGAACAGCTGAACAACGCGAAGGCCGACCTGAGCGGTAACCAGGCGGACCTGGCCAGGGCCAACGCCGACTACGCGGGCGCCCAGCAGGCGGCGAACGCGGCGCAGGCCAAGGAGGACCAGTTCCGCGGCTCGGTCGACGCGCTGACCCTGGCCTCCTTCGAGGGGGCCAGGGTCGACCAGCTTTCGGCTCTGTTGACCGGTTCCTCGGCCCGGGACTACCTGGACCGCTCGACCGATCTGCAGAACCTGGCCGTCACCAACGACCAGGCACTGGCCAATTTCCAGAACGCGGTCAACGCGGCCACCGCCGCGGAGACCCGGGCGACCGGCGACCAGAAGACCGCGCAGGACGCGACCAACGCGGCGCAGGCCCTGGTCAACCAGATCCAGCAGCAACAGCAGCAACTGCAGACCCAGATGAGCCAGGTGCAGGCGGCGCTGAACAAGCTGTCCGCCTCGCAGCGCAGCTCGCTGGCTTCCGACACCGGCCCGTCCGGTGTGTTCATCGGCCCGCCCGGCATCGCCAACAGCGCGCTGCAGGCGGCGCTGACCCGGCGCGGCGACATGTACAAGTGGGGCGGCGTTGGCCCGACCCAGTTCGACTGCTCGGGCCTGGTGATGTGGGCCTACGAGCAGGTCGGCGTGAGCCTGCCGCACTCGGCGGCGGCTCAGTCGCGCATGGGCCAGGCGGTGTCCCGGGCCGATCTGCAGGTCGGTGACCTGGTGTTCTTCGGGTCACCGGTGGCGCACGTCGGGATCTACGTCGGCGGCGGCGACATGATCAACGCGCCGTCCGAGGGCGAGCCGGTGCGCATCCAGCCATTGAACAGCGACTACAGCGGGGCCCGCCGGCTGACGGCCTGAGCGGGCGTGGACGAAGGAGATCAGGGCGCGTGGCTTCGAAGAGACTGAAGCGCACGATGCGCGGGGCGATGACGGCCGGCGTGGTGATCGCCGCGGTGACCTTTGCCGCGCCGGGCGCCACGGCGGACCCGAGCACGTCCTCCGGCAGCTCCGACCCGATGGGCACGTACGACCAGCTCTCTCAGCAGGCCGACGCGCTCAACGAGCAGCTCAACGACGCGAACACCCAGCTGGCCGCGAAGCAGGCCGAGCAGGTGCAGGCCAAGGCCGCGCAGGCGGCGGCCGAGGCCCAGGAGCAGACCGCCCAGGGGCAGGAGGACCAGTTCCGCGCCTCGGTGGACAACCTGACCGCGGCGTCCTTCGAGGGCGCCCGGATGGACCAGCTCTCGGCCCTGCTGACCGGTGAGTCGGCCCGGGACTACCTGGACCGCTCCACCGATCTGCAGAACCTGGCCGCCACCAACTACGCCGTGCTGGCCAAGTACCAGGCGGCGGTGGACGCCGCGGCCGCCTCGGCGGCCAAAGCCGAGGCGGCCGCGCAGCAGGCCCAGGACGCGATCAACGCGGCCCAGGCCCTGATGCAGCAGGTCCAGCAGAAGAGCGCGCAGCTCAACCAGCAGCTGGCCCAGGTGTCCCAGGCGATGGGCGGCCTGTCGGCCAGCGATCGGGCGCAGCTGTCCAGCATCGGCCCGAACCTGGTCGTCGTGCCCCCGCCCGGGGTGCGCGGCCGGATGGTGATGGCCGCGCTGAGCAAGCGGGGCAAGTCCTACGTGTGGGGCGCGGCCGGACCGAGTTCCTTCGACTGCTCGGGCCTGGTGCTGTGGGCCTACGCGCAGGCCGGCGTGACCGGTATCCCGCACTCCAGCTCGGCCCAGTCCGAGATGGGCACCGCGGTGTCCAAGGACGACCTGGAGATCGGCGACCTGGTGTTCTTCGGCTCGCCCGTGCACCACGTGGGCATCTATGTGGGCAACGGGTACATGGTGGACGCGCCGGAGACCGGCGAGGTGGTCCGGATCCAGCCGATCTGGCCCTCCGGCTACGAAGGCGCCCGGCGCCTGGACTAGCGGTTCGGATCGGTCTGGAGCTACTGGTCCGGATCGGTTTCCGCCGATTCGGCGATGTGCTTGATCAGCTGGAGGCGGCGGTCCCACTCGCCGGCCAACTCGGCCAGCCAGTGCGCGGCCGCCTCCAGCCGGTCGGGCCGCAGCCGATAGCGCATCTCCCGCCCGGCCCGCTGCCCGCTGACCAGACCGACCCGGTCCAGCAGTGCGAGGTGCTTGACCACGGCCTGCCTGCTGATCGGCAGCCCGCCGGCCAGCGTGGTGGCGGTGGCCGACCCGTACCCGGCCAGCGCGTCCAGGATGCGCCGCCGGGTCGGGTCGGCCAGCCCGTCCAGCACCTCGATGTGCGCGACCGCGCCCGGGCTGCTCATGCTCGGCTCATTTCGGCAGGGATTCCGCGTAGTCGCGGGCCCGGGGCAGCATGGCGGTCCAGCCGCTGGTGTGGGACTCCAGTGAGGAGTCCGGCGCGTGGGCCGGGGCGGTCTTGTCGGTGAAGCCGCTTTCCACCAGCCGCAGCCGGGTGCCCGCACCCTCCTCGGACAGGTCGAACTCGACCAGCGTGGCGTTGTCCTCGGTGGCCTGCTCGCCGGGATAGCCCGAGGCCCACCGGTAGGCGAGGTGGCGCGGCGGGTCGACCCGCACGATGGTGGTCGGGAAGACGCCGTGTTCGCCGTGGTCGAGTTCCATGGTGCCGCCCGGGCGCAGGTCGACGGGGATGGGTTTGCCCTGGCCGAACCAGGTGCCCACGTGCTTGGGCTCGGTGAGCACGGCCCAGACCCGCTCGATGGGCGCGGCGATCAGGATGTCACGTTCGATGCGATCGGTGGCCATGGTGGCCTCTCTTCCGGGGTTGCCTGATGTGCAACCTGAGCGTTGCACATTGGCCGAGAAAGCGCAACCCATGAGTTGCGCGTGCCTGCCCGGTAGTCTCGTCTGGTGCGGCGGACCCTCCTGGTGACCAACGATTTCCCACCCCGGCCCGGGGGCATCCAGACCTACCTGCACACCCTGGCCGAGCATCTGCCGGCCGAGAACCTCGTGGTCTACACCTCGTCCTGGCCGCACCGCCCGGAACCGCACCCCGAGTTCGACGTCCGCCAGCCCTTCCCGGTGTTCCGCTACCCGGGCGAGATGATGCTGCCCACCCCCGCGGTGGCCCGGCGGGCCGCGGAGATCCTGCGCGAACAGCGCTGCGAGGCGGTCTGGTTCGGCGCGGCCGCGCCGCTGGCCCTGATGTCGTCCCACCTGCGGGCGGCGGGCGCCCGGCGGATCGTGGCCTGCACGCACGGCCACGAGGTCGGCTGGTCCATGCTGCCCGGCGCGCGCCAGGCGCTGCGCCGGATCGGCTCGACCGCCGACGTGGTCACCTTCGTCAGCAAGTACACCCGCGGCCGGTTCGCCGCCGCGTTCGGCCGGCAGGCCGCGCTGGAGCCGCTGTTCTCCGGCGTGGACACCGACACCTACCGGCCCGACCCGGCCGCCCGGGCCGACATCCGGGCCCGCTACGGGCTGGGGGAGCGACCCACCGTCGTGTGCGTGTCCCGGCTGGTGCCGCGCAAGGGCCAGGACATGCTGATCCGCGCGCTGCCCGCGATCCGCCGCCAGGTGCCCGACGCGGCCCTGCTGCTGGTCGGCGGCGGCCCCTACCACGACCGGCTGCACGCCCTGGCCGAGTCGACCGGGGTGGCGCAGCACGTGGTGTTCACCGGCTCGGTGCCCTGGGCCGAACTGCCCGCGCACTACGCGGCCGGGGACGTGTTCGCCATGCCCTGCCGCACCCACGGGCGCGGGCTGGACGTGGAGGCATTGGGCATCGTGTTCCTGGAGGCCGCGGCCACCGGCCTGCCGGTGCTGGCCGGGCGCTCCGGCGGCGCCCCCGAGGCGGTCCGCGACGGGGTCACCGGGCACGTGGTGGAGCCCGAGGACGTGCCGGCCATCGCCGAGACCCTGGCCGATCTCTTGGCCGATCCGGAACGGGCGGCCAAGATGGGCGCGGCCGGGCGGGACTGGATGCGCGCGGACTGGCGGTGGGCCGACCGCGCCCGGCGGCTGGCCGAGTTGCTCAACGGCTGATCTTGCGCGCCGCCACGCCGGGTGACGCAAGCGACACCAGGCGGAACCGGGGAACCCGCGCCGCACGGCGTACGTTGCACGATCAGCTACACCCGTTGTCGTAGACCCGAAACCAACCCGGGGGCCGATGCCGCCGCCCGAGTTCGGGGCAACCATGGGAAGCATGCGAACCATGGCGGGTGTCGTCGAGGAAGGCACACTCATGACCAGTGCGGACGCGATGCGCGCCTCGGACGAAGATCGGGAAAAGGTCGTCTCGGCCCTGCAGGAACAGGTCGGCCTCGGCCGGCTGACCCTGCCCGAGTTCGAGGAACGCAGCACCGCCGCCTATGCCGCGACGACCATCGGGGACCTGCGCAAACTCACCGCGGATCTGCCCATCGAGGTCTTCCCCCGGCCGGAGCCGGCCTCGCCGTGGGCCGGGAACCTGTCGCTGCCGCCCACCCCGCCGTGGGCGAACCGCCGTCCGCGCGGCGGCCGGCTGCCCGAGCGCCGCCGCGGCGTCTCGCCGATGATCATCGTGGCCGGCATCTTCTTCGTGCTGATCGTGCTCAACGCGGTGTCCGCCGCGGTCGGCCTGGCCGCGCACTTCTTCTTCCCGCTGCTGCCGATCTTCTTCGTGCTGATGGTCATCCTGCGGATGGGGCCGGGCCGCTTCCGGCGCTGAGCACACCGATGGCGGCCGGCCTGCGGAGCCGACCGCCATCAGTGCGGGAAACCGATCAATCAGTGCGGAGATCCATCAGGAGTAGATCGCCTCGATGTCGCCGGCGTAGGTCTTGGCCACCACCGCGCGGCGCAGCTTCAGGCTGGGCGTCATCTCGCCGCCCTCCTCGGTGAAGTCCACCGGCAGGATGCGGAACCGCTTGATCGCCTCGGCGTGCGACACCGCCCGGTTGGCCTCGTCGATCGCCTTCTGCACCTCGCCCTGCAGCGCCGGGTGACCGGCCAGCTGGGCCACGGTGGCCGACTCGGGCAGGCCGTGCTGGGACTTCCAGGCCGGGAAGAACTCCTCGTCCACGGTGATCAGCGCGCCGATGAACGGCCGCTTGTCGCCGACCACCATCACCTGGCTGATCAACGGGTGCGCGCGCAGCCGGTCCTCCAGCACGGCGGGGGAGACGTTCTTGCCGCCCGCCGTGACGATGATCTCCTTTTTCCGGCCGGTGATCCGCAGGAAGCCCTCGTTGTCCAGCTGGCCGAGGTCGCCGGTGTGGAACCAGCCGTTCTCCAGCGCTTCCTTGCTGGCCGTCTCGTTGTCCCAGTAGCTGCGGAACACGATGTTGCCCTTGAGCAGCACCTCGCCGTCCTCGGCGATGCGCACCGAGGTGCCCGCCACCGGCCGGCCCACCGTGCCCACCCGGAAGTTGTCCTCGGTGTTCACGCAGGCCGCCGCGCTGGTCTCGGTCAGCCCGTAGCCCTCCAGCACCGGCACGCCGATGCCGCGGAAGAAATGGGCCATCCGCTCGCCAAGCGGCGCGCCGCCGGACACCGCCGCGGTGCACCGGCCGCCCAGCGCCGCGCGCAGCTTGCTGTACACCAGCCGGTCGAACAGCGCGTGCTTGAGGCGCAGGCCGACGGGGATCCCGCCGGGCGCGTCGTAGGCCTCGCTGTAGGCGACCGCGGTCGCCTCGGCCGCGTCGAAGATCTTGCCCTTGCCGCCGGCGTGCGCGGTCTGCTTGGCCGTGTTGTAGACCTTCTCGAACACCCGGGGCACGGCCACCACGAAGGTCGGCCGGAAGGTGCCCAGGTCGGACACCAGGTTCTTGACGTCGGCGGTGTGCCCGACGGTCAGCCGGTTGTACACCGCGACCAGCCCGATCGCCCGGGCCAGCACGTGGGCCAGCGGCAGGAACAGCAGCAGCGAGTTGCCCGGGGTGGTCAGCTGCGGGAAGGCCACGGCCGCGGCCCGCACCTCGGCCAGCAGGTTGCGGTGGGTCAGCTCGCAGCCCTTGGGACGCCCGGTGGTCCCGGAGGTATAGATGATCGTGGCCAGGTCGTCCGCGCCCGCCGCGGTGGCCCGCTCGGCCACCGTCTCGTCGCCGACGGACGTGCCCTCGGCGCGCAGCGCCTCCAGTCCGGGCGCCTTGCCCTCGGAGGTCTCCCCGGCCGGGCCCGGGCCCTCTGGGTCCTCGATCCGCCACACGTGCTCCATGGCGGTCAGCCGGTCCCGCAGCCCGGTCACGATCTCCTCGTGCGCGGCGGTCTCGACGAAGATCGCCTTGGCGCCGGAGTTGCTCATGATCCACTCGACCTGTTCGGCCGAGGAGGTCTCGTACACCGGTACGCACACCGCGCCCGCGGTCCAGATGGCGAAGTCCAGGGCCGTCCACTCGTACCGGGTCCGGGACATCAGCGCCACCCGGTCGCCCGTCGCGATACCGGCCGCGATCAGCCCCTTGGCCAGGGCGTTCACGTCATCACGGAACTCGCCGATGGTGACGTCCCGCCAGGTGCCGCTGTCCTGGCCGCCGTCGTTGCGGCGCAGCGCGACCTGCCGTGGGTCGTCAGCGGCTCGCCGCGGCACGATCCTGGCCAGGTTGTCCGAGCCGGAAATCTCCACGAGAGCCGGGATGCTGTGCTGGCGCACGACGCTGTCTCCTTCACCGGTGCCTGCCCTGGCGGACGCCACCGACCGTATCGCGTAAAGCTACTGGCCGGTAGTGTCGATTCGGTTTTCCGGCGCCATGATCAAGCCGTCAGGTCCAGGCTACGTCCCGCCAGCCTGCCGTCACGCCACGTCCGGGGCTTAGCGTGGGGGCATGCGGATTCACCTGGTGAGCGACGTCCACGGCCGGTCCGACGCGCTGCCGGCGGCGGGCCGGGACGCGGACGCGCTGATGTGCCTGGGGGATCTGCTGCTGTTCCTGGACTACGCGGACTACCGACAGGGCATTTTCGCCGACATGTTCGGGGCGGAGCAGGCCCGCGCCTTCATGGCGCTGCGGCTGGCCAAGCGCTTCGACGAGGCCCGGCAGCTGTCCGCGCGGCTGGCGGCCAGCCTGCCCGAAGGCTCGATCCGGGCCGCGATCAACGCGGCCGCCATGCGCCAGTACGCGGGCCTGTTCGGCGCGCTGCCCGAGCCCGCCTACCTCACCTACGGCAACGTGGACATCCCGCGCATGTGGGCCGGGCACCTGAAGCCCGGGCACCAGGTGCTGGACGGGAGCCGGGCCGAGCTGGACGGCTGGACGTTCGGCTTCGTCGGCGGCGGCCTCAAGTCGCGCTACCACACGCCGCACGAGCTGGACGAGGACGAGTACGCGGCCAAGCTGGACAGAATCGGTGAGGTTGACGTGCTGTGTACGCACATCCCGCCGGCCCTGCCCGAACTGCTCTACGACACCGTGGCCCGGCGGATGGAACGGGGCAGCGCGGCGCTGCTGGCCGCGATCCGGCGGACCCGGCCCCGGTTCGCGTTCTTCGGCCACGTGCACCAGCCGCTGGCCCAGCGGGTGCGCGTCGGCGTCACCGAGTGCGTCAACGTGGGGCACTTCCGCGCCACCGGAGTGCCATATGTCCTCCGTTGGTAGAGGTACGCTCCACAGTAGGCACGATGAGCAGGGAGGCGCCCAGGTGACCGAACGGGACGGCGGTGGAGATCCCCTAGGCGACTTCCAGCGCTGGCTGATGCGTACCGGCGCGCGCAGTGTGACCAAGGACCTGACCGGCCAGATGCGCCGCGCGCTCGGCCAGGACCAGCCCAAGGCGGACGTGTGGGACACCGCCACCAACCGGCCGCTGGCCGAGGACGAAGCACCCGAGTGCGCCTGGTGCCCGGTCTGCCGGGCCGCCCGGCGGCTGCGGGAGAGCCGCCAGAGCTCCGGGCTGGGGTCCCAGCTGGCCGGGGCGGGCGACGCGCTGGCCGCGGTGGTCCAGGAAGCGTACTCCGCCTTCGAATCCGCCATGAAGGCACCTTCCGCCGGCTCCGGTACCGCCAGCTCCGGGCCGACCAGGACCGGGCCGGCCGACCCGTGGGAAGACGCCAGCCGTGGGCCTGACGATAGGCGTTGACGTTGGGGGCACCAAAGCCGCGGCCGGCGTCGTCGACGACGCCGGCCACATCGTTGAAAAGCTGAAACGTTCCACCCCCGCGGCCAGTCCAGCCCGGACGGCCCAGGTGATCGCCGACATCGTCACCGACCTGGCGTCCCAGTATGACGTGAGCGCGGTGGGGCTGGGTGCGGCCGGTTTCATCGACGAGACCCGGTCCACGGTGCTGTTCGCGCCCAACCTGGCCTGGCGCAACGAGCCGTTGCGGCAGTCCGTGCAGGACCAGGTCGGGTTGCCGGTGATCGTGGAGAACGACGCCGACAGCGGGCTCTGGGCCGAAGCGAGGTTCGGCGCCGCCCGCGGCTACCAGGACGTGATCATGATCGCCGTGGGCACCGGTATCGGCGGCGCCATCCTCATCGGCGGCGACCTCTACCACGGCCGGTACGGGATCGCCGGCGAACCCGGCCACTACCGTGTGGTCCCGGACGGCCGGCTGTGCGGCTGCGGCAACCGGGGCTGCTGGGAGCAGTACGCCAGCGGC
>DASZNF010000131.1:0-2216 GCA_035551355.1 Pseudonocardiaceae bacterium | reverse complement strand
GCCGCCGGATGTACCGCACCGGCGACCTCGTCCGCTGGACCCACAACGGACAACTGATTTTCATCGGCCGCAACGACGATCAGGTCAAAATCCGCGGCTTCCGCATCGAACCCGCCGAAATCGAAGCCGCACTACTCACCTACCCCGGCGTCACCCAAGCCGTGGTCGTCCCGCGCGATGGCCGCCTCATCGCCTATGTGGTCGCGACCACCGACACCGACTCGATTCACGAGTTCCTCACCGCCCGCCTTCCGGACTACCTGGTGCCGTCGGCCGTGGTGGTGTTGGACGCGCTGCCGCTGACCACGCACGGAAAGGTCGACCGGCCGGCGTTACCGGATCCGGAATTCGTCGTATCGAACCGGAGTCCGCGGAATCCGCGGGAGGAAGTCCTCTGCGCACTATTCGCCGACGTGCTCGGCCTCGAATCGACCGGCATTGACGACAGCTTCTTCGAACTGGGCGGAGACTCGCTGCTGGCCACCCGGCTGGTCAGCCGAGTGCGATCGGCCCTGGGCGTCGAGGTGTCCATCCGCGCGCTGTTCCAGGCGCCGACAGTGGCCGGGCTGGTCGCCGCGTTGGGGGACTCGGATGCCAAGCGACCGCCGGTTGTGCCGGGGATTCGGCCGGACACGCTGCCGTTGTCGTTCGGGCAGCAACGGATGTGGTTCGCGCATCAGTTGGACGGATTGAGCGCGGTCAACAACATTCCGTTCGTGGTACGCCTGGAGGGCGAGCTGAACGTGCCCGCGCTGGAGCACGCCGTGTTGGATGTGGCGGCCCGGCACGAAGCGCTGCGGACCGTGGTCACCGAGACCGATGGCGTGGCGCATCAGGTCATCCTGGAGGTTGGCCATCCGGAAGCGGAGCCGGTCCTGGCGGTCCGCGAGATCGACGAGTCGCAGCTGTCCGGCGTGCTGGCCGCGGTTACCGGCGAGGGTTTTGAGATCGGCGGCGAGGTGCCCTGGCGGGTGGTGGTGCTGCGGCTGTCCGCCACCTGCCATGTGCTGGTGATCGTGGTGCACCACATCGCCGCCGACGGCTGGTCGATGGGTGTGCTGGCGGGTGATCTGTCCACGGCTTATGTGGCGCGGGCTTCCGGGCAGGAACCGGGCTGGTCGCCGTTGCCCGCACACTATGCGGATTTCGCCCTGTGGCAACGAGACCTGCTCACCGGCGTGGTGGATGACCAGCTGGCGTTCTGGAAAGCGGCGCTCGCGGGCGCGCCGGAACAGCTGACTCTGCCCGCGGATAGGGTACGCCCGGCGGTGGCTTCGCATCGCGGTGGCATGGTGCCGTTCACCGTGGCCGCCGACGTGCATCGAGGTTTGCGCGCGATCGCCCGGCAGCAGCAGGCCACCCTGTTCATGGTGGTGCAGGCCGCGCTCGCGGTGACCCTGGCGCGACTGGGTGCGGGCACGGATATCCCACTGGGCACCCCGGTAGCCGGCCGCACGGACGACACGTTCGACAACGTGGTCGGCTACTTCCTGAACACGGTCGTGCTCCGCACCGACGTCAGCGGAGATCCGCCCTTCACCGAACTGGTGCGCCGGGTCCGGGAGACCGACCTGGCGGCGTTCGCCCACCAGGATCTGCCGTTCGAGCAACTGGTCGACGCGCTGAGCCCGGGCCGGTCGCTGTCGCACCATCCCCTGTTCCAGGTGGCGTTGGCGCTGCAGAACGCCCCGGATGGCACCGTTACATTTCCCGGCATCCAGACTCAGGTCGAGCCGATCGAGCTGGGCACCGCGAAGTTCGACCTGTCCGTGCTGCTGTCGGAGCGTCCCGGCAGTGACGGGCTGGACGGATTGCTGGAATTCGCCCACGACCTCTTCGACCGGTCCGCGGTGGAGAGCATCGCCGCCCGCCTGGCGGCTGTGTTGCGTCAGCTGGTGGCCGATCCGAGCCTGCGGGTCGGCGAGGTCGACGTCCTGCGCTCCGGCGAGCGGGACTGGCTGCTGACCGAAGCCGGCGTCGGCGGCTCCGGCGTTTCGGCCACCGTGCCGGAATTGTTCACCGCCCAGGCCGCCCGGACGCCGGACGCGATCGCGGTGGTCTCCGGCGATGAGGCACTGACCTACGCACAACTGGACGCCCGGGCCAACGGCCTCGCCCGACACCTAGTCGAGCGCGGAATCCAGGTGGGCGACCGCATCGGCGTCGCCCTACCCCGATCGACAGATCAAGTGATCGCGCTACTCGCCGTGGCCAAA
>DASZNF010000130.1:0-53890 GCA_035551355.1 Pseudonocardiaceae bacterium | reverse complement strand
TGCGCCGCTCCATGCCGAGTTTGGCCAGCAGCCGGGACACGTAGTTCTTCACCGTCTTTTCGGCCAGGTACATGCGTTCGGCGATCTGCCGGTTGGTCAGCCCCTCGCCGATCAGGTCCAGCAGCGTGCGTTCCTGCTCGGACAACCCGGCCAACGGCCCCGGCGCGGCCACGCTCGCCCGCAACCGGGCCATCAACGCCGCGGCGGCCCGGTTGTCCAGCAGCGACCGGCCGGCGCCGACCGTGCGCACCGCGTCCACCAGCTCCATCCCCTTGATGTCCTTGATGACATAGCCACCGGCCCCGGCCAGGATCGCGTCCAGCATGGCCTGTTCATCGGTGAACGAGGTCAGCATCAGGCAGTTCAGGTCGGGCAGTTTGGACCGCAGATCCCGGCACAGCTCGACGCCGTTGCCATCGGGTAATCGGATGTCCAGCACCGCGACATCGGGGCGCAGCGCGGGAATCCGGGCCAGCGCCTCGGTCACCGAGGACGCCTGCCCGATCACCCGCAGACCGGGTTCCTCGTTGAGCAGCTCGGCGACCCCGCGCCGCACCACCTCGTGGTCGTCGACCAGGAAAACGGTGATCCGGGGGGCGTCGTGTTCTTGTTCGTCCATGGCACGAGAGTACGAACGAACGGGGCGAAAAGCGGTGGACCAAGAACATCGACCGCCCAGGACCAAAGTCATTGCCTGGCCTTTCCGCTCACCGGCCGCGGACGACCAGCAGCGGGCACGGCGCGTGGTAGATCAGCGCCTGACTGGTCGAGCCGAGCAACATGCCCGCGAACCCGCCGTGACCCCGGCTGCCGACCACCATCAGCTGCGCGTCCGCGGCGTGCGCCAGCAACTGCCGCACCGGCCGGTCCCGGACCACCACCCGGCGCACCGGCACGTCCGGGTATTTCTGCTGCCACCCGGCCAGTCCGGTGGCCAGCAGTTCCTTCTCGTGTTCCTCGACCTCCGACCAGTCCCGCACGAACTGCCGGGCGTAGGCATAGGCGCTGTCCGAGGAGAACTCCACCCAGGTGTGCACCGCGACCAACTGGGCACCGCGGATGGACGCCTCCTCGAAGGCCAGTTCGACCGCGGTGTCACTGGCCCGGGTGCCATCCACCCCGACCACGACCGGTCCGCTGGCCGGTGGTTGCTGATGCTCCGTGCGGCCACGCACCACCGCGACCGGGCAGTGGCCGTAGGCGACCATGCCCACCGCGGTCGAACCGGCCAGGATGCCGGTGACCCCGCCCAGTCCGCGCGAGCCCAGCACCAGCAGCCGCGCGCCCCGGGAATGTTCGACCAGGGTGCCGACCGGATCACCGGTGTCCAGCGCGGTCCGCACGTCGAGTCCGGGAAAGGCGTCCGCCAGCTGCGCCTTCGTCTCGGTCAGAAACTTCCGCCCCTGCTCCTCCAGCCCCTCGTAGTAGCCGGTGGTCAGGCCGAGTCCGCCGGTGTAACTGCTGGCCGGCACCGTCACCACATGGACCAGCAGCAACGGCGCCGAGCGGTGCGCCGCCTCGGCCGCGGCCCACTGCGCGGCCTGGATCGCCGCGTGCGAACCGTCCACGCCAACCACGATCGGGCTGCCCGCAAGCGCGTCACTCATGATCTCCCGCCGCCATTCCATCCATGTCCACGTTCGCCCCTCACGTTCGTTCCGACGGTTGCCGGTTGCGCTGGCCGTTCCACTGGTAGGTCAGCCGGTTCCTGACCGCGATCACGCCGGGCATGACCCGCACCAGGTGCTCGGCGATGTCCACATCGGACTGGTATTCCACCCGGCCGGTCAGCATGACCACGCCGTGCTCCACCGTCGCCCGGACCATCTCGGGGTCGGCCGACAGCGTCCGGCCGAACACCTCCTGCTCGATATCGGCCTCGATTTCCTTGTCCGAACGCAAGAATCCAGCGCCGGGGTCGTCACGGTGACCGACGATCGGCTTGATCACCACTGCCTCCTCATGGCGCTCTGGAAGCAAATCTGCTGCGCGGCGCGTCCCCGACCCAGTGGCCGAGATCCCGGGGGCCGGTGACCTACGACCACAGTCAGCCCGGCGCGGAATGCCTAGCGTCGATCACGACGAGGAGGAAAGGACGGCACGTCACCAGCCGGCAGGAGTCCGCGACCTGGAACTGTCCTTTTCGGCCAGGACTGACTCCAGCACCCGGGCCAGCGACCGGCGCGGCGTGGCCGCCACCGGCGAGCCATAACCCAGGCGCAGCACCGTTTGCGGCCACACCCCACCGAGGATCTCGCGCAACGCGGCCCGGGTCTGCGCCACCTCGACCACCTGGGGCAGGAAGGAGGCGGCCAGCCCGGACGCGGTCGCGGTGAGCAGCACCCGCTGCATCGCCTGACCGGCCTGCACCCGGGCCAGCGGCAGATCGTGGAACGACCCGATCACCACGATCCGCGGCTCCGGCTCGAAATCCTTGCCCGGCAAGCGTTCCCGGGTGCTGCCGAAATCGCGGAACAGCCACTCGTCCCGCGCTTCGGGCACCGGCCCGGCGCTACGCGCGGGCACCCCGTCGGACTGACCGTCCGGCCGGCCGGTCCAGGCCCGCCACTCCGCGCGGAAGGCCGGGTCGCGCCACTGGATCTCGTGCGCCTGCCGGAGCAGCCCACGCAGCTCGGTCAGCTGGCCCACGGTCAGCGTTTCCAGCGTCGCGTGCTCCCGCCCGGCCGCCTCGTGCAGTTCGGCGAGCACGTCGGCGGGCACCGGATCGGGCCGGAAGGGCCTGCGGTTGGTGCGCCGCCGGGTGATCGCCTCACGCAGGGAGCGTTCCCCCACGGTCAACGACTGGAAACCCTGGGGCCGCACGGTGGCCAGCAGGGTCGGCCGGAGCGGATCGGGCAGCAGCCGGATATCCGGCCGCATCCCGAAACCCCGCACGGCCAGGCGCAGGTTCAGCAGGGCCGCGCCGCAGGCCAGCACCAGTTCCTGCTGGGCCGGGTCGGTGGCGGGCAGCGCGCGGTCCGGGTCGGCGTGCAGTTCGATGGCGGTGTCGGTGAGCACGAACCGCCAGGGCTGGCTGTTGTGCACCGAGGGCGCGGCGGTCGCGGCCAGCAACGCCAACCGCACCTGACTGCCCGCCAACTGACCCACCGCCGGAATTCCCGCTGTCATGATCCTGCTCCCCAGCCTGGCGCAGGCCGCCCAGTTCGCCTGCTCTGCCGCCACTGTCCCGCCTGGGTCCGGATCGTCGCTGCGGCCCAAGGTCCCGGGCATCGGTGGCTCCGGCCCGGAATCGGATGGACCGAATGCCCGAGACGGGGTCCCACCAGCACGGCGAGCTGCCCGACGCGCTGCGGGTCGGCGAGCAGATCGCCACCCTGCGCCGCGAATCCGGGTCGTTCTGACCTGGCAGCCGGCCGCGGCCGGCACGAAGATGTTTTCCGACCGATTCGACCGGGCACCGATGAGTTTCGCGGCCGGGCCGGGTCTACCTCAGGACAGACCACACCGCGACCACGATCAGTGAGGGTCCCATGAGCAGCAACGCACTACCGCCCGTCGTCGACGTCGAGACCTGGCAGGCTCAACTGGACGAATTGCGGGCCCGGGAGAAGGCCGCGACCCGCGAACTCGACGCGATCGCCGCCCAGCGCCGCCGCCTGCCGATGGTCCGGATGCCCGACTACACCCTGGAGGGCGAGGACGGCCCGGTCCGGCTGGCCGACGTGTTCGACGGCCGGTCCCAGCTGATCGTCTACAACCACATGTGGTTCCCCGGCGAGGAGTGGCAGTGCGATGGCTGCACCGGGTTCACCGCGCAGTTCACCCGGCTGGAGTTCCTGGACAACTGGGACGCCAGGTTCGTCATCGTCACCCAGGGCCCGATCGACGAGGCGCTCGCCTACAAGAAGCGGGTCGGCAACCAGATGACCTGGTACTCCACGGCCAACAGCTCGTTCGGCACGGACATCGGCGCCCCGCCCGGCGGCGGCTTCGGGGTCAACGTGTTCCTGCGCGAGGGCGACACCGTGTACCGCACCTGGCACACCACCGGCCGGGGCACCGAACAGCTTTCGCACACGTTTGCGCTGATCGACCTGTTGCCCTACGGGCGGCAGGAGGAATGGCAGGACTCGCCCGAGGGCTGGCCGAAGTCGCCGACCTACAGCCGGTGGACCAGTTCGAAGGACATCGCCGCGGCGTACGGCCCGAACGCCTGAGCGCGGTTCCCGGCCCCGGGTTCCCTCAGTCCAGGCAGAATTCGTTGCCCTCGGGGTCGACCAGCACGATGAAGCCCGCGCTCAGCGGCGGCGCGGGCTCGTCGCGCCGCAGCCGGGTGGCGCCCAGCGCGACCAGCCGTGCGCACTCGGCCTCCAGCGCCGCCATCCGCTCCTCGCCCTGAAGCCCCGGCGCCGCCCGGAGATCCAGGTGCAGCCGGTTCTTGACGACCTTGTCCTCCGGAACCTGCTGGAAAAACAGCCGAGGGCCGCGTCCGTCCGGGTCCTCGATCGCCGACTGTGTGTTGCGCGCGGCTTCCGGCACGCCGATCTTGGCCAGGAACTCGTCCCACGCGGCCAGCGGATCGGCGCCCTCGGGCAGGTCGGCGCCGGGTGGGGCCGGGTGCACGTAGCCCAGCGCATCGCGCCAGAACGTCGACAGGGCACGGGGATCGTGGGCGTCGAAGGTGATCTGGAACTCGCGGCTCATCCAATGGCTCCGTCCGGCGGTGGTCGGGACGGGCTAATTGTGGGCGGTCAGTCCGACGAGCTCGGCGCTGACCTGCCACAGCCGGGCCGCGATGGCCTCGTCGTAGGAGGCTTTGCTCGAATTCGCCGGTTTGCGGTCGACGAAGTACTGCCCGGTGGCGCCTTCGACCATGGGGGATGAGGCCAGGTGAATCGAGGTGGCCGCACCTTTTTCCGGCGTTTTCAGAAATGGCCGGATCAGCGGCAAACCGATTTTGAACAGCGGAGTGGGATCCTCCGCGGCGAACCGGGTGCGGACCACGCCCGGGTGCAGCACGGTGGCGGTGACGCCGGTGCCGGCCAATCGCCGCGCCAGTTCGTAGGTGAACAGGACGTTGGCCAGTTTCGACTGGCCGTAGGCCCGGCCCGGGGTGTAGCCCTGTTCGCCCTGCAGGTCCTCGAAGTCGATGGCGCCACCGCTGTGCACGGCGGAGGCCACCGTCACGATCCGGGCCGGGGCGCTGGCCTTGAGCCGGTCCAGCAGCAGGTTGGTCAACAGGAAACCGGCGAGGTGGTTGACCGCGAAGGTGTGTTCCAGCCCGTCCTCGGTGGGCCGGCGGGTGGCCCAGATTCCGCCGACATTGTTGACCAGCACGTCCAGTTTCGGATACGTGTCCAGGATGTCCTGGGCCAGCCGCCGCACCTCGGCCTGCGACGACAGGTCGGCGGCGAACGGGTCGATGGCCGAATTCCCCGTGGTGGCAGCGATTTCGGCTGCCGCGGCCCTGGTCCGGGCGGCGTCCCGGCCGGTGATGGCCACCCGGGCGCCCTGCGCGGCCAGCCCGGCCGCGGTGGCCCGGCCGATTCCGCCGGTGCCACCCGTGACCAGCACGGTCTTGCCCGCCATCGGGCCGGTGTCGTCGCTCGTCATCGCGCTCTCCTGCGTCCGGTGCGGGAGCCCACGATAACGCCGAATCAGTCCCAGGCCACCGGCAGCGAGTGCACGCCGAAGATGACCATGTCGGTGCGCAGTGGGATCTCCTCCGCGGGCGCGGCCAGCCGCAGGCCGGGCAGCCGGGTGAACAGTTCGGCCAGGCCGATGCGCAGTTCGACTCGGGCCAGTTGCTGGCCGAGGCACTGGTGCACCCCGTGTCCGAAGGCCAGGTGCGGGCTGCGCGGCCGGGCCAGGTCCAGTCGTTCCGGGTCGGCCCAGTGCTCGGCGTCGCGGTTGGCGTTGGGCACCGACAGCACCACGGTGTCGCCCTCGGCGATGCTGACCCCGTCCAGTTCCATGTCCTCGCTGGCGATCCGGGTCGGCCCAGTGTGCACAATGGACAGATAGCGCAGCAGTTCCTCGACACCGGTGGAAAGCAGCTCCGGCTCGGCCCGCACCGCGGCCAGCTGCTCAGGATTCTCCAGCAGTGCGAACGTGGACAGCGCGAGCATGTTCGCGGTGGTCTCGTGCCCGGCGCCCAGCAGCGTGATGCCGATGTCGACCAGCTCGGCGTCGGTCAGCGGCGGGGTGATGTCGTCGTGGATCAGTCCGGACAGCAGCATGTCGTCCGGAGTGGCGCGCTTGACGGCCACCAGCTCCCGCATGAAATCGCGAAGGCCCGCGCTGGCCGCGAACCGTTCGGCGTCGGACTTGGTCAGGTTGAGCGCGATGGCGCTGCGCTCCTGGAACTCGGCACGGTCGGCGTAGGCGACGCCGAGGAGCTCGCAGATCACCAGCGAGGGCAGCGGCAACGCGAAGGCGGGCACCAGGTCGGCCGGGCTGCCCGCGCCGCGCATCGCCTCGATGTGCTCGACCGCGATCTCCCGCACCCGCTCCTCAAGGGCCTGCATCCGGCGCACGGTGAACTGGCTGGTCAGCAGGCGGCGCAGCCGGGTGTGTTCGGGCGGGTCCATGAAGATGAACATGCCGTCGGCACGTTCGCCCGGTTTCGCCGCGGTGGCCTGCTGCGAGGTCAGCTGCATCGCGCTGGTGCGGCGGACGGTGTCCGAGCTGTACCGGGTGTCGGCCAGCACGGCGCGAGCCTGGGCGTAGCCGGTGATCATCCAGGCCTGGGCCCCGTTGAGCAGGTCCACCCGGGCGACCGGGCTTTCCGCGCGCAGTCGCTGCCGGGCGGCGGGCGGATCGAACGGGTGCTCGGCGCCTCGTTCCAGCAGCTCCGGCGGCAGCGGCCGCCGGGCCATGACCGGCGCATCCGTGGTGGTCTTCTCGGCGCTCACGCAGCTCCCACCTTTATTCAAGCACTTGACTTACCACCACCGTACAACGATCCGGCCCTGCTGTTAACCACCCGAAGTCGATCAGTCACGCCGAGGCGCGGACGTGCTGGGTGAGGAACAGGGCGGCGCGGTCGAGGGCCTGGCCGGCCTCGTCGAGCACCCCGGCGAACGACTGGAAGACGTGCGGGACGCCGGCGGTCACGTCGAGGATCACGTCCACGCCGGCCGCCCGCGCCCGCTCGGCCATCCGGGTCGAGTCGTCCAGCAGCATCTCGTTGGTGCCGACCTGAATCAGCATTGGCGGGAAGCCGGTCGGATCGGCCAGGACCGCGGGGCTGAGCAGTTCCTGACGCGGATCCTGTCCGGCGAAGTACATCGGGCCGGTGAGGTTCAGGCCGTCCCTCGTGAGGATCGGGTCGGCTTCGGCCCTGGTGTCCATGCTCTCGCCGGTCCGGGTGGCGTCCAGCCCGGGCGAGAACGCCACGATCGCGGCGGGCAGCGGCAGACCCGCGGCGCGCGCGGCCAGGCAGGTCGTGATGGTCAGGCCGCCGCCCGCCGAGTCCCCGGCGAAGGCGATCGTCGACGGGTCGGTTTCGCTGTCGAGCAGGGCCCGGTAGGCGGCCAGGGTGTCTTCGATGGCGGCCGGGAAGGGGTGTTCCGGGGCGAGCCGGTAGTCCAGGGACACGGCCCGGATTCCGGTTCGGGCAACGAGGTTGCCGGTCAGCGACAGCGCGGTTTCGGGCGAGCCGAACACGAACGAGCCGCCGTGGAAGTAGAGGAGCGTTCCGGGGCGCGAATCGCCGGTCGGCTCGACCACGAGCGCCCGCCGGTCCCCGAGCGTGGTTTCCGCGGTCCGGATCTCCTCCGGCACGATCATTGTGGCCATCAGTTCCGCGAACCTCGACCGGATTCCCTCGACCGACTGCGCCCCCTCCGGCTGCGGCTGCCGCAGCATCGCGTCGATCCGCGCCCGTTGTTCCCTGCTCATCCTGGTTCCCCTCCACAAGTAGATGCCGCTACAGTATATGCCGTGGCATCTAAGTCAAGGACGAATCCGCAGACCTTGTTCGCCGACCTGGTCCGCTGTGAGACGCGCCTGTACAACGAGCTCAACGACTGGCTGCGCGAGCGGCACGGGATCGTCACCTCGCAGTACGAGTTCCTGCGCTACCTGCACGCGCACCCCGGCGCCCGGGTCGGCGACCTCGCCGGCGAGTTCGCCATCGGCATCGGCTCGACCAGCAAAAGCATCGACCGCCTGGAACGGCACGGATGGGTTGCCCGGCAACCGAATCCGGACGACCGCCGGTCCTCATTGCTGGTGCTGACCACCGAGGGCACGCGCCTGATCGACGCGGCCGAGCGCACCGTCGCCGGACGCCTGACCGAGCTGATCGGCGGCACCCTCGACGCCGCCAAGACCTCGGCCGTCGCCACGGCCCTCGCGCAGCTGCGCACCGCGCTGGAAGCCGATCAGATCGGTCTCCCCACCGGCTGACGACCCAGCTCAGCCACGCACCAGGCGGGTGGCCAGTGCGGTGTCGGTGACCAGCACGTCCACCAGACCGCCGGCCGCGGCGACCCGCGCCGCCTCGGCCCGCTCGGCACCGAAACAGGACGCCAGCACCTGGGGCAGGGCGCGGAACTGGTCCAGGGTGAGCGCGACAATGCGGTCGTCGAGCAGGTTGGTCACCGGGTTGCCGTCGGCGTCGAACAATCGACCGGAGATCTCGCCGCACACACCCAGCGACGCGCCCCTGCGCTGCTCACGCGCGGACACCGCCTGGTAGATCCCGGACAGCCCCGGCCCCCAGGCTCCGATGGACACCACGGCCCGGTCGACGGCCTGGCCGCGGTCCAGCGCGTCGGCGATCTCGGTCTGCTGCCGCAGCGCGGTGGCCACCGCGCGGTTGGCCACCAGCATCGGGCAGTAGATGGGATACCAGGTGCCACCGGACGCGGCCGCGACCCGGCGGACGACCTCCGGGCTGCCGGCCGGATCGGTGGCCTGCAACAGATGTCCGGCCAGCTGCACCACGTCGCAGTAGGGCAGCCGTTGCACGTGACTCGCCATGGCCGCGATCTGCCTGCTGTAGCTCAACCCCAGCGTCTCGCCCGCCCGCACGGTTCCGGCCAGTTCGACGGCCAGCGCACGGCCAAGGTGATCGGTTTTCTCCCCGTCCCGCAGGCTGTCCAGGCCGGCGACCACCACCGCCCGCTGGATGCCCAGCTCGGCGGCAACCTCAGCGCCAAGGGCCTCGTCGATCCGGCCCACCCGGCCCACGTCGATGCGCACGATCCCGGTGCCGCGCGCGGTGTGCAGCAATCGCGCGACCTGGAACCGGCTCAGGCCGAGGTCGGCCGCGATCGCCACCTTCGACTGGTCCTCCAGGTAGTACCGGCGCGCGATCTCGGTGACGACCGCCTCGTCGACGGCGGGTTCCGGTTGTTCGGCCGGCACGGCGGTTGATCCTTTTGTTCGGCAACGGGGCGTTTTGTTCGGCAACGGGGCGTTCACTGAGACTATCCGCGTCTCACCAGGTCGACGTGCGGGGCCGGCTGCGGTCCTCGGTCGCGACCAGCGCGTCGAGCAGGTGGTCGGTCAGCTCGTGCCGGAGTTCGGCGTGCGCGGGGTCGGCCCAGAGGTTGTGTTGCTCGCCCGGATCGGCGGCCAGGTCGTAGAGTTCGCCGTCCAGCTTCCGATCCGAGGCCGGACGTCCGTGCCACACCACGAGTTTGTGGTCGCCGCGGCGCAGCATCGTGGTGTGGATGGGCGGATCCTGCGGGAATCCGGCGTCCCGGTACTCCACCAGCGCGAAGTCACGCCACGGCGTCTCGCCGCGGGCCAGTGCGGCCAGATCTCCGCCCTGGGCGCCGGGCATGGCGCGGCAGCCGGTCGCGGCCAGCACCGTGCCGTGCACGTCGATCGTCTGCACCAGGTCGGCCGCCCGGCCACCGGCCGGAATCCGGCCGGGCCAGCGCAGGATGAGCGGAATGCGCACCGCGCCCTCGTACATCATCGGTCCCTTGAGGATCATGCCGTGATCGCCCAGCATTTCCCCGTGGTCACTGGTGAACACCACCAGCGTGTCCTCGGCCCGGCCGGATTTCTCCAGCGCGGCAAGGATTCGGGCCACCTGGTCGTCCACCAGGCTGACCATCGCGTAGTACCGCACGATGAGATCCTGGATCTCGTCGGCCGTGTAGTCCTGGAATCCCGGCGCGGTGCCCGCGTATGAGGTTTGCGAATAGCCCTGCTGGGGCTCGGGTTTCTCCGTGAGTTCGGCTGGGGAGCCGACCGGCGCGGGCACGCCGTCGGGCCGGTAGCGGCGGATGTATTCCTCGGGCGCGCCGAACGGGTGGTGCGGGTCGAAGAAGTTGGCGATCAGGAAAAAGGGCTCGTCCTCGGAACGCTCGTCCTCGCCGAGGAAATCGACGGCCCGGTTGGCCACCCAGGTGCTGTAGTGCGCGGCCGGGTCGACGGTGTCCAGGAACAACGCGCCCCTCGCCTGGTTTCCCGACTCGGCGTCCCAGGCCGGACGGGTGGTTTTCTGGTACTCCGCCCAGGTTTCCGGGTGGTGCTCGGCCAGCCAGCGGTGATAACTGTTCTGCGGGGAGGGATGCACCGGGTCGTGCGCCCACTCGAACATGCGAAAACCGTCGTCGAACCGGTGCTCGGTGCGGCCCTCGTCGGCCGGGGCCAGGTGGAACTTGCCGACCAGCCCGCAGTCGTAACCATCGTCGGCCAGCGCCCGGGACAGCAGCCGGTGGTGATCGGACATGGCCACGCCGTTGGCCCACAGGCCGTGGTTTCGCGGGTAGAGACCGGTCATCAGGCTGGCCCGGGACGGACTGCACATCGGGCTGGCCGCGTAGCAGTTCTCGAACACCGTGCCCTGCGCGGCCAGTCCGTCGATCGCCGGGGTCTGGATGATCTCGTTGCCGTAGCAGCCGAGGGCGTCGAAGCGGTGCTGGTCGGTGGAGATGATCAGGATGTTGGGTCGCGAGCGGCTGGGCACGGTGCTGGTCAGTTCCTTCCGTTGCGGACAGTCGCCGGGGCGGCGGTGGCCGCCTCGTCGTCGAGCCGGTCCAGGTCGGCGTCCCGGGACTCGCGGCCGAACCTGCCCGCGAACAAACCCAGTGCCGCGAAACAGATGCCGACACCGACGAAGTAGGGCGTCCAGCCCAGCGCGGCGATCGAGGTCGCGGTGAACAGGTTCAGTCCGATGAACTGGCCGAGCTTGCCGCCGGCACTCCCGATCGACTGGCCGGTGGCCCGGATCTGGGTGGGCAGCTGTTCCACCGACCACGGCCAGAACGGCAGCGGCGCCAGCTGGGTCATCACCGCGAACACCGCGAAGGTGATCACCAGTGGCAGCACCGAACCGGCGAACAGGCCGGTCAGAATCGAGGCTGTACCAGCGATCAGGCAGATCCACACCGCCATCGGCTTGCGCCCCCACCGATCCAGCAGCCAGTACTGGCAGATCACGTTGCCCGCCACGTAGATCGCGGAGAGCACGGCGGTGAACAGCAGGGCCTGACTGCCCTTGAAGTGGATCACCCTGTTGAAGATCAACGAGGTGAACACGAACGGCGGCCCGCCAAGGAACGATTCGACCGTCCAGTACACGGTGAAGAACAGCACCGGCCGCCGGAACCGCGGATCGGTCAGGATGCGTTTGGGTGAAATCCTTGCGCTGGCCGGCTTTTCCCGCTGCCGCAGCCAGCGTGGCGTCTCCGGGAGGCGATGCCGCAGCACCGCGACGAACAGCGCGGGCACCGCGGCCGAGGCGAACATCCAGCGCCAGGCGTCGGCGCCGCCGAGCTGGTAGGTGAGGTAGCCGACGACCGCGGCGACCATGCCGCCGGCCACCCACATGGTCTGCATGGTCGCGGTCATCCGGCCGATCCGCCCGCGCGGCGAGTACTCGGCCAGCATCGACGTGCCCAGCGGCATGTCCATGCCGATGGCGAAGCCGATCAGCGTGCGCATCACGAACAGCTGCCATTCGGCCTGCACGAACGCCTGCAGGATGGCCAGCACGAAGAACAGCGCCACGTCGATCAGGAACACCCGGCGCCGGCCGACGAGGTCGGCGATGCGGCCTGCGGCCAGCGCGCCCACCGCCATGGCGATGAACGGCAGCGAGGTGAGCAGGCCGGTCTGCGCGCCGGACAACCCGAAGGCGGGCACCAGCAGCAGCAGCGCGGCGTTGATGATGAGCAGGTCGTAGCCGTCCAGGAACGCACCGGCGGCACTCATCACCGCGATGCCGCGGATGGCGCGCCGACCGGGTTCCGGGGTGTCCGCGGTTGAGCTCACTGGCCGCTCCCTCTGCTCAAATGAGCGTCACGTTGCGCTCGTCTGTGCGAACAGATGGCAACACGAGGGAGCGGCCGTGTCAAGGCCGGTGAGCTGGGGTTCGGGTCAGTCCAGCAGGCTCTCGATGGTGATCGGGATGTCGCGGACCCGGATGCCGGTGGCGTTGTGGATCGCGTTGGCCACCGCCGCGGCCATGCCGACCGTGCTGATCTCGCCCAGCCCGCGCGCGCCGACCGCGTTGTGCAGGGTGTCCGGGTACTCCACGAAGTGCACCTCGACATCCGGGATGTCGGCGTTGACCGGGATCAGGTAGCCGGCCAGGTCGCCGTTGGCGAGCCGGCCGTTGGCCTCGATCTCCAGCCCCTCGTGCAGCGCCGCGGACACACCCCAGATCATGCCGCCCTTGATCTGGCTGCGGGCGGCCTGATCGTTGATGATCCGGCCCGCGTCGAACACGCCGAGCATCCGCGACACCCGGGCCTCCCGGGTCAGCCGGTGCACCCGGACCTCGGCGAACTGGGCGCCGAACGAGCTGAACGAATGCTTGGTCAGCTCCTCGCCGGGGGCCGAAGACCCCTTCGCCGCAAGTGATTCCCGGCCCAGCGCCCGCAGCACCTCGCCGAAGGTCATGGTGCCCCGGTTGCCGTGCACCCGGCCGTCGGCATAGGTCGGTTCCTCGCCCTCGAACGGCGCGCCCGGAGCGGACGCGGCGGCCAGCAGGTCGTCGATCACCTTGGCCGCCGCGATCATGATCGCGGTGCCCGCGCTGGCCGTGGCGGTCGAGCCGCCGGACATACCGCCGGGCGGCAGCGCCGAGTCACCCAGTTTCGGGGTGATCCGCTCGCCCGGGATGTCCAGGGATTCCGCGCCCACCAAGGAAAGCACGGTGAGCAGACCGGTGCCCGGGTCGGCCCCGGCGGTGGCCACCTCGGCCGTCTCGTCGGCGCGCAGGGTGACCTCCACCGTCGCCGGGAAGCGCAGCGCCGGGAACATCGCGGTCGCCATGCCCATGCCGACCAGCCAGTCGCCATCGGTGTGGCCGTGCTTGGCCCGGTTGGCCCAGCCGAACCGGTCCGCGCCGATCCGGAAGCACTCGTCCAGGTGCTTGCTGGACCACTGCAGATCCTTGCCGGGCGGGGCGATCGAGTTGTTGCGCAGGCGTAGCTCGATCGGGTCCAGGTCCAGCGCGACGGCCAGTTCGTCCATCGCACTCTCCAGCGCGAACGAGCCGGACGCCTCGCCCGGGGCGCGCATGAACGTGGTGGGCGGGATGTTCAGCGGCACCATTTTCTGGCTGATGGCCAGGTTTTCGGTGGCGTACCACTCGCGGGAGGTGCCGTGCGAGGTCGGCTCGACGAACGACCGGGCCATGTCGGTGCTGCACCACGAGTCGTGCCGCAGCGCGACCAGCCTGCCGTCCCGGTGCGCGCCCAGAGCGATCCGCTGCACGGTGGCCGCCCGGCCCGCGGTCGCGGTGAACACCTGCTCGCGGGTCAGCGATGCCTTCACCGGGCGGCCCAGCGCCCGGGCCGCCGCCGCCGCCAGGAACGCGGGCGTCGAGGTCCGGCCCTTGCCGCCGAACGCGCCGCCCACGAACGGGTTCACCGCGTGCACGGCGTCCTGCTCCAGCCCCAGCGCGCCGGCCAGCTCCATGGCCTGGAAATAGGCGCCCTGGTTTCCGCTGTAGATGGTCATGACGCCGGATTCCCACACCGCGACCGCGGAATGCGGCTCCATCGCGGTGTGGTTCTGCGTCGCCGTGGTGTAGGTCTGGTCGACCACCACGGGACTGGCCGCGAACGCGTCCTCGATCGATTCGACGTCCTCGGCCAGGATGCTCAGGGCCGGGTCCTCGCCGCGCGAGGCGGGCGCGTCCTCGGCCTCGGCCAGTCCGTCGGCCAGCGAGGTGCGGGCCGGGCGCTGCTGATAGGTGACCTGCACCAGGCTCGCCGCGTCCCGGGCCTGCTCGAAGGTTTCCGCCACGACGAAGCCGATCGGCTGCCCGTAGTAGGTCACCTCCTTGCTCTGCAACGGAACCCAGGTCTCGCCCAGCAACGGCGTGGACGCCTTGCCCAGCACCAGCGGGTCGAACGGCGAGTACACACCGATGACGCCGGCCGCACTCTTGGCCGCCGCGCCGTCGATGGCCTCGATCTCGCCGTTGGCGATGGTGCTGAGCACGACGTAGCCGTAGACCATGCCGGGGAAGTTGTTGTCCACCCCGTACTTCGCGCGCCCGGTGACCTTCAGCGGCGCGTCCAACCGGCCGGGCATCAGCGGCTCCCCTCGGTGACTTCCAGCAGTGCCCGGACGATCGTCCTGGGCAACAAGGACAGCTTGAAACCGTTCTCCGCCAACGGTTTCGCGCCTTCGGTGGCCACGGATGCCGCTTCGGTGAACGACTCCTCCGTCGCCGGGCGGCCGCGCAGTGCGGCCTCGACGTCGCGCAGCCGCCACGGCACAGTGGCCACGCCGCCGACCGCGACCCGCGCGTCGGCGATCACCCCGTCGGCGATGTCCAGCGCGACCGCGGCCGAGCACAGCGCGAACTCGTAGGACTGGCGGTCGCGCACCTTGACGTAGGTGGACCGGATGGCCCAGTCCAGCCGCGGCACGATCACCTCGCTGATCAGCTCACCGGGCCGCAGATCGTGCTCGACGTTCGGGGTGTCGCCGGGCTGCCGGTAGAAGTCGGCCAGCGCCACGGTGCGCTCGCCGTCGTTGCCGGTCAGCCGGACCTGCGCGTCCAGCGCGACCAGGGCGACCGCGACATCGCTGGCGTGCGTGGCGACACAGGAATCGCTGGCGCCCAGGATCGCGTGCATCCGGTTGGCGCCGGACACGGCCGGGCAGCCGCTGCCCGGGTCGCGCCGGTTGCACGGCATGGCCACATCGCGGAAGTAGGTGCACCGGGTGCGCTGCATCAGGTTGCCGCCGATGCTGGCCATGTTGCGCAGCTGCTGGGAGGCCGACAGCAGCAGGGCCCGGGAGATCACCGGATACACGCCGGGATGCGCGGCGATGTCGCCCATCCGTTCCAGGGCGCCGAAGCGCAGCCCGTCGGTGGTGTCGATGCCGTGCAGCGGAAGCCCGTTGATGTCCTGGACGTGTTGCGGCGTCAGGACATCCAGCTTCATCAGGTCGACCAGCGTGGTGCCGCCGGCCAGGAAGGCGCCGGTCCCGGCCAGGGCGTCGTCGACGGTGGTGGGCGCGGTCAGCTCAAACGGTCGCATTGGCCTGCCTCACCTGTTCCACGGCTGCCACGATGTTCGGGTACGCCGAGCAGCGGCAGAGATTGCCGGACATGAATTCCCGCACGTCCTCGACGTCCTGCTCGACCGCCGCGACCGCGGACATGATCTGGCCGGAGGTGCAGAACCCGCACTGCAGCGCGTCCTGGTCGACGAACGCCTGCTGCACCGGGTGCAGTTCCTCGCCGTCGGCCAGCGACTCGATGGTGGCCACTGGCTTGGTCACGGTGGCGGCCAGCGTCAGACACGACAACACCGGCCGGCCGCCGACGTGCACCGTGCAGGCGCCGCACTGGCCGCGATCGCAGCCCTTCTTCGGCCCGGTGATGTCCAGCCGTTCCCGCAGCGCGTCCAGCAGCGTCACCCCCGGATCGATACTGAGTTCTTCCGTCCTGCCATTGACTTCCAGTGCGATGTCCACTGAATCTCTATCCCCTGACCGCAGAGAAGTTCCATGGTGGCGACCCGCGACGGGCCGGCCGGAGCGCAGCCGGACAATGGTCGGCTACAGCTCGTCGCCGAGGCTAGCGGATAACAATCCGCTTCGCAAACGACGTCCGCCCCCGGAGTAACTCCAGGTCAAGGGTTAACGTTAGGGGCCAGCACCGACGGACCGGGAGGGACGATGACGACGGGATCGGTCAGCCCGCGCCGCGCGGACACCCGGCGCAACCACGAGCGCATCCTCGCCGTCGCGGCCGAGACGCTGGCCGGTTCGGGCTCGGGCGAGGTGTCGTTCAACGCTATCGCCAAGCGGGCCGAGGTCGGCGTCGGCACCGTGTACCGGCACTTCCCCACCCCTGAGGCGCTCATCCTCGCCGTGTACGAGCGCGAGGTGCGCCACCTGGTCGAGGTCGTGCCGGGGCTGCTGGCCCGGCGCAGCCCGCAGGACGCGTTCCGGGTCTGGGCCACCGATCACCTGGCGCACTACATGATGACCAAGCGCGGCCTGGCCAAGGCCCTGGCCACGGCGACGGCCGCACAGGGTGAACTGCCCGCGGTCGCGATGCGGTCGATCTCGGCCGCGGTCGGCACCCTGTTACGGGCCAACGTCGAGGCCGGCACCATGCGGGCCGACCTCGACGCGGACACCGTGCTGCGCGGCCTCAGCGGCCTGCTGCACCTCGACCCGGACGGCGACTGGGCCCGCCAGGCCGCCAAGCTCGCGGATCTGTTGTGGCGCGGCATGTGCGCGGAGAGCTGCCGTAAGAAGGACTAATCTCCACCCTGTACCAGCGACTTCTCCACCGGCGCGACCTCGCGGTCGACGAACCGGTCCGGCCGGAACGGTTGCAGCAGCGGGGTTTTCCGGCCGGTCAGCACTTCCTCGGCGACGAGCCGGCCGAGCAGCGGGCCGAGCGTGACGCCGCTGTGCGTGGCCACCGCATACACCGCCCGGCGCGGATCGACATATCCGGCAATGGGCACACCGTCGACCGGCAGCGCCCGCTTGCCGACCGTCGCGCTCTCCACCTCGACGGATTGCCCTGCGGTGCGCAGGATTCCGCTCAGGCGACGTTGCATTTCCTCGGTGACGTGCGCCGGGGCGGGCGTGTTCGGATCGGCTTCGGCGTCCAGATCGTGGGCCTGGAACACCACTCGGCCACCGACATCCGGCCGGAAGTTCCCGGCCGAGGTGGTGACCACGCCGGTGATGTCGATCGGCAACGGCGCGGTGCGGGCCTGGAACGCCGTGGCCGCGGAGGCCGGACCGTCAGCCGCGACCAACGGCACCGGCAATCCCAGCCCAGCGGTCAGCCTCTCGGTCCACCGGCCCGCGCAGATCACCACCTGATCCACCCGCAGCTGAGGAAACCCGGCCCGCACAACGGAAACGTGCGTGTCGTGGTCGGCGATTCCGAATACTTCCGAGTGCAGCCCGACGTCAACGCCGAGGGCTCGGGCGTGATCGATCAGCGCGTCGTTGAGCACGCCGGGCAGGACGAATCCTTCGCTGGCGAAGAAAGCGGCCTCGGCGCTCTCCGGAACACGCACCCAGGGTTCGTGGGCCTGAGCCCACTCGCGGCTCACCCATCGCGCGGGATAGTCCAGTTCCCGCAACGCTTCCACGTCCTGCGCGAGGCGGTCGGCGTGGTCCGGGCCGGTCGCATATTCCAGGTGGCCGGTCGGGAAATGCCAGCGCCGGTGCGGATCGAGTTCCGCGGCCAGAGCGTGGTGCTCGGCCATGCCGGCCACGTTGAGCCGGTGGTAGTCAGGCTCGCGTTTGCGGTGCGCGTTGAGCCAGGCGAACGAGACACGGGTGGTGGCGTCGGCCCGATCGTCGCGGTCCAGCAGCCACACTTCGGCTCCGTGCAAGGCGAACTGCCGGGCCACGGCCGACCCGATGATGCCCGCGCCGATGACCGCGACACGCGGCGCCGGGCCGGTCACGTCAGCGGCTTTCGCGCGGTCTCGGCGAAGGTCGCCACCGCGACGAAGGTGACCACCGCGGACAGCACCAGGTACCAGGACGGTGCGGAAGCCTGGTGGGTCCACTGGATCAGCAGGGTCGCGATGAACGGGGCGAACCCGCCGCAGATCGCGATGACCGTCTGGTACGGAATGGACATCGCGGTGTAACGCACCCGGGTCGGGAACAGCTCGGCCAGCGCGGACGGGCCGGGCCCGGAGAACAGCGACAGGATGACCGCGAACAGCACCGCCAGCGCCAGCACCCCGGCCGCCGAAGCGTGCCGCATCAACAGGAACATCGGATAGGACAGCACCGCGAACAGGCCGCAGGAGGCCAGCAGCAACGGTTTCCGGCCGATCCGGTCCGACCAGGCGCCGGTGAACGGGATCAGCACGGCCAGCACGGTGTTCTCGACGGTGACGACCACGAGGGCGAAGGTCGTGCTGAATCCGGCCGAGGTGACCAGCCAGGTCGACAGGTAGGTCAGCAGGAGGTAGAAGGCGACGGTGAACAGCATGGCGAACCCGGCGGCCTTCAGCATCGGAATCCGGGTCGTGCGGAAGATTTCCTTCAGCGGCGCGCTGGCCACCTTCTCCTCGGCCTTGAGGCTCTCGAACAGCGGGGTCTCCCCGGCGGTGAGCCGCAGCACCAGCGCGGGCACCGCGATCAGAATCCCGGCGAAGAACGGTACCCGCCACCCCCAGGACGCGACCGCGTGCGCGGGCAGCACACCGTTGATCAGCGCGCTGACGCCTGAGGAGACCATCAGGGCCAGCACCAGGGAGAACTCCTGCCAGCTGCCCGCGAATCCGCGCCGCTCGGCCGGTGCGGTCTCGATCATGTAAGCGGCCGAACCGGCCCATTCGCCGCCGCAGGAGAAGCCCTGCACCAGCCGCAGCACGGTCAGGATGACGGGCGCCGCGTAGCCGATGTGCGCGAAGTTGGGCAGGCAGCCCATCAGGAACGTGCCGCCGGCCATGCCGAGCACGGACAGGAACAGTGCGCGCTGCCGTCCGTAGCGGTCGCCGATGTGCCCGAACACCACGCCGCCCAGCGGGCGGGCCAGGAAGCCGACGCCGAAGGTGGCGAAGGTCAACAGAAGCGCGGCGCCGCCGGGAAAGAACTGTTTGGACAGCACGAGAGCGAAGTAGCCGTAGATCCCGAAGTCGTACCACTCCAGGAGATTGCCCGCGGCGACCGTGACGATGGTGCGCCGCAGACCGTGGGACGTCACGACGTCCGGGCTCGGCCCGGCGACGTCGACCTGCGTTCCTACGAGTGATTCCTCAGCCGGCATGGTGGCTCCTCTCCGTGCGGCGTCGGTTCCGCACGAGCGGATCGGTGGTAACCGTAAGGGTTTGTTCGGACTGGCGCCTCTGATCGGGGATACACGGGTGAACTCGCGTGGTTATCCGGCGTTGGTCCACGCAGCCACGCCATTGTGGACCGGTGTGGCCAGCACCCGGGCCGGTTCGAGGCCGTCGAGCAGGGTGCCGGCCTCGTCACCGGTGACCAGTGCGGCCATGGCCTCGCCGACCGCCGGGGAGATCTGGAACCCGTGCCCGGAGAATCCGACCGCGGTGTGCAGCCCGGCGGGCGCGCCCAGTCCAGCCAGACTGCCCAGGTAGGGCACGCCGTCAGGGCTCTCGGACTCCATGCCGCACCACACCGCCGCGACCCCGATTCCGGTCAGCCGCGGCCACGCCGCCCGGGCCCCGGCCAGGCTGCCGCGCACGGCCGCTCGATCCAGCCGGTAGCTGTGCCGGTCCGGCGACCGGATTCCCTGCCAGCCACCGCCGATGAGGTAGTCGCCGGCCGGAATTTGCTTGAGGGACAGGCGTTTTCCCTCCCAGGTGATGGTCGGTGTGAGCGCCGGGGCCGCCGCCTCGGTGCGGATCATCTGCGCGATCCGCATGGTCAGCGGCAGTTCGATGCCCCAGTCCCGCAGCAGCGCGGCCGTCCATGATCCGGCGGCGGCGATCACCGTGCCCGCGCCGATGTGACCGTCATCGGTGTCCACTCCGGTCACCCGGCCGCCCTGTTCGGTGATCCGGCGGGCATGCGTGCGATGCATGGCAGCGCCGAGATCGGCGGCGCGGGTGCGGAACGCGGTCCCGGTCAGTTGCGGATCGGCCTGCCCGTCCCCCGCCGTGTAGGCGGCGGCGCAGGCGGTGTTGTCGATGCCGGGCGCGAGATCGCGCAATTCCTTGGCGCCAAGACGTTCCACGCGGATGCCGGCCCGCTGCTCGGCGGCGATGCGGGCGTCCAGCGCCTCGGCGTCGACCGGGTTGTCCACCACGTGCAGATGACCGCCGCGGACGAACCCGAGATCGGCCGCCAGTTCCTCGGCCAGACCGGGCCAGCGCTGGGCGGCCCGGACGGTGAGTGGCCATTCGCGTGGATCGCGCCGCTGCGAGCGGACCCCGCCGGCACTGGCCCAGGTGGCCGAGGGAGCACGCGGGAACGGCTCCGGGTCGATCAGCGCGCAGCTCGCGCCCAGTGTGCGCAGGTGGTAGGCGATGGACGCGCCGATCACGCCCCCGCCGACGATCGCGACATCGGCGGTGCTCACGAGCCCGCCACCGGTTCACCGGCGGGCAGCAGCGCCCCCGCCTCGTCCAGCGCCCAGGCCGCGCAGACCAGGCTGCCGTCCGGCTGGACGGTGACCGAGGCGCCCGGCGGCACCACCAGCGTGGTGTCCTCCTGCAACACCAGCGCGGGCCCGGGCAGCTCGGTACCGAGCGGCAGTGCGGCGCGGTGGAACACCGGGGTAGGGCCTGCCAGGTCGTTGCTCCACCAGATCGGAGTGGTGCTGGCCGCCTCGGGCGGTCGCTCGCCGCCGACCGGAATCAGCTGGGCCGCAGTGCTTGTCGCCGAGCCGCCGACGCCGATGCTGGGCAGGACGCGGAAGTTCTCGATCTCGATGTCCTCGTCCTCGGCGGCGTAACCGTTGCGCTCCAGGTGTTCCCGGCGGAACGCGGTGAGCACCGCCTCGGCCTGGGCCGGGGTCCACGGCGCGGCCGGCACGGCCACGGTCAGCGAGTGGTCCTGGCCGCGGAAGCGCACATCGGCGCGGTAGCTCAGTTCGCTGGGGCCGGTGTGGGTCTGCGCCTTGATCCAGGACCGGGCCCGTTCCCCGAGTTCGGCCCAGATCTCGTTGATCACCGGAAGTCGTTGGGCGGTAACGTCGATCAGCCGGGTGCGGGTGAACTCGGTACGCAGATCCGAGACCAGCAGTCCCAGCGCGCACATGGTGCCCGGCGTCGCCGGAATCAGCACCCGGTCCACGCCCAGCTGCCGGGCCAGGTCGACCGCGTGCAGCGGGCCCGCCCCACCGAACGCGACCAGCAGATAGTCCCGCGGGTCGATCCCGCGGGCCACCGTGGCCTGCCGGGCGGCCAGCGCCATGTTGGTGTTGACCACGTCCAGCACCGCGCGGGCGGCCTCGACCACGTTCAGGCCCAGCGGTTCGGCGATCCTGGTCATGGCCCGGACCGCGGCTTCCCGGTCCAAAACCACGCTCTGGCCCAGTTCCAGGTCGGCGGGCAGGGTGCCGATGACGACGTGCGCGTCGGTGACGGTCGGCTCGGTGCCGCCATGCCGGTAGGCGGCCGGACCGGGCCGGGCCCCGGCGCTGCGCGGGCCGACCCGCAGTCGGCCGCCCGGGTCGATCCAGGCGATCGACCCGCCACCGGCCCCGATGGTGCTGATGGCCAGGGTCGAGCCGAGCACCGGATAGCCCTCGACCGAGCGCAGCCGCAGCATTTCCGCCTCGCCCTCGCGCACCACGCTCAGGTCCGTGCTGGTGCCGCCCATGTCGAAGGTCAGCAGGTTGCCCTCGCCCAGTTGCCGACCGATGCGCACGGCGCCGAGCACGCCCGCGGCCGGGCCGGACAGCAGCGTGGAGGTCGGGCGCTGCGCGGCCTCGTCCAGGCGGGACACGCCACCGGCGGAGTGCATCAGCGTCGGCTCACCGGGGACGCCGGTGTCCGCGGTCTGCCGGGCGAACCGGGCCAGGTAGTGCGTCATCACCGGGCCGAGCGCGGCGTTGAGCGCGGTCGTGCTGAACCGCTCGTACTCGCGGAACTCGCTGACCACCCCGGCCGAGGTCCACACCGGCACCTCGGGGAACCGTTCCCGCAGCCAGTCGGCGACCCGGTCCTCGTGCGCGGAATTGGCGTACGCATTGAGAAAGCAGACGCAGATCGCCGCGGCGCCATCGGCCAGCAGCGCCCTGACTTCCTCGATCACCTGGTCTTTTCGGGGCGCGACAAGCACTTCGCCGCGGAAGTCGATCCGCTCCGCCACCTCCCGGCGCAGCCGTCGCGACACCAGGGCCGGTGTGGCCTGGTAGTGCAGGTTGTACAGCTCGGGCCGGGTCTGCCTGCCGATGGCCAGCACGTCCCGGAATCCTTGTGTGGTCAGCAATCCGACCGTGGCGAAGGTCCGCTCGATGGCCGCGTTGGTGGCCACGGTGGTGCCGTGCGCGAGCGCGGAGATCTCCTCGGCGCTGCGGCCGGTGCGGCTCAGGATGGTCTCCAGCGCCGCCGCCACGGCGGGCGCCGGGTCCGGGTAGGTGGAGGGGACTTTGGCGCTGACGAAGCCGTTGGCGGTCTGCGCGACCACGTCGGTGAAGGTGCCGCCGATGTCGATGCCGACCCGGAAAGGGCCGGTGGTCGTGGGATAATCGTGCGTCGTCACTGGGAAATCCCTTCCAGGTCACGGTTTCCGGCCGGGTCGAGACCGTCGAGGTGGTCGGTGCGGGCCGCGTCCGGGTCGCGCTCGTCCAGCGGGCCGTATCCGCCGCCGCCCGCGCTCAACACCCGCACCACACTGCCCTTGGGTAGCACGGAGCCGTTGTCCCGGCGGCGAAGTTGGCGTTCGTGGTCGGTGCCGGGATCGAGCAGGAAGTCCAGTGGCGCACCGGGCGCGCCCCCGTCCAGCCCCCACGGGCCGCGTTCCACCCGGTCGCCCTTGACGATCAGGTGCACCCCGTCGACCAGCACCCGCACATCGCGCACAATTCCCATGCCACCGCGGTATTTGCCCGCGCCGCCGGAGTGTTCGCGCAATCCGTAGGCCTCGACCCGCAGCGGGTAGGCGATTTCCAGTGCCTCCACCGGGGTGTTGGCGGTGTTGGTCACGTGGGTCTGCACCGCGTCCGGGCCGTCCGAGGCCGGGCGGGCGCCGAAGCCGCCGCCGAGCACCTCGCAGTAGGAGAAGAACTCGCCGCGCCGCGGATCGTGGCCACTGAGGTGCACCGCGGTCACCGAGCCGTGACTGGCCGCGGGCACCCGGTCCGGCACCGCCTGCGCGAACGCGCCCAGGATCGCGTCGGCCACCCGCTGGCAGGTGTCCGACCGCGACCAGACCGGGGTGGGCGGCAGTGGATCGACGATGCTGCCCGGCCGGGTCTTGATGGTGATGGCGCGATAAAAGCCCGCATTGGCCGGGAGATCCGGGTCCAGGATGGTTTTGATGGCGTAGTAGACGGTGGCGTTGATGCCCGAGCGGACCGCGTTGATCTGGCCCTTGACCTGATCGGCGGTGCCGGCGAAGTCGACCACGATGCCGCCCTGGTCGACGTGCAGCGTCACCCGGATCGGGATGTCGGTGGTGCCCGCGCCGTCGTAGTCCATCCAGTCCTCGAAGGAGTAGACACCGGCGGGCAGCTTGGCCAGCGCGACCCGGGCCTGCACCTCGCCCTTGTCCAGCCACGCCTTGGTCGCACCGCGCACCAGGGGCGCCTCGTACTTGCCGCACAGTTCGTCGTAGCGGGTGGCGCCGAGGCGCACCGCGGCGAACTGGGCCCGCAGGTCGCCGAGGCGTTCCCGGGGAGCGCGGCAGTTGAGCAGGATCAGCCGCAGCACGTCCTCGTCGACCTCGCCCTGGTTGAAGATCCGCACCGGCGGGATGCGCAGGCCCTCGCTGTAGATGTCCGGCGCGGAGCCGAGGCTGCCGCCGAACTCGGCGTGGTGGGCCACGGTCGCGGCGAAGCCGGCCAGGCCCTCGGCGTCGAACAACGGCGCCACCACCACGACGTCGGGCAGGTGCGTGCTGCCGCCGACGTAGGGGTCGTTGGCGATGAACACGTCGCCTTCGTTGATGTCGTCGGCGAACACCGCCATCAGTTCGGGGACGAAGCCGAGCATCGAGCCCATGTGCAGCGGTATGTGCTCGGCCTGCGCGATGGTCTGCCCGTCGCGATCCAGCAGTGAGGTCGAGCAGTCGTGCCGTTCCTTGACGTTCGGGGAGTAGGCCGCGCGGATCAGCGCGACCCCCATTTCCTCGGCGATGGCCAGCAGATGGGCGCCGATGATGTCGACGGTGACCGAGTCCGGGCTCGCTTCCCTCATCATCCCTCTTTCGCTCAGCGAAACTAACATGCTGCTAGCGAAACTCTAAGCGCGCTGACCGGAGTCGTCAATGCTCATGGCGCAAAGTGGGCTGGTCACGGTGCTAAGCTCGCTCAGCGAAATCAGGCGTGGGAGGACTCGGTGAGCGACAACCGCTACTACCTGGCCGGCGTCGGCCGGGCCCTGCGGTTCCTCGAACTGATCGGCGACCACGAGCACGGCCTCACCCTCAAGCAGGCCACCGACCGGCTGGACATCGACACCACCTCCGCGTTCCGCATCGCGAAGACCCTGGAGACCGACGGCTACCTGGACCGCGACGAACGCGGCGTGTACAAGCTCGGGCCGGCCGCCCTGAGCATCGGCGTGTCCTATCTGGACTCACTGGATCTGCGCCGGATGTCCCTGCCCCGGCTGGGCGCCATGCTGGAAGCGCCGATCGCCGCCGCCTCCCTGGCCGCGCTCAGCGGCCGCCGCGCGGTGGTGATCGAACGCCTGGAACGGGAGGCGTCCAACCGGGTGCCCGGCCACGTCGGCTGGTCGTTCTCCTTGCACGCCACCAGTCTGGGCAAGACGCTGCTGGCCTACCTGCCGGTCGAGACGGCGCACGAGTGGGTCAACTCGATCCCGCTGCCCAAACTCACCCCGGCCACCCTGACCACCCCGGACGAGCTGCTGGAGGAACTGGCCCGCATCCGGGACGAGGGCCGCGGCTACAACCACGGCGAGACCCGGCCCAACGCCCTGGCGGTGGCCGCACCGGTGCACAACCACCTCGGGCACGTGGTGGCCGCCATCAACGCCAGCGGCTACGCCCCCGACGTGACCACCGAGGCGCTGCACGGCCCGATCACCCAGAAGGTGCTGGACGCGGCCACCGCGCTGTCCCGGGACCTCGGTTACCGCAACTCAGGCCTGACCGCCAGCGGCTGACCCACCCAGCTGGCCAATGCCGACCCAGGCGCCGTCCAGCAGCGCGTTGCACAGATTGGTGGTGTAGCGCAGCCGATCGGCCGGGGACCAGTCGACGAGCTGTTTCCGCACGTCGGGCGAGGCGGCCCCGTCACCGCCCCGGACCGCTGCCGAGGTGGCGATCGCGGGCGCCGGCTCGGCCACGGTCTCGCCGACGATCCGCTGGATCGAGCGCAGTTCGCCGGGACAGCGCCTGGCTGCGGATCCTCCACCCGACGAGGCCGACGGGCGAGCTGGAGCTGGTCATGCTGCGCCTGAACGGGTCAATCACTGATTCAGTCACTGATTGACCCGGGCGATGTTCGTGTGTTGAGCTGGGGACGTGCGCACTCACGCCAGCCCCGACGCGCCGACCCGGGCCCAGCTGCTCGACGCCGCCGAGCGGTTGCTGCTGGAGTCCGACTACGACCGGGTGTCGGTGCGGGCCATCAACACCGCCGCCGGCATGAATCCGGCCGCGGTGCACTACCACTTCGGCTCCAAGGAAAACCTGGTCGCCGCCCTGCTCGAACAACGCCTGGCGCCCCGCTGGCAACCCCGGCTGGCCGCCACCACCGAACGCGGCCGCCCACCCACGGTGGCCGAGCTGGCCGATGTGGTGCTCACCCCGCTGGCCGACCTGTCGGCCGACCCCACCGGTCGGCTACACCTGCACCTGCTGTCCCGGCTGGTGCTGGCCCGCCGGGACGTCAGCTGGACCTCGCGCTGGTTTCGCACCGAGTCCTGGGTCGACCTGCTCCGCGCCGCCCGGCCCGACCTGGAACCCACCCAGGCCGCCCGCCGCTGGCTGCTGGCCTTCGACCTGATCCTGCTCACCTTCGGCACCCCGCTGACCACCGTCGCCGCGCCCAGCGCCGACGCCGTCCAGACGCTGCGCACCTTCGTCATCGCCGGATTGGACGCACCGTGACCGATGTTCTCGCCCCCGCCACCCTCGGCCCCGCCCGGCTGCGCAACCGCATCATCAAGGCCGCCACCTTCGAAGGCTCGACCCCGCGCGGCGAAATCACCGGCCGGCTGGTCGACTTCCACGTCCGGCACGCCGCAGGCGGCGTCGGCATGACCACCGTGGCCTACTGCGCGGTGGCGCCGGAGGGCCGCACCGACCGGCATCAGATCCTCATGAACCCGGACGCCGTGTCCGGCCTGCGCCGGCTCACCGACGCGGTGCACGCCGAGGGCGCCGCGGTCAGCGCCCAACTCGGCCACGCCGGACCGGTGGCCAACGGCGTGTCCAACGGCCGCCCGGCGCTCGCACCCAACCGCGGCTTCAGTCCGTTGAGCCTGCGCCCGATCAACGCCGCGAGCACCGCCGATCTGGACCGCATCGTGCGGGCCCACGCGGAGGCGGCCGCGATCGCCGAACAGGCCGGTTTCGACGCGGTGGAAATCCATTTTGGACACAACTATCTGGTGAGTTCCTTTCTCAGCCCCAAACTCAACCACCGCACCGATGCCCACGGCGGCAGCCTGCGCAACCGGGCCCGGCTGGCGCTGGACATCGCGGCCGCGGTGCGCACGGCGGTCGGCGGCCGGTTGGCCGTCACCGCGAAACTCAACATGGACGACGGCGTGCCCGGCGGTTTCTGGCTCGAGGAAAGCCTGCAGGTCGCGCGTTGGCTGGCCACGGACGGAAATCTGGACGCGCTGGAGCTCACCGCGGGCAGTTCGCTGCTCAACCCGATGTACCTGTTCACCGGCGAGGCCCCGCTCACCGAGTTCGCCAACGCCTTCCCCCGGCCGCAACGCTGGGCCATCCGGCTGGCCGGCGGACGGTTCCTGCGCAGTTATCCCTACCAGGACGCCTATCTGCTGGACCGGGCCCGCCAGTTCCGGGCCGCGGTGGACCTGCCGCTGATCCTGCTCGGCGGCATCACCAGCAAGGAGACCATGGATCTGGCCATGGCCGAGGGATTCGACTTCGTCGCCATGGCCCGGGCGTTGCTGCGCGAACCCGACCTGCCGCGCCGGATCGCCGCCGACCACGGCACCCGGTCACTGTGCATCCACTGCAACAAGTGCATGCCCACCATCTATCGCGGCACGCGGTGTGTGCTGGTCCCGGAGACCAGCTGAGCGGATTACCGCGGTGCGCCGGCCTGGCCGAGCAGGGACGTGTACCAGCTCTCGTAGGGGGACACGCCGAGTTGACCTTGGCCCATCGCGGGTTCCGCGTCATCGACCGAATCCCGAGTTCCCGGCGGCCGAATCGTGAACCGGACCCGCCATGGTCCACCATGAACCGGTCGTGATCTTCCGAACGAAAAGAGAGCAATCGTGACCATTCTGGTGACCGGGGCCCGGGGACATGTGGGCCGCGCCGTGCTGACCGAACTGCTGGCGGCCGGGGAATCCGTCCGCGCGTCCAGCCGCGAGCCGCAGCCCGGCCAGTTCCCGGACGAGGTCGAGGTGGTGCGGGCCGACCTGACCGACCCGGCGACCCTGCCGGCCGCGCTGGACGGCGTCGACAAGGTGTTCCTCTACGCCCACCCGGAGACCGCGACCGAATTCGCCGCCGCGGCCACCAAGGCGGGCGTGACCCACGTGGTGCTGCTGTCCTCCTACTCGGTGCAGGCGCCCAACCCGGAAGCCAACCCGATCGCGCTACGCCACCTCACCGTGGAACAGGCCATCGACGCGGCCGGGCTGGACCGGACCTTCGTGCGGGGCGGATACTTCGCCACGAACTCGCTGCGCTGGCAGACCATCCGCACCGACCGCGAACTGCGCACCGCGTTCCCGGAGGCCACCACCTCGCCGGTGCACGAACGCGACATCGCCGGAGTGGCGGCGCGGGCGCTGCTGGGCGACGCGCTGCGCGACACCGCCCCGCCGGTGCTGGGGCCGGGCCCGTCGACCACGCGCGAGCAGGTGGCCGCGATCGCCGACGCGCTCGGCGAACCGGTCCGGCTGACCGAGGTGGACGTGGAGACCTTCCGCGCCGAACAGCTCACCCAGCTGCCGCCGTTCCTGGTCGACCGGCTGATCGAGAGCCGCGGCACAGTGCCCGCGCTGCCGGTCGAACTGGACGCGGTGCCCAAGATCCTGGGCCGGCCTGCGCTGACCTTCGCCGAGTGGGCCCGGGATCACGCCGAGGATTTCCGTTGAGTCAGTGAACCGCCTGTTCGCGCGTGGAGCGACCCGGGTAGCCGGCCGGAGCGAGTGACCCAGCTCCGGCCGGAACCGCTCAGACGTCGATGTTGAAGTTGGACACGTACCAGCTGCCGTTCACCTTGGTAACCACGAAGGACATCTTGAACGAGCTGGTGTCCCCGGAGGAACCGATCAGCTCCAGGTCGTGCAGCGTGTGCCCGTCCAGCGTGACCGCCGTGTCCGGCACCGTGACCGAGTCGCCCTGCGGTGACAGCGCGCTGACCTTCACCTTGCCTACCGGCGGCAGTTGCACGCCCGGTTTGGCCCACGCGTCGTGCAGCGAGGTCAGGGTCTTGGTCATCTCGGGTTTGGCGCACACCGTCGCCGGGGCCTGGCCGGGCGCGGCCCCCGGGGCGTTGTCCTTGCACGCCTTGGCGTAGTGCTGCTGCAGCACCTGCGTGACGAACGAGGTCATCGCGGCCGCCGCCGTCTTCGCCCCACCGGCCGAACTCGAGCCCGACCCCGAACCCGAGGACGGCGCGCTGGTCGTGGCCGCCGGCGCACTGGCCGACGGTGTGGACTGCGCCAATCCGCTCACCGTGTCGGTAGTCCCACACCCGACCAGCCCGATGGCGAGGGCTAATCCCCCGGCCACGACCACAGCCTGACGCATCATCGTCTCCACCAATCCCCCGGCACAGCGGGAAAGTTTCCCAATCGCGCCGCATCTTTCCATTTGCCCGAAAAGATGTTCGAGCCCCCGCCGACGATGCCTGCGGGTGGCACAGACCTCACCGAGGCAACCAGCGACGACCACACACGTCACCCGGGTCCGGTCAGCCAACCGGGTTCGGTCGCGGAGTGATTCCGTTGCTGACGAACAACTCGACCGGGGTGCCCGGTGGCACGGTGCCCTGCGGCGACTCGCCGATCACCTGCCCGGCCGGCAGCGCCGAGCCGACCGTGGTGGTATGCACCGGATAACCGGCCCGGGTGACCGCCGGGCCGGCCGCGCCGAGCGGTTGGCCGACCACATAAGGCACTCCCGGGCCGTGCCCGCCGGTGGTCAGGTAGGCGGGATCCGGTTGCGGCACCGGGATATCGGCCTGACCGGCCAGAATCCGGTTGAACGCCTGGAAGTACGGCGGCGCCGCAACCGTCCCGCCGAACGCGCCGGAACCACAACTGCCCAGGTGCACCGGCGGCCCCGGGCACAGTTCCCTGGGGTGCGAGCCGTCCGCGAACACCATGGAGGACACGGCTTTCTGGTCGGTCCCGCCGACGAAGGCCACCGATTCGCTCTGTTCGGTGGTGCCGGTCTTGCCGATGCCCGGATGCGACCATCCGGCGGCCTGGGCCGCCTTGGCCGAGGTGCCCTTGGTGGTGTCCTGGCTCAGCCCGGCCCGCAACGTGCTGGCCACCGACGGGGAAATCACCTGCTGGCAGGGCTGCGCATCCACCGGCACCGGCCGGCCGGACCGGCTGGTCACCGACATCACCGGGTTGGGCGGGCACCACACGCCCCCGCTCATCAGCGTCGCCGACACGTTGGTCATCTCCAGCGGGCTGACCGGACTGTCGCCGAGGGTGAACGAGGGAAAGTTGGCGAAGTATCGCGATTGCGGCTGGTTGTACTGCGGATCGGTGGAGGACGGGTCCGGCGTCTGGCCGGAATCGTTGCTGCTCAACGTTTCGTGCAGGCCGAGCCGTTCGGCCATCTGCACCACCGCGGACACGCCGACCTGTTGCTCCAGTCCGACGAACGCGACGTTGGGCGAGGTGGCCAGCGCGTCCTGCAGGCTGATCGGATTCGGATAACCACCGCCGTCGTTCTGGACCGGATAGCAGTGCCCACGGCCGGACGGGTCGGACGAGGGAAAACAACCCGAGCCGGGATCGGGCAGCGGCGTGTCCAGCCCGGCCTTGCCCTGCTCCAGCGCGGCCGCGGCGGTGAAGATCTTGAACGACGACCCGGCCCCGAACGAGTTGCTGACCTCGGACACCAGGTTGGTCGAGGTCTGTCCGGCCGAGGCGTCGGTGCCGTAGTCGCGGTTGGCCACCATGGCCAGCACGTCGTGCGACTGCTGGCCGGGCGCGATCACCGCGAGCGCGTTGGCCACCCCGTTCTGGGTGGTGGGAACGTTGGCTTCGACCGAGTTCTTGACCTGCTGGCTGACCGCCGGGTCCATGGTGGTCCGGATGGTGTAGCCGCCGGTGAGCAGATCGTCGGCGGTGAAGCCGGCTTTTTCCAGGTATCGCACCACGTACTGGCAGAAGAACCCGGCATCGGGCGCGGCCGCCAGGCAGGTGCCCGGGGGCAGTTGCGGACCGCCCGGCAGCACGCCCAGCGGTTGCGCCCTGGCCTGCGTCACCTGCTGGGGTTTGAGCGCGCCGTTGCGCACCATGGCATCCAGCACCGTGTTGCGCCGGGCGAGGGTCTGTTGCGGGTGCGTGTAGGGGTCGTATTCGTTGGGGTTGTTGACCATCCCGGCCAGCAGCGCGGACTGCGGCACGGTGAGCTTGTCCGGGGTCGTGCCGAAATAGGCCTGCGCGGCCGCGGCGATGCCGTAGACGTTCCCGGTGAACTCGACCACGTTGAGGTACCCGGCCAGCACCGCCGGCTTGGACAGGCTCTGCCCGACCTGTGCGGCCATCTTCGCCTCGCGCAGCTTGCGGGCCACGGTGTCGGACTGATCCTGTTGCTGCGCCACGGGATTACCCCGGTCCACCACATTGATCAGGTAGTTCTTCACGTACTGCTGGGTGATGGTGGACGCACCCTGCAGGCTGCCGCCGCTCGCGTCGTGCACCGCCGCGCGCATCGTGCTCTGCAGGTCCACACCTTGTTCGGCGAAGAACCGGCGATCCTCGATGGCCACGATGGCCGAGGTCATGTTGGGCGAGATCTGCTGATAGGACACCGGAAGCCGGTACTGGTCGTAGAGCGTGGCCAGGGGCGCGCCGTTGCGATCGGTCACCGTGGTGACCATCGGCATCCGGACGCCGACGAGCTGGTTCGGGATGGCGCCGACCGAGTCGCTGACCGTGTTGGACACCGTTCCGGCGCCGATCACCACCGGCGCCAGCACACCGGCGAGCAACACTCCGGCCAGCAGGCACAGGCCGGCCAGCTTGCTGACTGGGCTGAGTCCACGCACCCGCTCCAGGCTAGGGATCGCGGCTGAACTCGCATGGCCGGGCGCTCGTTGTCCCCCCGTCTCGGCCGCGGATCAGCACGTCAACGGCGTATCCCGCGGATCTGTGGCACTCGCCACGGCTGACCGGCGCCGGTCGGTCCCGGCCGGCCGGCCGGGCCTGCTCGTCGTAGGCCACGAGCACCTTGGCCGCGGCCGACCACGCGGTGACCCGTCGCGTCCCCCGCGCGAGCTACGCGGGATTGTCCACCGCGGGGTGATTCGCGGCATGGCCGGTGGCTTCTAGGTTTCTGGTCATCGTCCGGCGCGCCGGCGACGCGGTTGTCAAACGAGCGAAGGGAATTCCGCGGTGATGTCCTCCCCTGACCCGGCCGGTGCCGTTTCCGACGAGCGCGGGCCCCGGACCCGCTTACGCCAGTGGCGCCTGCCGATTCTGCTGGTCGCGATGCTGATCATGATGATCGTCGCCCAGGAGCTGACCGTCGTGCTGGACGGTCTCGGCCTGCTGACGCTGGTGGTCGGCGTGGCCGCCGCGGCGCTCACCCTGCTCTGCTACGCCCGGCTGAGCAAAGCCGTCGAGCGCCGGTCGTCGGTCGATGAACTGTCGCGCGGCCAGGCGTGCTCCGGACTGGTGTGGGGCAGCGTCATCGGGGGCGCCGCGTTCGTGGTCACCATGCTGATCATCCTGGCCTTCGGCGGCTGGCAGATGTCCGGCGGCGATCTGTGGAAATTCCTTGCCACCATTGGCATCATGGCCACCGCGGCGGCCACCGAGGAAGTGGTGTTCCGCGGGATCATCTTCCGGATCGCCGAGGAGCGCTTCGGCACCTGGGCCGCGCTGGCGATCTCGGCCGTGCTCTTCGGCCTGGTCCACCTGGCCGGCAGCACCGAGGCCGGTGCGGGTGCGGAGATCTGGGGCGGGATCTCGATCGCCCTGCAGGGCGGCCTGCTGCTGGGCGCCGCCTACGTCGCCACTCGTTCGCTCTGGCTGCCGATCGGCGTGCACTTCGCCTGGAACCTGGTGGAGGCGGGCTTCGGCACCGCGGTGTCGGGCAAGTCGAGCGAGTTCGGCGGGCTCGTGCACACCACCCTGTCCGGCTCGACCGTGCTGACCGGCGGCTCGTTCGGCCCGGAGGCCGGCATCGCCGCCATCCTGACCTGCCTGGTCGCCGCCGCGCTGATGCTCCGCCACGCCGCCCGCCACGGCCGGATCGTCCACCGCGGCGACGCCCCGGCGCCGCGGGCCGCGCTGGGCTGATCGCGCACCCGTTGTGTTGTCCGGTACGAAACCCGTGCCGGACAACACAATCCTGTGTTCAGCCGGTCAGATCGCCCTGCCGGGCATTGAGTTCGGCGAAGCGGGCCAGCTTGTCCTCGTCGACGGTGACGCCGAGGCCGGGTCCGGTCGGCACGGTCAGCCGCCCCTCGACCAGCGGAATCGGCTCGATGATGTCGTCGGCGTGCAGGTAGTACATGCTGTCGATGGCGCGGTCGAGCACCGGGGTGCTGGCCACCACGGCCAGGTGGGCGGCGGTGGCGATGCCCAGCTCGCCCCCGCTGTGCAGGTTCATGCCCAGTTCGAAGGTTTCGCAGTGCGCGGCCAGCGCCTTGGTCTGCCGGATGCCGCCCCATTTGAAGACGTCACCGTGGATGACGTCGACCGCGCCGGCCCGCACGGCTGGGGCGAAATCCTCGAACTCGACCACGCACATATTGGTGCACAACGGAATCCGCACCCGCTCGCGCACCCGGCTCATGCCCTCGATGCCTTTGCACGGGTCCTCGAGGTACTCCAGGTCCAGCGCTTCCAGCCGCCGCCCGGCCCGGATGGTGTCCGGCACGCTCCACGCCGCGTTCGGATCGACCCGCAGCTCCACCTCGGGCAGACTTTCCCGCAGCTCCTCCATGATCGCCACATCGCCCCGGATGTCCTTGGTACCCTTGAGTTTCACTGCGGTGAACCCGCCCTCGGCCACCACTTCGGCGGTGTGCTCGCCGAGCGCGGCGGGCAGTGCGGCGGCGTCGACCCCGGGGGCGTCGGCCCGGGTGATCAGGGCGGTGATGGGCACACTGTCCCGGACCGGGCCGCCGAGCAGGTCGGTCACCGACTGCCCGGTGATCTTGCCCATCAGGTCCCAGCAGGCCACGTCCAGACCGGCCAGCGCCGCATAACCGAGGTAGCCGTGAAAGAACGGGACCATCTCGTGCCTGCGGTGGAAGGCCTCCAACGCGAACGGGCTGGCGCCGATCAGCGACTCGGCCAGCTTGCGGGTCAGCGCGGCCACCGGCGCGCCCCACATCGTCTCGCCCCAGCCGACGGTGCCGTCGTCGGTGCGGATGCGCACGATGGTGCGGGTCTCGCCGGTCTTGGTCTCGAACGAGCTGGTGAACGGGTTCACCAGCGGGATGTTGACGACGGTCACGTCGACATCGGTGATCTTCACGAGGTTCCTGTCCAGTGGGTCGTCGCTTGGTCGAAAGCGTGGATCGCGCGGGCCAGTCCGCGGGCGCGGCGGCCGAGCAGGGCCCGGCCGCGTTCGGCGTCCGCCGCGGCCGGGTCGTCGGTCAGGCCGCCGACGCGCGCCCACTCTCCGCTCGGCGCGATCGTCAGGCCGGGATGGACCGGACGGTCGAACAGCGGCGGAGCGTCCGGAGCGGGCTGGCCGGACGGATCACCGACCAGCGCGGGATGGGCGGCCAGCATCAACGAGGTCTCGAACCGGCCGGCGTGACCGGGGGTGGTGCCCGGGTCCTCGACGCCGTCCGAGTCCTCGCCGGCCGCCACGTCCCAGTAGTCGCAGGTCGCGGCCACCACCGGTGCGCGCAGCGCGAACTGTTTCACCGCAACGGAAAGCAACTCGGTGTTGCCGCCGTGCCCGTTGACGATCAGGACCCGGGCGAACCCGCAGGTGTGCAGGCTGTCCAGGAACTCGGCCAGCACCCGCAGCAGGGTTTCGGGGCCGAGGCTGATCGCGGCCCGGAACAGATGGTGCGGACTGTGCCCGTAGGGCATGGTGGGCAGCCGGATCAGCGCCGGGCCGTCGGTCCCGTCGAACCCGGTCAGCGCCCGGTCGAGAGCGGCCTCCACGAGCAGGGTGTCCGTGCCCAGCGGGAGATGGGCCGAATGCTGCTCCTGGGAGCCGATGGGCAGGATCGCGATCGAGCGCGGTGCCGCCTCGGTCAGCTCGGCCCAGTTCAGCTCAGCCAGCCGCCGGACGGTCACGCCGCCCCCTCGGCCAGCAGCTGCCGGTCGTTGGTGGAGCGCCGAGCGCGGCGCCGGGCCCCGACGTAGAGCAGCACGCTCATCGCGGCCCCCAGCAGCAGACCGACGCCGATGATCCACAGCGCACCGGTGGCCGGGCCGTTCCCGGCCAGGAAACCGACGGCCAGCGGCGTGCCGATACCGGCCATCTGCCCGAAGAACTGGACCATGCCGATGGCGATACCGGCGTGCGTGTGCGGAGTCAGGTCCTCCAGCCAGGCGATGATGATGCCGGTGATCGCGGCGTTGCACCCGACGCCGAGGAAGATCACGGTCAGCCGGCCGGCCGGGTCGGACAGCGCCGGGCCGAGGAAGATCGCGATACCGGCCAGCACGAATCCGGCGATGATGAACAAATCCCGCCGGTGAAGTTTGTCCGAGGCGAATCCGACGACGATCAGCAGCACGATCGACACCAGGTACGGGATCGCGGAGAGCAGCCCGACACTGCCGATGCCGCTCCTGGTCGCCTCCTTGACCACCGTCGGCACCCAGGACTGCAGGCCGTAGCTGCCGGCCGAGGACATGATCCAGACGAACACGAAGCCCCAGAGGATCGGGCTGCGCACGACCGAGGTCCACGGCGCGGACTGCCTGGTTCCGGTCTCGGCGGCCTCGCGGGCTCGGCTGTCCAGCAGCATTTCCCGTTCGGCGCCACCGAGACGGCGGTCGGACTCGGGCCGGTCGGCGATCCAGATGGCCACGATGATCGCGACGATCACCGACGGGATCGCCTCCAGGAAGAACGTCGTCTGCCAGGAGGTGGCGGCGATCAGCACGCCGGTGATCGCGGTGCCGGTGAGGTTGCCCAGCTGTCCGAACACGAAGAACGCGGAGGTGGCGCGGGCGCGTTCCTCGACCGGGAACCAGCGCTGGATCAGCACCAGCAGGGTCGGTACCGCCGCTCCCTCGGCCAGGCCGACCACGACCCGGCTGGCGATCAACTCGGGCAGCGAATGGCTCATTCCACTCAGGACAGTGCCCAATGCCCACGCCAGCAACGAACCGGTGATGAGCCACCGGGCGTTGACATAGGTGCCGAACAGCGCGCCCGGCAGCTGAATCGGGACATAACCCCAGAAGAAGGCCGAGAGCACCACCCCGATCACCGCCGTGGACACCTGGAAGGCACTGGCGATCGTCGGCACGGCAACGGAAATGTTGGCCCGGTCGATGGCGACCACGAAAAAGGTCAGGCACACGGGTAGGAGAATTCGCAGATACCTGGACCGGCCAACGCGCACTGTCGCCGACTGCATTGCGGTCATGGTCATCCTCGTTTCGGGGTTTCGGTCAGGAGGCGATCGCGGCCGGCGGTGACCGGCACGTCCTCGCCCGAGGTGAGCGAAAGCTCGATGGCGGCGGCCAGCCGGACCGCCGCCAGCCCCTCCTCCGGGGCCACCGACGGGGCGGTGCCGCGTTCGATGCACCGGACGAAATGGGCGATCTCGGCGGCCAGAATCCCGCCGGCAGAACCGTCGTCGTACTCGGCGTAGCGGGTCGTGTCCGGGTAACCGGTGCCGATGGCGTCGGACACGGTCAGCCCCTGGACGAACCCGGTGACCTCCAGCATCCCGGCGGTCCCGGTGACCTCGAACCGCGAGTCGATGGCCGAACCGAGGTGCTTCGGCAGAACCCAGCAGCTCTCCAGCACGGCGCTGCTGCCGTCGTCCAGCCGCAGCAACGCCTGCAGGCTGTCCAGGTGCCCATTTTCGGCCAGCACCCGGCTCACCCCCTGGGCCCGCACGTTCACCACCTCGCGGCCGGTCACCCAGCGCAGCAGATCCAGATCGTGCACCGACACGTGGTGGGCCAGGCTCGTGGTGCCGCCGTACCGGCGGGCCGCGCCGGTTGCGCTGTTGCGCCGGGCGTACACGTGCAGCAGCTCGCCGAGATCACCGGCCTGCACCCGGCGCCGGGCGGCGACGTAGCGTGGATCGAACCGGAGCAGGTGCCCGACCATCAGCAGCCGGTCCCGCCCGGCGGCCACAATGGACTGTGCGTCCTCGATGTTGGTGGCCAACGGTTTTTCCACCAGTACGGCCAGATCTCGTTCGAGGGCGTGCACCGTCGCTTCGCGGTGGATGGCGTCGGGCAGCGCGATGATCACGCCGTCGAGGCGCTCGGTGCCCAGTTCGTCGAGCGTGCCCGCGGTCAGCACGTCGAACTCGGCCGCCGCGCGCTTTCGGACCGCTTCGGCGGTGTCGACGATTCCGGCCAGGGACGTGCCGGGCGTCGAGGCCACGGTGCGCGCGTGCCGCCGCCCCATCGGGCCGCCGCCCACGACGACGATCCGCACGGTGTTCCGGGAAAAGGTCATGTGCCGCCTCACAACTGGGGGTAGGGCAGCCAGGACAGCGCGACGTTGGGCAGCACGCTCTTACGCAGGCGTTCCAGGGTCAGGTCGATGTGCGATTGACCGCCGTGCACGGCGAACAGGTAGTGCCCGGGGAACAGCCCGTCGACCGCGAGTTCGCCCAGCCGGGGCAAGCTGCGCCGGTAGACGCCGGGATCGGAGCCGTCGATGTTCAGCACGCTGATGAACCCGCCGAGAAACAGCGTGTCCCCGCTGAACAGCGCGCGATAGCCCGGGGTGTCGAGCCGGAAGCAGGTGGAACCGGGCGAGTGCCCGGGAGTGGGCATCGCGGTCAGCACGCGATCGCCCGGACCGGAGGACCAGCCCTCGGACAGCGCATGACCGCCGGTGAAGTGCGGATAGACGTAGTCGCGCGGGTAGGTGCCGTTCTCCTTGGCCGCGCGCAGCCCGAGGGCCTCGTCGCTGCCCTCGGCCAGCAGTGCCAGCTCGGCCGCATCGGCGAACACCGGGGCGCCGCTCGCGTCGGCCAAAGCCCGCACCCCGCCCGCGTGGTCGGCGTGCGCGTGGGTCACGAGGATGCCGCGCAGATCGCTCAACGCGTACCCGAGCCCCGTGATGTTGGCCCGGACCGCGGTGGCCGCCGGGTCCACGCCGGCGTCGATCAGGTACGGCCCGGCGCTGGTTTCCGCCAGGTAGGCGTGGCAATCCAGGGGGTGGGACAGGCCCAGCGGACCACTGGCCACCAGGTGGATGCCGGGGCGCAGGGTGATCCCGCGCGCGTCCCCGCTCACGAGGCCGCACCCGAGGAGTCGCGCACCGCCAGCCGCGGGCCGACCAGGCTGCGCACGAACGGCACGTCCGACCCGGCGGCGTCGAGCCGGTCGAGCAACCGCCGCACCGCCAGGTGTCCCATCTGCTGCAGGAAGACGTCGACACTGCTCAGCGCGGGCCGCATCAGCTCCGCGGTCGGACTGTTGCCGAAGCCGACGATCCGCAGGTCCTCCGGCACCCGCAGGCCCAGGTCGAGGGCCGCGTGCAGCGCACCGATCGCGATCACGTCGTCCCCCGCGACGATGCCGTCCGGCCGATCCGGGCCGCTGAGCAGTTCGCGGGCCGCGGCCTCCCCCGCCGCGGCGTCGAACTCGACCGTCCGCACATCGGCGAAGTCCAGGCGCAGGTCGCGCTGGATGAGGGCGTCGGCGTACCCGGTCAGCTTGCTGCTGGTGGTGGTCGCGTGGTCCGGCCCGTTCAGCAGGGCGACCCGGCGGCAGCCCTGGTCGAGCAGGTGGGCCGTGGACAGGTAGATGCCCTGCCGGTTGTCGGCCAGCACGGAGTCGACCGTCAACTCGGAGAACGACGTCCCGACGATCACGGCGGGCAGTTCGGTGGCGGCGATGAAGTCCGGATCGATCGCACCGCCGAGGAACAGCACCCCGTCCACCCGGCCGCGGTGGTCGGGTTCCCAGTTCGGCGTCCAGATCTGCACGTCAAGGCCGACGTCCCGGCGCTGGGCCTCCTGGTTGGCGCCGGCCAGCAGCTCGGCCACGAAGTAGTTCGGGGTCTCGCCGTGGTGGCGAGTCGGCGAGAGAGCCACGCCGAAGCTGCGGGTCTGGATGACCGGACGGCGGGGGGAACGGCGCTTGTAGCCGATGCGCTTGGCCGTCTCCAGCACGTGATGCCGGGTCGAGTCGCTGACTCCCGGCTGGTCGTTCAACGCGTAGGAGGCCGCCGCTCGCGACGTGCCCGCCGCCTCCGCGAGCTCGGTGAGCGTCACTCGCCTCTCGGTGTCAACCACGGCGCAAGTAGAACATCACTGAATCTGAGCGTCAATATCAGTCTTTTGAACTGAATATTCAGTAGAATGTCAGCTACGAAGTTCAGCGTGGATGCGCAAACGTTTCGGGGGCCGGCCTAGGCTGGCCGACCCCCGAAACGAATCAATTGATCACTGCTGTGACGGCACCGGGAGAACCGGGGTGTGCTGTGCCCGGACCGCCTGCAGCGACCACGGGTTCAGCCCCAGCAGGCACAAATCTGCGCGACATCAGCCCTCCATTGGTTCGTGGATGCGGGCCTTGTTCTAATCGGCGAAGTTGGATTCGCGGCGGACGCCACATGACTCAGGGATTAACGCGGCCGGTCAGCGCCGCCAGTACCGGTGAAAAGCGGACAAGCCGACCGTTCTAATCCACGAAATGTAGGTTAGGCAACCTTTCCCGGGCCGGTCCGCGCCACGCATTTCGACAATCATCACAGTGTCTCGACGCGGGACACCTCCCGGCGCGGCCATAACCGGCGTGCGCCGGAAAGGCCGACGCCGGGTCCGCCGGCGTCAGGTGGCCGGCTGGGCGTTCAGGATTTCCTCGCCGGGAATCCTTGCGGTGAGCGGACTTCCGGGATTGATCTCGATCTCGTAGTCCGGATGCTCGTTGAGCACGTCACGCACGCTGATCGGCATCGCGGTGTCCGGCGAGGCGGGCAGGTAGCCGGGTGAGGTATAGACCGGCACCACAGTGGCGCCGTCGGCGACGCGGGTGATCGGGGTGATGCCGTCGACGAAGGCCAGCGGCGACGCGTCGGCCAGCGCGGCCAGCATCGGCTGCTCGTCGGCATAGCCGGTGGCCACCAACTGAAACATCGTCTCCAGGTGGTTGCCGGCCGGCGGCAGGCCCAGCGCGACCGGCGAGGGCCGGTAGTCCGGATTGGGCTGGAACTCCCCGGTGATCTCTCCGCTGCCGTCCACCCGCCACGCCCCGATGACCGCGTAGCCGGGAGTGGCCTCGCCGGGCGCGAACATCGGGTCGGTCGGGTAGACCCAGCCGTTGGGCCGGTTGCGTGCCGCGGCCCGCAGCTCGTCGGTGATCGGCGGTGGTGTCGAGCGGGTCACAGCCTGCCTCCCCGGGACGGGAACTCTACTTCACCGGTGGTGGGATTCTCCGCCGCGATGATGTGATCGCCCGGGATCGTGCCCGGCGCGGTGGCCTCCTGCTGGTGCGGATACGGGGAATGCGTACCCAGCGTGGCATTGGCGTCGTGCGTGCCGGCGGGCGGGTTCATCACGTACCGGTTCTGCTTCGGCCACTGGAACGCGGGGTCCCCACTGGTGCTCACGTAATGGGTCGACGTGCCGCCCAGGGTGTGCGTGTAGAGGCTGTGGTCGGTACTGGATTCCTGCGGCTTCATGCCTTCGGAGAACGCCTGCTCCGGCCGCCGGTCGTCCCACCGGTACACGTGTGGCTGGTTGGCCGGCGCCTGGTAGGGCACGTGATCCGCGGTGTGCGGATCGGTGGGCGTGTGGGTCGGCGCGGCCGGCGGGTGATAGTTCTCCAGCTGCTGTTGCTGTTGCTGGTGATGCTCGACCGCCTGCTGGTGATGGTTGGCCTGCGCGGTGTCTCCGGCGTTGTGCGAAACCAGCTGCTGGTGCGTGTTGTGCGCGATGCCGTTCTGGTGCGCCGCGAGTTGCTGCTGCTTCCACTCTTCCCGCTGATGCTGCAGGCGCGCCGCGTCGTCCTTCTGCTTCTGCGCGGTGTCGGCCTGCTGGTGGTGCTGGTCGGCCTGGCCGAGGTGGTCGCTCGCGTTCTGGTGGTTGTTGGCCAGCCCCTGGTGGTGCTGGGCCAGTTCGTTGTTGCCCTGCTTCTGGTACCCGTTCGCGGCGTGCTGGTTGGCCTGGGCGGCGGAGGCGTGCCCCTGCTGCGGCCGGTTGTTCGCGAAGTCGCCGGCGGCCTGCTGGTGGTGGCCGGCCGACGTGCGGTGGTCCTGCGCGGCGGGGTCGTCGGGCGACAGCTTGTCGGCCTCGCTGTGCTGGTCGGCGGCCTGGCTGTCGTGCCGGGCGGCGACCTGTTGCCGGTCGGCCGGCCCGTATTGCTTCTTGCCGACGTGGTTCGCGGCTTGTTCGTGGTGCGAGCCCGCGCTGGCGTGCGCGTTCGCGGCATCGTGCTGGCCGTTGGCCGAGTGTTCGGCGGCCTGCTCGTAGTGGCCGGCGGCCTGCTGCTGGTGTTGCTTCTGTTTGCCCCCGCTTTCCATGGCGTCGTCGTGCACCTTGATGGCATGCTCTTGGTGCCCGGCAGCCGTGGCGTTGTTGTGCGCCTGCTCGTGGTTGCCGTTCTTGTAGTTGTCGGCCGCGTTCTGGTGGTAACCCTGCGCCTTGCCGAAGCGGTTCTTCTCCTCGTCGGTGAAGAAGTCGTCGTTGGCATCCTGCTTGTGGTTGTCGGCCTTCTGCTGATGATCGTTGATCTTGGACTGGGTCTCCGGGTCCGGCGTCTCGGATTTCGGCTTGTCGTCCTTCGGCGAAGCCGACGACGTCTGGGTTTCGTCGTTGTGCCCCTGCCCCGGGCCCTGCGGCGATTCCGGCTTCTCGGAGTTCGGCTTGTCCTTCCCGGGCGGCGCGGAGGACGACGGCTTGTTCGTGTTCTCGTTGCTGGACGAGGGTTTCGTCGGCGTCTCACTCGCCGGCTTGCTCGAACCACCGGCCTCGTTGGGCTTGATGCCCTTCATCGACTGGGTGACATCCGACTCGTTCTTGCGAGTCGTCCTGCCGGTCGTCTTCAGCCGGGTGCCCGCCCCCTTCACCACCCGGGACAACTCCTTGCCCATGTCGGAGAAGGCGGTGCTGGTCTTGTCCACGAACTTGCTGAACACCTTGCCCAACCCCGATTTGTCCGACCGCACATGCGCGGACAGACTCTGGTTGGTGGTACCCAGCTTGCTGGTGTGCTCGGCCACCCGGTCACCGAAGCCCCCGACGTGGGAACCGGTCTGCTCCAGCTCATCCGGGTTGAGGCTGACGCCCTTGCCCTTGGACATCACCGATCCCATCAGGCCGACTCCGACGACTCACCGGAGCCGGACAACCCGACCGCCGACAACGGATTCGACGCCACATCCTTCGCGTCGTCGGCCAGCGCCGACCCGCCCGCCGAGACCACCTTGCTCATGTCGACCGTCCCATCGCCGAGCAACTGACCGGCCAGCTCGGTGCCCGCGCTGGTCAACGCGTCGATCACCGGACCCTCCACCGCGCCGATCAACTGCTGCTCCAACTGATCCACGATCTGCTTCTCGATCGTTTTCATGATCTCCCGCGTCGCCACCGTCTGCACCGGAATCAACGCCTCCGACGCACCGAAGGTGAACGCCGCCTCGACCTGATCGGAAATGATCTCCGCGGCCAGAATCGCCAACTGCGCGATCGCGGCCACCTTCATCCCGACCACGATCACCGCGCCCGCGTCCAACGCCCCCGCAGCCACCTTCATGCCCTGCGCCATCTGCGGCACGTGCGAGCCGGACAGCTTGTTCCACAACGCCTCGAACAACTCCATCGACTCCGAGGAGTTGTTCGACAGCATCTGCTTGACCTGCGAGTCCGCGTCACCGGAGTTACTGGTCAGGTCCTCCGCGATCTGCCGCATCGAATCGGCCGTGGATCGCAACTCGTCCTCGTCGATGTTCGGCCAGTCGATGCCCACCATGTTCAGCACCCACGCCAGCGCGTCCGGCAACACCATGCCCACGAGTGATCACCAAGGCCTTTCGTCCGACGGCCAGTCCTCGGCGTCGTCGCGGGTCGGTCGGGCGGCCGGCCGGGCCGCGCGGACCGGTTGCGGGGCAGGCGACGGCTCCGGCTCCGGCTCGGTCGCGTGCCCGTTCTGCCAGGCCTGCTGCGCGGCCGGGTCGACCGGCGGCGGCTGGTCGCCCCAGGTGTCCTGGGCTGTCGGGTCCTCGGCGGTGCGCGGAACCTCCGGCACGCCGGTCTTCTGGATACCGAACGCGGCCAGCCCCTCGGCCGCCTGCGCCGACAGGCCCTCCTCGGGCTCGGTCGGGGCCATCCCGGCGGCCAGCTCGGCCCGGGCCTGGGCTGCGGCGCTCTGCAAGGTCGCGACCAGCGTCTGCGCCAGCTTCTCGGGCGTGGACCGCTCGAACACCGTCGGCGAAAGGGTCAGCGCGGTGACCACCCCCGTCGCGTCGACCTTCGCGCGGACCGAGCCATCCCGCGAGCTGGCCTCGCCGGTCGCCTGCAACGCCTGCTGCTGGGCCTGCTGTATGTTCGCCATGCGGTCCTTCAGGCGCGCCATCGTGCTGTCCGCCTCCGCGTGCAGCGCACTGATCTGCTGGTCCGCAGCTGTGCCGGACTCGGTCACGATGTGGTCATCCTCCAGAAGTGATCCGATCAGGAAACTGGACCCTGATCTTACGGACAGTACGTCACTGCCCTCGCATGGATCGGGAAATCCCCCATGAGACCAAGCCCGTCCCCCAGAGCGCGATCAGCTGCCTCCGGCTGGCCGACCGGTCACTTCGTCAGGAGTTCCCGGGGCGGGGCAACCACCCGGGAGTTGATCAGACCGCCGATTCGCGGGTGATGTCGAGCAGATCGGTCCCGGCTTCCTGCCACTTGCCGTACAGCACCTGGATGCCCTCGGCCTGGCCCAGCTCGGACTCCGCCTTCGTGATCGGCACCAGCGTCACGAACTGCAGCTCGACCTCGCCCGCCTCGTTGCGCATCAGGTCGAACTCGTCCGGCGCGTAGGGGTGCGCCATCGCCACCACACCCTGGATGTTCGTGCCCGGCAGCAGCGGATCGGGACTGGGGATCACCCGGCCGTACTCCAGGACCGCCTCGTTGTCCAACACCATCTGGGCCACGGTGTCCACCAGGTAGTGCGCCGCCTCGACCTGCGGGGTGCCGACCGAACAGGCCAGTTCCTCGGGCACGTCGCCGACCAGGTTCTGGAACCGGAGACCGTTGCTCACCACCGACGCGACCTCCATTTCGGAGTGGCGCACGAACAGCAGGTCGTAGCCGCGGTTGCCCTCAGCGGTCTCGGCCGACTCGACGCGTTCGACCGCACCGAGATAGGTCGTGACGTGGTCGGCGAAACGGCCGAATCGTTCGGTCGTGGTCATCTGGTGTCTCGTCCCTTGAGTCGGTCAGGCTTTCGATGCCAGGCGTTGAGCATGTCCATCGTGGACGGTGTATGGCCGGTTTGTCAGAGAAACACCCGAATCGGACCGGCGGACGACGAAGAGACGGACATCGATGCCACGAACAGAACGGGAGATCGGTTCACCCGGCAAGGCGGACCATCTCACCGCCGCGCTGGCCGCCGCGGGCGCCACCATGGCCGAGGTCGTCAAGCTGACGGTGTTCCTCCTGATACGACTGATACGACCAGGCGGACACCCGGCGGACGTCGGATGGACCGGGACGCGCCGATGATCAGGGCGGTTTCGGCTGGCTCATGGGTGGTGGCCTTCCTGGTTGTCCGTCGTCCCGGCCGCGGATGGGTCACTGCCGGGCGTTGAGTGCGGCTTCCATCCCACGGAGGAGCCGGGCCACGGACTCGATGTCGGCCGGGTCGGTCACAGTGCCGGCCAGCAGCTCGCTCCACAGGCCGCGTAGCCGCCGCAGGTTCTCGTGCGCTTGCTCGGTCGGGTAGAGGTGCAGGCGCCGCGCGTCGTGCGGGTCGCGTTCGCGACGCACCAACCCCTTTTTCTCCAGCGCGCGCAGGGCCCGGCTGAAGTTGCTCGAGATGAGCCGGGTCGCCTCGGCGGCCTCGCCCGCCGTGGTGCCGGGGTTGCGATCGATGAAGCGCATCACCGCGCTTTCCAACGGAGTCCACGACGTGCCCGGGTAAATCTCCGCGCCCTGCTTGGCCGCCTGGATCTGCCGGCTCAGCGCCAGGATCAGGTCGGCGAGCTCGAACAGCGCCAGCTCCTCTGCCTCGTCCACACCGGCACGGTAGCTTGCCTGTCACATGATTGCAATCATTTGATATCTATCATCGGATAAGTATAGTGGTTGTCACCTGACAGGTGTCGAAGGAGAACCAGAGCATGACCCTCATCGCCATCGAAGAACACTGGATGCTGCCGGACCTGAGCGCGGCCCTGGAAGCCCTGCCCCCTGGGCAGCGGGACGACAGCCTCGCTTTCAACCGGATGGGTGACCACACACAGCGGCTCGAGGACCTCGGCACCGGCCGACTGGCCACAATGGACTATCAGGGCATCGACCTGTCCGTGCTCGCCCTCACCCCGCCGGGCACCCACCCGCTGCCCGCCGAGGACGCGGTGCGACTCAGCCGCGCCGCCAACGACGTGGCGGCGAAGGTCGTCGAGCGACACCCGTCCCGCTTCCGGGCGCAGTGCACGGTGCCCATGTCGGCCCCGCGGCACGCCGCCGCCGAACTCGAACGGGCCGCCGGCCTCGGGCACGTCGGCACCATGGTCTACGGCCGCAGCGGCGACACGTTCCTCGACGACCCGTGCTACGACGAATTCTTCGCCGCCGCGGCGGAATTGCGGCAGCCGGTGTTCATCCACCCCCAGATCCCCTCCGCCGCCGTGCGGGCGGCGTCCTACCGCGGATTCGCCGAGCTCACCAATCTGGGTCTGTCCACCTTCGGCTGGGGCTGGCACCTCGACACCGCGACCGCGGCCCTCCGGCTCATTCTGCGCGGCACTTTCGACCGTCATCCCGATCTGCAGGTCGTCCTCGGCCACTGGGGCGAGATGCTGCTGTTCTGGCTCGACCGCGCCGAAAGCCTGGCCCGGATCGCCGGACTGGAAAGGTCCATTTCGGACTATCTGCGGTCCAATTTCTTCATCACCATGTCAGGGATGTTCAACCCGGCGCTGCTCCAGCACGCGCTGTCGGTGACCAGCGTGGACCGATTGATCTTCTCCACCGACTACCCGTTCCAGCAGCCGAGCCGGGCGGAGATCGAGACCTTTCTCAGCAACTTCGATTCCGCCGGACGGGACAAGGTCAACTCGGCCAACGCGGCCGCCCTGTACGGCATCGACCTCTGAACCTCCTACATCACCGCCGAAGTGACCCCACTGGCCACCCACCCGTTCATGACGCACCTCGATCAGGCCCGAGTGCCACGGCGTTCTGGTCGCCAGAACCCGGGTCCGGAAGGTAGGGTCCCAGGCATGCGCGGGATCATCATCATTCCCTGGCGCGCCGGCTGAGCCAGGCCACCGGCGCGCTGGATGCCCGCGCGTTCCCCGGGACCTGGTCCGGATCTTTCGCAGACACCTGCCCGAGGAGATCCGTCATGACAAACCCCGCCGTCGCCACGCGTCCCGAACCGGCCGACGATCCGAAACCGCACGTCAGCAGCACCACCGAGCAACCCCAGCACCGCTCGGTGACCGCCAACGTCACCGGCGGTCTGGCCAGCGTCCTGCGGGTGGTCACCCTGCTGCACGGCCGCCGCTACCGGGTGCGCAACCTCAGTGCCGACGTGCGGGACGGCATGGTGGAAAGCCGCGTCAGCTGCACCGTCCTCGCCACGACGGCCGAAACGGCATTGCTGCTGGAGCGGCTGAACCGGATACCGGTGGTCGTCTCCACCGAAAACCGCTGAGCACGAATTCCGGTGCCGGACGCAAGTGTCCTGCGCCAGAAATCATGGTGGTAATTCCGGCGCAGGACACTAGCCGGTCAGCCACCGGGTTGACCGGAACACCGCTCGCCGCGGTGAATCGGGGCGGGTCGGCCTAGACCGTGACGACGATCTTCCGTCCGGCATGCAGCCCCTTCTCGAGGTGGCGGTGGGCCTCGGCGACGTCGTCGAGGGCGAACACCTTGTCGACGGCGGGCCGCAGCGCACCGAGGCGCACACCGGCGTTCAGGAAGGCCGCCATGCGCCGCACCACGACCTCGTCGAGCGTGTGCTCGAAGCTGCGGTAGCGGAAGATCGTGAGCGGCATTGCCGGGAAGGGTGCGGGCCGGGGGTCCAGGTAGCCCGCGGCGACGAGTGTTCCCTCGGGTCGAGCCGCTTTCAGAAGATCCGCCTGGCCGGGGCCCATGACCAGGTCCAGCACGAGGTCGGCGCCGGTCCCGCCGGTGTGGCGGGCGACGGCTCCGGCGACATCCATGTGGTCGGTGGCGACGACCGCGGCGGCGCCTGCGGCAAGCAACTCGTCCGTCTTGGCCGTGTGCCGGGTGACGGCGATGGGCACGGCGCCGAGCTGATTGGCGATCTGCATCGCCGCCCGGCCGACACCGCTGGACGCGGCCGTGATGAGGACGTGGTCGCCGGGCCGCATCCTCGCCTTCTCGACGAGCGCGCCGTAGGCGGTGGAGTACGCGACCCAGACCGCCGCCGCCTCCGTGATGCCGAGCCCGGCCGGCCGGGCGATGACCCGGCTCGCGGGGACCGTGGTGTATTCGGCGTAGCTGCCCCGGACGGTCGCGTCCGGGATGGCCGTGAGAATGACCGCATCGCCGATCTCCAGCCCGGTGACCTCGGGGCCGAGCGCGTCGACGACGCCGGTTCCTTCGACGCCGAGCCGGGCGTGCGGCAAGGGGACGGGTGCGGGCGACGTGCCGGAACGCATCATCTGGTCGAGCGGGTTGACGGCGAACGCCTCGATCCTGACCCGTAGCTCGCCTGCTGTGGGCTCGACGATCGGCTCCTCGACGACATGCATGACATCCGGCCCGCCGAACTCGTCGAACACGACGACTCGTGGCATGGTGACTCCTCCGCGTCCGATGCTGATTTCGTTGCTCGCGGACGACGTTACGGAGCCGTGGGTTACCAATTGGTACCTTCGATTTCATGCAGAACGCGGCCGGACCGGTCTTCCTCGCCGACTGCCCCACGCGGCTGGCGGTCGAGATCATCTCCGACAAATGGGCCGTGCTCGTGCTGTTCGGCCTCAGCCACCAGCCGCGCAAGCATGGTGAGCTCGTCGACCTCATCGGCGGCATCTCGCGGAAGGTCCTCACCCAGACGCTGCGCCGGCTCCAGCGGTACGGCCTGGTCGAACGCCACGCCACAGCGCCACGGCAGGTCGAGTACCGCCTCACCGACCTCGGCCGGACCCTCGTGGAGCCCATCGAGGTCCTGACGAACTGGGCGCGGGACCACGGCGGGGCCATCGCCGACTTCCAGGAAGCGGCGGAAGCCGCTACTTCCGCTCAGGCTCGCGCGGAGGGCTGATCCTGGCGGTGCGCGGCCGATCCGCACCGGGCGCTCGGCCAGTCGTCATCGGGAGCCCGGGGCGTTTCTCGGCAGAACCCGGTGCCGACTTTCTCGCGAACCGGCGCCGAACCGAATCCAGCCGGCTGGCAGGTGGTTTCGAGCACCGACATCCACAGGTCGCCGTCGGGGTCGACCTGGTTGCGGCGGCTGGTCATCAGGGACAACGGGACATGCACGAAGCGTCGCCGCCAGCGCGCCACCGCGGCCGCGGTACGACCGGCCATGGCGGCGTGCGCCGCGGCGTGGGCCAGCCGCAGGCAGTAGACGCTGTCATAAGCGTTGGCGGCGATGCTGCGGACCGCGTAACTCGGGTCGATGTAACGCATCGTGGGAGTCAGGCCGACCTCGGTCAGGTGGGCGGTGATGGCCTGGTTGAGCAGTTCCCCGATGTTGCCGAGTTTGAGGTTGCCGGAGGCGTCGGTGCCGCGACCGCTGTGCTGCGGCAGACCGTGTTCGGCCAGGAGTTCCTGGCCCGCGCCCTCGGCCAGGACGATGACCACGTAGCCCTTGGCACGGACGTGCTGTTCGACGTGGGCCAGCAGGCCGTCGGCTCCGCCGAGGGCGAAGGGAATCTCCGGAATCAGCACGATGTCGGCGGAGTTGGCGGCCAGCGCGGCGTAGCTGGCGATGAATCCGGAGTGCCTGCCCATCAGCTTCACGATCCCGACGCCGTTCGGGCTGGCCGCGGCCTCGACCGACACCGAGGATATGAAGTCGGTGGCCCGCGCGAACGCGCTTTGGAACCCGAACGACTGATCGGTGAACGGCAGGTCGTTGTCGATCGTCTTCGGCACCGCGATGACCGCGATGTCCAGGCCGCGGGCGGCGATCGCCTCGCTCAGGCAGGTCGCGGCCCGCATCCCCCCGTCGCCGCCGATGACGAACATGATGTCGACGCCTTGCCGGACAAGGCTTTCCACCATTTCGTCCGGGTCCTGGCCGCCCCGGGAGCTGCCCAGGATGGTGCCGCCGGCGTTGTGGATGTCCCGAACGCGTTCCGGCGTCAGTTCCATGATGTCGTAGCGGTGTTCGGCCGTCAGTCCCTGCAGTCCATTCCGGAATCCCAGAATACGCTTGACCTTGTAATGCACGGCGAGTTCTTGGACCAGACCGCGGATGACGTTGTTGAGACCGGGACACAGTCCCCCGCAGGTGACGATTCCGGCGGTCACCCGCGCGGGGTCGAAATAGATCTTCCGGCGCGGCCCGGCGGCTTCGAAACTCGGCACCTGGCCGGACGGAAGACCGTGCTCGGCCAGCATGGAAACGGTGTCCTCGAGCAGGACCCGGTCGCCTTCCGCGACATAGTGCGGCGAGGTTTGCTTGGCGGAGACCATCTCGGAGAGCGGCGAATCGTAACGGCACTCGCCAAGGCGGCGAACGCGGAGGTCGTCCAGGTGCAACGTCACCGAATCTCCTTGATCGTGCTGGTCCGCTCCGGGATGACCGCCGCGGTGAATCCGACCTCGCGGGCGCGAACCATTCGCGGATTCATTCGAACGAGGTGTGGGTTATGTGGCGAACCTGGCCCTGGGAGATCAACAGCGATTCGGCGATGGCCCGGCCATCACATTCCCGGGGACGGCCGAGGATGGGTCCGCCGCTGACGCCGGTGGCCACGAAGAAGGCATCGCCGGTCACCAGCTCGGCACAGTCGTAGACGCGGTCGGTGGACATTCCCGCGGCGCGGATGGCGTCGGCCTCCTCGGCCCGTTGCGGGGCCAGGCGTCCCAGCATCCCACCGCCCAGTGCCCGGACCGCCGCGGCGGTCATCACGCCCTCGGGCGTGCCGCCGACGCCGATGAGCAGGTCGACATCGAGCGTCGGCAGCAGCACGGCCAGGCTTCCCCCGACATCGCCCCCGGCCGGGGTCTGCACGGCCGCGCCCGCCCGCACCACCCGGGCGATCAGCTCCCTGTGCCGTGGCTTGTCCATGATGACCACGCGTAGCTCGCTGACCTTCTTCCCGAGTGCCTTGGCCACGTTGGCCAACGTGCGCTCGGGCGGATCATCCAGATCGATGACGTCTTTCGCCTGGGGCGGCACCACGATCTTGTCCATGTAGAACCCGGGCCCGGGTGACCACATGGTTCCCGCTTCGCCGAACGCGATCGTGGCCAGTGCGCCGGGCAAATCCTTGGCACAGAACGAGGTTCCCTCAAGGGGGTCGACGGCGATGTCGAAGTCCGGACCACGGCCATCGCCCACGATCTCACCGTTGAACAACATCGGGGCGTCGTCCTTTTCCCCCTCCCCGATGACCACCCTCCCGCGCCCCGGAGCGTCGGCCAACACCTCCCGCATGGCCGTGGTCGCCGCCGCGTCGGCGGCGTGCTGATCCTGCCGGCCCACCCAGGCGTAGCTGGCCACCGCCGCACGGCGGGTGGCGGCCAGCGCGACCGCCTCCAGCGTATGGATGTCGACGCACGTGCGCGGCGCGACCTCAGTCAGACCCGGCATCGTGGGCTCCCATTCTTGTCGGTCCTATCCGGACAGAGGGGCGAGCGCGCAGCGCTCACTCCAGATTCGCGTGCAGGCGCCACAGTTCGCGGGCCTGGGTCCCGCTGTTCTGCCACAGCGTGTGGAACAGCGCGTCGGTGATCAGCAGAACGGACTGTTCGAACAGGCTGCCGGCGTACTGGACGGAGGCGGCCCCGTCGAAGTCCTGTTTGTCCGCGGCCGGGATGACGAGTACTTCGGTGGCGACCTCGGCCAGCGCCGATTCGGCCGCCGTGGTCAGCGCGATCACATCCGCGCCCTGGTCCCGGGCGGTCTGTGCGGCCCGCACCACCCGGGCGGTCGAACCCGAGCCCGATGCCGCCACCAGGACGTCGCGCGGGCCGATCGCCGGCGCGGTCACCTCACCGACGACGTGGGTGGGCAGTCCGAGGTGCATGAACCGCATCGCGGCCATCTGCAGGGCGAGCCCGCTGCGCCCGGTGCCGATGGTGAACACGGTCGGCGCCTTGAGCAACAACGCGCCGGCTCGGATCCAGGCCGGAGCCCGCACCCCCGCCCGCATCTTGTCCACCTCGGCGACGACAGCACTCGTGGCATCCGAGAAACGACTGGCGTCAAGCTGTTTCGAAATCTGCTGCGTCAACGAGATCGTCCTCCATTTGCGCGCCGGATGGCATTCGCCGGAACACGGAAAACCGGCTTTTACCAAAATGATCGTCCACCCGCGGGATGACCGGCAAGGCTTGTGACATTGGGAAAAAATATCCCGTAATGAGAATTGGAAAAGGCGGCGAAGACGCAGCGGCCCCGGCTGCCGGCCGGGGCCGCTGGTGCAGGCGGCTGCTGGAGGAGACTCCCCTCAGCCCTCCTCGGCGGGTTCCGGGCCGGGCGTGGACACCTCCAGCCGCCTGCGGGCAGGCATCAACCCGGGCGCACGGCACGCACGCTTCGGCGTGCCGCTTCGGCCACGGCCTCGGTGGTGATGCCGAAGTGACTGAACAGGGTCCGGTAGTCGGCCGACGCACCGAACCGCTCCAACGACACGATCTCCCCGGCGTCGCCGGCGAACCGGTGCCACGGCTGCGCCGTGCCCGCTTCGACCACCACCCGGGCGCGCACCGACGGGGGCAGCACCTGGTCCCGGTAGGACCGATCCTGCCGGTCGAACCACTCCACGCACGGCATCGACACCACCCGGGTGGCGACCCCTTCGGATTCGAGGATCTTCCGTGCGGCCACGGCCAACTGGACCTCGGAACCGGTGCCGACGAGCACCACCTCGGGGCGGCCCGAGGACGCCTCGGCGAGGACGTAGCCGCCGCGGGCCACCCCCTCGGCCGTGGTGCCCTCCAGGATCGGCAGGTCCTGGCGGCTCAGGGCCAGCCCGGCCGGGCCACTGGGGTCGGCCAGCACGGCCTGCCAGGCGTGCGCGGTCTCGTTCGCGTCGGCCGGGCGCAGCACCGACATCCCGGGGATGGCGCGCAGCGCGGCCAGCTGCTCGACGGGCTGGTGGGTCGGGCCGTCCTCGCCAAGGCCGATCGAGTCGTGCGTCCACACGTAGATGACCGGCAGCTGCATCAGCGCGGCCAGCCGCACCGCCGGGCGCATGTAGTCGCTGAAGATCAGGAAGGTGCCGCCATAGGGGCGCGTTCCGCCGTGCAGCGCGATGCCGTTGAGGATCGAACCCATCGCGTGCTCGCGGATGCCGAAGTGCAGCGTGCGGCCGTAGGGGTGGGCCGTCCAGGCGTTGGTGGAGATCCCGGCCGGGCCGAAGGAGTCCGCGCCCTTGATCGTGGTGTTGTTGCTCTCGGCCAGGTCCGCCGATCCGCCCCAGAGTTCGGGGAGCACCGGGCCGAGCGCGGCCAGCACCGCGGCCGACGCCTTGCGGGTGGCCAGTCCCGTGCCGTCGGCCGCCCAGGTCGGTAGCTCGTCGGCCCAGCCGGCCGGCAGCTCGCGCCGGCCGAGGCGATCCAGCAGGGCCTTGCGCTCCGGGTTGTCCCGCGCCCAGGCATCGAACTCGAGTTGCCATTTCTCGTGGTCGGCCCGCCCGCGCTCGGCGACTTCGCGAGCATGGCGCAGGACCTCCTCGTCGATCTGGAAACTCTGCTCCGGGTCCAGGCCGACCGCGCGCTTGACCGCGGCGAGTTCGTCGGCGCCCAGCGCGGCGCCGTGGGCCTTGCCGGTGTTCATCTTGGTCGGCGCCGGGTAGCCGATCACGGTGCGCAGCACGATCAACGTCGGCCGCGCGGTCTCGGCCCCGGCCTGCTCGACGGCGGCCAGGAAACCGGCCACGTCCTCGCCGCCGTGCACCGTGAGGACGTGCCAGCCATAGGATTCGTAGCGCTTGGCGGTGTCCTCGGACAGCGCTATGCGGGTGTCGTCCTCGATGGAGATCTCGTTGCTGTCGTAGATCACCGTGAGGTTGCCCAGTTGCTGGGTGCCGGCCAGGGAGGACGCCTCGGCGGTGACGCCCTCCTCGATGTCGCCGTCCGAGGCGATCACGTAGACCTGATGGTCGAACACACTCCGGCCCGGCTCGGCGTCCGGGTCGAACAGGCCCCGCTCGCGGCGGGCGGCCATGGCCATCCCGACCGCGTTGGCCAGCCCCTGGCCCAGCGGGCCGGTGGTGGTCTCCACGCCCGTGGTGTGCCCGTACTCGGGATGGCCCGGGGTCAGCGAACCCCACGTGCGCAAGGCTTTCAGGTCGTCCAGTTCCAGGCCGTAGCCGGACAGGAACAGCTGGATGTACAGGGTCAGGCTGGAATGCCCGGCGGAGAGCACGAACCGGTCCCGGCCGAGCCACCGCGCGTCGCCCGGGTCATGCCGCATGATCCGCTGGAACAGCGCGTAGGCCACGGGGGCAAGACTCATGGCCGTGCCGGGGTGCCCGCTCCCGCACCGCTCGACCGCGTCCGCGGCCAGCACCCGGGCGGTGTCGACCGCGCGCTGGTCCAGCTCGGTCCAGTCGTCGGGGAGTCGCTTGGTGGTCAGGCGAACAATCTCGGCCGCCGATTCGTTTGCTTCCATGGACGAGCACTCCTGATGATGTCGAGTTGTCGCGGGTTCAGGTGGTGGCGTGGTGTTTGAGTTCCCTGGCCGCCGCACCCGGATCGGTCGCCCCATAGATCGCGCCACCCGCCACCGCGACCACCGCCCCGGCCTCCCGGACCGCCGCGATCGTGTCGGCCGTGATCCCCCCGGCGATGGAGAAGGGAACCCCGGCCTGCCGGCCGTCCTCCAGCAACACCCCGATCGAGTAACCCGGACGGGCCTGCTCATCCAGCCCGGCATGGATCTCCACGAACGCCACCCCCAGCTTCGCGACCTCCCGGATCCGCGCCACCCGGTCGGTGACCACCGTGATCATGTCGGCCACCACCCGCCCGCCGTACCTACGCCCGGCGGCG
>DASZNF010000129.1:0-126998 GCA_035551355.1 Pseudonocardiaceae bacterium | reverse complement strand
TTCCTGTTCTTCGTCCTGGAGGCCGTCCCGGAATGACCGGGTCAGATGAGCTGGCCGGTCTCGTGCAGGTGATCGAAAATGAGCTGGTCCACCGGCGACACCCGGTCTCGATCGGCGTAGGCCAGCCAGGCGATCTTGTCGATGACCCTCACCGGCGCAGCACATCCCGGACGAGCACCCGCTCGACCGCCCCGTCCCCCGCCGGGTCGACACGCCATTTTCCCTCCAGCGCGGCCAAGGCCGCCGGAACGAGGGACTCGTCGTTCGTGCGCAGCTCCAGGACCGGCTGGCCGGCCGCCACCCGCTCGCCGGGCTTGGCCCGGCAGATCACCCCGGCCGCGTGGTCGACCGGATCCTCCTTGCGCGCTCGGCCTGCGCCCAATCGCCAGGCGGCCACGCCGACGGCGTACGCGTCCAGCTCGGTCAGCACACCGTCAGAAGGCGCGTCAACGGTCTGGACACGCGCGGCGACCGGCATTGCGGCGTCGGGATCTCCGCCCTGCGCCCGGATCATCGCGCACCAGGTCTCATACGCCGCACCGGAAGCCAGTACCCTCGCCGGGTCCACATCGGACAGACCGGCCAGGGTCAGCATCTCGCGGGCCAACGCGACCGTCAGCTCGACCACGTCCGCCGGTCCGCCGCCGCGCAGCACCTCGACCGATTCCTCGACCTCGACGGCGTTTCCGACCGCGCGGCCCAGCGGGACCGACATGTCGGTCAGCAGCGCGCTCACCGGAACACCGTGCTGCGCGCCGATTTCCACCAGCGCCTCGGCCAGTTCCCGTGCGTCGGCGAAGGTCTTCATGAACGCGCCCGAGCCGAACTTGACGTCCAGGACCAGCGCACCGGCCCCCTCGGCGATCTTCTTGCTCATGATCGAACTGGCGATCAGCGGCACCGACTCGACCGTGCCGGTCACGTCGCGCAGCGCGTACAGTTTGCGGTCCGCCGGGGCCAGGCTCGGCGTGGTCGCGCACACCACCGCACCGATTTCCCTCAGCTGAGCCATGATCTCGTCCTCGGACAGCGCCGCGCGCCAGCCCGGGATGGACTCCAGTTTGTCCAGGGTGCCACCGGTGTGGCCGAGACCCCGGCCGGACAACTGTGGGACCGCCGCGCCGCAGGCCGCCACCAACGGCGCCAGCGGCAACGTGATCTTGTCGCCGACGCCACCCGTTGAGTGCTTGTCGACGGTCGGTTTTCCCACGTGCCCAAGGGAAAGGCGCTCGCCGGACTCGATCATCGCGTTGGTCCAGCGCGCCGTTTCGGCGGCGTCCATACCGCGGCAGAAGATGGCCATGGCCAGCGCGGACATCTGCTCGTCGGCGACCACGCCACGGGTGTAGGCGTCGACCATCCAGTCGATCTGCTCATCGGTGAGCCGACCGCCGTCCCGCTTGGCCCGAATGACGTCCACCGCGGAAATCATGCTGTCCTCTCCGGAAGTTGTTCTGGGCCAAAGGCATCGGGCAACACCCTGCTCATCGGCAGCAGCCCGCTCGGGGTGTCCAGCAGGCAGTCCGGCCCGCCGAACTCGTACAGCAACTGGCGGCACCGGCCGCACGGCATCAGCAGTTCACCTTTCCCGCCGCGGCAGGCGACCGCGACGAAGCGGCCGCCGCCGGTCAGACGCAGCTGGCCGACCATCGTGCACTCGGCGCACAAGGTCAGGCCGTAGGAGGCGTTCTCCACGTTGCAGCCGGTGACCACGCGGCCGTCGTCGCACAGTGCGGCCACGCCGACCTGGAGCTTCGAGTACGGGCAGTAGGCCAGCGCGGCGGCTCGCACCGCTTCGGCGCGCAGCTGGGCCCAGTCCGGTTCCGGAATCATCGCGCTCATCCCAGGGTGTAGGGCTGGCCGTCGGCGGCCGGCGGGCGGACCCGGCCGACCACACCGGCCACCGCGATGATGGTGGCGATGTAGGGCGCGGTGAGCAGCAGGTTCGGGTCGATCGGCGCACCGGCCTGAGCCAGCAGGCTTTGCAGTTGGTCGGCGAAACCGAACAGCAGGGCGGCGGCGACCGCGCCGGTCGGCGACCAGCGGCCGAAAATCACCGCGGCCAGCGCGATGAATCCCTTGCCGGAGGACATGTTCAGGCCGAACGTGTTGCCCGATCCGGTGCCCAGCACCAGGAACGCGCCGGCCAGGCCGGCGATCAACCCGGCGATCAGCATCGCGCGGTACCTCGTGCGGTGCACGTTGACGCCCATGGTGTCGGCGGCCTTCGGGTGCTCGCCCACCGCGCGCAGCCGCAGGCCCCACCGGGTGTGGAACAGTCCGAAGTGGACGGCGGCGACCAGAACATAGGTCAGGTAAAGGAAGATCGTGCCGTCGAACAGCACCGGGCCGATCACCGGGATGTCGCCGAGCACCGGGATCTTGATCCGGGAGAAGTGGCCGGGCGTGTTGTAACCGGCGGGGTTGGTGGACAGCAGTTTGTCGAACATGAAGCTGGTGATGCCCAGCGCGAACACGTTGAGCACCACGCCGATGATCACCTGGTCCACCAGGTACCGGATGGCCAGCACGGCCAGCACCCAGGCCAGCACCACGCCGATCAGCGCGCCGCCGAGCATGCCGGCCCACACGCTGTGGGCCATGGTCGCCACCATCGCCGCGGCGAACGCGCCGAGCAGCAACTGCCCTTCCAGGGCCACGTTCACCACTCCGGACCGCTCGCCGATCACTCCGGCCAGCGCGCCCAGAATGAGCGGGATGGCCGACGGGAACAGGGATCCCTGCAGCAGCGAGATCAGGTTCAGACCGCTGGCCGACCCGGCCACCGACCACACCATGAACGCGGTGACCAGCCCGAAGATGGCCAGCGAGGCCGCCCACCGGCCGCTGAAGATCCTGCTCGCGCGCAGCGCGCCGACCACCACGGCCAGCACGCACAGCACCAGCACCACCGGCCGGGCCGTGAAGTGGGCGCTGCCCAGGTTCACCGCCGCACCGGGCAGCGAGAACTGCAGCAGCGCGTCCCTGCCCGAGCGGGCCGGCAAGCCCAGCACCAGCGCCCCGGCCACGCCGAGCACGATCTGGATGCCGCCGATCAGCAGGTGCTTGGGCACCCGGGCCTTGCGCACCGAACTGACCGCCACCGCCAGGTTCGTGGTCGCCCCGCCGAGCACCTGCCCGGCCCGGGCCCGCACCCGGAACATGGCCCGGATCAGCCGGGGCGCGGCGATGAAGACCACGATCAGCGCCTCGATGACGGTCACGATGTCGATCGGCACCTGGGTGGTGACCTGCATGGTGCGGCCACCGGCCTCCAGCCCGCCCAACAGCAGCCCGGCCCACACCGTGCCCCACGGCGAGTTGCGGCCCAGCAGGGCCACGGTGATGGCGTCGAAGCCGATGTTGGAGGAGATGTTCGGGGTCAGTTCCCAGGAGGTGGCACCACCAAGGGACAGGATGGTGCCGGCCAGGCCGGCCAGCGCGCCGGCCAGCATCATGGCCTGCACCGTGGTCGCGCCCACGCTCATCCCGGCGGTGCGGGCGGCGGCCGGGTTGGCGCCGACCGCGCGCAGCCGGAAACCGATGGTGCTGCGGGAAAGCAGCCACCACACGACCGCGGCGGCCGCGATGGCCAGCACGATGCCCAGGTCGAAGTTCAGCCCCTGGCCTTGCAGCGTGGGGAACTGCGCGTTGCCGTCGATCACCTTGCTGGCCTGCGGGTTGGCCGGATTGTGGACCCCGTTCAGGCCGATCACCCAGGACAGGCCGTACAGCGCGACGTAGTTGAGCATGATGGTCGTGATGACCTCGTGCGCCCCGGTGCGGGCCTTGAGATAGCCGGGGATGAATCCCCAGATGGCGCCGCCGATGATGCCGCCGATCAGCGCCACGATCAGGTGCAGCACGGCGGGCAGGTGCCAGGCGAAGCCGATGTAGGCCGACACCAGCGCGCCCACGATGATCTGGCCCTCGCCGCCGATGTTGAACAGGCCCGAGCGGAACGCCAGCGCGATACCGAGACCGGCGCAGATCAGCGGCGCCGCGGTGTAGACGGTGTTGGACAGCGGGCCCAGGATGCCCGACAGGGTGCCGTCGTTGTCGAAGTTGTAGATCGCGCCGGAGAACATCGCCTGATAGGAGGCGGACACGATGTGCCAGGCGTCGCCGAAGAACGCGCCCGGCGAACCGAGCAGGTAGGGCAGGTCGCTCTGCACCGTGGTGTCGGTGAAGATCATCAGCAGGCCGCCGAGGACCAGTGCGACCACGATGGCCAGCAGGGTCAGCAGCCAGGTGTCGCCGCGTTTGGCCCGGGCGGCGGGCAGAAATTCCTCCGGCGGGCTGGCCGGAGCCTCCACGGTGCTGGTCATGCCTCGTTCTCCTGGGCCGAAGTCTCCTGCTGTTCGCTGATGGTCAGCTCGCTGGGATGTTCCTCCGCCTCGGCGTGCGCCTGCTCCGCGCCGACGCCGGCCATCATCAGGCCGACCTCGTCGCGGGAGGCGCCCGCGGGCAGCACCCCGATGATCTCGCCGCGGTACATCACCGCGATCCGGTCGGCCAGCGCCAGCACCTCGTCCAGTTCGGTGGACACGATCACCACCGGGGTGCCGCGATCGCGCTCGGCCACGATCCGGGAATGGATGAACTCCTGCGCGCCGACGTCCACGCCGCGGGTGGGCTGGGAGGCCACGAACAGCTTCAGCGGCCGCGACATCTCCCGCGCCAGCACCACTTTCTGCTGGTTGCCGCCGGAAAGCGTGCCCGCGGGCGCGGTGATCGACGGGGTGCGGATGTCGAACTCGGCCACCAGTTCGTCGGCGTTGCGCCGGATCTCGGGCAGTTTCAGGCCGAGGCCGCCGGTGAAGCGCTCGTCGTCGTAGGCGTCCAGCACCAGGTTCTCGGCCACGCTGAACCCGCCGACCAGTCCGTCGTGCTGGCGGTCCTCGGGCACGTAGCCCAGTCCGTCGCGCAGCACCGCGCGCGGGGTGCGGCCGACGATTTCCTTGCCGTACAAGGAGATCGAGCCGGAGTCGGGAGCGCGCAGGCACAGCAGCGCCTCGACCAGCTCCTCCTGCCCGTTGCCCTGCACCCCGGCCAGCGCGACGATCTCCCCGGCGTGCACGTCCAGGCTCAGCTTGGACACGGTGACCACGTCGCGGTCGTCCCGCACGGTCAGCCCGTCGATGCGCAACGCCACCTCGCCGGGTTGCGCCGGGGCCTTGTCCACCACCAGCCGCACGTCCCGGCCGACCATCAGCCCGGCCAGCTCGGTCTCCGGCGCTGCGGGCTCGGCGGTGCCGACCACTTTGCCCCGGCGGATCACCGTGATCCGGTCGGCGACCGCCTTGACCTCGCGCAGCTTGTGGGTGATGAACACGATCGACTTGCCCGCGTCGCGCAGTTCGCGCATCACCCGGATCAGGTCGTCGATCTCCTGCGGGGTGAGCACCGCGGTCGGCTCGTCCAGGATCAGCACCCGCACGTCCCGGACCAGCGCCTTGAGGATCTCCACCCGCTGCTGCACGCCCACCGGCAGATCGCCGACCAGCGCGTCCGGGTCGACGTCCAGGCCGTAGGTCCTGGACAGCTCGCGCACCTTGGTGCGGGCGGTGGCCCGGTCCAGTCTGCCCAGCGGGCCGGAGGTCCACTCGTCGCCGAGCATCACGTTCTCCGCAACGGTGAACACCGGCACCAGCATGAAGTGCTGGTGCACCATGCCGATGCCGGCGCGGATCGCGTCGCCCGGTCCCTTGACCCCGCGGGCGGTGCCATCCAGCAGGATCTGTCCCTCGTCGGGCTGGTAGAGCCCGTAGAGCACGTTCATCAGGGTGGACTTGCCCGCGCCGTTCTCGCCGAGCAGCGCGTGGATCTCGCCGGGCTCGACGACCAGATCGATGGCGTCGTTGGCGACCAGCGAACCGAACCTCTTGGTGATTCCCCGAAGTTCCAGCTTCATGGGCCGGGAACCCCTTTCGGGTGAAAAGTGCTGCCGCGCCGGCCTCTGTTGGGACCGGCGCGGCAGGCGCGTCACTTCGACATCAACTTCTGCGGAGTCGGGGTCAGACCTTCGGCTGGGCCGGCGAGGTGATCTTGATCTTGCCGGAGATGATGTCGGCCTGAACGGTCTTCAGGTCGGCCTGCAGCCCGGTGTCCACCTTGCTGGCGAAGTCGTGGAACGGCGAAAGGCCGACCCCGCCGTTGGTCAGCGTGCCCAGGTAGTCCTTGGCGGCGAAGGTGCCGCCGGAGGCGTCCTCGACCGCCTTCTGCACCGCGTCGTTGACGTTCTTGTACGCGGTCGACAGGAACACGCTGTCGTACTGCGGGGCGGACACGAACCCGTCGCTGTCCACCCAGATCACCACGGCCTTGCCGGTGGACTGGGCCACCGCGGGCGCGCCGAGACCGGAGCTGCCGGCCACCGGGAACACCACGTCCGCACCCTGGTTGACGAAGTTCGTGGCGATCTGCTGGCCCTGGGTCTGGTCGGTGAACGAGCCGGTGAAGCTGCCCTGCTGGCTCTGCTCACTCCAGCCCAGCACCTGCACGTTCTTTTTCTTGGTCTGGTTGTAGTACTGCACGCCCTCCCAGAAACCGTCCATGTAGATGGTCACCGGGTCGATCTTCTCGCCGCCGAAGGTGGCCACCTTGCCGGTCTTGGAGTAACCGGCGGCCAGGTAGCCGGCCAGGAACCCGGCCTGGGCGGTGTTGAACTGCAGGCCCTGCACGTTCGTGCCGTTGCCGTTGGAGTCGACGATGGCGAAGTGCTGGCTGGACTTCTTGTTCGCCGCGTCGGTGGTGGCCTGGGCCATCAGGCCGCCGACGGTGACGATGAACTTGCAGCTCGCCGACTCGAGGGTGGCGATGTTGGGCGCGTAGTCGCTTTCCGACTTGGACTGCTGGTAGCTGACGGTGGCCTTGCCGTCCTTCTGCGCCGCCTGCATGCCCTGCCAGGCCGACGCGTTGAACGAGCGGTCGTCGATGCCGCCGGTGTCGGTGACCATGCACGCCTTGAAGCCGCTCGTCGAGGACGACGAGCTGGAACTGGGTTTCGTGCCACAGCCGGCCAGTACCAGGCCGAGCGTCACGACGCCCGCGACCACGGTCACCCCACGAACTCGCAGCAAGGCGCTTCTCCTTCCGATCGGCGACAACCCGGGCGCTGCTACGCCGGTCGTATCCGCGAGACGCTACCTCTGGCGGGGAGCCAACCCCCACCACAGTCTCGGCGTGTGACCGAATCGTGGCCGACCCGCGGAGGAATCCCCAACACTCCCGATCACAACCGGACACGTACGGCGACTGAATCAATTCGGTGGTCGCCGTCACCCGACCGCGTGTCTCATCGATCACAGACGGCTTTGTCAGCTGGGAGCGCCCCAGACCCCGGGACTAGCATCCGATGCGTCAACAACCCGTAACCGTCCCGAGTCGACAGTCAGACTCCGGTTGCCGGGACAACCACGGTTCACCAGTGACGTTGGAGGGCGTTACCACGATGTCCACCACGGCAAGCACGAGCGCTGCCGCGACCGGCCCGCAGGGCCCGTCCGGAGGCGGTCGGAGCGGCAAGCTCTACAAGGGCGATCTGGGGATGTGGTCCTGGGTGGCACACCGGATCACCGGCGTGCTCACCTTCTTCTTCCTGTTCGCGCACGTGCTGGACACCTCGCTGGTGCGGGTGTCGCCCAACGCCTACGACAAGGTGATCGAGCTCTACAAGAACCCACTGGTCAACCTGATGGAGCTCGGTCTGGTCGGCGCGGTGCTCTACCACGCGCTCAACGGCCTGCGGGTGATGCTGGTGGACTTCTGGGCCAAGGGTCCTCGGTTCCAGAAGGTCATGTTGTGGGCGATCATCGCGGTCTGGATAGTGGTGATGATCCCCAGCGCCTACTTCATGCTCGAATACAACGTCGAGAAGCTGTTCGGGAGCAACTGACATGACCACCGCCAACGCCCCCGAACTGGCCCGGCCGCGCACTCCGCGCCGCCCGGCCGCCCGGCGCAGCAACTTCGAGCTCTACAGCTGGCTGTTCATGCGGCTGTCCGGCCTGGCCCTGATCGTGCTGGTGCTGGGCCACCTGTTCATCATGAACATCCTCGACGGCGGCGTGCACCGGATCAACTTCGCCTTCGTCGCCGGCCGCTGGTCCTCGCCGTTCTGGCAGTTCTGGGACCTGTCCATGCTGTGGCTGGCCGAACTGCACGGCACCAACGGCCTGCGCACCGTCATCAACGACTACGCCCGCCGGGACGGCACCCGGTTCTGGCTGAAGATCCTGCTCTACGCCTCCGCGCTGCTGATCCTGGCGCTGGGCTCGTTCGTGATCTTCACCTTCGATCCGAACCTCGCCAGCAACTAGCCAGCACGCCACCAGCAGTCTCGTCAGGAAGAAGCGATCATGCAGTTCCACAAGTACGACGTGGTGATCGTGGGCGCGGGCGGCGCCGGTATGCGTGCGGCCATCGAGGCCGGCCCGCGCGCCCGCACCGCGGTGCTCACCAAGCTCTACCCGACCCGGTCGCACACCGGCGCGGCCCAGGGCGGCATGTGTGCCGCGCTGGCCAACGTCGAAGAGGACAACTGGGAGTGGCACACCTTCGACACCGTCAAGGGCGGTGACTACCTGGTCGACCAGGACGCGGCCGAGATCATGTGCCGCGAAGCCATCGACGCCGTGCTCGACCTGGAGAAGATGGGCCTGCCGTTCAACCGGACCCCGGAAGGCCGGATCGACCAGCGCCGGTTCGGCGGCCACACCCGCGACCACGGCAAGGCCGCGGTGCGCCGGGCCTGCTACGCCGCCGACCGCACCGGCCACATGATCCTGCAGACGCTGTACCAGAACTGCGTCCGGCACGGCATCGAGTTCTACAACGAGTTCTACGTGCTGGACGTCTGCCTGACCGAGACCGAGAACGGTCCGGTGGCCAGCGGCGTGGTGGCCTTCGAACTGGCCACCGGCGAGATCCACGTGTTCTCGGCCAAGTCGATCGTGTTCGCCACCGGCGGCGCGGGCAAGATCTTCAAGACCACCTCCAACGCGCACACCCTCACCGGTGACGGCCTCGGGATCATCTTCCGCAAGGGCCTTCCGTTGGAGGACATGGAGTTCTTCCAGTTCCACCCGACCGGGCTCGCCGGGTTGGGGATCCTGATCTCCGAGGCGGTCCGCGGTGAGGGCGGCATTCTGCGCAACGCAGAGGGCGAACGGTTCATGGAGCGCTACGCCCCCACCATCAAGGACCTGGCGCCGCGCGACATCGTGGCCCGCTCGATGGTGCTGGAGGTGCGCGAGGGTCGCGGCGCGGGCCCGAACAAGGACTACGTGTTCATCGACGTCACGCACCTCGGCGAGGACGTGCTGAACAGCAAACTCCCGGACATCACCGAGTTCTCCCGCACCTACCTGGGCGTGGACCCGGTGAAGGAGCCGGTGCCGGTGTTTCCCACCTGCCACTACGTGATGGGTGGCATCCCCACCAACATTCACGGGGAAGTGTTGCGGGACAACGAGAACATCATCCCCGGCCTGTTCGCGGCCGGTGAGTGCGCGTGCGTGTCGGTGCACGGCTCCAACCGGCTGGGCACCAACTCCCTGTTGGACATCAACGTGTTCGGCCGGCGCGCGGGCGTCGCCGCGGCCGAGTACGCCAACAACCACGAGCACGTGGAACTGCCGGAGGACCCCAGCGCGGTGGTCGACGACCAGCTGGCGCTGCTGTTGTCCGAGCACGGCTCCGAGCGGGTGGCCGACATCCGCACCGAGCTGCAGCTGTCCATGGACGTCAACGCGTCGGTGTACCGCACCGAGGACACGCTCAAGCAGGCACTGCACGACGTGCAGGCGCTCAAGGAACGCTACGCGCACATCTCCGTGCACGACAAGGGAAAGCGGTTCAACACCGACCTGCTGGAGGCCGTCGAGCTCGGCTTCCTGCTGGAGCTGGCCGAGGTGCTGGTGCAGGGTGCGCTGGCCCGCAAGGAATCCCGCGGCGGGCACGCCCGGGAGGACTACCCCAGCCGCGACGACGTCAACTTCATGCGGCACACCATGGCCTACAAGCAGGGTGACGAGCTGACCGCGGACATCCGGCTGGACTACAAGCCCGTTGTGCAGACCCGCTACGAGCCGATGGAGCGGAAGTACTGATGACTGCCACCGCAGAACCGCAGACCGGGCGCCGGGGCGACGAACCGCCGGTGCCCGACGGCGCGCTCACCGTGACCGTGCGGATCCACCGGTTCAACCCGGAGGTGTCCGAGGAGCCGCAGTGGCAGTCCTTCGACATCCCGGCCCAGCCCACCGACCGGGTGCTCAACCTGCTGCACCACATCAAGTGGTACCGGGACGGCACGCTGACCTTCCGCCGCTCCTGCGCGCACGGCGTGTGCGGGTCGGACGCCATGCGGATCAACGGCACCAACCGGCTGGCCTGCAAGGTGCTGGTCAAGGATCTGTTGGCGGGCAACGGAAAGCCGACCACGATCACCATCGAGCCGATCAAGGGCCTGCCGGTCCTCAAGGACCTCGTGGTGGACATGGAGCCGTTCTTCGAGGCCTACCGCGCGGTCAAGCCCTACCTGATCGCCTACGGCAACGAGCCCTCGAAGGAGCGGGTGCAGTCCCAGGCCGACCGGGCCCGGTTCGACGACACCACCAAGTGCATCCTGTGCGCGGCCTGCACCACCTCGTGCCCGGTGTACTGGACTGACGGGTCCTACTTCGGCCCGGCGGCGATCGTGAACGCGCACCGGTTCATCTTCGACTCCCGCGACGAGGGGGCCGAGGAGCGACTGGACATCCTCAACGACCGCGAGGGCGTGTGGCGCTGCCGCACCACGTTCAACTGCACCGACGCCTGTCCGCGGGGCATTCAGGTGACCAAGGCGATCCAGGAAGTGAAGCGGGCGCTGCTGTTCAAGCGCACCTGATCAGCTCGGTCTTTCCGCCGCCGCGGGGTTGAACTCGCGGTGGATGGCGCGGCCGGGCGCCACGGTGTGACCGGCCGCGCACCGGATCTCGGTGGCGATCGGCGCCCCGCAGTCCGTGTGGTAGAGGCGCACCGGCGGGCCTTCCGGCCCGGCCAGGTGGGTGTCTCCCCAGTTCATCAGCGCGATCAGCACCGGCACGAAGTCGCGGCCGGCCGCGGTGAGCCGGTAGTCGTGCCGTTCCCGGCTGCCGAACTCCTGATAGGGCCGTCTCTCCACCAGACCGGCATCGGTCAACGTGTTCAGCCTGCGGGTCAGCACGTCCCGGGCGATGCCCAGATGGGTGGCCAGGTCGCCGAACCGGTGCACGCCATTGCTCATATCGCGCAGGATCAGCGTGCTCCATCGGTCTCCGGCCAGCGCGACGGTCCGCGCGATGGAACAGCAGTCGGTGGGTTGGTCGACGTAACGCACTGGTCCACTGTAGCCTGAGTTTGGCCGACAAACTCAGAAAGGTTGGGGTGGCTGATGGATCGCACGCGGGAGTACGGCTGGTCGGATCCGGTGGCGCTGGCCGGGGCAGGCGAGGGCAGAACCGGGCTGGAATTCCTGCAGGCCATGGCCTCCGGCGAGCTGCCAGGACCGCCGATCGCCGACACCATGGGCTTCACCCTGGCCGAGGTCCAGCACGGCCGGGCCGTGTTCACCGCGGAGACCGGCGAATACCTCTACAACCCGATCGGCATGGTGCACGGCGGATTCGCCGCCACCCTGCTGGACAGCGCGGCCGGTTGCGCGGTGCACTCCACACTGTCGCCCGGGGTCGGCTACACCAGCCTGGACATCAACCTGAAGTTCCTGCGCCCGATCAAGTCCGACTCCGGCCCGCTGCGCGCCATCGGCACGGTGATCACCAAAGGACGGCGCACCGCGCTGGCCCAGTCCGAACTGCGCGACGCGGCCGACCGGCTGCTCGCGCATGCGACGAGCACCTGCATGATCTTCGCCGACTGAACGTTGTGCGGCCGCTGAACGTCGTGCGGCCGCTGAACGTCGTGCGGCCGCTGCACGTTGCGCGACCGCGCGCCTTTCCGGCGCGTGGCCGAGATCACAACTCGGCTCAGGTGGTCCAGAGCACCGCGAGCAGGACGTTGACCACCGTCAGCGAGACCATCGAGGTGGCCAGCGGGCGAGCCTTTTCCGGGCGGTTGCGGCCGATCACCGCGAGCAGCCCGATCACCAGCAGCACCACCAGCTTGATGCCGATCTTGATGTGCCCGTCCAGGGACAGCCCGCCGTTGATCTTCGCGCCGTCGATCAGGCCGACCATGGCCAGCCCGGTCACCGCCTGCACGCCGGCGCCCCACAGCCACAGGTCGGTCAGGCCCTCGGCCTGCCCGCGCTGCACGAAGAACGCGCCGATCAGGGTGGCCATGCCGAGCAGGTGAAGCACCAGCAGAACGTGCAGCAGGATGGTCACGACCTGGCCGCCCGCCGGGCCTTCACCAGCGCGACGATGCCGATCACCGGCAGCACCACGCCGAAGATCAGCGACACGATGGTCAGCACCAGGTGCACCAGGAAGAAGGCGGTCGGCGCGCCGGAGGCGGTCCAGGACCGCGGATCGGCCGAGATGTTCTTGATGAACACCGGCCAGATCACCCAGGACCACACCCCGAACACGATCAGCGTCCAGGACACGGCTTTCGAGGCGGCCGGCCGGTTTGTCCTGGTCGGGCTCGCGGGATCAACAGCTACCACGCCCACGAGTATCTCCCGCCGGTCCGCGCCGACGACTGGCGGGTTGAATTTGGTTGTGACTAGCCTGCTTTGGTGCGCACCTCCGCTCGGACGCCGCTCGTCGCCCTGGCATCGACACTGTGCGCCCTGGTGGTCGCCGCACTGGCCGCCACGGCGCTGACGCCGCAGCCCGCCCGAAGTCCCGCCGCCGCGCCCGCCGCACCGGGCGTCACCACCGCGGCCGCCGCCGGAGTGTGCGCCGGGCACGCCGCGCCCCCGCCGGCGATCGACTCCTCGGAGGTCCCGCACCCCGGCCAGACCGTGCCCGCCGCGGTGCCGGTGCCGGCCGGCCCGATCGGCGGCGCTGCCATGAGCGGTTGCGACACCGTGCTGCCAGCGGGCGCCCCGCCCGCGCCGGCCGACATCGGCTTCGACTCCTGGGTGCTGCAGGACGTGGACACCGGCGCGATCCTGGCCGCCAAGGACCCGCACGCCCGGGAGCGGCCGGCCTCGCTGATGAAGCTGCTGCTGGCCCTGGTGGTGTCCCGCAACCTCGATCCCGGCCAGGTGATCACCGGCACCCAGGACGACGCCAACCAGGAGGGCACCCGGGTGGGCATCGGCCCGGGCGGTCAGTACACCGTGGATCTGTTGCTGCACGGGCTGCTGATGGCCTCGGGCAATGACATCGCTCACGCTCTGGCCATGGCGATGGGCGGGGTGCCGCAGACGGTGGCCAAGATGAACGCCCTGGCCCACTCCCTCGGCGCGCTGGACACCCGCGCGGCCACCCCCTCCGGCCTGGACGGTCCCGGCATGTCGGCCTCGGCCTACGACCTGTCGCTGATCTTCCGCGCGGCCATCCGCACCCCCGTGCTGGCCGAGGCCATGGGTACCGCCAGAATCGGGTTCCCGGGCTATGGTGGCAAGCCACCGCTCACGGTGTACAACGACAACCACTTGCTCACCTCGTATGCCGGTGACTTCGCGGGCAAGACGGGGTATACCGATGACGCGCAGCACACCTTCGCCAACGCCGCCGCGCAGCAGGGTCACCGCATCGCGCTGATCATGATGCACGGCACGAACCACCTGGACGGCATGTACCAGAATGCGAAAGAGCTGATGAACTACGCCTTCGCCCTGGTCGACGCGCACACCACGGCCGTCGGCCAGCTCGTGTCCACGAGTCCGGCCCCGCTGACCCCGGCCAACGCACTGGCCCACACCACCGGCCTGGCCGCCGCCGGGCACCCGGGCGGCGGGACGACCGGCAGCACCATGCCCCCGCCCCCGGCGATGTCCGCCTTCGGCAACGTCGGCGGTCCGCTGACCGTGCTGGCCGCGATCGCGGTGGTGGCCATCGCGATCTTCGCGGTCCGCCGCCAGCGCACCAGGCTGGCCGCCGAACGCAGGCGGCTGGCCGAGCGCAAGGCCCTGCGGGAGGCCCAGACCATCCGGGTGGCCCCGGTCCGCCCGGTTGCACCGCGACGACCGGCGCCCTCCGACAAATCCAGCACCGCGACCAGCATGACCGGTCCGATCTGGCCCACCCAGGACCAGCACTAACCCCACGACATGATCATGGCCCCATCCGATTCGGATGGGGCCATGTCGTGCTCCGCGATCAGGATCGGCCGCGGCGGCGCAGGCCCAGCCCGGCCAGCGCACCGGCCGCAAGCAGTCCCACAACGCCGGCCGGGCCCACTCCGGACCGTTGGGCCACCACCGGACGGATCACCGCCGGAGGAGGCGGCGCAGGCACCGGAGCGCGCCGGTTCTCCCGCGCGGTCGCGGTCCACGCGGTGACCATCAACAGGTAGCGGGACACGAAGTTGGCGAACACCAGCAGCCCGATCACCGAGCCGAACACCGCACCGGTGGGTGAGCTGGACACCGAGCGCAGCAGCACCGCGCCCAGCTGTTTGAGGATCTCGAAGCCCACCGCGGCGGCCAGCGCCCCGCGCACCGCGCTGCGCACGCCCACCCGCTCGCGGGGCAGCCGGGCGATCACCCACAGGAAGACCAGCCAGTTCGCGGCCACCGACAGCACGATCGACACGATCACCAGCAGCACGTGGGCCCAGCCGTACTGGGCCAGGCCCATCAGCTTGAGGACCTCCTTGCCCAGGCCGGAGCCGACCGCGGTGATGCCGAACGACACGACCATCGCCAGGCCGAGGCCGATCAGCGAGAGCAGGTCCTTGGCCAGCGTGGGGATCATGGGCAGCTTGCCGCGCTCCTGACCCCACTGGGCGGTCAGCGCGTCGCGCAGGTTGCTCATCCAGCCGATGCCGGAGTAGAGCGCGATCACCAGGCCCAGCACGCCTTCGGTGCCCCGGGACTTGATCGCGGCGTCCACGGCCTGGCTGAGGGTCTGGCCAAGCGAGCCGGGCACCGACTTGGTGATCCCGGTCTGCAGCTGGCCGATCAGCTCCTGGTTGCCGGCCAGCACGAACCCGGCGACCGCGAAGGCCACCATCAGCATGGGGATCAGCGACAACACGCTGAAATAGGTGATCGCGGCGGCGTAGTGGTTGCCGTAGTGATCACCGAACGACTCGTTGGCCCGCATGAGGTGGTCGAGCCAGGGAAAGCGGCGGCGCAGCCGCGTGATCCGGGACTCCGGTGCAGATGCTTCGGGCGGCACTGCCCGACGCTAACCATGATCAGGCGCCGCCGCAATTCGGGCGGCGGGCCGGTGGCCCGACGTCAGGAGGAGGTGGAGGCCCGTTTCGGGCTCGCCGTGGTCACCGCCGACATGGCGGTCTCGGCCCGTTCGGTGGCCCGTTTGGCGACCGATTTGCGGTGGTGGCGCATCAGTCCGAAGACCAGTCCGACGATGCCGACCACGACGGCCGCGACCGCGACCAGGCCGGCCCCTCCGGCCAGACCCGAGGACACACTGGCATCCACCACATGACTCACAGCAGCAACCACTTGGCCGCGCATCAATGCAACTCCTGCATGACGGTTACCCAGATGGGGGAAGCGAGAAGAGATCCGCTCGGGGAAAAACTACCCACCGTGTCAAGCCCGTCGCGGATCCCTGCTCCCGTCGTCCTATCGGGACACCACCGGACGGCCGTAGACCGTGGTGCGCTGCCTGGCCGAACGTCCGGCCAGCGCGGCCAGCTCGGCCAGCTCGGCCTCGGTGCGGGCCGACCCGTTCTCCGATCCGGCCATCCGGCTGATGGTCTCCTCCATCAGAGTGCCGCCGATGTCGTTGGCGCCGCCGCACAGTAGTTCCGCGGTCTGCTCGTCGCCCAGCTTCACCCAGGAGCACTGGATGTTGTCGATCCGGCCGTGCAGGCCCAGCCGGGCCAGCGCGTGCACCGCCCGGTTGTCCCGCCGGCTCGGGCCCGGGCGGGCCACCCCGGCCAGGTAGATCGGCGCGTTGCGGTGCACGAACGGCAGCCCGACGAACTCGGTGAACCCGCCGGTGTCCTCCTGCACCCGGGCCAGCGTGCGCAGGTGGCCCAGCCAGTGACCGGGGTGGTCCACGTGGCCGTACATCATGGTCGAGGAGGATCGGATGCCCAGCCGGTGCGCGGTGGACACCACGTCGATCCAGGTCGAGGCGGGCAGCTTGCCCTTGGTCAGCACCCAGCGCACGTCGTCGTCCAGGATCTCCGCGGCGGTGCCCGGGATCGAGTCCAGGCCGGCGTCGCGCAGCTCGGTCAGCCACTCGGCCACGCTCACCCCGGCCTTGGCCGCGGCCGACACGATCTCCATCGGGCTGAACGCGTGCACGTGCATGCCGGGCACCCGGGCCTTGATCGCCCGCACGATGTCGGCGTAATAGCCCACCGGCAGCTTCGGGTCGATGCCGCCCTGCATGCACACCTCGGTGGCGCCGACGCCCCATGCCTGCTCGGCCCGGTCGGCCACCTCGTCCACGGACAGCCGGTAGGCGTCGGCGTCCCGCTCCCGCTGGGCGAACGCGCAGAACCGGCAGCCCACGTAGCAGACGTTGGAGAAGTTGATGTTGCGGTTCACCACGTAGGTGATGTCGTCGCCGACCACCTGCTTGCGCAGCTCGTCGGCCAGCCGGGTCATCGCCTCCAGCGCCGGGCCGTCGGCGGTGAGCAGCGCCATGGCGGCGTCGGCGTTGGCCTCCTCCAGCAGCGCGCCCGGGTCGGTCTCGGCCAGCCGCAGGCCCTCCCGGACGTCGCCGGGCAGCCGCTCCGGCGCGCTGTGCAACTGCTCCTTGAGCGACTCCCAGTCGCCGTAGACGCTCTCGAAGTCGCTGCGCCGGTCGCCGGTGCGGCCGGTGGTGTCGATGGTCTCGTGCAGGTCGGCCCGACCCATGGTGTCCAGGCCGCCGTCCGGCTCCTGCCAGGGCAGCCCGGCCGGGTGGGTGCCGGGCCTGCCGAGGCCGGTCTCGGTGGCCAGTGCGTCGACGTGCTCGGCCAGCCGGACGTCGATCCACTGGCCGGGCTGGCGGCGGGCGGCCACGATGTAGCGGGGGTAGACGGTCAGCCGCTCACGCAGCTCGAACCCGGCCTCCGCGGTCCAGCCGGCCAGCTCGTCGATCTCCGGCCAGGGGCGTTCCGGGTTGACGTGGTCCGGGGTCACCGGGGAAACCCCGCCCCAGTCGTCGATGCCCGCCCGCAGCAGCAGCGCGTGCTCCTCCCCGACCAGGTTCGGCGGGGCCTGCACGCTCACCCCCGGGCCCAGCAGCAGCCGGGCCACGGCCACGGTGGCGGCCAGCTCGTGCAGATCGGCGTCGGGCATGCCGCGCATCGCGGTGTCCGGCTTGGCCCGGAAGTTCTGCACGATGACTTCCTGGATGTTGCCGTACTGCCGGGCCGAGCGGCGGATGGCGTGCAGCGACTCGGCTCGGTCGGTGATCGACTCGCCGATGCCGACCAGGATGCCGGTGGTGAACGGGATGTTGACCCGGCCGGCGTCGGCCAGCACCCGCAGCCGGACCGCGGGGTCCTTGTCCGGGCTGCCGTAGTGCGCGCCGTGCGGGTCGGCGAACACCCGCTCGGAGGTGGTCTCCAGCATCATCCCCATGCTCGGCGCGACCGGCCGCAGCCGGGTCAGCTCCTCCCAGCTCAGCACGCCGGGGTTGAGGTGCGGCAGCAGACCGGTCTCCTCCAGCACCGCGACGGCGCAGGAGCGCAGGTAGTCCACGGTGGACGAATAGCCGCGCGCGTCCAGCCACTCGCGGGCCGCGGGCCAGCGGTCCTCCGGCCGGTCGCCCAGGGTGAACAGGGCCTCCTTGCATCCGGCGGCGGCACCGGCCCGGGCGATCTCCAGGACCTCCTCGCGCTCCAGGTAGGCGTCCGGGACGCGGTGCGGGACGGTGGCGAAGGTGCAGTAGTGACAGCGGTCCCGGCACAGCCGGGTGAGCGGGATGAAGACCTTGCGGCTGTAGGTGACGATGCCGGTGCGGCCCTCGGCGGCCAGGTGGGCGTCGCGCACCTTGGCCGCGGCGGCCATCAGGTCGTCGAGTTGTTCGCCGCGGGCGTGCAGCAGCACCGCGGCTTCGGTGACATCGAGGGCGGAACCGTCGTGCGCGCGGCGCAGGGCGCGGCGGAGGGCGGCGTCGGACGGACGGGGTTCGGGCGGGGCGAGGGTGATGTCGGCAGCCACGGCTCGAGCGTAGGTAGGTCAACCCCAATGTGTGCCACGTCACGAAACCTGGGTCACATGTGAGCCGAGTCACTTATCCCGGCGGGCGTGATCTCACGCCCAGGTCACGCGCGTTGCCGGCTGGCCTCGTACAACACGACGGTCGCCGCGGTGGCCGCGTTGAGCGAACTGGCCTGCCCGCCGATCGGGATGCGCACCACCTCGTCGCAGGCCGCGCGCCAGGCCGCGGACATCCCGGTGGTCTCGTTGCCCAGCACCAGCAGGGTCGGCCCGGTCAGGTCGGCCTGCGCCACCAGCCGTGCGCCGTCCTCGTCCGTGCCCACCAGCCGGATGCCGTGCTCGCGCACCCACTCCAGCACCGGCTCCGGTCCGGCCACGCGGACCACCGGAACCGCGAACAGCGATCCGGTGCTGGCCCGCACCGCGCGCGGATCGTAGGGATCGGCGGCGTGCCCGGACACGATCACCCCGGCCGCGCCGAACGCGTCGGCCGAGCGGATCACCGTGCCGATGTTGCCCGGCTGGGTCGGCCGGTCGAACAGCACGCCGAGAAAATCCTGGGATACCGGAATCCGGTCCAGTTCATCCGGTCGTTGGGCGGCCACCGCGACCAGCTCCGGCGGCTCGTCCGGCCGCTCGGCCAGCTCGCCAAGCAACTCCGGCGCCATCGCCACCGATTCGGCGCGCGACTCGTCCAGGGTCTTGCGGGCCCACTCCGAAAGCCGTCGGCCCGCCGGGAAGAGCAGCGCCTCGATCGGCCAGCCCAGCCTGTGCGCCAGGGTGATCGGCCGGACACCGTGAACGAGGAACTGACCGGTCCTGGTTCGCTTGGTCCGGTTGTCCAGCAGGGCATGCCACTGCTGGAACCGCGCGTTGCGGGTGCTGATCCGGGTACCGCTGCGCACGCTCACCGCTCGTCCGTCCTCATCAGGCCCACGCGTCACGCCGCATCGAGCAGTTCCCGCGGGTCCAGCACCCGCTGACGGAAGTACGTCTCGAAACAGTCCAGCCCCGGACCCTCATCGAGCTCGGCCAGCTCGTGCGCCACCGCCACCTCCTCGGCGCGATTGTGCCGCATCACCGGTCCCGCCGATGCTCGGATCACAGGTCGTAGGCCACGGTCACCGGGGCGTGGTCCGACCAGCGGGCGGCGTACTCCGCGGCCCGCTCCACCCGCGCGGTGCGGGCCTTCGCGGCCAGCTCGGGCGTGGCCACCTGCAGGTCGATGCGCCAGCCCGCGTCGTTGTCGAACGCCTTGCCCCGATAGGACCACCAGGAGTACGGGCCGGCGCCCTCGGGCTGCAGCGCGCGCACCACGTCCACGTACCCGACCTCGTCGTACACCCGGTCCAGCCAGGCCCGCTCCCCGGGCAGGAAGCCGGACTTCTTCTGGTTGGTCTTCCAGTTCTTCAGGTCCTCCGGGCGGTGCGCGATGTTCCAGTCGCCGCACACCACCACCTCGCGCCCGCCGGCCGCGGCCTTCTCCCGTAGCTCGGCCAGGTAGGGCAGGAACGCGGCCAGGAACCGGTCCTTCTCGTCCTGCCGCGCGGTGCCCACCTCGCCGCTGGGCAGGTACAGGCTGGCCACGATCAACCCGGGCAGATCCACCTCGACGTACCGGCCGGAGTCGTCGAACTCGGCCGCGCCGAAGCCGATGCGCAGCCCGTCCGGCGCGGTCCGGGACAGCACGGACACCCCGTTGCGGCCCTTGACCGCCGACTCCACATGCACCGCGTGCCAGCCATCGGGATCGCGCACCTCGCCGGACAGTTGCGCCGGCGTGGCCCGGGTTTCCTGCAGGCACACCACATCCGCGTCGGTTTCGGCCAGCCACGGCAGGAACCCCTTGCCCGCGGCGGCGCGGAGGCCATTGACATTGATGGTGGAGACGGTCAGCACGGGCAGCAGGCTACCCAGCGCCACCGACAGGCCCGCCGTCCCGGCCGGTCAGCAGTTGCCGCTGACGTTCTTCAGGAACTGGGTGGCCGCCCAGTGGCCGTCGGACAGCTCCCGGTACCCCGCCTGCACGGTGCTGGACGCGCCCACGGTGGTCCCGCTGGACAGCTTCTGCACCACCGAGGCGTTGCCGTCCGGGCTGGACCGCACGTTCAGCACGTCCGCCACGACCTGCACCTGGCACTGCCCGCTGGACCCGCCCTGCGCACTGCTGTTCTTGCCGCCCCGGGCCACGAAGATGATCACCACGACGACGAGCAGGCCGAGAATGACGAGGGTCCGTTTGGACATCCCGAACACGATTCACGCTCCCCGCGCGACACCGACAGTCACCACGACCCAGGTATAACGCAACCAGCGGGCGAACGGGACATCTCCGGCGGGAAACCACTCGGCCGGGCCCGACCACAACACAATGTGATCAAGCCCGGCCGGGTGAACGCGTGCGGCGAAGATCAGCCCGCGATCTTCTTCTGCAGGTTGACGTCCAGCGAGTTGAGGAACTCCTCGGTGGTCTGGAACGGCTGGTCCTTGCCGATCAGCAGGGCCAGGTCCTTGGTCATGGCGCCGCTCTCCACGGTCTCGATGACCACCTGCTCCAGGGCCTCGGCGAAGCCGGTGACCTCGGGGGTGGAGTCGAGTTTGCCGCGCTGGGCCAGACCGCGGGTCCAGGCGTAGATCGAGGCGATCGGGTTGGTCGAGGTCGGCTTGCCGGCCTGGTGCTGGCGGAAGTGCCGGGTCACCGTGCCGTGCGCGGCCTCGGCCTCCACCTTGCCGTCCGGGGTCATCAGCACCGAGGTCATCAGGCCCAGCGAGCCGAAGCCCTGCGCCACGGTGTCGGACTGCACGTCACCGTCGTAGTTCTTGCAGGACCAGACGTAGCCGCCCTCCCACTTCAGCGACGCGGCGACCATGTCGTCGATCAGCCGGTGCTCGTAGGTCAGGCCGGCGGCGTCGAACTCGGCCTTGTACTCGGCGTCGAAGACCTCCTGGAAGATGTCCTTGAACTGGCCGTCGTAGGCCTTCAGGATCGTGTTCTTCGTGGAGAGGTACACCGGGTACTTGCGCTCGAGGCCGTAGCGGAACGAGGCGCGCGCGAAGTCCTGGATGGACTTGTTGTAGTTGTACATCGACATCGCCACGCCGCCGTCGGCCGGGTACTTGGCGACCTCGAACTCCATCGGCTCACTGCCGTCCTCCGGGGTGAAGGTGACGGTCAGCGTGCCCGCGCCGGGCACCTTGAAGTCGGTGGCCTTGTACTGGTCGCCGTGCGCGTGACGGCCGACCACGATCGGCTTGGTCCAGCCGGGCACCAGCCGCGGGATGTTGGAGATCACGATCGGCTCGCGGAAGATCACGCCGCCGAGGATGTTGCGGATGGTGCCGTTCGGGCTCCGCCACATCTTCTTCAGGCCGAACTCCTCGACCCGGGCCTCGTCCGGAGTGATGGTGGCGCACTTCACGCCGACGCCGTGCCGGGCGATGGCGTTGGCCGCGTCCACGGTCACCTGGTCGTCGGTGGCGTCCCGGTGCTCGATGCCCAGGTCGTAGTAGTCGAGATTGAGGTCGAGGTACGGGTGGATCAACTTGTCCTTGATGAACTGCCAGATGATCCTGGTCATCTCGTCACCGTCGATCTCGACGACCGTGCCGGTTACCTTGATCTTGCTCATGGGTGCGGAGTTCTCCTCTCGCATACTGTTCGCTGGCGCATCGCGCATCCGGTACGAGCGTACTGCTAAGTCTCCGGCGCCGCCCACGGCCCCGCTTCCCCGATCGGGACAGGGCAGTGCATTACGCTCCGGCGCGGCCGATCAAGCGCTGGAGGCAACCTTGTCGACCGGACCCACCCATGCCGTCATGGGTTTGGCCTGCTGGGGAGCGGTCTCACTGGTGGCGAGCGCGCACGGGATCGCCGTCGACGAACATACGTGGATCGCCGGAGCCGCGCTGACCTCCGGCGCCGCCCTGCTGCCCGACCTGGACCACCCGCCGGCCACCGTGTCCCGGTCCTTCGGCCCGGTGACCAAGGGCCTGTCGCACGTGGTGGAGAAGCTGTCACTGCTCATCTACAACGTGATCCGGCTGCCCAAGGACCCGAAACGGCACGGCGGCCACCGCACCTTCACCCACACGGTGGTCTTCGCGGCGCTGGCCGGCATCGTCACCACCTCACTGATGCTGCTGCACCTGTGGTGGGTGACCGCGCTGCTGCTGTTCTTCTTCACCGGACTCGGGGTGCGCGGGCTGCTGCACGAATGGGACCACCACGCCGACACCTTCGTGGTGATCGCCGCGTCCCTGGCGCTGAGCTGGGAGTCCTGGAGCTGGCTGCACACCGGCGGCGGGCACGCCCAGTGGGCCGGGGTCGCGGTGGCCACCGGCTGCCTGGCGCACTGTCTTGGCGACGCCATCACCGAGGAGGGCTGCCCGTTCCTGTGGCCGGTGCCGCTGGGCCTGAAACTGTGGCGGCCCCTCGGCCTGCCGACGTTCCTGCGCTACCGCACCGGCGGCAAGGTGGAGATGATGTTCGTGGGTCCGCTGTGCACTGTGTTGTCGGTGTGGCTGGCGCTGGTGGCGCTGCAGCAGGCGCACATCTTCGGCTGGCTGGACGGCGTGCCGCTGTTCCCGCACGTCAACCTGCACCTGGAGCACCAGGCCGGTTAGCGGTCGAACGGTCCGCCCTGGATGGTCAGCGACACGAACACCATGCAGGCGCCCAGCGCCGCGTAGGTCAGCACGTCCACGACCCGGCTGCGGCGCACCACGATCAGCCCGGTCTGGTTCTCCGGCAGCAACGCGCGCAGCAGCGCGGCCAGCAGCAGCGAGCCGCCGACCAGCGTGGACCCCTGCCGCCAGTGGTTCTCCACGATGCGCAGGAAGCCCAGCACCATGACCAGCATCACCACGGCGTAGGGCAGGTTGGCCCGCACCAGCCGGACCAGCGAGCGCAACCTCGACCGCGGACCCGGTCCGGACGGCCTGGTCACCTGCGGGTCACCCGGGGGCAACCGCTCCGGTGACTCGACGACCTGATCGGACATTCCGTCCCTCCTTGCCAGGACACGCTGGCCTAGGCCCGCTCGGCGGCCTCGACGACGTTGCTCAACAGCATCGCGCGGGTCATCGGACCGACTTCGCCCGGGGGCCCGGCTCGCCCAGCAGCAGCCGGCCCAGGTTCACCGGGTGCAGCCCGCCGGCGTCCGTTGCCAGGTCGACCCGTTCCAGGACCGGGCCGGCGTCGAGGTGGCCGGGCAGCGGCAGCTGGACGATGAAGCCGGGGCAGGCGGGGTCGGCGTTCAGCTCGTCGACGACCGCCTCGAGCCGGGCCCGAGTGGTCTGCGCCGCCACCCGGGCGCGCAGGTCCTCGAAGATCTCCCGCACCCGGGCGCACGGGTCCTCGAAGATCTCCCGCTGGACGGCCTTGCCGTCCAGGATGGTGGCCGACACGCCTGATCCTCCCTACCGCCCGGGGTCCCCTACGCGGGTCATCCTGTCAGACCGACCGGGCGCCCAGCTCGTAGAACGAGTGCCCCACATCGGTGAAGTTGTGGTGAAACCCACGTCTTGCTGGACGTGTGGACCATGAGCCGAGTTCCAGGCATCGCACCCGGTGACGACCAGGCCGCATACCGCCATCCGGGCTACCCCGCGCCCCGGGCGGGTTCGACATGAGGAGCCTGGCGGCTATGGTTAACCCCTCGTTTCGACCGTTTCGCTGCCGATCTGTCCCGGACAGGACAATGATGTGACTGTGTCCCAAGCTCCGACACCGCAACCGCTGAGCCCGACCGACCAGGACGCTCTGGTCAAGCAGATCGGGCTTGCTCTCATGCGCACCGCGCCCGAGGACTGGCAGCAGATCAAGGCCGAGTTCCGGGCCACCGGGCGGTACTACGAGTTGTCCGCCGAGGTGGTGGGCAACGACGGGGGCGACCGGTCGTGGACCGCGTCCCAGGACATCGCCATGCACTTCGCCAGGCTGCGTGGCGGTATGTACCGCGAGGGCCGGGGAACCTGGTTCAACGCCCGGTACTCGATCGAACGGCCGTCCAGCTACAACCTCGAGTTCGACCGGGCCGAGCCGGGCTGGCGGACCCCGCCACCCCCGCCCGCGTACCGGGACGAGCTGCGGCTTTACCCGCGCACCGAGGACAACGTGCCGGAATGGCTGATGCGCAAGCTTTCGGGTCTGCCGCCGGAGCGCCCCGGCCGCCGGTTCCGGATCGCGCGGATCTTCGACGGCACGGGCGTCCAGGGCCGGCCCACGGTGAACCGGCCGCCGGTGCCCGACGAGGACCGCGAGCGGGTGCTGGAATACCTGGACCACGCGACCCTTGCGCTGCCCGAGCGCGGTCACGACGTGGACCGGTTGTCCGCCGACAACCGGCCGACCGTGCCGGTGGCCTTCCACACCGACGGGGTGTGGATCTGGCCCGCAGCGGTCAACTACTACCTGCGCCGTTACGGCGTGCCGCCGGACCCCGAGCTGGTCAACCACGCCCGGCAGAACGGCTTCCGTCCGCCCGAGGTGGACGAGCAGACCCGCACCGCGGCCGCGGTGACCATCACCGGCCCCCGCCCGCCCGGGCCGCCGCGCCCGCCGGGCCCCGGTGGTCCGGCCGGTCAGGGTCCCGGTGCGCCGGGCGGCCCCGCCGGTCCGGGTGGACCTGGCGGTCCCGGTGGTCCGGCCGGCCCTGGTGGCCCTGGTGGCCCACCCGGAATGGTCGGGCCTGGCCCGCAGGGACCGCCTCCGGGTGGCCCGCGTCCGGCCGGCCCGCCGCCGCAGCAGGCCGCGGCGACCACCGCACTGCCGGTGCCGCCGCCCGCGATGGCCACGCCCGAACCGCCGGAACCGGACGAGCCGGAACCGTTGCCGCAGCACGACATCGTGGAACAGCACGAGGTCGAGCCGGAACCCGAGCCCGAACCGGAGCCGGTGGCCGCCGAGCCGGTCACGCACGACGCGGGCCCGGCGCTGACCACGCTGCGCGACCGCCTGGACGAGCTGGGCGTGCCCAAGCACGGCTACCGCGTCGGCGAGTCCTCGGTGCCGGGTGCCTGGTACCTGGAGCAGGCCGAGGGCGGCTGGCAGGTGGGCTGGCACGGCGACGAGTCGCGCGAGTCGACCACCCCGATGCTGTTCGACGAGCCGCACGACGCGGCCGCGTTCCTGCTCGGCAAGCTGGTGCTGGACGACAAGCTCCCCGAGCACGACGACCGTGCCGACGCCGATCAGGCGGCCGAGCCCGGCAGCCGGGCGAGCAGCCACGCGATCCGGGGCGACGAGCCGGAGGCCGCCGAGGAGTCGGTGGCCGCGACCCCGTCGGCCGAGCCGATCGAGCCCGTGGGCTTCGAGTCCGACCACGCCGAGTCGTTCGAGGACAACGGGCACCGGGACAGCTTCCAGCCCGAGTCGCACGGCGAGTCCTCGTCGATGTTCGAGCCGCCCGACCGGCAGCCGGAAGGCGGTGCGTTCGAACCGGCCGGCTCCGGTTTCGGGAGCAACGGCGGGTTCGGGGAGTCGCGGTCGCCGTTCGAGCCGGAAGGATTCGGCCAGCGCGAATCCGGCGCCGAGCAGCCGGTGAGTTCGTTCACCCCGCAGAGCTCGTTCGAGCCAGGACACGACCAGCCGTCCTCGTTCGAACCGGGCCAGGACCAGCAGAGCTCGTTCGAGCCCGCGCGGGACCAGTCGAATTCGTTCGAGCCGCAGAGCTCGTTCGACGCGGGTCCCCGGGAGCCGCAGAACTCGTTCGAGCCGACCGGGTCCCGGGAGCCGCGCGGCTCGTTCGACCCGGCGGGTGACGGGGAACCGCGCGGTTCGTTCGAACCCCAGTCCGCGTTCGAGCCCGCGCACGACCCGTTCGAACAGGGCCGCGAGCAGTCGAATTCGTTCGAGCCCGGACGTGACCAGCCGAACTCGTTCGAACCGGTGGGCGGCCATGAGCCGCAGGGTTCGTTCGAACCGGCCGGTGCCCGCGACCGGCACAACTCGTTCGAGCCCGCCCGTGAGCAGCAGAACTCGTTCGCGCCCACCGGGCCGCAGGGCGGCTACGACGCCCCGAACGCGTTCGAGCCGCAGCAGTCCGCGCCGCCGGCCCCCGAGCCGACGCCCGCGGAGTCGCCGACGGGTCGCGAGGAGTCTGCGGGCCATGGCGCGGCCGCGACCCAGGTGGCCGCGCCGGTCGAACCGCCCGCGGGCGCCCAGCCGCCGCCCGGTGGCTGGCCGATCCGTCCGCTGCGGGGCGAGCCGCCACTGACGCTGTTCCGCGGCAAACGGATGCTGGAGTTGCGGCCCGGCACCGAGCTGGACCGTTTCGGTGGCCCCGAGGGCAACCTGACCTATGTGGCCGGCACGCCGTTCGCGCAGCGGTCGCTGGTGCCCGACTGGATTCACCGGCCGTACCACGTGTACCGGGTGAACCGGCCGCTGCAGGCGCTGACCGGCGGTGCGATCCCGTGGTTCGACCAGCCCGGCGGCGGCACGGCGTTCCTGCTGCCCCTGGCGGTCGAGGAACTCCTCAACGCGGGTGACATCGTCGAGGTCGAATCACGCGAACCACCGGCCTGACTCGAGCAGTTGGGACGGCGTCGGCCGAGCGGAATCCCACCGCTCGGCCGACGTCTTTTTGCGCAACGTCCGGGCGCAAGGTCCGGGTGCGAGGTCTGGGCGCAACGCCTTGGGCGCGAGGTCCGGGCGCAACGTCCGGGCGCAAGTTCTGCGCGCAACGCCTGGGTGCGAAGTCCGGGCGCGACCGTCTCGGCCGCCTTCTTCTGCGCCCCAGCGGTCTTTGCCGCCGGTCTCCGCGGCCCAACCATCTTTGCTGCCGGTCTCTGCGGCCGCGATCCTCGCGGAATCAGTCCACGCGCAGGCCGTGGGCCCCGGCGAAGGCCAGCGCGGTTTCCAGGTCCACCCGCGCGCCGAACAGCTTGGCCTGCACCAGGCCGTTCGCGTCCAGCCGCGCGCCCCGCAGGTCCGCGTCGGCGAAATTGGTGTTCAGCAGCCGGGCACCCCGCAGGTCGGCCTCGCGCAGATCGGTTTCCCGCAGGTCCGCGTCGTTGAGGTTGGCCTCGCGCAGCCGGATCCCGGTCAGCGTCAGCTTCCGCAGGTCGGCGCCGCCCAGGCCGACCATGGTCAGGTCGGTCTCCTGGATCGTCCAGGTGCGCAACCGGCAGTGGGTGAACAGCGAGCCCATAAGGCTGCATCCGGCGAAGCCGGCCCGGGTCAGCACCGAGCGGTCGAAGGTGCAGTTCTGGAACGCGCTGGCGGTGTGCCGGGACTCGCCCAGATCGGCCTTGGTGAAGTCGCAGTCGACGAACCGGCATCCCTCGGTGACCAGCCGGGTCAGCTCGGCCTCGGTGAAGTCGCACTGCTCGAACGTGGTCTTGGTCCAGGTGCGTCCGGCCAGCACGGCATCGGTGAAGTCCTCGCCGACCAGGGTTTCGCCGTCCATGTGGGTCAGCCTGTCATGGCACCACGACGACCGGACGCTTGGACCGGGCCAGCAGCGAGCGCGGCACCGAGCCGAGCAGCGCGCCGGTGCGCCGGGACCGCCCGACCACGATGCAGTCGGCCCGCCGTTCCTCGGCGATCGCCTCGAGCACCATCGCGGGCTCGCCCCGGCCGTGCACCATGTCCCAGTGGATCCCCCGCGCGTCGAGGTACTCGGCCGCCTGCGCCCGCAGTTCGTCCACAATCTCCTGCGCGGTCTGCACGGCCGCGGACACGCTGAACGAACTCCAGTACGCCGGGCTCTTGAGCGCCTCCACGTAGACGATCACCAGGAGGCCGCCCTCCCGGCGCACCAGCCCGGAGGCCCAGGCGGCGGCGTGCACCGAGGGCGGGCTCTCGTCGTACCCGACCACGACCGTGCCAACGCCGTCCTTGCCGATCTCGAACTCGCCCGCTGCGCCCACGTGCTGATCGTAGTTTGGCGCGCGGTCACCGGAAATCTCGCGAGCGCGACGGGATTCGCAGGTCGAGGTGCGCAAGTCGATCGGCCACCAGGCTCAGCGCGTCACCGGCACGTTCCAGCACGCCGCGGACCAGCAACGCCGAGGAGTTGCGGGCCAGCCGCCGGTATCGCGTCCACAGCCCCAGCGAGCAGACCACGTTGACCAGGCCGGTCTCGTCCTCGATGGTCAGGAAGGTCACGCCGCCCGCGGTGGGCGGCCGCTGCCGATGGGTGACCGCCCCGCCCACCAGCACCCGGGCCCGTGAGTCGACAGTGGGCAGTTGGTCGATGGGCAGCGCGCCGAGCCGGTCGAGCCGCTCCCGGACGAACTGGGTGGGGAAGGTGTCGGCCGACAGGCCGACGGCCCATACGTCGGCGACCGCGAGTTCGACCTCGTCCATGCCGGGCAGCGCGGGCGCCCGCACGCCGACCACGGTGCCCGGCAGCCGGTCGGCGCGTTCCTTGGCCGCCGCGCCCGCCGCCCACAGCGCGGACCGCCGGTCCACGCCGAAGCAGCCGAACGCGCCGGCGGTGGCCAGCGCCTCCATCTGTGGCGTGGTCAGCCGGACCCGGCGGGCCAGGTCGGCCATGTCCCGGAACGGACCGCCCGATTCCCGTTCCGCGACAAGGCCTTCCGCGATCCCGCCCACGGCGCGAACCTGTCCGATGCCCATCCGCACGGCCTGCCCGCCGGTCGAGTCCGGGTCGGGTTCGAGGACGGGATGCTCCCGGCTGGCGTTGATGTCCGGGCCGCGCGCCACCACCCCGTGCCGCCGGGCGTCCGCGACCAGGGACTGCGGTGAGTAGAAACCCATCGGCTGCGCGCGCAGCAGCGCTGCGCAGAACGCCGCCGGGTAGTAGTACTTGAACCAGGCGCTGGCGAAAACCAGGTAGGCGAAGCTCAGCGCATGGCTTTCCGGGAAGCCGAAGTTGGCGAAGGCCAGCAGTTTCTCGTAGATCCGCTGGGCGAGCTCGCCGCTGATGCCGTTCTCGGCCATGCCGTGGAACACGTGTTCCCGCAACCGTTCCATCCGCGCGGTGGATCGTTTCGCCCCCATCGCCCGGCGCAGCTCGTCGGCCTTGGCCGCGTCGAACCCGGCCACGTCCACCGCGATCTGCATCATCTGTTCCTGGAACAGTGGCACGCCAAGGGTTTTGTGCAGGGCGCGCCGCATCAGCGGATGCTCGTAGTCCCACTCCTCCTCGCCGTTGTGCCTGCGGATGTAGGGATGCACGGAGCCGCCCTGGATCGGCCCGGGCCGGATCAGCGCGACCTCGACCACGAGGTCGTAGAACTCGCGCGGTTTGAGCCGGGGCAGCGTGGCCATCTGCGCGCGGCTCTCCACCTGGAAGACGCCGACCGAGTCGGCCCGGCAGAGCATCTCGTAGATCCGCTCGTCCGCCAGGTCCAGCGTGGCGATGTCCACCTCGACCCCGTGGTGGTCGCGCACCAGGTCGATGGCGTAGTGCAGGGCGGACAGCATGCCCAGCCCGAGCAGGTCGAACTTGACCAACCCGGCGCTGGCGCAGTCGTCCTTGTCCCACTGCAGCACGCTGCGCCGGTCCATCCGCGCCCACTCCACCGGGCACACCTCGCTGACCGGCCGGTCGCAGATCACCATGCCGCCGGAGTGGATGCCCAGGTGCCGGGGGAAGTCCTCGACCTGCACGGCCAGATCCAGCACGAGCGGCGGGATGTCGTGATCGGTCTCCTGCACGGTGGTGGCCACCGGCCCCCACCGGTCGATCTGCTTGGTCCAGGCGTCCTGTTGCCCGGCCGAGTAGCCCAGAGCCCGGGCCATGTCGCGCACGGCCGAGCGGGTGCGGTAGCCGATCACGTTGGCCACCTGCGCGGCCTGCAACCGGCCGTACCTCTGATAGACGTACTGGATGGCTTCTTCGCGCCGGTCGGACTCGATGTCCAGGTCGATGTCCGGGTAGCCGTCCCGTTCCGGCGCGAGAAATCGTTCGAACAGCAGTTTCCAGCGCACCGGGTCGACCTTGGTGATACCCAGCGCATAGCAGACCGCGGAGTTGGCCGCCGAGCCGCGGCCCTGGCAGAGGATGTCGCTGCGCAGACAGAAGTCCACGATGTCGTGCACGATCAGGAAATAGCCGGGGAAACCGAGCTCCTCGATCACCGCCAGTTCGTGCTCGATCTGCGCGTACGCCTGGGGATCGGCCGCGCGGGCGCCGTATTTCTCGGCCGCGCCGCTCATCGTGAGCCGGCGCAGCCAGGTGGCCTCGGTGTAGCCGCCGGGCACCGGGAACGGCGGCAGATTGGGCGCGACCAGGCGGAGATCAAAGGCGCATTCCAGCCCCAGCACCGCCGACCGCCGCACCGCGCCCGGGTACCGCGCGAACCGGTCGGCCATCTCGGCGCCGGACCGCAGGTAGGCCATGGGCGCGGGCGGCAGCCAGCCGTCCATCTCCTCCAGCGACCGCCGGGCCCGCACCGCGGCGAGCGCGGCGGCCAGCCGACCCCGCCCGGCCCGGGCGTAGTGCACCACGTTGGTCGCCACGGTCGGCAGGTCCAATGCCTCGGCCAGCATGGCGAGCTGGTCGTTGTACCGGGAGTCCAACGGCAGACCGTGATCGGTCAGCTCGACGTGGACGTGTTCCGCGCCGAACAGCTCGACCAGCTGGGTCAGCTCGGCGTACGCGGCGGCCGGTCCCTCGTCGACCAGCGCGCGCCGGACCGCGCCCTTGCGGCACCCGGTGAGCACGGCGCAGGAACCCCGCACCTGCTCAGCGACTTGCTCCAGCTGGTAGATCGGCCGGCCCTTGGCGTGTTCCAGCGGCGGCTGCCCGGCCCGGCCCACGGCGTCCGGCTCCGCGCCCAGCTGGCCCGCGGTGATCGCCCGGCACAGCCGCGCATAGCCGTCCGCCTCGCGGGCCAACAGCAACAGGTGGTCGCCCTCCGGATCGGGCACCCCGTTCTGCGGGGCGGTGAGACCGAAACTCAGCTCGGCCCCGTATGCCGCGCGCACCCCGAACTCGCGGGCCGCCTCGGCGAAGCGCACCACCCCGTACATGCCGTCGTGATCGGTCAGCGCGATCGCCTCCAGCCCGAGCCGCGCCGCTTCCTCGATCAGTTCCTCGGGATGGCTTGCCCCGTCGAGAAAACTGAAGTTGGAGTGACAGTGCAGTTCGGCATAGGGCACCCGCCGGTCCGCCCTGTCGTCGGCCGGTGGCCTCGCCCGGGACGTGGCGCGATCCGTGCGGCGGCGCGTGGTCCAGCCCGGACCGGCCTCGCCACCGACGACCGACGGCCTTGGTCGGCCGGACAGCGTTCGTTCCAGCTCCGACCAGCGAACCGGCGGATTGTTCCACCCCATGGCTTCCTCCGGTCAGCTGTTCGGATGGGGCCGACGCTGCCCGGGGATCACCAGCGTGCATTCGCCTTCCGCCGCACCGGGCCACATCTTCGCGGTCGCCGGACTGTCCACTGTGGATGACGAGTCGACGAGTTGGTGGAACCACAGCGAATCGGTCGGCCGGTTGTCGGCCACGGGCGGGAACTCCTCGAAGTACATCAGTCGTACATCCCTTCCACGAACCATCGCCCGCTCTCCCGGAGCAGAAGCAATGCGGTTTCCACCTGGTCGCCGCCATCGACGGCGGCGTCCGGATCCGTCTCGGCCAGCAGCACCTGCAGTCGCGCCCCGCGCCGCCCGCCGACCGTGGTCCACCAGCGCTCGGTCACCGGCCACGGCCCGGCCCAGCCAGCCACCGGCCGCGCCGCCCCGCCATCCACCGAAATCCGGTATGGCGCCGCGGAGAGCAGGTGCCGTTCGACGATGCCCACCTCGTCGCCCCACTCGTCCCAGATCCGGGCCACCCCGCGCGCACCCGGCAGCACGGTGGGAAACGGCCGGTGCAGTTGCCCAGGCCAGGGCAGCCGGGGGTCGGCTGGCGGGGTCCGATCGTCACCCCACGGCACCAGCCAGATCCGGTCGGCCGGAGCCCGGCCGCCGGACTCGACGGAGGTGACGACCCCGTCCAGTCCGATGAGCCCCTGCACCCGGATCAAGGCCCGGCCGGCCCGCTCGTTCTCCACGGCATCCGTGCCGTCCGACCACAGTCCCATTTGGAGGGTGTGACTCTCGACCACCTCCTCCGGCACCAGCCGCAGCACGCTCACGCCGTCGCTGGGACGGTCGGTGGACCGGGCCAGCCAGCCCTCCAACTGCCAGCGCAGCCGATCGGTGATGCCCGCCGCGGTCAGCGGTTCGGCGCAGCGCCACACCCGTTCCCACTGTTCACCCGCCGCGGTCTCCACCTGGATGGCCAGCCGGGTGCAGACCAGTCCGTGCAGGGACAGTCCGTCGTGCAGTTGCTGCGCGACCGCCTTCGCGGCGAACGCGGCGGTGTCCAGCCGCTCGGCGGGCGGGTCGAGCACCTTGGCGACGGCCAGTTCCGGCGCGGGCCGCCGCCGGTCCAGCGGGCCGACCACCTGGCCGCCGGCCAGCCGGTGGGCGAACACCGCCGCCGCACCGAACCGGGAGGACACGTCCCGTTCGGGCAACGCGGCGAACGCGCCCAGGGTGCGCAGGCCCAGCCGCCGCAGCAGTTCGACCAGATCGCCGCGGTCGCCCCGGCCATCACGGGCGAAGTGCTCCCCGGGCCGACCGAGTTCGGTGATGCTCAGCGGGGCAAGGAATTCCGCGCTGAGCCCGGCGGCCACGACGGCACCGCGGTGCGCGGCGAGCACCGCGGTGAACAGGCCGTCGGCGATGCCCACCTGGCATTCCAGCCCGGTTCGCTGCGCCACCTGATCGAGCAACCCTTCGGCGACGGCATGCTCGCCGCCGAAGTAGGTGACCGGCCCCCGCGCGGGCACCGCGACCACACCGGGCCGGACCACCTCCACGCCCGGCGCGAACTCCTCGACCGCGGCGACGACCGGCTCGAACAGCCGGGCGTCTCGGTCTTCGTCGTGGTCGAAGACGGCGAGTTCCGGACAGCGCGACTGGGCTTCGCGCCGCCGGAAACCCAACCGGATCCCTTCGGCCCGCGCGGGGGCCGAACCGGACACCACCCGGTTGGCCTCGACCACCACCGCAGGCGCCTGCGGAGACAGCCCAGCCGATCGGACCGCGGCCACCACCGGCCAGTCCGGACACCAGACCACGATCACCCGGCCGGTCGAGGATTCCGTTGTGCGGCAACGGGATTCAGCAGTTGATGAGGCGGATTCGGTTGTCAAGCTTCACCTCGCCGTCGTCAGGTGGCGACGCGAGCAGGGAATGCGACGCGAACAGGGCATGGTGCCCCGGCACCGGGCGCGGGCCGGCAACCGGAGGACCGGACGGACTCCGCGCAACCGGAACGGGACGACCTCACCGGTGGCCACTGCGGCCAGATCGATCCCGCCCGGTTGTGCGGCGACCACCGCACCGGGCTCGGCCCCGGGCCGGGGCACCAGCGCGAGCCGGCACATGACGGCCGCGGGCTCGGCCAGGACGAACCGGCCGCGCGCGGACCGGCCCGTCCTGGCCACCCAGGAACCCGTGGCCAGGCCGGCGGCCGGCGCCGTGTGCGATGTGTGAGTGGACCCGCGCGCCACCCCGACACCGACACTGCGCAGACCGCCCGGAGACAGTGGATCCGCCAGCTCGACGACCGTCACCCCGACCGAAGAAATGAGCTGGCTGTCCGTGAATTCCCGGGATCGCCGACCCAGGACCGAGCGCGCCCGGCGCCACCGCGCCACGCTCGTCCCCCGCGGACCGGATCGCCCCAGGGATTCGCCCCCGACCAAGAGGGCTGGCCCCCTTGGTGTTGCGCGGAACAATGCTCGTTCGTGCCGCGGCCCGAACGCACTTCGTTCCATCGCACGCCACCTTCCACCGAGTCGGCCGGGTGCACACGCCCCATGCACCCGCACCGCCGTGGGGAAGACGGCGGTAACGGCCGCCGCCCGGAGCGAACCCCGGACCGCGAGCGTCGTTCGAACGCGTGTTCGAACGACGGGAACCATAGCCGACCGTCGCGAAGAAAGTCAAATCGAGCGAAATCGCTGGTCAGCACACCGCCAGCGGCGAACCGAAGATCCATTGCCTGGACCGGCGAATCCGGCTCGGACGGCCTGCACCGCGGCCTGGCGACGCCGGCGGTCGAGACAGGACAGCCCGCCGCCCGCGGCGAAGGACACGCCCGCCCAGATCGGATCGGGCCGGCCGTCACCGACATTCGCGCTCGTGCTCGGCCACGGGGCCCTGCCGCTGTCGGCCGTCGAGCGCAATGTGGCTGCCTACCTGAACAGCTGACTTCCCGGGTTCACTACGATCGGCGCGATGATCACGTCAATGCGCCGGCCGGTCCTGGCCGGCACGCTCCCGGCCGTCGAGGCCCGGCGCATCGACGCTCTCGGCCAGAAAGTCCGCCTACGCGACGTCCGCCTCGAGGACCGGCGCGTACTCAGCGGCTTCGACCGCGACGCGCAGGTCGACGGATACCGGCATGGGGCCAACCACCGGGCCAGCGTGACCGACTCGGTCGACGCCTTCCACTTCGCCATCGAGACCGTGCACACCCGGACCGTGGTCGGGTCGATCTGGGTGCAGACCGACCCGCTGTCCAGCATGTTCAGCTACGGCATCGGCATCGGCGGCCCGCACCGGCGCTGCGGCTACGCCCGCGATGCGATCAGCACGCTGCTGACCACCATGTTCGACGAGCGCGGCTACTACAAGTGCCAGGTCAGCGTGTCGGGCCGCAACTTCGCCTCGCTCGCCCTGCACGGCGACCTGGGCTTTCGTGAGGAGAGCCGCCCGCGCGACACCGAACTGGTCCTGGGCCAGGTGCGCTACCCGGTGCTGATGGGCATCGCCGCGCCCGAGTTCGCCGCGACCCGGCCCCGCGCCAACGCCAACCGCCGCGCCCGGCACGCCCGCCTGCGCCGCGGCGGCGAACACCGCCGCTGAGAGTTCCTGATCCGAAAATCGTCGGTGAGCAGGCAGGCGAAGCACGGCCCCGCTCCAGCCTAATTGGTGCGAATCGGGTTGGTGGGACGAAAAATGCGCCTGTGGACAACTCGCGGTTCTGTGGATAACTCCAGACACCGCTCGCCCACAGGCGCATAACGTGGTCAGTGCGCGAAGTGACGGGTCCCGGTCAGGTAGAGCGGGATTCCGGCAGCCTCGGCCGCGGCGATCACCTCGGCGTCACGAACCGAACCGCCCGGCTGCACCACGGCGCGCACGCCCGCATCCAGCAGCACCTGCAAACCATCAGGAAAGGGGAAAAAAGCATCGGAAGCAGCAACTGAACCCACCGCCCGATCACCGGCCCGCGACACGGCAAGCCGAGCCGCGTCCACCCGGTTGACCTGGCCCATGCCGACGCCGACGGACGCCCCGTCGTGCGCCAGGAGGATCGCGTTGGACTTGACAGCCCGCACCGTTCGCCAGGCGAAGGCGAGATCGCGCAGGGTCGGCGCGTCCACCGGGGTACCACAGGCCAGCGTCCACTTCGCCGGGTCGTCGCCGTCCGCGGCGATGGTGTCCACGGTCTGCAACAGCAGCCCGCCGGACACGGCACGCAGTTCGGCCCCGCCGCGCACCGGCGGCTCGGCCAGCAGAATGCGCACGTTCTTCTTCCGGGACAACACGTCCACCGCACCGTCGGCATAGGACGGTGCGATCACCACCTCGGTGAAGATGTCCGCGATCTGCTCGGCCATGTCGACGGTCACCTCGCGGTTCGCGGCGACCACGCCGCCGAACGCGCTGACCGGGTCGCAGGCGTTCGCCTTGCGGTGCGCGTCCGCGATCGCGGTCGGCTCGTCCAGTGTGGACACCGCGATCCCACACGGGTTGGCGTGCTTGATGATCGCCACGCAGGGCAGCTCGTGATCGTGCGCGGCCCGCCAGGCCGCGTCCGAGTCGACGTAGTTGTTGTACGACATCTCCTTGCCGTGCAACTGCTTCGCCGTGGCCAGGCCGTGCTGACCGGAGCCCGCGACATACAGCGCGGCGTTCTGGTGTGGGTTCTCGCCGTACCGGAGCACCGACTCCCGCTGCCAGGTCGCGCCGGTCCACGCCGGGAACACCGCGCCGGGCTCGGGGGCGAGCACGTTGCCCATCCACGAGGCGACCGCCACGTCGTAGGAGGCGGTGTGCCGGTAGGCGTCGACCGCGAGCGAGCGGCGATCGGCGAGGCTGAACCCGCCGGCGTTGACCTGTTCGAGCACCCACTCGTAACGGCTCGGGTCGACTACCACGGCCACGTTCGCGTGGTTCTTGGCGGCGGCGCGCACCATCGCGGGACCGCCGATGTCGATCTGTTCGACGCAGTCCTCCGGGCTCGCGCCGGACGCGACCGTGGCCGCGAACGGGTAGAGGTTCACCACGAGCAGATCGAACGGCTCGATGTCCAGCTCGCCCAGCTGAGCGACGTGCTCCGGGTTGCCCAGATCCGCGAGCAGACCGGCGTGCACCCGGGGATGCAGGGTCTTCACCCGGCCGCCGAGGCTTTCCGGGAAACCGGTGAGCTCCTCGACCGGGGTGACCGGCACGCCCGCATCGGTGATCGCCTTCGCCGTGCCGCCGGTGGACACGATCCGCACGCCGGCGGCGTGCAGGCCCCGGGCCAGCTCGACCACCCCGGCCTTGTCGGAAACCCCGATCAGGGCGCGGCGCACCGCATGGCGTCCGTCCGCAGTGGACTCTGCTCCGGTCACGGAATGCTCACCTTTCGTCCGTTCACTGTGCAGCCCTGCCGGGCCAGTTTGGCCACCACGTCGACCAGCAGCCGACGCTCGACAACCTTGATCCGGCCGTGCAGCTCTTCCTCGGTGTCCTCGGGGGCGACCGACACCGCCTCCTGCGCCAGGATCGGACCGGTGTCCACGCCGTGATCGACCAGATGCACGGTGCTGCCGGTGACCCGGACGCCGTAGGCGACCGCGTCGGCGACGGCGTGCGCTCCGGGGAAGGCCGGGAGCAGCGCCGGATGGGTGTTGATGGTGCGGCCGGCGAACTGGTCCAGGAAGGCCGGGCCGAAAATCTTCATGAAACCGGCGGACACCACCAGATCCGGCCGGTAGGCGTCGACCGCCTTGGCCAGCGCGGCATCCCAGCTCGCCCGGTCCGGGTGGTCGGCCAGCCGGACGGTGAAGCTGGGGAGGCTGGCGCGCTCGGCACGGGTGAGGCCCTCGATGCCGGTACGGTCCGCGCCGACGGCGACCACCTTGGCCGGGTAGCCGGTCTCCTCGGTCGCGTCGATCAGTGCCTGCAGCAGGGTGCCCGATCCGGAAACGAGGACGACGACCCGGGCCGGAACGGGGAAGGTCAGCTGAGTGCGAGCCGGGGAGCTGCTCGCTTCGGCGGAGCTGGGCATGATCTCCTGACAGGCCGGAACAGTGTCTCGACCAGCGTAGACAATGCCCAGTCGATCTCTGGAGCCAGGGCCGCCGCATGGGTGAGCCCGGTTGATACGAGTCTGCCGGAAAGCGGCGGGGCGAGCGTCAGCCCGGGCCGAGCATTGGCCGGCGCCGGGGCCGGGGCTTGTGTTTGGCCGGTGCCGGGTCTTGGTCGATATCGGGGGGTAGCCGAGGGTTAGCCGACGTCGTCTTGGCCGTTGTCGGTGTTTCGACTGCTGGCGGTGTTTAGGCCGCTGTCGGTGTTTCGGCTGTCGTCCGCTTCTCGGTCCCCGTCCGAAGCGAGGGTGGTCTCCGAAGCGGGGTCGGCGGCGCGGGCGGCTTCGAGGTCGGGGGTGGTGATGAGGGGAAGGTCTTCTTCGTCGAGGCCGGGCCAGGGTTCGTCCAGGTCGAACCACTGATCGTTTTCGTCCGGGTCGGACAGGGCCTCAGGGGCCGACACCACGTCTGGATCGGACAGCGCGGCCGGGTCCGATAGGGCGTCCGAGTCGGAGCGCCCGTCTGGGTCGGACACCGCGCCGGGGTCGTCGAAGGTGGGGTCCTCGGTGTCGGTGTCGATGTCGTCGTCGGTTGGCCAGTCTGCTTCGAGGTCGGCCTCGTCCGGGTGGGACTGGGTGGGGATGAGTTTGGTCAGCGGGGAACGGGGGGCGGACAGCCAGACGGTGAGGGCCGCACCCAGCGTCGTCGAGACGAACAGCAGCACGGCGAACAGGCCTGCGGGCACGGTGACCGGGTCGAACCGGCCACCGGCCAGCGCACCGCCGGACAGTGCGGCCAGCGCCAGGGCCAGGACCGCGGCGGACAGGGTGCCGGTCAGCGCGGCTTGCAGCCTCGCGGGGATTGCTTCCAGTTGTCGGCCGGCCGGGTCGGCGTGCCGGTCCGCGCGGGCCCGGGTGCGTCGACGGGCGGCCGCGGTGTCCGGACGTGCGTGGCCGAAGTCGGCATCCGGCTGTGCGGGCTCGGCTGATCCGCTGGCGTGGATGATGAACCAGCCGACGGCGACGCCCACCGCCAGCGGGAGCACCAACAGCGCCGGCCACCAGCCGGCCTGGTGCTCGGGGACCATCGCCAGGATCGGCAGGGCGGGAACCGGGCCGTGCTGGAAGACGATGGGGCCGATGGCGGCGTGACCGATCGATGCGCCCGGGCCGACGATGAACGAGCAGACGCCAACCAGGATGTTGGGCAGATAAGCGATCGACAGCAGCAGCATGCCGAGACCACTGCCGAAGCCGGGGGCACCCAGCCGGAACGTCTCCACCACGGTCGGCCAGGAGGCGATCAGGGCACCGATCAGGACCAGAGTGCCGGCGGCGAGCAGACCACAGACGGCGACCACCGCCGACCGCAGGCCCACGAGGACGGCGGGGGTGGCGCGGGCCCGGACGGCGTCGGCGTAACCGCAGGGCCGGGCCACGCCCGCGGTGGCGCCGAGCAGGGACAGCACGCCGCACAGGAAGAAGGCCAGCACCGGCGAACAGGACACCGCCGGGGTCGCGCTGATCATGGCCAGCACCGCGCCGAACAGTCCGTGGGTAAGGCTCATCACGGTGAGCACCGGCGCGGACGACGAGGGGGTCGCGGCCTCGATGCGGTCGGCGGCGGTCGCGGCCGACCGGGCGACCAGCAGCATGAGCAGGAAGGTCGGCAGGAGCGGGAGCACGCCCAGTTCGTGGCCGGTGATGTCCACCGGCACGTGCCAGGCGGCCAGCCAGCCCGGGCCGGCCGCGACCAGCACGCCGAGCGTGGAGAACCGGGCACCGGTCGCCAATGCGCTGGTCAACGCGAGCAGCGCGGCGATCGCGGCATAGCCGGTGATCACCGGGCTCGCGGCCGCCACGGCCAGTGCTCTGACCCGGGTCGAGCGGCCGACCTGCGGCCGCCACGAGTCCTCAGCGGCGCCGTACCGGGACGAGGCAAGCGTGGGCATGCACCCACCCTCACAAATCGGCTAGGCCATTCGGCGTAGCCACGCCGTCGCTGATCAGCGCCCGAATGGCTGATCAGCGACGCCGCACACCGGCTACTGCTGGCTGCCGAACCCGCCCGGCGGCGTGCCGGGCTGCCCGGGCTGCCCGAGCTGGCCCGGCTGCTGCATGAACTGGGTGGACTGCGGCGGGTTGCCCGGCTGGCCACCCTGCGCCTGCCCGTACTGGCCCTGCTGACCGGGCTGCTGACCCTGCTGCTGGCCGTGCGGGCCGCCCTGGCCGACCGGGTTGACCTGCTGGGTCTGTTGGTAGGAACCGGTGGACGGGCCGTTCTGCGGCTGGTACGGGACCGCCTGCTTCGGCGCCAGCTTGATCACCCCGTGCTCCATCAGCAGCGCCACCACCGACACCGCGAACTGGACCAGGCCGAGGATCAGGATGATGATCGCGATCGTGGGCACCGTGCCGCCCGAGGCCTCGATCACCGCGGACAGCGCGGCCAGGCCGCCCACCGAGCTGAGCAGGGTGGCGAAGGGCAGCGTGTCCGGCGTCTTGGGCAGCAGATCCAGCGCGGCCAGCAGACCACCGGCCAGCAGCAGATCCACCGGGGTGCTCAGCCCGCTGGCATCCGAGGTGAAGCTGCAGAAGTACGCGACCAGCGACAGCACCGCGACCAGCAGGTACAGCAACCGTGACATCCCCATGCCACCCAACGGATTGGGTCGCTGCGGCGGTCTCCCGAACACAGGTGCCTGACCAGGCTGTTGGTTGGATTGGCCGGGATAGCCGCCCGGCGCACCGGTCGGGTAGGACATGGGGACTCTCCCTCGGGGCGGAAATCGGATTTCGGGACGGTCGTGCCGCCGGTCAGCGCACCCTAGCCGACCACGTCGATGAGACGTGTGAGGGCGATCAACGGTTGCACCGTTCGGCCCACCAATCGTCCCCGCGAACAGCCGGTCCGGCCCGGCGATCGCGCCAGCGATCTTGCTCCGGCCGGAGTCGGTTCCCGGTGAGGAATCGATTGCGGCGCGAAGCCCGGAAAGTTCCTGGCACAGCGCGAGGGGCCGGACACCGTTGCGGGTCCGGCCCCTCGGGGGTTCGCCTTGGCTCAGCCCAGGGAGTTGATGATCTCCCGGGTCAGCGCCGCGGTCTCGCTGGGGGTCTTGCCGACCTTCACGCCGGCCGCCTCCAGGGCCTCTTTCTTCGCGGCCGCGGTGCCGGCGGAGCCGGACACGATCGCACCCGCGTGCCCCATGGTCTTGCCCTCGGGCGCGGTGAAGCCGGCCACGTAGCCCACGACCGGCTTGGTGACGTTGGCCTTGATGAAGTCAGCCGCGCGCTCCTCGGCGTCGCCGCCGATCTCGCCGATCATCACGATCGCCGCGGTGTCCGGGTCGTCCTGGAACGCCTGCAGCGCGTCGATGTGCGTGGTGCCGATGATCGGGTCGCCGCCGATGCCCACCGCGCTGGAGAAGCCGATGTCGCGCAGCTCGTACATCATCTGGTAGGTCAGCGTGCCCGACTTGGACACCAGGCCGATCTTGCCGGGGCCGGTGATGTCGGCCGGGATGATGCCCGCGTTGGACTTGCCGGGGCTGATCACGCCCGGGCAGTTCGGGCCGATGATGCGGGTCTTGTTGCCCTTGGACTTCGCGTAGGACCAGAAGTACGCGGTGTCGTGCACCGGCACGCCCTCGGTGATCACGATCGCCAGCTCGATCTCGGCGTCGATCGCCTCCAGCACCGCGTCCTTGGTGAACGCCGCGGGCACGAAGATGACCGTGACGTTCGCCTCGGTCTCCTTCATCGCCTCGCCCACCGAGCCGAACACCGGCAGCGACGTGCCGTCGAACTCGACGCTCTGACCCGCCTTGCGGGGGTTCACCCCGCCCACGATGTTCGTGCCGGCCTTGAGCAGCTTCGCGGTGTGCTTGCTGCCTTCCGAGCCGGTGATGCCCTGGACGATGACCTTGCTGTTCTCGTTCAGAAAGATAGCCATCTGCCTCACGCCCCTGCGGCGGCGAGTTCGGCGGCCTTGTCGGCCGCGCTGTCCATGGTGTCCACCTGCTGCACCCCGGGCAGGTTCGCCTCGGTCAGGATGCGCCGGCCTTCGGCGGCGTTGTTGCCGTCCAGCCGCACCACGATCGGCTTGCTCACCGGTTCACCCCGGCTCTCCAACAGTTTGAACGCCTGCACGATGCCGTTGGCCACCGCGTCGCAGGCGGTGATGCCGCCGAACACGTTCACGAACACGCTGCGCACGTCCGGGTCGGAGAGGATGATCTCCAGGCCGTTGGCCATCACCTCGGCCGAGGCGCCGCCGCCGATGTCCAGGAAGTTCGCCGGCTTGACCTGGCTGTGCTTCTCACCCGCGTAGGCCACCACGTCGAGGGTGGACATGACCAGCCCGGCGCCGTTGCCGATGATGCCGACCTGGCCGTTGAGCTTGACGTAGTTGAGGTTCTTCTCCTTGGCCCGCGCTTCCAGCGGGTCCTCGGCGGCCTTGTCGACCAGCTCGGCGTGTCCGGGGTGGCGGAAGCCGGCGTTCTCGTCCAGCGTGACCTTTCCGTCCAGCGCGATGATCTTGTCCTGCGGGTCACGCACCAGCGGGTTGACCTCGACCAGGGTGGCGTCCTCGGCCACGAAGGTGTCCCACAGCTTGACCGCGGCGTCGGCGACCTGCTCGGCGACCTCGGCCGGGAAGCCGGCCTTGGCCACGATCTCCTGGGCCTTCGCCTGGTCCACGCCGGTCAGCGGGTCGATCTGCACCCGGGCCAGCGCATCCGGGCGCTCCACGGCCAGCTGCTCGATCTCCATGCCGCCCTCGAACGAGGCCATCGCCAGGAAGGTGCGGTTGGTCCGGTCGAGCAGGTAGGAGAAGTAGTACTCCTGGGCGATGTCGCTGGCCGGGGTCACCAGCACCCGGTGCACGATGTGCCCCTTGATGTCCAGTCCGAGGATCGCCTCGGCCTTCTCCTGCGTCTCGGCGGGGGTCTTGGCCAGCTTCACGCCACCGGCCTTACCGCGGCCACCGGTCTTGACCTGGGCCTTCACCACGACCGCCGTGCCGAGTTTCTCGGCCGCGGCCTTCGCGTTCTCCGGCGTGTCGACCACGGTGCCGGGCAACACCGGCACGCCGTGGGCGGCGAAAAGGTCCTTCGCCTGGTATTCGTACAGGTCCACTCAGAGTCTCCTGACTACGCCAACGACTTCGTTGCCTCGGCCCACCCCCAGCACCGACCACAGGGTTGGTGTCGGCACGGCTGCGACCCTATCGACCTGCGTGGACGCTGGGGCCGCGGTGGCTGGTGAACTCCGTCACCGAGGGTGGTGAGTTCGGTCACCGAAAGCCCGCATCACGCTTGCCGGACCGCACCACCCGCCACGACCGGCGGCGCCGAGGCGGTGTCACCGACGTGCTGGCGCACCCAGTCGACGATGTCCTGGGTGGGCGCGCCCGGGGTGAACACCCTGGCCACCCCGAGCTCGGTGAGCTTCGGCATGTCCTCCTCAGGGATGATCCCACCCCCGAATACGACGACGTCTCCGGCTCCGCGTTCGCGCAGCAGCTCCACGACTCTGGCGAACAGCGTCAGGTGCGCGCCGGACAATACGTACAGGCCGACGGCGTCCGCGTCCTCCTGCAGCGCGGTCTCCACCACCTGCTCGAGGGTCTGGTGCAGACCGGTGTAGACGACCTCGACCCCGGCGTCGCGCAGCGCTCTGGCCACGACTTTCACGCCCCGGTCAGGCCCGTCCAGGCCGGGTTTGGCCACCACCACACGGATTCGCCCGCTCACGACTTCCACCTCCGCACCGAGGACTCATCCAGGTTAGGCCAGCCGACCGGGCCCGGCCGGTCGGCGAGTCGGTGGATCGGGTGTGACCAGTGTCCCTGTGGTCCACCCGGTCGAGTCACCCATCGCGGTGCGGCTGCTTCGGGGTGGCTACTTCGGGGTCGCTGCTTCGGGGTGGCTACTTCGCGGCGGTCGACCGGCCGCGGTTCGGGTTGGGGCGGTGCGGTCGGCGGGCAGGAGTGGGTGTGCGGTCGGACAGGCCCAGCCAGGCCGCGCCGACGATCATCGCGACCAGGCCGGCCAGCGCCAGCCAGACGCCGGGACCGGCCGAGGAACCGGCGGCCCGGGCGCTGGTCAGCGGCATTTCCAGGGTGCGCACCAGCAGCACGCCGGCCGCCCCGGCGAGCAGCGCGGCACCCCGCGCGGGACGGCAGAACGGGGCGAGCACGACCGCGGCGAGCACCGCGATCAGGCCGATCAGTAGGCCCCAGGACTCGATCCGGAAGTTCGACCAGAGGCCGGGTTCGACGAGATCCGGGGCGCGCAGCACAGGCAGGCCGAACGCGCCGATGGCCAGCAGCGCGCCCGCCGCGACCGGACCCAATGCGGCGGTGAACCTTGGCCGAACTTCGGTGAGGTCCACGTCGTCGCGCTCCACCCCGCCAGCGATCCCGGCGCAGCACGCGGCGACCAGCGCGGCCACGATGGCCACCACCGTCACCCAACTGCCGAACCCGACACCCACACCGGTGATCTGGGTCGCCGTCAGAGTGGTGTCCACGGCGTCGAGGCCGGCCACCACCACGGCGGTCCACGCCACGGCCAGCACCGGGCGGACCGACGCGGCCCAGCGCGGCACGAACATGGCCGCGCCGAGCAGGCCGATCAGCAGTCCGGCCGGGATCAGCGGGCGGCCGGCGAAGCTCTCCGCCGGCGGGATGTCGGCGGGCAGAACGTAGAGCGGGGTGAACGCGCCGAGCAGGGCGGCCAGCCCGGCGACCAGCCCGGCGACGCCGGCCACCCGGTGCAGGCGATGCTGGCCGGGCAGCACGAGTTCGGTTTCGTCCGCCTCCCCGACCGGAGAGGTGGCGTTGCGGTTGGGCAGGGCCATGCCGATCAGGCAGAGCGCGCCGAGCACCGCGACATAGGGACCGGCGCTCGGGTTGAGCCCGTCGACCAGGAGACCGGACAGCACGCTGGGCAGTGCGACCGCGAGCGCCACGGCGGCCGCGGCGAACAGCCAGCCGCGCACCGCGACCGGGTCGATCGCGGCCATCGCGATGGTGCTGGCCACCGGGACCGCCAGGGCGATCAACACGCCGCCGGCCAGCGCCCAGGGTGCGCTGTCGAGTACGTCGTGGGCCACCAGGGACGGGTCGGCGGAGGCAAACGGCGCGGCCAGCAGGCCCACGGCGGTCAGGATGCCGAGGGCCAGGCCGAGAAAGATCGGGCCCTGCCTGCTGTTCGGACGAGGCGGGGCGTATTCGTCTGCTTCGTCCGCGGACTGGACGAAGGCCGGCTCGGGTTCCCGCTCGGCCTGACCGCCGTAGCCGATGGCCAGCACGCCCGCAATCAGGGTGAGCAGGTGCCCGGCGACCAGCAGCCACAGGCCGATCGAGCCGTGCAGCACCGTGAGCAGGTTGGGCGTCACCAGTTCGGGGCGGGCCGCCTGGGAGCTGTCCGCGGCCAGTTGCGCGTCGGCGAAGGCGCGGCCGGGGGCGAACAGGGCCGCCACGATCAACGCGCCACCGGTGGCCAGGGTGCGTCCGCGCAGGGCGAACGCAACCGCGACCGCGACCGGCAGCAGGCCGGTGATGAACAGCAGCGGGCCGGAGGTGAACCCCGGCGAGGTGGGCGGGCTGACCACGGGCAGCAGCGGGCCGACGGCGAGCGCGACCGCGCCGACCAGCGCGACGCCGAGAGCCGAGCGCAGGCGCGGAGGCAGGTCGGCCAAGCCGGAGACGGCGATGGCGCGTCCCGGGCGGGCGGAAGTTGAGCCGGCTTGTTGCGAGGGTGTCCGTGCCGTCACGGGAACGACGTTAGACGGTCTCGGGCCGGCGCGGCGCGGTCCAGCCGGGTGGCGGGGAATGGGCGGGGTCGGGTATGGCGGCGGGTGGGTGCCGGGGCCGGGATCGGTGGGGGTTTCGGCGATGCGGCGGCGATGCGGCGGGGGTTCGGCGGCGATGCGGCGGGGTGCGGCGGGGGGTGATTGGGGTGGTGCCGACGGAGTCGGGCGCGGTGGATGCAGCCCCGATGCGGTGCGGGCCCGGACGAGGTGCGGTGGGTGCGACGACGACGCGGACGAGCTGCGGCCGGCGGCGATCGTGGGTTGGGCTGCGGCGGGGATTGGAGCCGCAGGTGGAGTTGGGTGTGGGCGCGTGCCGGTGAGACGCGGGGATGCGTTCGGGCTGGGGCTGGGGCTGCATTTGAGGTGGTCAGGCAGGGCCAATTGGGCTAAATGTGACTAGTATCACACCCTTTCGTGTGAATCTTGGGTCAGGGCGGCACATGGGGGTTGTTTGCGCTTGTGGGGTGGGGTTTGGTGGACCGTTGGAGCGGGGGTTCACCTGCCACTTGTGGGTGAAATTGGCCACTGCCCAAGGTCAACGGCGACCGGGTTCCGTGGATCATCGGCACCAAGCACCCGTGATCCACTCGATTGGTTGACGCGCAACCAACCGTTGCCGGAGATCAGCCTGCTTCGTTACTGTCCGGGCGTCTCCTGTCACGGTCCGGTCACGAAAGGGCAGGCCTTGGTCGCTTCCCGCATGACCGGTGGCCAGTCCTCGCCCACCGTCCTCGATGAAGATCCCGCGTTTGGTGACTCGTTCTCCGACGCGGAAGTTGACGACGTCGACGGACTGGAATCCGAGGGCTCGGACGGTGCGTTCCGTGAAGCGGGTTTTGACCGCGACGAACCTGTCCGGCGGAGATTTGGGCCCAACAGTGTGTTGCGGGGGCGGGCGGTTTTCGCCGCTGTCACGTTGGGTGCGTTGACCGCGGCCGCTGCTGGGCAGTCGCTGCTGCCGCATTCGCCTCGGTTGACCGTCTCCGCCGCGAGTCAGCCGCATGACGTCGCCGTCGTGGTCAACACCACTGGGGATGCGGCGCACACGCTCGAGGTGCAGCCGGCCGCCCGGGTGGTCGATGCCTCCGCGGAGGTCGCGCAGCTCACCGAGAGCGCTCGGCTGACCAGCGAGGTCAGCACGGCCGCCTACGTCAAGCCCGCCGACGGCTCGGTGACCAGCACCTTTGGCGGCAGCTACGGCACCATGCACTACGGCATCGAGATCTCCGGCAACAAGGACGCACCGATCCTGGCCGCCGCCAACGGGACGATCATCGCGGCTGGGCCCACCAGCGGCTTCGGCATGTGGGTCAAGGAGCAACTGTCCGACGGGACCGTGCTGGTCTACGCCCGCATGGACGACTTCTCGGTCAGCGTCGGGCAGCAGGTGACCGCGGGCCAGCAGATCGCACGCATGGGCGACCGCGGCTTCTCCACCGGCTACACCCTGCACTTCGAGGTGTGGAACACGGCCGGGAAGAAGATCGATCCGGAGCAGTGGCTCAATGAGCGCGGGGTCGTGCTCTGAGTTCGTCGGTGGCATCACCTTATCCTTTGTCGGCAACCGTTCTTTCGGTTGCGATCTTTGTTTTCCTTGTGCGGGCTGGGTTTTTGTGCGGGCTGGGTTTTTGATGGGTGGTCAGTCGTCGGTGAGGTAGCGGGTGGCTACTCGCCAGACGGTGCAGGTGCGGCGCGGGCCGCAGCCGGTGCAGCCACCGCGACCAGTCGGGTGGTGCTGAGACAGGAGGGCGCGCCAGGCCGCGGCCAGGCGGTGGGCCGGACAGACTGGACGGCACTCCGGGCCCGGTGGCGGCTGGGCGCGAGCTATGGCGGCCGATTGCGGGTTTCGAGCGTTGGCCGACCGCCGCCGGTCGGGGCGGGTGGCCGCTCGGCTGGGTGGGGCTGGGGTGATGGTGTCGAGGTAGGCGTGTACGCGGTGGGCCAGCAGGCTGAACAGGACTTCGTCCACATTGGTTCTCCTCCAAAGGTCGCCGCACCGAAAGGGCACGGCGTCGAAAGGCACGGCGTCGAACAGGTGTTCGATCAATGCCAGTCAACATCGACTTCGGCCGACCTGCAAGGAAGATCATCCGAACGAGTGGAAATCGGGTGTAAATCGGTGGCCGAGGGCGCCGTGGATCGGGCAGAGTCGGCTGGTGCGCGACCGGATTCGGCGGATCAATCCGCCGCAACTGCATCCAACCTCGGGCTATCACCACATCACCGTCGTGGAGGCGGGACGGCTGGCGGTCCTGGCCGGGCAGTGTCCGGTGGACGCCGACGATCAGGTGGTGGGGGTCGGCGATCTGGACGCCCAGATCGACCAGGTGGTGGCCAATTCGCTGATCGCGCTGGGCGCGGTGGAGGCGACGCCGGCGCAGGTGATCCGGTCGGCCGTCTACATCGTCAGCGCGGACAGCGCCGTGCTGGCCGACGCCTGGGACAGGTTCGCCGAGTCCGCGGTCGGCGCGGCGTTGACCACGTCCAGCACGTTGGTGGGGGTGGCCGCCCTCGGCTACCGGAACCAGCTGGTCGAGCTGGATCTGACCGCGGCGCTGGATCAGCGGCTGGACCAGAGCTGAAGCTGGATTAGAGCTTCTGCATCGGCACGCTGCCGATCAGCATCAGTTTGACCTTGCCCGCGGTGCCGAAGTCGATGGTCGCGGTCGCCCTGGGGCCTTCGCCCTCGGCGGACACCACCGTGCCCAGGCCGTACTTGTCGTGGTTGACCCGGTCCCCCACGTCCAGCTTCAGCGCGGGCGTGTCCTGCCAGCCCTTGAACGAGGTGGACCGCATGCCGCGCCGGGCGATACCGGCCTGGGCCGAGTCGTCGCCGTTGGATCGCCGGCCGCCCCAGCTGGTCGGGGCGCTGGGGGCGGACCGGACCGGTTCCAGCCGCCGCCAGTCGATCAGGTCGGGCGAGATCTCGTCCAGGAACCGCGATGCCGGGTTGGTCATCGGCTGACCCCACGCCGAGCGCACCAGCGCACGGGACACGTACAGCCGCTGCCGGGCCCGGGTGATGCCCACGTAGGCCAGCCTGCGCTCCTCGGCCAGCTCCTTCGGCTCCCCCAACGCCCGCATGTGCGGGAAAATGCCGTCCTCCCACCCGGTGCAGAACACCACCGGGAACTCCAGGCCCTTCGCGGTGTGCAGGGTCATCAGGGTGACCACGCCGTCCCCGGACTCCGGGATCGAGTCCGCGTCCGCCACCAGCGAAACCCGCTCCAGGAACGCGGACAGCGTGCCCTGTTCGGGGGTGTCCTCGTCGCCGTCCAGCGGCACGGTCTCCAACTCGGCGAACTCGCGGGCCACGGTGACCAGTTCGGTCAGGTTCTCCACCCGGGTCTCGTCCTGCGGGTCGTCGCTGGATTCCAGCTCGGCCCGGTAGCCGGTGCGGTCCATGACCGCTTCCAGGATCTCGGCCACCTCGGTGCCGTCGTCGACCAGCTGGCCCAGTTCGTCGAGCAGGTCGACGAAGGCCACGATGCACTTCTGCGAGCGGGCGGCCAGTCCGGTGGTGATCCGGCCCGCGGCGGCCTCGCGCAGGGCGGCGGCGAAGGAGATGCGCTGCTGCTCGGCGTACACCGACACGAACGCCTCGGCCCGGTCGCCGATCCCCCGCTTGGGCACGTTGAGGATGCGCCGCAGGCTGACCGTGTCCTCCGGGTTGGCCAGCACCCGCAGGTAGGCCAGCATGTCCCGGACCTCGCGCCGCTCGTAGAAGCGCACCCCGCCGACCACCCGGTAGGGCAGGCCGAGCCGGATGAAGATCTCCTCGAACACCCGGGACTGGTTGTTGGTCCGGTAGAACACGGCGATCTCGTTGTTGTTCGCCTCGGCGGTGTCCACCAGGCGGTCGATCTCGCCGGCCACGAACGCGGCCTCGTCGTGCTCGTTGTCGGCCACGTAGCCGACGATCTTCTCGCCGTCGCCCTCGGCCGTCCACAGCCGCTTGTCCCGGCGGCCGGGGTTGCGCGAGATCACCGAGTTGGCCGCGTTCAGGATGTTCTGGGTGGAGCGGTAGTTCTGTTCCAGCAGGATGGTGCGGGCCTGCGGGTAGTCGCGTTCGAACTCCACGATGTTGCGGATGGTCGCGCCGCGGAAGGCGTAGATCGACTGGTCCGCGTCGCCGACCACGCACAGTTCGGCCGGTTCCAGGCCCTCCGGCAGCTCGCCCGACACCCCGACCAGCTCGCGGACCAGCGTGTACTGGGCGTGGTTGGTGTCCTGGTACTCGTCGACCAGCACGTGCCGGAACCGGCGGCGGTAGTGCTCGGCGGTGTCCGGGAAGACCTGCAGCAGCTCGACCGTTTTCATGATCAGGTCGTCGAAGTCCATCGCGTTGGACAGGCCCAGCCTGCGCTGGTACTCGGCGTACACCTCGGCGGTGCGCCGCTCCATGTCGTTGGCCGCCGCCGAGGCCGCCGACTCCGGGTCGATCAGCTCGTTCTTCAGGTTGGACACGCCCACCGCGAGGGCCCGCGCCGCGTACCGCTTGGGGTCGAGGTCCAGATCCCGCGCCACCAGGGTGATCAGCCTGCGGGTGTCGTCGGAGTCGTAGATGGAGAAGTTCGAGTTCAGGCCGAGGGTGGAGGCCTCGCGGCGGAGCACCCGGGTGCACATCGAGTGGAACGTGGAGACCCACATGATGTTGGCGCGTTTGCCCACCAGCTCGGCGACCCGCTCCTTCATCTCCGCGGCGGCCTTGTTGGTGAAGGTGATCGCCATGATCTGGCCGGGATGCACCTTGCGTTCGCCGAGCAGATAGGCGATCCGCCGGGTGAGCACACGGGTCTTGCCGGAGCCGGCGCCCGCCACCACCAGCAGCGGCGTGCCGGCGTGCCGGACCGCCTCCTGCTGTTGCGGGTTCAGATCGTCCAGCAGACCGGCTGCGCCGGAATGGGCCGGACGGGCGGGGGCGGCGGAGGGAATCTCGAACAAGGCGCTCATATCAACCGACAACGCTACCCGGCCGGCCCGACAGCCGGACCGGCACACGCCCTGTGGCACAATAAAACCGTGCGCGCACCGTCGTACGAGTTTTTCTACGGGACCCGGACTCCGGCTCCCGTGGTCGCGTAGCGCGCCGAAGACCACTGCAGAAGCCCCGGAGTCCAGCGGACCCGGGGCTTCTTCGGGTCCGGGGCAGGATTCCCGAACACGCCGGAGGACCACGTGAACACGACCGAGCCCACGGAGAACGAACCGCCGGCCCCGCCGGCCGATGTGAACATCGGTGAGCTGCGCAAGGAGATCGACTGGCTGGACGCGGAGATTCTGCGCCTGGTCAAGCGGCGCACCGAGGTGTCCCAGGTGATCGGCGCGACCCGGATGGCCGCGGGTGGCACCCGGATCGTGGTCAACCGCGAGATGGACGTGCTGGCCCGGTACCGCGATCTGGGCGAGGAGGGACGCCAGCTGGCGTTGCTGCTGCTGAACCTGGGGCGTGGCCGGCTGGGCCGGTAGCCCGGGGGCGGGTGGTCAGCGGTCCGGGTCCGCGGTCGGTGGTCCCGGGGCAGGCGGGCGCGGGCGGTGGTCCCGGGGCAGGCGGTAGCGGGGCAGGCGGTAGCCGGGCGGGCACGGGCGGTTGCGCCGGTAGCGAAACGGGCGCCCGCTGGGCCGATCCGGCCGGAATCGCTGGATTTCGGGGTATTCACCTGATGCCAGGCGAGCCGGAATGCGGGCACACTGGAGTCATGCTGGAACTGATCGCGTTGATCATCGCGCTGGCCGGACTCGCCGCCGCCCTGTGGCACGACGGGTACCTGGCCATGCTCGGCTCGGCGGCCGGCCGGCGGGCCGGCGGCGAACCGATCGCCCAGTACGTGCGCAGCCGCTGGTTGGTCGCCGGCGGCACCACCGCGGCCGGTCTGCTCGCCTTGTTGCTGTCCACCGGTGGCGGGTTCGCCGACGTGCTGGCCATTCTGGTCGGCGCGGGCACCGCCGGGGTGGCGACCAAGGCGCTCCAGTCGACCCGGGAGCGTTTCCGCACGGGCGGGTGAACAAAATTTAAGATCACCCGGAAATTCACCACGGGAATTGTCACCTGACCGGGTGACCTCCGTGGTGATCAGGGCAACCCGCGCGACGTGCGGCGATTCGGCCATTTACTCTGGTCCGAGTGACGGGGCGCAGCTCAAACGGGTACATGCGGGTTCCTGCCATGCCCGCCCGCGCATCGGAATCACCGGTTCGGCGGTTGATCTTCCTCGCGAGTTCGGCATTTCCGCGGCAATTCCCCGAACCGTCGCAATCATCGAATGCACTGTGTGACCAGTCTGCCGCCATTCGGCTGAGGCGATCGCTCCAGGCGGTGAATACCGCCTGATGGGGCTCGGATCGACGTCAGGAACTCGGGGAGCAGAGGTCACACCAGCATGGGCAGCACAGCGGCAACCGCGGGCGACGCGGGGCGGGCGGGGACATCGGGCAGGCACCGGCGGACCGGTGCGACGGCCGCGTGGACCCCGCCGATCACACCCGTCATCGACCGGCCGCCGACGGACCATTCCCGGGATCTGTTCGGACCGGTCCTCTCCGGCGATCTGGTGCCCCCGGCCCCGGCGACTGCGACGGCCCCGCCGCCGGATCGGATGGTCGACAGCGGTCGCAGCGGCCTGTCCACGTTCAATCTGGGCTCCATCCCGGCTTCGGTGACCCCGCCGCGGTCCTGGCGCCGGGCCGCCTGGTTCATGATCTTCGCCTCGATGGCGGCGCTGTGCGGATTGCTCATGCTGACCGCGACCCTGGTCAGGCCCGCCCAGACCGCCGACCACATCGCGCTGCCCGACCTGCCCACCGGACCCCGGCTGGCCGACCTGGACCAGACGCCCAACCCGACCACGAACCCCGAGGACGCGAACCGGTCCGGACTGCGCGCGCCGACCACCGGGCCGGGGGCGCCGAGCAATCTGGCCGACGGGCCGGTCAGCGGCGCGCTGGGCGCCGGGGATCTGCCCAGCGGCTCCGGCGTGGCGCTCACCCCGGGCGTCGGGATCGGGGCGCCCACCGGCACTCCCACGGTCGGCACCGGTCCCGCGCCGGTGACCACGGTGACCGGCGGCGGGCCGCCCAGCGCCGATCCGGGCACGCTGGCCAACCGCACGCAGACCTTCTTCAAGGAGGTCACCTCGGACGTGTCGGCGGCCGCGGACCTGACCGCGGGGACCGTGCGCGACGACGCGGCGGCGATCATCGAGCAGCACTACGGGGACATCGCGGCCATCCAGGTGCAGAGCATCTCGCTGGATCCCACCCGCGGGCTGACGGTGAGCCTGTTGAAGGTGACCGACAAGGACGGCACGACCAGTACGCAGCAGACGACGTTGCAGTTCACCCTGGGCGAAGATCCCCGGATTCAGAACCCCGGAGGATGATCTTTCCCCAAAGAGTGAGGTCAGTGCCCCTGCGTGGGTAGCGCTGCTCCAATTGAGTGACGGCATTCGACCGTTTGTCGCCACGGAGGGGTGATCCACCGCAAGGGACTGGCTTCCGGCATTCACCGCAGGGTACGAGTTGCCTCGTAGTTCGAACACGGAGGCAAATCGAGTGGACCGGCCGAGAACCGCGACCGGCCAGCACCTGGCCGGCTCTGTCACGGTGGTGGATCTGATCAGGCGAGCACAGGGCCCGGTCCGCATCCCCTCCGCCGACGAGGTGGACACCAACCGCTTCGTCGGCGACCTGCTCGGCCCGCTGCCCGAGAACGACGAGCCCACCCGCGGCCGGCTGGCCCGCGCGGGCAAGTTGATCGGACTGGCCGCGGGCTCCCTGGTGCTGTGCGGTTCGGTGCTGGCGGCGTCCGCGCTGGCGCACGAGCGCCACGGTGCCACGCCCGGCCAACTGCCCCCGCCGCCCGCGCAGATCACCGGCGGCAGCGTGCTGCAACCGGACGCGATCATGGCCCAGCTGTCCGGGTCGGCCCATCCGGCCGCACCGACGACCACCGCGGTGGCCACGTCGCACACCCAGGTCACGGCCTCGCACAGCGCCGGACATCTCGACCGGCCGGCCCAGTCGCCGATCGGCGCCACCGACCCCGCCCGGTCCGCGGCCGCGTTGAGTCCGGCCCAGATGGTCCGGGAGTTCTTCCAGCTCGCGCAGAGCCGTCCGGCCGAAGCGGCTAGCCTGATCGACCCAACCTTGCTGGTCGATCCGTTGGGATTCACCCGCTCGTGGAGTGAGGTGCGGGACGTGCGGGTAGATAACGTGCAAACCCAACCGGATGGCACGGTGCGCGCCGTGATCGAGCTGCTCCAACCGGACAACACCTGGTTGCAGGTGGTCGAGCTGTTGCATGTCACCAGCGGCGGCACTCCGGTGATCGACGGGGCTCAGCTGCTCTCTGCCCAACGCGGCTGAGACAACGCCCCCGTGTAGCCTGACTGGCCGAACGTCGCACCATCCGGATGACGGGCCGGCGTTGTCCGGACACTGAAGGTGAGCGCATATCCGTGAGTGACGAGGGGCGTCAGGTCGGCGGGCGATACCGACTGGACCGGCGAATCGGCAGCGGTGCCATGGGCGTCGTCTGGCAGGCCTACGACCAGCGTTTGCGGCGGACCGTCGCGGTCAAACAGCTGCGCCTGGAACCGGGCCTCGACCCCCAGGAGGCGAACGAGGCCCGGGAGCGCGCGATGCGCGAGGGCCGGATCGCCGCGCGGCTGCAGCACCCCAACGCGGTGTCCGTGTTCGACGTGGTCGACGAGGACGACGCGCCCTGGCTGGTGATGGAGTACGTGCCATCGCGCAGCCTGGCCGACGAGATGACCGAACGAGGCATGCTGCCCCCGATCGAGGTAGCCCGGATCGGTGCCCAGGTGGCGCACGCACTGGCGGCCGCGCACGCCGCCGGGATCGTGCACCGGGACATCAAGCCGGCCAACATCCTGCTCGCCGAGACCGGCGTGGTGAAAATCACCGACTTCGGCATCTCCCGGGCCCAGGGCGACGTGGCGGTCACCAAGACCGGCCTGATCGCGGGCACGCCCGCGTTCCTGGCCCCCGAGGTGGCCTACGGGCGCAGCCCGGGCGGTCCCTCGGACGTGTTCTCGCTGGGCTCCACGCTGTACGCGGCGGTGGAGGGACAGCCGCCGTTCGGCATGTCGGAGAACACCCTGGGGCTGCTGCACAAGGTGGCCGCGGGCGAGATCGACCCGCCGCGCCAGGCCGGGCCGCTCACCGACGTGCTGATCCACCTGCTCGACGCCGACCCCGACCAGCGCCCGGACGCGGTCGCCGCGTCGCGCTGGCTGGACTCGGTGGCCCGCGGCAGCCGGCCGAACATGCCGCCGATCGGCATGGGTCCGACCGCCGTGATGGGTGGCCAGCGTCCGCCGACCGCGCGCACCACGCCGCTGCAGCCGGCCGGACGGACCGCGGTGGCCGGGGCGGCGCCGATGGGCGAGACCCGGGCGATGACCGGCCGGACCGGCTACCAGACCGGCGTGCAGAGCGGCTACCGCACGCAGAGCGGGCGGCCGGCCGCGCCGCCGCCGCGACGCAACAACCGCAACAAGCTGCTGGCCGGGCTCGGGGTGGGCGCGGTGGTCATCCTGGGTGTGGTGTTGCTGCTGTCCGGGGTGTTCTCCGGCAAGAACAGCCCGCAGACCACGCCGGTGGACCACACCACCACGACCACGCAGAGCCAGGCCCAGAACCCGCTCCCGAACCCGGTGCTGACCCCGTACACGATCAGCCAGGACACCCGGCCGCCGCGGACCGAGGACAGCGCCACGCAGACCACCACGACCGAGACCACCACGACGACCACTCAGCCCACCACGACGTCGTCGAGCACCACCACGACCGAGACCACCACGACGACGACCTCCACCCCGTCGGCGGGGCAGAGCAAAGCCCACGGCTGAACCTGAAATAACGCTGAGCAGTCGGGTGGGCTCGCCTGGAGCCAACGTGTAACCCACTAGGGTTGCGAACCGGAAACTTGTAGGCGTGGTGAGGCGCAGAGGAGTCCGGGAGCGACCGTGAACGAAGTGGGTCGGCTCATCGCCGACCGGTACCGGTTGACCCAGCACATCGGCAGCGGCGCGATGGGCACGGTCTGGCAGGCGCATGACGAGCGCCTGCACCGGACGGTCGCGCTCAAGCAACTGCTGCTGCAACCCGGCCTGTCCAAGGCCGACCAGACCGAGGCGCGGGAACGCGCCATGCGCGAGGGCCGGATCGCGGCCCGGTTGCAGCATCCGAACGCGGTGACCGTGTACGACGTGGTCGAGGACGCCAATCAGCCCGTGCTGATCATGGAGTACGTGCCCTCGCGCAGCCTGTCCACGGTGCTGGAGCAGCAGAACATGCTGCCGCCGCAGGAGGTGGCCCGGATCGGGCAGCAGGTGGCCACCGCGCTGGTGGCCGCGCACGCGGCCGGGATCGTGCACCGGGACATCAAGCCGGGCAACGTGCTGCTGGCCGACGACGGCGCGGTGAAGATCACCGACTTCGGCATCTCCCGGGCGACCGGCGACGTCACCGTGACCGCGACCGGCATGCTGGCCGGTACGCCGGCGTACCTGGCGCCGGAGGTGGCCAAGGGCGAGGCCCCCGGTCCGCCTTCGGACGTGTTCTCGCTCGGCTCCACGCTGTATGCGGCGGTGGAGGGCCATCCCCCGTTCGGGCAGATCGACAACACGCTGGCGCTGCTGCACGCGGTGGCCGCCGGGCGGACCATCCCGCCTCGCCAGGCCGGGCCACTGACCCAGCCGCTGATCCGGATGCTCGCGGCCAGCCCCGATCAGCGACCGACCATGGTCGAGGTGATGCGCATCATGTCGGCGGTGGCCGCCGGGCAGGCGCCGCCGACGACCGGACCGATGACCGGTCCGACGCCCATGGTGCTGCCGCCGCCCCGGCCGGCCGGGTCGGAGACCACGGTGCGCACGAGACCGCCGCAGCAGACCCCGCCGCCGTTCCGAGCGCCCGGCGCGCCGAGCCCGGTCGGGTCGATGCCGTCGATGGCGGGCCCGGCCGGGGCGGCTGACCGCCCGTGGCCGCCGAAGCGGATCGCCATCTACGCGGCGGCCATCGTGGCGGCGGCCCTGGTGGGCATCCTGGTGGCCAGCATGTTCACCAACACGGGTAACGCGGACGCGTACGCGCCGGCCGCGGCCACCGAGACCACCCAGGCGGCCGCGGCCAACCAGATGGCGCCGGTGGACGACAGCACCACGCAGCCCACCACAACGACCACGACAACCACCACGACGACCACGAGCGGCCGGCCGACGTACACGCAGCTGCGCGCGGTGGTCACCACCTACCTCGGGTTGCTGCCCGCGCAGCCGGCGCAGGCGTGGCAGTTGCTCACCCCGGCCGAGCAGCAGCGCAACGGCGGGTTCGGCCCTTACCAGACGCTGTGGGCGCAGGAGCAGTCGGCGAAGGCGGACATGATCGTGCCGCACGGCGCCGACGGAGTGGTCGCGCACGTGACGCTGGTCAGCAAGGCGGGCCAGAGCAGCGCGGCGACGGTGTTGTTCAGCTTCCAGCAGAGCGGTTCGGGCTGGCTGATCGACAACATCACCCAACAGGGCAAGACAAAAACGCGCGGCGGCTGAACGAACCGGATCGCCACCCAGGCGTCTTCTGGACAAGTGCAGGAGATCACCACTGGGGAAGGCGTTCCATGCGATTCCAGGTTCTTTCGCTCGTTGCCGCCGCCGCGCTGAGCGGGTTCGCGCTCGCCGGGTGCAACGCGAGTCTCAACGCGTCCACCAGCGACACCGGGAATGGCTCGGCCAGCGCGCCGGTCCAGCAGACCAGTCCGGCCGCGTCGCCCTCGGGCCAGCAGGTCACGACGACCGGACAGCAACTGCAGTTTCCGGGCAAGACGCTGAACGTGTTGCTGGCCGGGTACGACGAGACGACCAACATGGTTCAGTTCCAGTTGGCCCGGTATGTGCCTGCGCCGACCGACAACGGCGGCTACGAAGCCGATCCGGGCAATCCGGGTACGCATCGACTTCCGTTGACTGCCAACGCGAATGTCTTGTCCGCCGCGGACTTCTGCCCTGGGTCGGGTGAGGCGACGATCGGGGACGACGGGCTGGGGACCACGCCGTGCAGTACCGCGCAGTTCGTTTCTTACCTGCGGTCGGGTGGCAAGGATGCGGCGCAGTTGAAGGTCGACGGGTCTGACCACATCGCCAGCGTGGCGGAGATCTACCATCCCTGAGGCCATTGTGGCCGATCGAGAAACATTGCTTGCCGATAGGCATTACGGGCAAGGACTTCAACGACACGATTGCCGCGAACTCGCTAATCTGAGCCAAGTTCCGCCGCGGCTGCGATCAGTGCGTCCACCATCGCCTGGGTGACCGGCGCGTCGGCCACCGCTTCCGGTACCGCCAGGTAAATCGAGCGCACGGGTTCGGGATTGGCGATCCGCCGTACCAACACGTTCGGATGCAGTTGGCCGAGCTCCGGCCGCAGTCCGATTCGAGGGACCATCGTCACGCCGACTCCGGCCGCCACAAACCCTTGTGCGGTCGGGTAATCGTCGGCCTCGACCACGAAGTTGGGTGCGAAACCGGCTGCGGCGAAGGCATCCAGCATGATCTCGCGGCACGTGCCGGGCGGGTACTCGTTGTCGATCCACGATTCCTCGGCCAGCTCGGCGAGATCGATGGGATCGCGGTCGGCCAGGCGGTGGTCTCGGGGCAGTACGGCGAAGTGCGGGTCGTCGAGCAGATGAGTCAGTCGCACGCCGGGCGGTGGGTCGGTCGCGGGGCCGGGGCGGCGGACGATCAGCTGCACCTCGGCCTCGCCGGTGGACACGTAGTCGACGGCATCGCCGGGTTCGAACAGCCGTAGATCCAACCGGACGCCCGGATGCGCGGCCCGGAACTTGGCCACGGCCGGGGGAACCAGCGCCGCTCCGGCCGTGGCGAAGTAGTGGACGCGCAACCGTCCGGTCCGGCCTTCGCGCAGGTCGGCCAGGGCGTTCTCGGCTTCGCCGATGCGGCGCATGATGTCGGCGGCGTGGTCGGACAGGAGGCGTCCGGCGGCGGTGGGGCGCACCCCTCGGCCGTCCTTTTCCAGCAGGGCCGTGCCTGCCTCCCGTTCCAGCGCGGCTACCTGCTGGCTGATCGCGGAGGGCGTGTAGCCCAGGTTGACCGCGGCCGCGGTCAAGGAACCGCTGGTCACCACCGACCGCAACACCCGCATCCGGCGCACATCGAGCATGCCGCAACCTTACAGAACTGCTTAACGATCGAGCAGAAAATTTCGATTGTGCTGCAGCTTTACCCGCGCCACGATCGGGGCATGACATCGCGGGGCAACTGGGTCCGGTTCATCGGACTGGCGTTGTTGTGGGGATCGAGTTTCCTCTGGATGAAGCTGGGCCTGCAGGCCCTGACCCCGGTACAGGTCGCGCTGGCCCGGATCACCGTCGGCGCGCTGGTCGTGCTCGGCGTCTGCGTGGTCACCCGGGTCAGGCTGCCGCGCGACCGCCGGCTCTGGCTGCACATTCTGGTGCCCGCGTTGTTCGGCAACGTGATTCCGTTCACCCTCTTCGCCCTCGGCGAGCAGACCGAACCCACCGGAGTGGCCGGGGTGCTCAACGCGACCACACCGATCTGGGTGTTGAGCCTGGCTTTGCTGCTACGGCTGGAAAAACGGCCGAGCGGACCGCGGTTGACCGGGCTGCTGCTCGGGCTGGCCGGGACGTTGCTGATCTTCGCGCCGTGGCAGTCTTCGGGGTTGCTGTCCTGGGGCGCGCTGGAATGCCTCGGCGCGGCCATGAGCTACGCGGTGGCCTACAACTACATCGGCCATCACCTGACCGGGCGGATCTCGCCGATCGCCTTGGCGGCCGGGCAGCTGTCACTCAGTTCGGTGATGGCCGCCGTGGTCAGCCCGCTGGACTGGCAGACGCCCCGGCTGGCCCTGCTCCCCCTGCTGGGCGTGCTGATCCTCGGCACGCTGGGCACCGGGCTGGCCTTCATGTGGAACAACCGGCTGATCACCGAGGAGGGCCCGACCACCGCGTCCTCGCTGACCTACCTGATCCCGCCGGTGTCGGTGCTGCTCGGCCTGGTCACCCTGCACGAGCCGCTGAACATGCGGGTACTGGCCGGGATGGTGGTCGTGCTGATCGGGGTCGGGCTGTCCCGGCACAAGCACAAGACCACGAAAGAGGTCGCGGTCACCCCAGCCCAGGAACCGACTTCGGGCCAGGAACAGCCGGTCGAAGCGAGCTGAAAAAAGTCAGACCAGGCGCCGGTCGGTGGCCCAGCGGGACAGCTCGTAGCGGTTGGACATCTGGGTTTTGCGCAGCACGCTGGACACGTGGGTCTCCACCGTCTTCACCGAGATGAACAGCTCGCTGGCGATCTCCTTGTAGGCGTACCCCCGGGCCAGTAAACGCAGCACGTCCCGCTCGCGCGGGGTCAGCAGGTCCAGTTCCGGGTCGCTGATCGGCGCGGCCCCCGGCCGGTCGGCGAAGGCGTCCAGCACGAAACCGGCCAGCCGGGGCGAGAACACCGCGTCCCCGGCGGCCACCCGGGTGATCGCGGTGACCAGCTCGCGGCTGGAGATCGTCTTGGTGACGTACCCACGCGCCCCGGCCCGGATCACCGCGATCACGTCCTCGGCCGCGTCGGACACCGACAGGGCCAGGAACGTCACCTCGGGCAGTTGCGGACGCAGCCGGCGCAGCACCTCGGCGCCACCGCCGTCGGGCATGTGCACGTCCAGCAGCACCACGTCGGGCCTGTTGTGGGTGATGCCGGCGACCGCCTCGCCCACCGACCCGGCCTCGCCGACCACCTCGACGTCCTCGGTGAGCGAGTCCAACTCGGCCCGCACCCCGGCCCGGAACAGCGCGTGGTCGTCGACCAGGAACACCGTGACCGCCATCAGCTGGCCTCCTTCGCGCCGGTGGTCTTCGCCCCGGCCTCCGCCCTCGGCATGCACAGCTGCACCTCGGTGCCCGCGCCGATCGCGGTGCGCAGCTTCACGGTGCCGCCGTGCCGGTCCATCCTGCCCCGGATGGAATCGTCCAGGCCATGCCGGTCCTCGGACACCGCGTCCGGGTCGAAACCCTTGCCCCGGTCCCGCACGAACACCGTCACCCGCTCGGGTTCCACCTCGGCGTACACGCTGATCTCCGACTCACCGGAGTGCTTGGCCGCGTTGACCATCGCCTCCCGGGTCGCCTGCACCAGCGCGTTGGCGCCCGCGTCCATCGGGGCGTCGCCGACCACCACCGGGCGGACCGCGACGGCGAACGTGTCCTCCACCTCGCCACCGGCCTGGGCCAGCGCCTCGGCCACCGTGCTGGGCGCGCCCTCTGCCTCCGCGCCGATCCCGGCGGCGACCTTGCCGTAGCCGCTGGGGCCGTACAACCAGGTGCGCAGCTGGCGTTCCTGGCCGCGGGCCAGGCGCAGCACCTCACGCGGGGTTTCGGCCTGTTTCTGAATCAGCGCAAGCGTTTGCAGCACCGAGTCGTGCAGGTGCGCGGCGATCTCGGCACGTTCCTCGCCCCGGATGCGGCCCCGCCGCTCGTCGGACAGGTCGCGAACCAGCCGCAGCCACCACGGCACGGTCAGCACCGCGACGCCGATCAGCGTGGCCAGCACCGCCAGCAGCGCGAACTGCAGCTGGCTGAGGCTGACGCTGTGCAGCAGCAGCACCCCGATGCCGACCGCGACGAGCACCGCGCCGGAGAGCAGCCGGACCAGCGCCGTGCGGCCCCCGCCGCCGACCATCCCGGTGCGCGCGCCGGACATCCAGCGCCGCCGCTGGGCCTCGTCGGCTTCCCGCCACACCACGGCCGCGCCGATCAGCGCCACGCCCAGCGGCACCGTCACCCACGTGGTGACCGTGCCGGACAGGGTGCTGGCGGCCAGCAGGAGGCTGGCGCCCAGCGCGATCAGGGCCAGCGACTGCTGCCGCTCCCGGGCCGGGGTCTGGCGTACCGGAGCGCCCACCGGCTCCTGCCGGACGAACACCCACAGCAGCGCGTACAGCGCCAGACCGGCCCCGGCGAACGCGGACAGCACGGTCAGCGCCAGGCGCACCCACAGCACGCTGACCGACAGGTGATCGGCCAGCCCACCAGCCACCCCCGCGACCACCCGGCCGGTGCGCCGCCTGCGCATCCGGGGAGGGTCGTCCACCGGGGTGACGGCCGCTGTTTTCTCGGCGACGACATTCCGCACAACAGCATCGTCACACGAACGAGGTCCGGTTTCATCGGGGATGGCCCGGATGCCGGCCAGGGAATGTTCAGGGGTGTACCGGATATCGCGGCCCGCGCGCCGAGTACATGCTCGTTCTCGTGAGTACACAGCGGGGATTGGCAGACATCGAGGACACCGCCCGGGAGTTCTGGGCGAGTCGGCCGATGCGTCCGCGCCGGGGCCGGATGATTGCCGGCGTGGCCGCGGGGATCGGGCGGCGATACGGCATCGACCCGGTGATCGTCCGGGTGGTGCTGGTGATCAGCGCCTTCTACGGGGGCGCCGGATTGTTGGCGTATCTGCTGGGCTGGCTGTTCCTGCCCAACGAGGGCGACCAGGGCTCGGCGTTCGAGAGCATGGTCGGCCGGGGGCGCAGCTCGGTCGGGGCGGGGTTCACGGTGTTGCTGTGCCTCGCGCTGATCCCGGCGGCCGGGTTCGTGCTCGGTGGCCGGATCACCCAGCTGATCGGCGCGGTGATGCTGGTGGCCGCGCTGTATCTGCTGCATCGCAGCCGCGCCGGGCACGTGCCGCCGGCACCGAGTCAACCGAGTCAGCCGGTGGCTGACGCCGCGGACACGGAGGTGGGCTCGATGAGCCCTGGGGGATCCGGCGAGGAGACCGTCGCCGGCCAGCAACAGACCGAACCGAACAGACCACCGTCCTGGGATCCGCTGGGCGCGGCCCCGTTCGCGTGGGACCTGCCCGACCCCAATCCGGCGCAACCGCCCGCGCCGCCGGAGCCGCCCGCACCGCGCCGCCGGTCCCGGGTCGCGCTGGTCACCATCGGGTTCGTGCTGGTGGCGCTTGGCGCGATGGCACTGGTCGAACCGCACGTGCACGGCTGGCTTTCCCCGGCGCACGTGGTCGGCATCGTCACCGGCATCATCGGCATCGGCCTGGTGGCCGGGTCGGTGGCGCACGGCGGGCGCTGGCTGATCCTGCCCGCGCTGGTGCTGTCGGTGGCCAGCGTCGGCCTGACCACCACCGGGTTCACCGAGTGGCGCGGTGGCGGGGAAGTGCACTACCAGCCAACCACGCTGGCCCAGGCGCTCCCCGAATACGACCACACGGTCGGCGACATGACCGTGGACCTGACCGGGTTGCCGAACTCGGGTTCGGTGACCACCACCGCGCACCTGACCGCGGGCGATCTGACCATCCGCGTGCCCGAGGACGCCGATGTGGTGGCGACCTGCCACAGCAACGCCGGCGATGTGGACTGCCTCGGCCAGGAGGCCAGTGGGCCGAACTCGTCCCAGTCGGCGCGGGATGACGGGCCGGACGGCCCGGGTGGACTGACCATCAACCTCACCGCCGAGGTGGGGACCGGAGACCTGGAGGTCATCCGTGGCTGAGAACTACGACTCGACCGGATACGAGCCCACGACCGAGCAGGAAACCCAGCGGATCCACAACACCACCGAGCAGGAAACCCAGCGGATCCGCAACACCGAGGTGCGCCGGCGTGGGGTGGACGTGTTCACCCTGCTGGTGGGCCTGGTGGCGCTGGTCGCCTCGTCCTACGCGATCACCGACGGGCGCATCTGGTTGCCCGGCCTGGACTTCCGCTGGGTGATCGCCGGCGGGGCGCTGGTGGTCGGCCTGCTGTTGCTGGCCGCCTCGCTGCGTCCCCGCCGACGCTGAAAATCCTTGGCCGCGAACAACTACAACCGAATATCGCGCAGGCCGCCGGTCACTCCCATTCGATGGTGCCCGGCGGCTTGCTCGTCACGTCCAGCACCACCCGGTTGACCTCCGAGACCTCGTTGGTGATCCGGGTGGAGATGCGTTCCAGCACGTCGTAGGGCAGCCGGGTCCAGTCGGCGGTCATGGCGTCCTCGCTGGACACCGGCCGCAACACCACCGGGTGACCGTAGGTGCGGCCGTCGCCCTGCACGCCGACACTGCGCACATCGGCCAGCAGCACCACCGGGCACTGCCAGATGTCCCGGTCCAGCCCGGCCGCGGTGAGCTCCTCCCGGGCGATCGCGTCGGCCGCGCGCAGGATCTCCAGCCGCTCGCCGGTGACCTCGCCGATGATCCGGATGGCCAGGCCGGGGCCGGGGAAGGGCTGGCGGTGCACGATGGTCTCGGGCAGGCCCAGTTCCAGCCCGACCCGGCGCACCTCGTCCTTGAACAGCGCCCGCAACGGTTCGACCAGGCCGAACTTCAGGTCCTCGGGCAGGCCGCCGACGTTGTGGTGGCTCTTGATGTTGGCCGCGCCGGAACCCCCGCCGGACTCCACCACGTCCGGGTAGAGGGTGCCCTGCACCAGGAAGTCGTAGTGCTCGCCGTGCTCACCGGCCTGCGCCTGAAGGTCGCGGGCGGCCTTCTCGAAGGCGCGGATGAACTCCCGGCCGATGATCTTGCGCTTCTGCTCCGGGTCGGACACCCCGGCCAGCGCGTCCAGGAAGGTGGCCCTGGCGTCGATGGTGACCAGCTTGACGCCGGTGGCGGCCACGAAGTCCCGCTCGACCTGGGCCCGTTCCCCGGCCCGCAGCAGGCCGTGGTCGACGAACACACAGGTCAGCTTCTCGCCGATGGCCCGCTGCACGAGCGCGGCGGCCACCGCCGAGTCGACCCCGCCGGACAGGCCGCAGATGGCCCGCCCGTCACCGACCTTCTCCCGTACCGCGGCCACCTGTTCGTCCACAATGGACGCGGTGGTCCACTGCGGCCGGAGGCCGGCGATCTCGTGCAGGAAGCGGCGCAACACCTCCTGGCCATGCGGGGAGTGCCCGACCTCGGGGTGGTACTGCACCCCGGCGAACCGGCGCGCGGTGTCCTCGAACGCGGCCACCGGCGCACCCGGGGTGCTCGCGGTGACGGTGAATCCGCCCGGCGCACCGGTGACGCTGTCGCCGTGGCTCATCCACACCGGATGCCGGCCGGGCAGCCCCTCGTGCAGTTCCCCGCCCGGGCCGTCCACCTTCACCTCGGTCCGCCCGTATTCGCGGGCCCCGGTGTGCGCGACGGTGCCGCCCAGCGCCTTGGCCATGGCCTGGAAGCCGTAGCAGATCCCGAAAACGGGCACGCCCGCGTCGAACAGCGCCGGGTCCACTTCGGGCGCGCCCGGCTCGTACACACTGGACGGTCCGCCGGACAGCACGATCGCGGCCGGCTTGCGGCGCAACAGCTCGGCCACGCTGGCGGTGTGCGGGACGACCTCGGAGTACACCTGCGCCTCGCGCACCCGCCGGGCGATCAGCTGCGCGTACTGCGCGCCGAAGTCGACGACGAGGACCGGGTGTTGGACTTCGCTCATGCTGGCTGGCCGCCTCCTGATCACCGTGCTCATCACCGTGCCGAAGACCCTGGTGCGGACCCGTTTCGGCACACGTTCGTGTGCCGACCGGTCCCTCCCTGGGTTTCTCTCCCGGAGATGCCTGCCGATCCGGACTCGACGAGTCCCGATCGGCTTTCCGTGGCGCTCGAACCAGACCCGCCGCGAAGCCGCGGCGGCGGAACCCTAGCCACCATCATCGGTCAGCCGGGGTCAGTCTAACCGAGCGTGGAGAACACCCCGTCCGGGTCGTATTTCCCGACGATCGAGCGGAGCCGGTCGAGGTTGCCACCGTAGTAGTCGGACTTGGGCGTGCTGGTGTCCAGGTAGTTGACGTACGCGCCGGCGCCGAGGACCCCGGTGAGCTGGTCGCGGGTCGCGGTGACCTGCGCGGCCGCCGACGCCTGCGCCGAGCTGGTGGTCTTCTGGTAGATCTGCACGGTGGCCAGGGCCGAGCGGTGCGGGAACACCGTGTCGGTCGCGGCGACCCGGCCGACCTGGCCACCCAGGCCGTCGAAGATCACGTTCATGCCCGGCCGGGTACACGCGGCCACGATCGGGTCCGGATCGGACACCGGCGCGGACAGCACCCGGGAGGAGGCCACGAACGCCTCCTTGGCCCCGGACCCGGCGAAGAACTTCATCGCCGAGCCGTAGCTCCTGCCCTCGACGAACCGGCTGGAGGGCTGGGCGCCCGCCGGGGAGACCAGCTGGTTGAGCAGGTCACCGGCGGCGCCCGGCGCGCCCAGGTAGCAGCCGCTGATCCGGCAGCTGGGCGAGCCGGCGGTACTGATGTTGCAGGTGGCCCACATCTCGTCCGGCGCGGCGGCGATCCAGTGCTGGAAGGCGCCCAGCACCGAGGACACCGAACCGGCCGGGAAGGTCAGGGTGAACACGGTCGTGGCGGGCGCGGGCACGGTATCGAAAGTGAACGAGGTGACGATGCCCAGGTTTCCGCCGCCCGCGCCGCGCAGCGCCCAGAACAGGTCCGGCTCACTGCCGGCGTTCACCGTATGGGTGACACCGTCGGGCGTGATCAGCGTGGCCTCGGCCAGCCGGTCGCAGGTCAGCCCGTACTTGCGGGCCAGCACGCCGATGCCGCCGCCCAGCGCCAGCCCGGCCACGCCGACGGTCGGGCAGGAACCGGCGGGCAGCGCCCGGCCCGCCCCGGCCAGCGCGCTGTACACATCGCCAAGCCGCGCTCCCGGACCGAGCACGACCGTGCCGTCCGAGCGAACATCCACAGTGGACAGTTTACCGAGATCGACCACCAGCGAACCGTCCGGAGTGGACGCTCCGACGTAGCTGTGCCCGCCACCGCGGGCCGCGATCGGCGTACCCGAGGCGACCGCGGCCGATACGCACGCGGCCACGTCGGATGCGTTGGCGCACAAGGCAACCGCGCCCGGACGACGGCCGTCGTAGAGCGGGTTGTAGGACTTCCGCGCACTGGCGTAACCCGAGTCGTCCGGCGTGACGAGCGAGCCGGCCAGCTTGGCGCGCAGCGCCGCATAGTCCATCGGCACCGGCGCGGCGGCCGAACTGGCCGGCGCGCTGCCGGGTGGCCCGCTGGTGCTGGGCGTCGGCGTGACCTTTCCGGTCGCCGGTTGCTGGGAACCGCACGCGGCCAGCGCGGCCGCGCCGGCCCCCAGGCCGGCCGCGCGCAGGAAGAACCTCCGATTGATCCCCGATTTCGCCAGTGTCCCCACCTCCGCAGAGATGGACGCATGATCTCCCGATCAGGTTGTTCGCGCTGGTCGGGTCAGCTGACGTTGACCGAGGCGTCGTCCAGTACGAACGAGGTCTGGTCCTGGCTGTCCTCGGCGCCGGTGAACTTCAGCGTGACGGTCTGCCCCGCGTAGGCGGCCAGGCTGTAGGTGTGGCCGGTGTAGCCGCCGGCCTTGTTCAGGTTGGAGTAACTGGCCAGCGTGGACAGCACCGTGCCGGAGGAGTTGAGCACCTGGACCTTCAGCGTGTCGTAGGCGGTGCTCGTGGTGGTCTCGGCCGTGTCGATGTGCAGGTAGTACCCGAACGTGTAGCTGCCGCAGCCGGTGGGCAGGGTGACCGACTGGGACAGGGTGTCGGTGGTGGTCGTGCCGTAGCCGTCCAGCCAGGCGTCGTAGGAGCCGGTGCGCGCGGGCTCCTTGGTGCCGGAGTAGATCACCTTGGCCGATGCGGTCCACGGGCTCGCGCTGCCGGTCTCGAAACCGGGATTGCCCAGCAGCTGCGCGGAAGTACACGAGCCGCCGCCGGCCGAGGACACCGTCCAGGTGAACGTGGCGCTGGCCGAGCCGCCGGTCGAGTCGGTGACCGTGACGGTCACGCCGGCCGAGCCCGCGGCGGTCGGGGTGCCGGAGATGACGCCGGTCGAGGAGTTGACGGACAGGCCCGCGGGCAGGCCGGTGGCCGTGTAGGACAGGGTGCCGCCATCGGTGGCGGTGGCCTTGATGGCCAGGCTGGCCGCGGTGCCCACGGTCGCGGTCTGGTTGCCCGGGTTGGTCACGCTCACCGTGCCACCACCGGTGCCCGAACCGCTGCCAGCCAGCCAGGCGGTCGCGTTCAGGGCCAGCGCGGCGTCGTTGGCGCCGGAGTCGTTCCAGCCGTCGTAGAGGGTCTTGCCCGACTCACCGGTGCCATCGTCCACAGTGGAACTGTCATCCCAGATGGCCACCCGGCCGGAACCGTAGCTGCTGGTCACGAACGCGGCCGAGGTGTTGCCGCCGCTGGTCGCGGTGCTCAGGTAGAGCAGGCCCTCGACGTTCGGATTGTCCGACGGGTCGAGGGTGAAGGTGGTGCCGTTGGCGATCAGGCTGTGCTTGACCGTGCCGAAGCTGCCGTTGAGCACCGGGTTGCCGGAGTCGCTGATGGCCACCGGGTAGTCGCTGCCGATGTTCTTGAGGTCCACCGAGAAACCGAACGGGTCGTTGTTGTCCACCCCGTTGTTGGTCATCAGGTCGTTGATGATCGCCGGGGAGTCCCAGCCGTCGTTGTTGCGGTCACTGCCGGTGTGGTCGGAGATCAGGAACAGCCCGCCCCCGGCGTGCACGAAGTTCATCAGCGCGGCCTTCTCGGCACTGCTGAGCACGATGTTCGGTTCGGGCAGCACGAACTCGTCGAAGTTGGACAGGTCCAGCGCGTTGGCCGAGTTGCCGTAGGTGATGGTGTTGCCCGGCGGCAGCGTCTTGAGGCTGTAGGCGCCGGTCTCCTGCAGGGCAACGCCCCACGAGGAGATGGCGCCGGTCCAGGACGTCTCGGAGGTCGGATTGGCGTTCTGCGCCAACGGATCCGGCATCGAGGTGCCGATGATCCAGTCGGCGTTGCCCGCGGTCTCGGCCTTGGTGTCGTCGAACAGAACCCGGTGCGTGGTGGATGCGTGCGGGGCGGCTGCGGGGTGGGTGACGGGGACGGCAGCCGGGGCGGCCGCGGCAGGTGCGGCCACCCCGGCGAGCAGTAAGCCGCCGGCCAGGGCGAGCGGATGAAGACGCATCGGTCCTCCCGATTGGGACGCGGAAAGCTGCGAACAGCCCAAGAATCGGCGTCGCCAACCGGGAGGACCAGCGGAGAACGGACGAAGCGGTGGATTAACAGATGACCGGCCGCATTCGCGGCACGGTCACCCCGATCGGCTCAATCAGGACGACTTGGGCTCGGACATCACGGAGAACGAGGCGCCCTGGTCGTCGGTCGCCGCGGCCATCCGGCCGTACGGGGTGTCGAACGGCTCCTGCAGGACCGAACCGCCCAGCTCTCGTACCCGCGCCACGGCCTTGTCCGCGTCCGGCACCCCGAAGTAGGTCATCCAGTGCGCGGGGACCTCGGCGGGCGCTTCGGCGGGCAGTTCGCCGATGCCGCCCACGGTGCCGCCGGACAGGTCGAGGGTGGCGTACTTGATGCCGCCCGCGTCCACGTCGCCGTAGCCGTAGCCGACCAGCGCGGTGTAGAACTCGCGGTTGCGGTCGAAGGCGCGACTCATGTTCTCGTTCCACACCACCGTGTTCGGCTGGTTCACCACGGTGTAGCCGGTGTGCTGACCGGCCTGCCAGATGCCGAACACCGCCCCGCCCGGGTCGGCGATCACCGCCATCCGGCCCGCGTCCATCACGTCCATCGCGGGTGCCAGCACGGTGCCGCCGGCCGCGGTGGCCTTCTCCACCGTGCGGTCGGCGTCCGCCACGGCCAGGTAGGTGGTCCAGGCCGTGGGCGCGCCGGGCGCCATCTTGGGGCCGAGGCCGGCGACGGATCTGCCGTCCACCTCGGCCATGCTGTAACCGCCTACCTCGGCGCCGCCGCGCTGGATCTGCCAGCCGAACAGCCCGGAGTAGAACGCGACCGCCTTGTCCAGGTCGTCCACGGACAGGTCAACCCAGCAGGGCGTGCCTTCCGGCCAGGGGGTATCGCGGGTGACCATGTTTCCTCCACAGTGTCAGGGGTCACAATCTGATCGCACGCTAACTCCGGACCCCGACAGTTCGCTCGGGTCCTTCGGCACCTGTTGACCCGAACGGGGGATGGCGGTCGGTTCAGTCGATCGGCAGGCGTAGCGCGGCCGGGGCCCGGGAGGGCACCACCGGGTGCACCGGGGCGACCGGGGTGATCCGCCGGTAACCGGCGCGCTGAGCCGGGCGCGGGTCGGCCTCGCCCTTGTTCGGCCACAGCGCCATGGCCCGCTCGGCCTGTGCGGTGATGGTCAGCGAGGGGTTCACGCCCAGGTTGGCCGAGATGGCCGAACCGTCCACGATGGACAGTGTCGGGTAGTTGAACACCCGCTGGTAGGGGTCGATCACGCCGTGCTCGGCGTCCGCGCCGATCGGGCAGCCGCCGATGAAGTGCGCGGTCAGCGGGATGTTGGCCAGCTCGCCCCAGGTGCCACCGGCCACGCCGTCGATGTGTTTGGCGGTCAGCTCGTTGGCCTGGTGCCCGGCCGCGATGAAGGTCGGGTTGGGCTCGCCGTGGCCCTGTTTGGAAACCAGCTTGCGGCGGCCGAACCGGCCCGGCCTGGTGTAGGTGGTGATCGAGTTGTCCAGGGTCTGCATCACCAGCAGGATGACGGTCCGCTCACTCCATCGGTAGGTGCTCAGCAGCCCGGCGGTGAGCACCGGATGGGTGACCATGAAGCGCACCGCCTGCCGCCACCGTGGTACCGGCAGGGACCCGTTGGTGGCCACGGTTTGCAGCAGCCCCATGGCGTTGCTGCCCTTGCCGTAGCGCACCGGTTCGATGTGCGTGTTGTCGTCCGGATGAATGGAGGAGGTGATGGCCACGCCCCGGCTGAAGTCCCGTTGCGGGTCCACCGACAGCCGGCCCGCTCCGATGATCGCCTCGGAGTTGGTCCGGGTCAGCTCACCCACCCGGTCCGACAGTTCGGGCAGCGCGCCGGAGTCGCGCATCGTGTGCAGCAGGTTCTGGGTGCCCCAGGTGCCCGCGGCCAGCACCACCTGACCGGCGCTGATCGAGGTGGTGAACCGGGCCGACCGGGTGCCGGTCTTGCGCAGGTGCACCTCGAAGCTGCCGTCGCCGCGCGGGCGCAGCCCGGTCACCGTGGTCAGCGGGATCACCTTGGCCCCGGCCCGTTCTGCCAGGTACAGGTAGTTCTTGACCAGGGTGTTCTTGGCGCCGACCCGGCAGCCGGTCATGCACGAGCCGCACTCGGTGCACCCGGTGCGCTCCGGGCCCGCCCCACCGAAGAACGGGTCGGCCGCGCGCTGCCCGGGTTCGCCGAAGTACACCCCCACCGGGGTGGGGTGGTAGGAGTCGGAAATGCCCATGTCCGCGGCGACCTTCTGCATCACCTCGTCCGAGGGGGTCACCGAGGGGTTGGTCACCACGCCCAGCATCCGGCTGGCCTGGTCGTAGTACGGGCCGAGCTCGGTGGCCCAGTCGGTGATGTGCGACCACTGCCGGTCGGCGAAGAACTGGCGGGGCGGCCGGTAGAGGGTGTTGGCGTAGTTCAGCGATCCGCCGCCGACCCCGGCGCCGGCCAGGATCATCACGTCCTTGAGCAGGTGGATGCGCTGGATGCCGAAGCAGCCGATGGCCGGAGCCCACAGGTATTTGCGCAGGTCCCAGGAGGTCTTGGCGAACTCGTGGTCGGCGAACCGGCGGCCGGCCTCGATGACCGCGACCCGGTAGCCCTTCTCGGTCAGCCGCAGCGCCGCCACGCTGCCGCCGAAGCCGGAACCGACGATCACCACGTCATAGTCGAGGCCATCCTTGGTCGCGTCCATGACCATCGAGCCTAAGCCCCCATCCTGGTTTCTGACTAGTAGTAAGTTACGCGCGTCAGCATATGTTGACGGCGCTCCCGTGTCAGCATATGCTGACGATATGTACCCCACCACCGAATTGGCCCAGGGCGCGGCCGGGGACGACCCGGACGTCGGGCTGCGGGCCGTGGCCGCGCTGCGGGCGTTGACCGAGCAGCTGGAGATCCTGCAGGTGGACCGGGCCCGGGCCCGGGGCTGGTCCTGGCAGGACATCGCCACCCGGCTGGGCGTGACCAAGCAGACCGTGCACCGCAAGCACGGCAAACGCGGCGGAGGCCGATGATGATCACCCGACTGGCGCCCGAAGCCCGGGGCGTGCTCACCGACGCGATCGACCGGGCCCACCGGCTGGGCCACCACTTCCTCGGTGCCGAGCACCTGCTACTCGCGCTGGCCGCCACGGACAGCCCGGCCGGCTCGGTGTTACGCGAGTCCGGGGTGACCGCACAGCGGATGGAGGGCGTCCTGCTCGGCTGGGGCGGCCGCGGCCGGGACCGGCTGGACACGCTGGACGCCGACGCGCTGACCTCGGTCGGCATCGACCTGGACGCGGTGCGCGCGGCCCTGACCGACAGCTTCGGACCCGAAGCGCTGCGCACCCCGGACCCGGTCCGCGGCCGGTTCCACTTCCGCCGCCCGCAGCGCTTTCCCAAGCGGGGCAACGGAATGCGGTTCACCCGGCGGGTCACCGAATGCCTCGACCAGGCGCTGCGCGGACGAGGCGCGGACGACTCGCCGGCCGAGCGAGCCGGAGTGGCCGACCTGGCGCTGGTCGTGGTCGGCCTGCGGCACGGCGCGGTGCCCAGCGTTCTGGCCGCCCTCGGCGTACCGGCCGGGCGGCTGGCCACCGCGATCCGCGCCCGCTACCCCGACGCGGCCTGAGACCAGGCCCCGGTCCAGCCGGATCCGGGGCCCGGCCTCAGCCGCGGACGGTCAGGCCGACCTTCTGGAACTCCTTCAGATCCGAGTACCCGGTCTTGGCCATCGCCCGGCGCAGGGCGCCGAACAGGTTCACCCGGCCCTCCGGGTCGCTGGCCGGGCCGAACAGCAGGGTCTGCAGATCGACCCCCTCGTCCAGGCCGACCGACACCCGGCTGCGCGGCAACGACGGGTGCGCGGCCGCCGCGGTCCAGTACAGCCCGCGGCCGGGCATCTCGGTGGCCCCGGCCAGCGGCTCGCCCAGCATCACCGCGTCCGCGCCGCAGGCGATCGCCTTGGCGATGTCCCCGCCGAGATGGATGCCACCGTCGGCGATCACGTGCACGTACCGGCCGCCGGTCTCGTCCAGGTAGTCCCGGCGGGCCGCGGCCGCGTCCACGATCGCGGTGGCCATCGGCATCCCGATGCCCAGCACCGAATCCGTGCTGGTCGCGCCCGAGCTGTGCCCGTAGCCCACGATCACCCCGGCCGCGCCGGTGCGCATCAGGTGCATGGCGGTGCGGTAGTCGGCCACTCCGCCGGCCACCACCGGCACGTCCAGGTCGGCGATGAAGTGTTTGAGGTTCAGCGGCTCCTCGGCCTCGTCCGCGACGTGCTCGGCCGACACGATGGTGCCCTGCACCACCAGGATCTCTACCCCGGCGGCCAGCAACTCCGGGGTCAGCTCGGCCGCGTGCTGCGGGCTCACCCGGGCGGCCACCGTCACCCCGGCATCGCGCACCCGCTTGATCGCCTCGCCAAGCAGATCCGGCTTGATCGGCGCGGAGTGCAGCTGCTGCAGGTATTTCACCAGGGTGGCCGGGGACTCGCCCTCGTCGGCGGCGTTGGCCAGCCCGAGCAGCGCCTCCTCCACGTTGGCGTGCCGGGCCCACAGGCCCTCGGCGTTGAGCACCCCGAGGCCGCCCAGCTTGCCCACCGCCACCGCGGTGTCCGGGGACACCGTGGCATCGCTGGGATGGGTGATCAACGGGATGTCGAACCGGTAGGCGTCGATCTGCCACGCGGTGGACACCACCCGGGAGGACCGGGTGCGCCGGGACGGCACGATCTCCACGTCATCCAGCTCGTAGGACCGCCGGGCGGTCCGTCCCATGCCTATCTCGACCAGGTCGCGCACGTCTTGCGTTCCTCCGGACATCACTCGCCGCCTTCGTCGGATCAGCGGGAACTGTAGTTGGGCGCTTCCACGGTCATGGTCACGTCGTGCGGGTGGCTCTCCTTGAGGCCGGCCGCGGTGATCCGCACCAGCTGGGCCCGCTGCAGCTCGACGATGCTGTTCGCGCCGGTGTAGCCCATGCCCGAGCGCAGGCCGCCGACCAGCTGGTGCACCACCTGGGCCAGCGGGCCGCGGAACGGCACCCGGGCCTCGACCCCCTCCGGCACCAGCTTGTCCTCACTGAGCACGTCGTCCTGGGCGTAGCGGTCCTTGGAGTAGGACTTGGCCTCGCCCCGCGAGGACATCGCGCCCAGCGAACCCATGCCGCGGTAGGTCTTGTACTGCTTGCCCTGGTGCAGGATCAGGTCCCCGGGCGACTCGGCGGTGCCGGACAGCAGGCTGCCCAGCATCACCGTGCTGGCCCCGGCCGCGATGGCCTTGGCGATGTCCCCGGAGTACTGGATGCCGCCGTCGCCGATCACCGGCACCCCGGCCGGCCGGCAGGCCTGGTCGGCCTCGTAGATCGCGCTGATCTGCGGCACGCCCACCCCGGCGACCACCCGGGTGGTGCAGATCGAGCCTGGGCCAACGCCCACCTTCACGCCGTCGGCCCCGGCCTCCACCAGCGCCTGCGCGCCCCGCCGGGTGGCCACGTTGCCGCCCACCACGTCCAGCGTGTCGCCCAGCTCGCGCTTGACCCGGCGGATCATGTCCAGCACGTTGCCCGAGTGGCCGTGCGCGGTGTCCACCACCAGCACGTCCACCCCGGCCTCGGCCAGGCTCATGGCCCGCTGGTAGGCGTCGTCGCCGACGCCGACGGCCGCGCCGCACAGCAGCCGGCCGTCCGGGTCCTTGGTGGCCAGCGGGTACTGCTCGGTCTTCACGAAGTCCTTGACCGTGATCAGCCCGCGCAGCTTGCCCGCGCCGTCCACCAGCGGCAGCTTTTCCACCTTGTGCCGGCGCAGCAGGCCAAGAGCGGCCTCCGCGGTGACGCCGACCTGGGCGGTGATCAGCGGGGAGCGGGTCATCACCTCCCGCACCGGGCGGGTGTAGTCCAGCTCGAAGCGCATGTCCCGGTTGGTGATGATGCCGACCAGGGTGCCGTCGGCGTCGGTGACCGGCAGGCCGGAGATGCGGAACCGGGCGCACAGCGCGTCCACCTCGGCCAGGTTGTCCTCCGGGGAACAGGTCACCGGGTCGGTCACCATGCCCGCCTCGGACCGCTTGACCGTCTCGGCCTGGCGGGTCTGCTCCTCGATGGACAGGTTGCGCTGCAGGATGCCGATGCCGCCCTGGCGGGCCATGGCGATGGCCATCCGCGCCTCGGTCACCGTGTCCATGGCCGCGGACACCAGCGGAATGCGCAGCGTGATGTTGCGGGACAGCCGGGAGCTGGTGTCCACCCGGCCGGGCAGCACGTCCGACTCGGCGGGCAGCAACAGCACGTCGTCGAAGGTCAGGCCGAGCATCGCGAACTTCGGCGGGATGGCGGAGTCGACGAGCTCTGACGGGGAACCGGTTGCCGGGTCGAGCATCGTTCCAGTCATGGCGGGGTGCGAAGCCTTCCTGGCCGTGGGTAGCCGGCCGACGGACACGCCGAGCGCTCCGATCTTCGGAGCGTCCTAGCAGGCAGAATGAGCAACCCCATGGTATCCAGTGTCAACTGTGCGTAGGCCGGGTACCGTGCCGAAACGTGTCCCACGACGCTTTGCCCCCCGACCCCTTCGCGGGCGACCCGGTCGATCCGGCCGCCGCCCTGCCCGAACATGACGAGGGCCCGCAGCAGCCGGTGAGCGAATCCGAGCGCGGAGAGCTCGTCGAAGACCTCGCCGACCTGGCGGTCTACCAGGCGCTGCTGGCCCCGCGCGGTGTTCGCGGAATCGTCGTCGACTGCGCCGACTGTGAGGAACCGCACTACCACGACTGGGCGCTGCTCAAGGCCAGCCTGGAGCAGTTACTGGCCGACGGCCGGATGCGCCCGCACGAGCCGGCCTACGATCCGGACCCCCGCGAATACGTCACCTGGGAGTACTGCCGCGGTTTCGCCGACGGCGTGACCGCCAGCGAGAACGCCACCTGACCCTGATCCCGGGCAGAGAAATCGGGCCGACCTCGAGTGGTCGGCCCGATTGACGCGCGTGCGGCACAGCCCGGTTCGGACTGGCTCCGGCTCAGCCCGTTCCGGACTGGTTGCCCGCCGGGGCCTGCACCGTCTTCTGCGAATCGGTCTGTGGGTCGGTGGTCACCGTGCCCGGCCCGGCCTGGGAATCCGAGGACGGAACGGACGAGTCGGTGGTCGGCGGGGTGCTGACCGGTGAACTCGGCGACGTCGGCGTGGTGACCGGCGAGGACGGCGTGGTGGTCACCGGGATCGGCGAGGTCGTGGTGGGCACCGGCGAGGTGATGCTGGGGATGCCGGTGACCGTGACCGAGCTGGGCGGCTCCAGGCCGTTGGCGCCCAGCTGCTGGGCCAGCTGCTGACCGCGGGCCAGCAGATCGGCCCGGCCGTCGGAGCTGTCCACCGAGGGCAGCGAGTTCTGGGCCAGCGACAGGGCGGTGCGGGCCTCGGTGAAGTGGCCCTCCTGCATGGCGACGCTGGCGTGACTGAGCTCGTCGCGCACGGTCACCGCGGCCTCGACCGACTTGGCGTGATCGGCGTAGAGCACCTGGGTCAGGCCCCACAGCGGGGAACCCGGCTGGGCGTCCCGGGCGACCACGCCCAGGCTGGTGAACCCGATCACCACCACCGCGGCCGCCGAGGCCACCGGCACCAGCCAGCGGCGCGGCCGGCGCCGGTCGATGGCGGCCTGGCTGATCACCTCGACCGCGGCTTCCGTGTCGTACATCATCGGAATGGGGTCGTGCTCCGCCTCGTCCCGCCAGGCGCGCAGCAGACTCACCAGTTCCGCCTCACCGCCATACCGGGCGGTCGCGGCAAACTCGGGGTGCGATCCGGTTCCACCCAGCGCGTCGAGCAGCTCGTCATCCGACCGCAGGGCCTGCAGGTCGATGGGCAGCTCGTCGTCGTCACCGTCGCGGCCGGGCGTGCTGCCGCCGGTCAGGGAGCCGTCCGTACTGGGGAACTCGTCGAACTCGTTCAGATCGAATGCGGCGTCGAAATCGTGCTCGAAGCCGTCCATGTCGGAGTGGACCGGCTCGTCGGTCCACGGAAGCAGTGCGACGCCACGCTCGATACCGCCCGCGATCCGCCGCCGGTATCTGCGCACCAGTCCACCGACCCCTTGTTTCCACTGGTCGGCCACCTCAGGCCACCTCCTCCGCGGCGAGCACCTTACGCAGCTTGGTCAGAGCCCGGTGCTGAGCCACCCGCACCGCGCCCGGCGTCGTGCCGACCGCCTCCGCGGTCTCCTCGGCCGACAAGCCGACCATCAGTCGCAACACCACGATCTCCCGCTGTTTGGCCGGCAACACCCGCAGATAACCGTTCATCCGCTCGGCCAACTCGACCCTCATCGCCTGTTGTTCCGGACCGACTTCCGTTCCCGGCGCGTCCGGGACCTCGGCCATCGACTCGGCTCGGTTGCGGGCCACCGCGCGATGCGCGTCAGCGACCTTGTGCGCCGCGATTCCGTAGACGAAGGCCAGAAAAGGACGCCCCTGGTCCTGGAAACCAGGCAGCGCCTTCAGCACCGCGAGACACACCTCCTGCGCCACGTCGTCCGCCGAGGCGGACGACCGTTCCTGGCGGCCTACCCGTGCTCGGCAGTACCGCACCACCAAGGGATGAACGACCTTGAGCAGACGCTCTACCGCCTGTCGGTCTCCGCCGACAGCCGCGTCCACAACGGTGTCCAGTCCGTCCCCCATGTTCGTCATCGCAGACAAGAGTCCTGGTGTTACGTCTAGGCGGTAAGACAGTTACCGTCCGGAGTGATCTAACCCGGAGAGTGTCACCCGACACGGCGTTTCCCACCGTACCGGTAGTGCGCAACCGGCGCGTAACGAGCCAGGCCGGTCAAGCCCTGGACTACCAAGCGCCCGCTTGGGCTAGCCCGGCTGCGCATTGGACACAACGGGCACCCGCGTTGGGTGCAATGTTCCGGACACGAACCGGCCCCGCGGCGAGCCGCGGGGCCGGTGGTTCGCCCATTACGGGCAAACTACGGTGAGTGACCAACGTCTCCATCGGTCGCCCACCCGAGATCGGACCGGATGAGGATCCGGACCCCGGTTGCCGTGTCGTCCTCGGTGTCAGGACACCAGGCCGCGCCGGAAGCCGTGCGCGACGGCCTGAGCGCGGTCACGAACGCCGAGCTTGCGGAACAGCCGGCGGGCGTGCGTCTTGACGGTGTCCTCGGACAGGTAGAGCTCGCGGCCGATCTGGCCGTTGCTCTTGCCCTGGCTCATGCCGCGCAGCACCTGCAGTTCCCGGTCGGTGAGCTGAACACCGGGATCCGAGGGCTGACGCGGGGCCGGCACCGAGGTGCTGGCCAGCGTATGGGCAAGCGCGGCGACCAGCTCCGGCCGGGACGCATCCCAGCGGAGATAGCCACGGGCACCGCCGGCGATGGCGGCAGCAATGCTGCCGGCGTCGTCCGGTGCGCCGAACACGATCACATTCGCCTGAGGGTTCGCGGAGACAAGTCGGCGAGTCGCTTCGACACCAGTCGGAACAGCGCGCTGTGTTCCCACGAGTACGACGTCGACCGGTTGGCGGGTGAAGCGAGCCAGCAACTCGTCACCGTGCGCCACACAGTCGATGCGACTCACCCCAGGCACAGCCGACATCACGCGCGTAAGACCTTCGCGCACGCTGCGCCGATCGTCGCAGATCAGGACCGTCGTCACGGGGACTCCTTCCAACAACCGGGTGACGTTCCAACTCCCCTATCGGCCAGTCGGGACCCGGACTTGACACGATCTGGTGCTGAATCCGTCAAGAAGCTAACTCGCCACTCGTTCGGGTTGGTTCACCGGAACGGACCAGATGGGTCGGAACCCACGGTGAGCTGGCCGCGAGGCACCTCATTTCTGCGTCAGAACCGACAAAACACCTGGTCAGCGCATCGCTGGCGATCTTGTCGAATTTCGGCGCCGAATCGGGCGTCAGATCTGCCAGCAACAGAGCGGAAGGCCAGGCCAGAGAAAATATCCCCCGTCCGAGGGATGAGGTGAGGGCTTCACGGAGTAGCTCACCGGCTCGCCGACGCCCCACCGTGGTGTCCGCGGCCACCAGGGCGGCGGACAGCACGAGCGCGGACTTCACCCTGTGTCGCGTGGACGGGGCCGACCGGGCCAACTCGGCTGCCCGTTCGGCCCAACCCAGGGCACGCTCCGCAGCCCCGGCCGAGAGCTCGATCTCGGCGCCGATCCAGCACGCGCGTACCCGTGGTCGCCATCCCGGCGCCCAGCCGGCCGCCTCGGCCCGGGCGCTCACCCGTTCGGCGAAGGCATGCGTACGCCGGGCGCGCTCGACCTCGCCCAGACCGACCGCGTCGGCGGCCAGGCCGAGCAGAACGTCGGACCAGGCGCCGGCGAGATCGATCGAGTCCGGATCGAGCGCTGTCCGGGCGCTGAGTCCGGCCGGCAGATCGATCGAGTGAACAGGCTCGTTCGCCACGTCCGGGTGGTCAACTGGGGAGCCGGCAGGCTCACGGCTCCCTGGAGCCGCGGAATCCGAGCCTGCGGGCTCGGCCGGCGCACCGGGGCGAGTGGCGACGGAATCCGGACAGCCGCGGGCCGCCTGCGGGACGGAACCCGGTCGCGGAGCGCTCCGCCCGGCCAGGTCCGGGGGGCGGCCGAGCCCGGACAGCCGGGCCAGGTCCGGGGGGTGGCCGAGCCCGGACAGCCGGGCCAGGTCCGGGGGGCGGCCGAGCTCAGACAGTCGAGCCAGGGCGGCGGAATCCAGCCTGCGTGCGGCCGCGTGCGCGCCGAGCTGGCGGCGGTGGGCGGCCAGGGTCGCCCCGGCGAGCGCGGCGAACAACGGGTCTGGTCCGGTGATCAGCCCGCGCAGCAGCCCGGCCGCGGCGGCGTACCGGCCCGCCCCGCCGAGCGCGACCGCCGCGCACCAGCGCTGCTCATCGCCGCCCCTCGCCGCGGCGGCCCACACCTCGGCCTCCGGCCGGGCGCCGAACGCCGCCGCCCGGGCAAGCCCACTCAGCTCGCCGGCCGCCCACTGGGCGTCCACGTCCGCCAGCCCTGTCCTGTTCGCCCGCACTGTCCTGTTCGCCCGCAGCTCGCCACCCACTCGAGTGAGTAAACCGTGCTCAGTCCGGCCAGCCGAGCACCACCCGTTCGATCTCGTCGGCCGCCGGGCCCAGCGAGTCGACCAGCAGATGCGGCGAGTCCGCACCACGCGACCAGCCGGGTCCGGCCAGGAACACCCGGGCCCGCTGCCGCGTCCTCGGCAACTTCTCCACCAGGCTGACATCGGCGAAGCTGGGCAGCTCCGCCCACAGCACCACCGCGGCCGGGGCGGTGCGCCGGATCGCGGCGGCCAGCGCATCAGCGGGCAGGGCCGGGCCGAACATCCGGGTAGCCAGCTCACGCCCGGCCAGTTCGGCGACCAGCGCGCGCAGCGGCAGGCTGTGCCGTTCGCCCGGCACGCAGGCCAGCAGCACCGGGCGCGGGTTACGGGCCTGCGGCACCGGCGGGGTGGCCCGCATCAGCGCGGTCAGCACGCATTCGTGCAACAGGTGCTCGTACTCCGCGCCGACCCCGGAGTGCTCCCAGCGCTGCGTGGTCGCGCCGAGCACCGGGCGGATCACCTCGTTCCATGCGCCCACCACACCCCCGGCGCCGATCGCGTCGGCCAGCAGGCCGGCCGCCCCGGTGGTGTCCATGGCCAGCACCGCCCGGCCCAGTCCGCGCGCGGCCCGGCCGGCCCCGGGCAGAGACAGCACCCGCCCGCCGGAGCCACCCGATCGGGGCGGCTCGGGCTCGACCTCGCCCTCCGCGGTGAACGCGGGCTCCGTCCCGGCCGACATGGAGTCGGCCTCCAGCGCGTACCGGGCCGCCTCGGCCGGGGACGCGCCGCGCAACAGCGCCCGCTGCATCAGTTCCAGCCGGGCGATGTCCAGCGGGCGATAGCGCCGGTGGTGTCCGGTGGTGTGCCCGCTCGGGCCCAGCCCGTACCGGCGATCCCAGGTGCGCAGGGTGGCCGGGGCGATGCCGAGCCGGCGGGCCACCGCGCCGACCGCGAGCGCGGGCTGGTCAGCGCGCGCAGCGATCCTGGACCCATCGATCGGGTCCGCGACCGCCACCTCGCCCCCGCTGGCCGCGGTGGACTCGGGTTGGCTGGTCACACGCACCATGGTCCGGCGGGCGTGCGCACCGGGCAACCCGACCAAGGGACACCACCCGGGCGGCCTACCTCCCCCCTTCGGATGAAATACGCGACCAACAGGCACTTTGACCCTTGAACAAGCTTTGGCGCGCTTCTACTGTCGATCACGCTGGACCGAATGGAGTAGTCCGGGACGGTCCTGGTGGTGAGGAGGCGGTCAAATGGCGGACACGAGGAGGCTTCCGGGCCCCAACGCCGATGTGTGGGACTGGCAGCTCGATGGGTCCTGCCGAGGGATGGACAGTGCGTTCTTCTTTCACCCGGATGGCGAACGGGGGCCAGCCCGGGCACGCCGCGAAGCCCGGGCCAAGGCGGTCTGCATGGCCTGTCCGGTGCTGGAGATGTGCCGTCAGCACGCGCTGGCGGTGCAGGAGCCCTACGGCATCTGGGGCGGGCTGTCCGAGTCCGAACGGGAGTCGATCATCAAAGCGCGCAAGCGCAAGCTGATCCCGGCTCCGCGAGCCAAGCAACCCGGCTCGCTGGCGGCCACACCGCACTGACGCGGTGGAGAGACAGGAGGGCGGCACCCGCGTGGGGGGTGCCGCCCTCCTGTCTGTTCTTCGCGCTACCGGTTCTGACTCAGAACCCGGGGCCGGCCTGGTGACCGTGGCCGTGGCCATGACCACCAGCGGCGTCGTCGGACTCTTCCGGCTTGTCCACCACGGCGCTGTCGGTGGTCAGCACCATGCGGGCGATGGACGCGGCGTTGGCGACCGCGGAGCGGGTCACCTTCACCGGGTCGACCACGCCGTCCTTGACCAGGTTGCCGTAGGTCAGGGTGGCGGCGTTGAAGCCGCTGTCCCAGTCCTGCTCGGCGACCCTGAGCGCGACGACCGCGCCCTGCTGGCCGGAGTTGGTGGCGATCCAGTACAGCGGCGCGGACAGCGCCTTGCGCATCACCGCGACACCGGTGGCGTCGTCGCCGGTCAGCCCGAGGTTGCCCTCGAGCGACTTGGCGGCGTGCACCAGCGCGGACCCGCCGCCGGGCACGATGCCCTCCTCGACCGCGGCCTTGGTGGCGGCCACCGCGTCCTCGATGCGGTGCTTGCGCTCCTTGAGCTCGGTCTCGGTGGCCGCGCCGACCCTGATCACCGCGATGCCGCCGGACAGCTTGGCCAGCCGCTCCTGCAGCTTCTCCCGGTCCCAGTCGGAGTCGGTGGCGTCGACCTCCTTGCGCAGCTGCGCGAGGCGGTCGGTCAGCGCCTCCTTGGTGCCCGCGCCGTCCACGATGGTGGTGTTGTCCTTGTCCACCGTGACCCGCCGCGCGGTGCCCAGCACCTCGAGGCCGACCTCGGAGAGCTTCAGGCCGATCTCCGGGGAGACGACCTGGCCCCCGGTGACCACGGCGAGGTCGTCCAGGAACGCCTTGCGCCGGTCGCCGAAGAACGGGGCCTTCACCGCGACCGCCTTGAGCGTCTTGCGGACCGCGTTGACCACCAGGGTGGACAGCGCCTCTCCGTCGACGTCCTCGGCGATGATCACCAGCGGACGACCGGACTCGGCGATCTTCTCCAGCATCGGGAGCAGGTCGTTGAGCGAGGAGATCTTGTCCCGGTGCAGCAGGATGTGGGCGTTCTCGAACACCGCCTCCTGCGACTCCGCGTCGGTGACGAAGTGCGCGGACAGCCAGCCCTTGTCGAACTGCACGCCCTCGGTGACGTCCAGCTCGGTGGCCAGCGTCGAGGCTTCCTCGACGGTGATCACGCCATCCTCGCCGACCCGCTCGATGGCCTCACCGAGCAGCGCGCCGATCGAGGAGTCGCGGGAGGCGACGGTGCCGACCTGGGCGATGTTGTCCCGGCCGCGCACCGGAGTGGCCTTGGCCTTGAGCGCGTCGACCACCGCGTCGGCGGCGGCCGCGATCCCGCGGCCAAGCGCGGTCGGGTTGGCGCCCGCGGCCACGTTGCGCAGGCCCTCCCGGACCAGCGCCTGGGCCAGCACGGTTGCGGTGGTGGTGCCGTCGCCAGCCACGTCGTTGGTCTTGGTGGCCACGTTCTTGGCGAGCTGCGCGCCAAGGTTCTCGAACGGGTCGTCCAGCTCGATCTCGCGGGCGATGGTCACGCCGTCGTTGGTAACCGCCGGGCCGCCGAACTTCTTGTCGAGCACCACGTGCCTGCCACGCGGTCCAAGAGTGATCTTGACCGCGTCGGCGAGCTGGTTGACGCCGCGCTCCAGGGCCCGACGAGCGTCCTCGTCGAAACTGATCTGCTTGGGCATCGCTTGCCTTTCTCATGCAAGACGCCCCGGGGGAGCCCCCGAACTTGGGGCCGCCGGGGCGTCTGGCGTGGGTGAGGTGCGAGTCGTCAGTTGATGACGGCCAGCACGTCGCGGGCGGAGAGGATCAGGTACTCCTCACCGTTGTACTTGACCTCGGTGCCGCCGTACTTGGAGTAGATGACGACATCACCGGCCGCCACGTCCACGGGGACGCGGTTGCCCTTGTCGTCGATGCGACCCGGACCCACCGCAAGAACCTTGCCCTCCTGGGGCTTCTCCTTGGCGGTGTCCGGGATGACGAGACCGGAGGCCGTGGTGGCCTCGGCCTCGCTCGCCTGGACAACGATCTTGTCCTCGAGCGGCTTGATATTCACGCTCACCGGTGTGACCTCCACGGGTCGTCGAAAGCGTTGGCAGGTACCTACGGCGCCTGCCACCCCGCCGTCGCGGGTGCCGGGGCGGTTGCTGGTGCCGTGCGACTAGCACTCTACCCACTCGAGTGCTAACCCTTCAACCAGGGGTGGCCGACCTGGGACCGAAGCCCTGAACTGGGCGGACGCCCGGAGCGGGTGGCGCGCCTGATCCGCGTGCGTTTCGCCGGCGCGCGGCGTTGCCTGATTGGCACTGTATACGTCCGGTCCACCTGATCGACGGACTTCCGGCCGGCCGGGGGACTCCAGTTCGATCGGGGCATGCCCGACGAGTACGCGACACCCCCGGACCGCACGGTGTGCCACACCTGCCGGAGCGCCGCCACGAGGACCGAACAGACCAGCCCGGGGACCTACCGCATCCGGACGATGATCGTGCCGGGCGAGGGGATCATCACCCGCGCGGTGGCCTCGACCCACGGCGACGGCGGTGCGGCGGCCGGCACCGAGGACTGCCCGGTGTGCGGCGATTCGGAGGAGCCGGGCTGGATCCCCGGCTGCACGCCGCCGGTGTAGCGGACGGCGTCCGATAGGCGAACAACATGCCTCGTTCACCGTTGAGGAAAGGAAAACCGATCATGTCGCTCGGTAGCGCTGTCCGTAAGGCGTTCGGCCGCTTCGAACCAGCCGCGATCCGCGTGTACCGAGGGGCGTTCATCGACCTGGACGAGCTGGCCACCACGATCGCCAGCGTGGCGCCGAGCGCCAAGCGGGTGCTGGAGATCGGCTGTGGCGACGGCGCCATGGCGGCGGCCCTGTGCAGATCCCTGCCCGACGCTCACCTGCTCGGCCTCGATCCGGCCGCCAAGGCCCCGGGCCGCCAGTTCGACGGCGAGCCCGGCCGCGCCGAGTTCCGCAGGATCGCCACCACCGAGTTGATCAGCGAGGGTTCCGGCGGCTTCGACCTGGTGATGCTGTGTGATGTCGTGCACCATGTGGCCGAGTCCGAGCGCGGGCAGGTGCTGCTGGACGCGGCCGCGCTGACCAGCCCGGGCGGCACGGTCGTGGTGAAGGAGTGGGAGCACCGGGCCGGGATGTCCACCGCGTTCGCCTACAGCGCCGACCGCTGGGTCTCCGGCGACGCCACCGTGCGGTTCATGCCGCGGACGGAACTGGACGGCCTGATCGAGGCGGCCATGCCGGGCTGGCCGGTCACCTGCGAGGCGCGCATCCCACCGCGCCGGGCCAACCTGCTGCTGACCCTGCGCCGCCCCGAGAACTGAGCCCGCGAACCGGCCCCGCGAACCGGCTCAGAGCGGCAGGCTGGGGTCGGCGGAGATGTCGAACGCGGACGGCTTGGCCCCGGCCACGGCCAGGTGGGCGCCCAGCGCGGCGACCATGGCGCCGTTGTCGGTGCACAGCTTGGGCCGGGGCACCCGCACCCGGATGCCCGCCTTGGCGCCGCGCTCCTCGGCCAGCGCGCGCAGCCGGGAGTTGGCCGCCACGCCACCGCCGATGAGCAGCTGGTCGATGCCGGCGTCGGTGGCCGCGCGCACCGCCTTGGCGGTCAGCACGTCCACCACCGCCTCCTGGAAGGACGCGGCCACGTCGGGCACCGGGATCTCCCGGCCCTCCCGCTGCGCCGCCTCGACCCACCGGGCCACCGCGGTTTTCAAGCCGGAGAAGGAAAAGTCGTAGGGGGCGTCGCGCGGACCGGTGAGCCCGCGCGGAAAAGCGATGGCCGCGCCGTCGCCTTCCCTTGCCGCGCGGTCGATGTGCGGGCCGCCGGGGAAGGGCAGGCCCAACAGCCTTGCCACCTTGTCGAAGGCTTCGCCTGCGGCATCGTCGATGGTGGCGCCCAGGGTGCGGATCGGGCCGGTCAGCGAGGCCACCTCAAGCAGGCTGGAATGTCCGCCGGACACCAGAAGCGCCATGGACGGACCGGGCAGCGGGCCGTGCTCGACGGTGTCCACCGCGACGTGCGCGGACAGGTGGTTCACCCCGTACAGCGGCACGTCCCAGGCGGTGGCGTACGCCTTGGCCGCGGCCAGCCCGACCAGCAGCGCGCCGGTCAGCCCAGGCCCGGCGGTCACCGCGACAGCGTCCACATCGGACGGTCGCATGCCCGCGACGTCCAGCGCCCGCCGCACGGTGGGCACCATCGCCTCCAGGTGCGCGCGGCTGGCCACCTCGGGCACCACGCCGCCGAACCGGGCGTGTTGCTCGACGCTGGAGGCGATCTCGTCGGCCAGCAGCTCGACGGTGCCATCGGCGCGGCCGCGCACGATGCCCACGCCGGTCTCGTCGCACGAGGTCTCGATGCCCAGCACCAGGGCGTCACCCAACACCGAACTCACCACTCCGCCCTTCATTGTCCACAGTGGACCTGCCAGTCGGCCGGCGTCCCATGGTGTACGCGTCCGCGCCGGAGGGCTGGTAGTAGCCGCGGCGCAGGCCCAGCCGGGTGAACCCGTGCCGCTCGTACATGCCGATGGCCGCCGCGTTGTCCGTGCGCACTTCCAGAAACACCGGCGCGGCAACGGAATCCGCGATCTCCAGCAGGGTGCGCAGCAGCATCTTGCCCACCCCGCGGCCCTGCCAGGACCCGGTCACGCCGATGGTGTGCACGCTGGCCTCGAAGTCCGGCTTGCGCCCGTTGACCGCCAGCCCGGCGTAGCCGACCAGCACGCCATCCTCGTCGTAGGCGCCGAAATAGTGATGTCCCTGGTCCAGTTCGGTGCGGAAAACCGAGGCGCGCCAAGGATCTTCGCCGGGAAACAGCTCCCGTTCCAGTTCGGCGCAGCGCACCGCGTCCGACCGGCGCAGCCGGGCGATCCGCACCGTCACGTGCGCACCTGCTTGGGCGCGCCCGGCACCGTCGCGTCCGGCCGGCGCAGATACAGCGGGGTCAGCGGAGCGGGTTCCGCGCCCGCACGCAACGCCGCCGCGGCCACCGCGACCAGCCCACGCGGACCGGGGAACTGCGGGCCGGCGACGGGCAGGCCCAGCGCCTCGGCGTACTGCGCCGCACCCGCACCGGCGGCCCGGGCGACGCCCAGTTCGGCGAGCTTGTCGGCGACCTCGGCCGGCTTGGCCACCGCCGGGCCGTGGGTACGTGCCCCGGCCGGGTCGTAGGCGGCCCAGTAGACCTCCCGGCGGCGTGCGTCGGTGACCACCAGAGTGGACGGGCCGTCGGGCAGTTCGGCGGCGATCGCGTCCAGCGAGCACACCGGGTGCACCGGGATCTCCAGCGCGTGCCCGAACGCGGCCGCGGTGACCAGGCCCACCCGCAGCCCGGTGAACGGCCCCGGCCCGGCCCCGACCACGACCGCGGTCAGCTCGGCCGCCGGCACTCCGGCGGTGCGCAGCGCATCCTGGATGTGCGGGGTGAGCAGTTCGCCGTGCGCCCGGGCGTCCACGGTGACCCGTTCGGCCAGCACGGCGGGGGCAGCGGCGGAGTCGGTCAGCTCGACGACGCCCGCGGTCACGGCGGGCGTCGCGGTGTCCACGGCAAGCACGATCACGCCACCAGCCTACGAGTGCTGGACTTCACGTCGGTGTCAAGCCCTAGCTTCGGTGGGGCACGAGGAATCGAGGAGGGCGGATGCGGATCGGGGAACTGGCCGAACTGGCCGGCACCAGCACCAGATCCCTGCGCTACTACGAGGAGCAGGGGCTGTTGTCGGCCCGCCGCACCTCGGCCGGGCACCGCGACTACGACGAGGCGGACCTGCGGGTGGTGCGGGAGATCCGGGCGCTGCTGCGGATCGGCTTCGGACTGGAGGAGACCCGCCCGTTCGTGGAGTGCCTGCGCTCGGGTCACCCGACCGGGGACGCGTGCCCGGCCTCGGTGGCGGTGTACCGGCGCAAGCTGGCCGAGGTCGAGGAGTGCATCGACAAGCTGGAGGTGGTGCGCACCCACCTGCGGGAGCAGCTGGCCGGGATCGAGGGCCGCCCTCGTTGCGGGGACACCGATCAGGAAGAGGAACAACAATGGCCGTGTCACAGCAAGAGCAGCACACCGGCGTCGTCACCGAGGTGACCGACCAGGACTTCGCCCAGCGGGTGCTGGGTGGCTCCGGGGCGGTGCTGGTGGAGTACTGGGCGACCTGGTGCGGTCCGTGCCGGATGCTCGGCCCGGTGCTGGCCGAGCTGGCCGCCGAGCACGCCGGCCAGCTGGCCATCGTCAAGGTGGACATCGACGCCAACCCGGCCACCGCCCGCGATCAGCGGATCATGGCCGCGCCGACGATGATCCTCTACCGGGACGGCGCACCCGTGCTCACGCTGGTGGGCGCCCGGCCGAAGGCGGCGCTGTGGGACGCGTTGCTGCCCCAGCTGGATTGAGTTGACGGGGAAGTCCACATGTGGGGCAACCGAACCGGGGGAAGTACGTCTGGATAGGTGAGAGTCGGATCTGACCAATCCGGCTCGCACCGCAGGCTTCCGGTGTGCCCGGCGGCCTTCGGTGTGCCCTCAGCCGGAGGGCCGTGGCATCCGCGTGCCGCGGCCCTTCGGCGCATATCGGGGCCATTTCGGGTCCCTTCGGGTCCCTTTCGGGTCCTGGGCCAGGCTTTCCGGCCTGGTCAGGGGAGGCCTGGTCAGGGGAGGCCTGGTCAGGGGAGTTCGCGGGTGGCCCAGTCGCCGTGCGGTTCGAGGGTGGCCAGCCGGACGTCGTCGGGCCTGCGGTCCAGCCGGACCAGCAGGTGATCGGCGTTCAACCGCTGGGCCGCGCCCTCGCCCCACTCGACCACCACGGCCGCGTCGGCCAGCTCGGTGTCCAGGTCCAGGTCGTCCAGCAGGTCCAGGTCGTCACCCAGTCGGTAGGCGTCCACGTGCACCAGCGGGGTGCCCGAGCCGCCCGGGGCGGGCCGGTGCAGCCGGGCGATCACGAAGGTCGGTGAGCTGATCGTGCCGGTCACCCCCATGCCCGCGCCGATGCCCCGAACGAGCGCGGTCTTGCCCGCGCCGAGCGGACCGGCCAGCAGCACCAGGTCACCGGCGCGCAGCAGCGCGCCCAGCCGCCGGCCGAACGCCTCGGTGTCGGCGACCTCGGGCAGTTCCACCGCGGTGAGTTTCGTCGTCACTTGCGCCTTCGCCTCCGTGATGCGCGCAGGTTCGCCGTGCTGCGCCGCAACAGCCCGACCAGTTCCTCGGTGACCAGTTCGGATTCCTCGAGCATGACCATGTGCCCGGCGCCGAACACCCGCAGCAGGGCCGCGTCGGGCAGTCCGGCGGCGATCCGCGCGCCGTGCGGATAGGGCGTGATGCGGTCCCGGTCGCCGTGCACCACCAGGGTCTCGCAGTGCCGCAGCCCGGCCAGCGCGGCATATCGGTCGTGCGTGCCAAGGGTGGGCACGAAGTCGGTGAGCACCGGCACCGGGGTGACCGCGAGCATCTCCACCATGAAGTCGACCAGACCGGCCGACACCGCGCGGTCGCCGAAGGCCAGCCTGCGCACGCCCTGCCGGGTCAGCCCGCCGCCCGCGGTGCGGATCCAGTCGACCAGCTCCGGCTGCCAGGCGGCCACCTCGCCGACCGTGCGGGTCAGCGGGTTGTGCCGGGACAGGATGGGCCGGGGCAGGCCCTTGCGGCCGACCTCGCCTGCGGAAGTGGCGATCAGCGCGACCCCGCACACCCGCTCGGCGAACAGCTCGGGCTGCTGTTCGGCCAGCGCCATGATCGACATGCCGCCCATGGAGTGGCCGACGAGCGCCAGCGGGCCGTCCGGCGCCACCGAGCGGATCACCACGTCCAGGTCCCGGCCGAGCTGCTCGATGGTGCACGAATCCTCGGACGGCCGGCCGGAGCGGCCGTGCCCGCGCTGGTCGTAGAGCACCTGCCGGACCCGCGGCTCGGTCAGGGTGGCCAGGTCCCGGCGCTGGAAGTGGAAGCAGCGCCGGCTCAGCGCCAGGCCGTGCACCTCGATGACGGTGACATCGGGTTTGCCACCGTCGCCCGGGTCCACGGTCTCCACCGACAGCGGCACCCCGTCCTCGGCCGCCACCGTGCGGGTGTGGTCCGGGGGCAGCAGGCCCAGCGGCTCGTCGGCGTAGGGGTCGACCCGTTCCGCGGCCCGCCGCCGGGACTGGATCACCCCGGCCACGGTCAGCCCCGCGGTGGCCGCGCCGACAACCGCCCCGGCGATCCCGATGACCTGTCTGTCCAGCTTCATATCGCGGGCTCGCCCGATCGAGTGGCCGGCCGGCTCTCGGCCGCCGGGGTCCGGTGCAGGTAGCGGCGCATCAGCCGGGGCCGGTACATCCCGGTGACGATCTCGTAGTCGATGGTGCCCAGCAGGTCGGCCCACTCCCCGGCGGTCGGCTCGCCGTGGGTTCCCGGCCCGAACAGGATCACCTCGGCACCCGGCTCGATCGGGTGATCGCCGCAGTCCACCACGATCTGGTCCATGCTGACCCGCCCGACCACCGGCCGCCGGGCCCCGGCCAGCCACACCGACAACCGGCCGGACAGCGTCCGGGGCACGCCATCGCCATAGCCGACCGGGACGAGAGCGAGCGTGGTGTCCCGCTCCGCGACCCAGGTGAGCCCGTAGGACACGCCCTCGCCCGCGGCCACCCGTTTGGTGGACACGACCGAGGACCGGAAGGTCATCGCCGGGCGCAGGTCGGCCGGGCCCGGCGAGGGCGCGGTGGCGATCGAGCCGGGCAGCGGATCGGCCAGCACGCCAAGGCCGTAGCTGGCGATGCCCACCCGGACCAGGTCGAAGTGCAGATCGGGGCGGGTCATGGTGGCCGCCGAGTTGGCCAGGTGACGCAGCGGGTTCAGCCCGGCCGCGCGGGCCTCCCGGTAGGCCAGGTCGAACCGGCGGGCCTGAGCGTCCACGGACGGGTGACCCGGCTCGTCGGCGCAGGCCAGGTGCGACCACACCGCGACCACCTCGACCCGCCCGGCGTCGGCCGCCTGCCGGGCCCGGCGCACCAGTTCGGGCCAGTCCTCGGCCGGGCAGCCGTTGCGGGACAGTCCGGTGTCGATCTTGAGATGCACCCGGGCCGGCCGGTCCGCCCGCCCGGCCGCCTCGGCCACCACGTCGAACTCGGCGGGCGAGGACGCGCCCAGGTCGATTCCGGCGGTGATGGCGGGGGCGCGGTCGGTGCCCGGCAGGTCCAGCCAGGCCAGCACCGGCACCTCGATGCCCGCCGCGCGCAGGGCGAGGGCCTCGGCCACCGAACAGGAGCCGAGCCAGGCCGCGCCCGCCTCGACCGCCGCCCGCGCCACCGGGACCGCGCCGTGTCCGTAGGCGTCGGCCTTGACCGCGACCAGGGTGGCCGCGCCGGAGCCGGCCGCCCGCGCGGCCAGCAGCCGCACGTTGTGCCGGATCGCGTCCAGATCGATCAGCGCCTCGGCGCGGACCGGGGCGTCGGACCGGGTCGCCCGCTGGGGGTCGGAGATGCCGCCGTGCACGCGCCGATGCTCGCATACCGCCGGTCGACCGTGCCGGTAACGGTGGCCACCGGAGGGGTGGCACAGCCCACACCGCAGGGTCGATCAGTGATCCGCCGTCCGCGGTGGGGGCCTCGCCCACGCCGTCCCCACGATCAGTGATCCGCCGTCCGCGGCGAGGGCCCCGCCCACGCCGTCCCCCACGACCAGGTGATCAACGGCCCGCGGCGGCGCGCAGGGTGCGGATCGCTTCCGGGATCGCGGCCTGGATGGCCGAGGCCGGGGCCGGGGCGTTCCGGGCGGCCAGTTCACCGGCCAGGCTGTGCAGGTAGGCGGCGGCCCCGGCGGCGAACCACGGGTCCAGTCCCGCGGCCAGCAGCGCGCCGATCAGCCCGGAGAGCACGTCCCCGGAGCCCGCGGTGGCCGGCCAGGCCGAGCGCACCGGGTTGACCAGCACCCGGCCGTCCGGCGCGGCCACCACCGTGGTGTGGCCCTTGAGCAGCAGCACCGCGTCGAACTGGCGGGCCGCCCGCGAAGCCGCAGCCACCCGGTCGTCGCCGAGTTCACCGGCCAGCCGGGCGAACTCGCCCGCGTGCGGGGTGAGCACCACCGGGGTGCCCGGCTCCCGCGCGTCCCACAGGTCCGGGTGCTCGGCCAGCATGGTGATCGCGTCGGCGTCCGCGCACACCGGCACCTCGGCCGAGAACACCTGGCGCAGCGCGTCCCGGGCGGTACTGCCGGTGCCGAATCCGGGCCCGATGGTCCACGCCTGCACCCGGCCCGCGTCGGCCACCGCGCCGGTGGTCACCACCTCCGGCCAGCGGGCCAGCACCGCGTCGGCCGCCCCGCCGGCGAAGCGCACCATGCCCGAGGTGGCCAGCACCGCCGACCCGGTGGCCAGCACGGCCGCGCCCGGGTACCGGGCCGACCCGGCGGCCACTCCGGTCACGCCCTGGCTGTACTTGTCGTCATCCGGTCCGGGGGCGGGCCAGGCCCGGCCGATCTCGGCCGCCCCCAGCGTCACCAGATCGGGGTCACCCAGCGGCAGGCCCAGGTCCACCAGCCGCACCCGACCCGAATGGGTGGCGCCGGGAGCCAGCACGTGCCCGAACTTGCGGGCGCCGAAGGTCACCGTGGCCTCGGCCCGCACCGCGGCTCCGGGCACCGCGCCGGTGTCCGGTTCCACCCCGCTGGGCAGGTCCACCGCCAGGATCGGGGCGGTCACCGCGGCCACCAGCGCGGCCGCGGCCGGGCGCAGCGGGCCGCGCGCGGACAGTCCGACGATGCCGTCGATCACCAGGTCAGCGTCGGCCACCAGCACCGGATCGGGGTCGGTGGTGATCCGCCCGCCGGCTTTGCGCAGTGCGGCCAGCCCAGCCGGATGGGCCTTGTCCGGGGCCAGCAGCACGGCCCGCACCGCGACCCCGCGCCGGCGCAGGAACGCCCCGGCCCACAACGCGTCACCGCCGTTGTTACCGGCCCCGACCAGCAGCACCACCCGTCGGCCGAAGACCCCGCCGGTGTGTTCGGCCAGCAGCAGGGCGGCCTCGGCGGCCACCGCGAACGCGGCCTTGCGCATCAGCGCGCCGTCCGGCGTGCGGGCCAGCACCTGGTCCTCGGCGGTGCGGATGTGCTCGGTCGTCCAGATCCCGTGCATCGCCGTATTGTGCCCGCCCGCCCCCAGCGGTCACCCGACGGTGGCTGCTCGACCTGGCTGCTCGACCTGCCTACTCGACGGTGACGGATTTGGCCAGGTTGCGCGGCTTGTCCACGTCGTAACCGCGGGACCGGGCGATCTCCGCGGCCAGCACCTGCAGCGGCACGGTGGCCACCAGCGGCTGCAGCAGGGTGGGCACCGCGGGGATCTCGATCAGGTGATCGGCGAACGGCCGGGCGGTCTCGTCACCCTCCTCGGCGATCACGATGGTGCGCGCGCCGCGGGCCTGGATCTCGCTGATGTTGGACACCAGCTTGGCGTGCAGGGTGGCCCGGCCCTTGGGCGAGGGCATCACCACGACCACCGGCAGGCCCTGCTCGATCAGCGCGATCGGGCCGTGCTTGAGCTCGCCCGCGGCGAAGCCCTCGGCGTGCATGTAGGCCAGTTCCTTGAGCTTGAGCGCGCCCTCCAGGGCCACCGGGTAGCCCACATGCCGGCCCAGGAACAGCACTGCCTTGGAGTCGGCCAGCTCCCGGCCCAGTTCGCGCACCTGCTCCACGGTGGACAGGGTCTGGCGCAGCGCGTCGGGCATGGCCTCCAGTTCGGCGAACTCGCGGGCCACCTCGTCCGGGTACTTGGTGCCGCGGGCCTGGGCCAGGGCCAGGCCGACCAGGTAGTTGGCCGCGATCTGGGCGGTGAAGCACTTGGTGGAGGCGACCCCGATCTCCGGGCCCGCGTGCGTGTAGAGCACCGCGTCGGACTCGCGCGGGATCTGCGCCCCGTTGGTGTTGCACACCGCCAGCACCCGGGCCTTCTGGGTGCGCGCGTGCCGCACCGCTTCCAGGGTGTCCATGGTCTCGCCGGACTGGGACACGGCGACCACCAGCGTGTCCCGGTCCAGCACCGGGTCGCGGTAGCGGAACTCGCTGGCCAGCTCGACCTCGACCGGCAGCCGGCACCAGTGCTCGATGGCGTACTTGGCCAGCAGGCCGGAGTGGTAGGCGGTGCCGCAGGCGACCACGAACACCTTGTCCACGTCGCGCAGGTCCTGGTCGGTGATGCGCTGCTCGTCCAGCACGATCCGGCCGTTGGCGAAGTGCCCGCGCAGGGTGTCGGCCAGCGCGTTGGGCTGCTCCTCGATCTCCTTGAGCATGAAGTACTCGTGTCCGCCCTTTTCCGCGGCGGACAGGTCCCAGTTCACCGTGAAGGGTGACGCCTGCGCGGGCTCGCCTGCGAAGTCGGTCACCTCGTAACCCTCACGGGTGATGATGACCACCTGGTCCTGGCCCAGCTCCACGGCCTGGCGGGTGTGCTCGATGAACGCGGCCACGTCCGAGGCCAGGAAGTGCTCGCCGTCGCCGACCCCGACCACCAGCGGGGAGGAGCGGCGCGCGGCCACCACCGTGTCCGGCTCGTCGGCGTGCGTGACCACCAGGGTGAACGCGCCCTCCAGCCGCCGGCATACGGCGCGCACGCTGGCCGGCAGGTCGCCCTTGGTCTCGCCCTCGGCGTAGGCGCGGGCGATCAGGTGGGCCGCGGTCTCGGTGTCGGTGTCGCTGGCCAGCTCGACGCCCTCGGCCTCGAGCTCCCGGCGCAGCGCGGCGAAGTTCTCGATGATTCCGTTGTGCACCACGGCAACCCGGCCGGTGGTGTCCCGGTGCGGGTGGGAGTTGCGGTCCACCGGGGCGCCGTGCGTGGCCCAGCGGGTGTGCCCCATGCCCGCGGTCCCCGCGAACCCGTCCCGGCCGATCTCGTCCAGCCGGGTCTCCAGGTTGGCCAGCCGGCCCGCCTTGCGCTCCACGGCCAGCCCGTCCGGGGTGAGCACGGCCACCCCGGCCGAGTCGTAGCCCCGGTACTCCAGCCGGCGCAGCCCGGCGAGGACGACGTCCAGGGCAGGACGATGGCCGACGTAACCCACGATTCCGCACACGTGGACAAGGGTAGCCAGTGCGCCGCTGTCACCCGTTAGTGTCCGACGGCCCGATCGGCACAGGTCAGACGGCAGGTATCTGAGCGATTGGTATAGGCCAATCCTGGCCCGGGCAGTCCGTTCGGGGCCGGTCGCGCCCGCATGTACTAGCGTTTGCGCGGTGGCAGCAAAGGCGTCCGGAAAGGGCAAGGGCGGCAAGCCCAAGGAGCTGTTCGCCGAGCTGAGCCGGCCCGGCCCGCACCGGGTGCTGCGCGGCGAACTGGCCCTGGTCGGCCTGCCCGGACTGGTGTTCACCCCGGCGGCGGGCCTCGGCCTGCCCGCGGTGGCCTTCGGACACGGCTGGCTGCAGCCGGCCTCGCGCTACCAGGGCCTGATGCGCCACCTCGCCTCCTGGGGCATCGTGGTGGCCACGCCGGGCACCCAACGTGGCCCGCTGGCCTCGCACCGGCTCTACGCGCAGGACCTGCGCACCGCCCTGGACGTGTGCGTCGGGGTGCGGCTGGGCGAGGGCGAGATCAGCGTGGACGAGGGCAAACTGGGCTTGGCCGGACACTCCACCGGGGGCGGGTCGGCGGTGCTGGCAGCCGCCGAGGACGAGCGGGTGCGCGCGGTCGGCACGGTGTCGGTGGCCGAGACCCACCCGCCGGCCAGCGAGGCCGCGCAACGGTGCGCCATGCCCGGCCTGCACCTGGCCGGCGGCCGCGACCTGATCGCCCCGGCGCCCGCGCACGCCGAGGTCATCGCCCAGTCCTGGGCCGGTCCGGTGACCCTGCGCACGCTGCCCAAGGCCAGCCACCTCGGGGTGACCGACGGGCGGCACTGGAGCGAGCTGCTGCTGCACGGCAAGGCCGAATACGCCACCAGGCGGACGGCCAAAACGCTGCTGGCCGCGTTCTTCCTGGTGCACCTGGCCGGGCAGGAGCAGTGGCGGCCGCTGCTGGATGGCAAGCTCAAGGGCGCGGAAATCGACTACCAGCACGAACAATCCGACCTCGCCAAGGCCGCCGGGCGGCTAGGTTGACGAACATGGACACCACGCCCGCCGAGCGCGCCACCAAGATCAAAGAGGTCACCTGCAAGGTGCTCGAGGTCGAGGCGACTCAGCTCGACGAGGACACCCGGTTCAAGGAGGACCTGGACGCCGACTCGATGAAGCTGATCGAGCTGCTGGCCTCCCTGGAGATCGAGTACGACGTGGAGATCGACGAGTCGGCGCTGGAGCAGATGGTGAACCTGCGCGGCGTCTACCAGGTGCTCGACGAAGCGCTCGCCGGCTGACGCCATGGCCGGGGGCGCGCGCACCGGCCGGCGGGTGGTGCTGACCGGGGCCGGAGTGTTGTCCAGCATCGGTTTCGGCGTGCGGGAGTTCGCCGCCGGACTGCGGGCCGGACGCAGTGGCGTGCGGCCGATCGAACGATTCGACACCACCGGCTTCGACCGGGCCAACGGCTGCGAGATCCCGGATTTCCAGCCGGCGCAATGGATCCACCGGCTCGATCCGGCGACCTTGGGCCGTGCGGCGCAGTTCGCGGTGGGTGCGGCCGGGATGGCGGTGGCCGACGCCGGGTTGACCGCGGCCGAGCTGCGCGATCGTCGGGGTGTGGTGTGCGTGGGCACCACGGACGGCGGCTCCGGTGATCTGGAACAGATCGTGACGGCCCGGGTGCGTTCTTCGGTTGAACCGGAAACCCTTGCTTTGCAACGAATCCCGGCCAGCACGTTGTCATCGTCGATCGCCCGCGAGCTTCAACTGTCCGATGTGGACGTCATGACGGTGGCGACCGCGTGCGCCGCGGGCAACTACGCGATCGGCAGCGGCTTCGACGCGGTGCGCTCCGGCGCGGCCGACTACGCGCTGTGCGGCGGCGCGGATGGCATGTGCCGCACCACGTTCACCGGTTTCTACCGGCTGCGCAGCGTCGCCCCGGACGTGCCGAGACCGTTCGACGTCGACCGGGCCGGCATCCTCACCGGCGAAGGCGCCGGACTGTTGTTACTGGAGCCACTGGAGCGAGCACGGGCGCGCGGGGCGCGGATCTACGCGGAGATCCTGGGCTACGGCCTGGACTGCGACGCCCGCCACCAGGTCGCTCCTGACCGGTCCGGCGTCGCGCGGTGCATGCGGATTGCCTTGGCGGATGCGGAAATCCGGCCGTCCGAAGTGGACTTGATCTCCGCGCACGGCACCGGCACGAAGGCCAACGACGTGACCGAGGTGGGTGCCATCCGCGAGGTGTTCGGCGAGCGGCCGCCGCGGACGGTGTCGATGAAATCGATGCTCGGCCACACCATGGGCGCGGCCACCGCGCTGGCCGCGATCGGCTCGGCCGTGGCCATCACCGAGCGGTTCATCCCGCCCACCATCAACCACCGGCACACCGATCCCGACTGCCCGATCGACTGCGTGCCCAACGAGGCGGCCGAGGCGGAGTTGCGGGTGGTGCAGAACAACGGGCTGGCGTTCGGCGGCAACAACGCGGTGGTGCTGCTGGGGAGGTTCGATGGCTGACCCGGCGGTCGGCGCGGTGATCACCGCGTGGTCGGCGATTTCGCCGTTCGGCTTCGGACGGGCGGCGTTCGCCGCTGGGGTACGGAATGGGGGCGCCAAGGACCGCGCGACGGCCGGTGCCGAGGGCGGGGATCGGGCCGCTGACGTGCGAGGCGGCGCCGAGGGCGAGGATCGGGCCGCTGACGTGCGAGGGGGTGCCGGGGGCGGGGATCGGGTGCGAGAGGTGCCCGGTTTCGTGATCGAGGAGGCGCTGGGCAAGAAGGGCACCTTCGGCATGGACCGGGCCAGCGCCCTGGCCGTGGCGACGGTCGCCCGGCTGCTCGGCGGCGACGATGACGGCGGCGACGGCGACGGCGGGGTGCGGCCGGACGCGGACACCGCGGTGGTGCTCGGCACGACCAGCGGCAGCAACCAGACCCAGGTCGACTTCGCCACCGCGTCGCTGACCAGGCGCAAACCGTACTTCGTCGAGCCCGCGATGATGCCGTTCGGCCTGATGAACAGCGCGGCGGCGCAGTGCGCCCTGTGGCACGGCCTGACCGGGGCGAACACCACGCTGGCCGATGGGCCGGTGTCCGGCTTGTCGACTCTGGCGTACGGCGCGCGGCTGCTGGCCGCGGGGCGGGCCAGCGGCGTGATCTGCGGCGGGGTGGAGGAACTGACCCCGGCCCGGCGGTGGCTGACGCCCGGCGAACCGGATCTGGGCGAAGGCTGCGCCGTGCTCATGCTCGAACCGGCTCGCGTCGAGAAAACGAACGGCGGGGCGGCGGGCGTCGATGCTGGTGATGGCACCGCCGGTGGCGGCGAGGCCGGTGGCGGGCGCACCGTGCTGGCCGAGATCGTGGCCGTCGATACGCGGATGTGCCTGGACCGCGATGTGACAGGCGCGGTGGCCGGCAGCTTGCGTAAGCTGCTCGCCGACGCCGGCCCGGCCGAGGTGGTCGCCGCCGCAACGAGCACCGCGACCGCACCGGACGCGGGCACCGCGTTCGCCTACGACAGCGAGGCTGAAGTGGCCGCGCTGCGCGAGGTTGTCGGGCCGGTGCCGCTGATCCGCCCGGCGGACCTGATCGGGGACACCGGCGCGGCCGGGGCCACGTTCGCGATGGCCGCGCTGCTGGCCACCGCCCCGCGCCCGGGCCTGGTCATCGCCACCGCGAGCGCCCCGGACGGCAAGATCGCCACCGTCCTGCTCCGCTTGCCCTGACCGAGCACGCGGGCCGCTTCGCGCCCGACACCGCCGCCCCACCAGCCCATACCGGGCCAGCGGGGCGGCAGCGAAAACCACGGCGAACGCACGGCGACCAGGAACGCTCAGTCCGAGCGCACCGGACCGAGCCGAGCGCACCGGCGCCGGGCCAGGCCCGGCGCGGAAGCCAAAACGCCGGCCACAAGCGCCAGCCAAGAACTCGGGCCGAAGGCTCAGCGCATCCAGCTCTGGTTCGACAGATCGTCGTCGTCCTCGTCGTGGGCCGGCCGCGCCGAGCGCCGGCCTCGGGGCGGGGCGGGCGGCACCGGTTCGGCCGGAGGCGGCGGGGGCACGTTCGCCTCGGGCGCCTGGCTGCCGAACGCCGCGGGTTGTCCACCATCAGTACCGCCGGACCGCGCACCGCCAAGGGCCGCGGGGCGGTACTGGTCGAACTGGTCCTGCCGCGGTTCCTCGTCGTCGTCGTAGCCCAGCCGCATGTTGTGCGAATCGTCCCGCAAAGCCGACGAGGTTTCCCAGCCGCCCGCCTTCTCCCGCCGCTTCACCAGTTCGCCGACGTGCTCGGCGTACCGCTGCATGGTCGGCCCCTGCTTGCTGAACGCCTCCTTGGCCTCGGCCTGGGCCGTGGTCGCCTTGCGTTCCAGCAGCGACCGTCGATCCGCGCTCTCCCGCTGGATCGCGGCCAGGTTGTTCGCCCCCTGGGCGAACGCGTCCGCCATGGCGCCCATCGCACCTCTCCTCTTCGCCGCCCCCGGCGACGGCCTCGCACCGTCGCGGTCAGCTGTTGTTGTCGAGCTCGTCCGGCGTCAGCACACCACTGATCCGGCCGACCCCGCCCGAGGAATCATCGAACAACTGCCCCTGGGTGCGCCACTGGCTTGGCCCGCGCTCGCCGTCGCCGCCCTGGCCGCCACCGCCGCCCATGCCACCCATCATCGGCATTCCGCCGCTCATGCCGGACGCACCCTGCTGGTCGGTGGTCGAGCCGAGACCGGCGTGCCCGGGATCTCCGGCCGGGGTCACGTCGGTGCCCGCCAACTGCGCGTGCCCGCCGCCGGCCTGCCCGCTGCCGCTGTCCCACACGGCCTGACCGCCCGCGTGCCCGACAGCGCCGCCGACCGCGTCGTGCCCGGCGGGCAGGCTGATGTTGCCCAGCCCGGCGCCGCCGCCGGGGGTCCCGCCGACCGAACCGCCGAGGTCCCCGCCCTGGCCCAGGTTGAACGCCGCGGGCTGGGTGGTGCTCGCCGCCGCGGCGGCCGCGGTCGGGTCCTGGTAGCCGCCGGCCGGGTCCTGGTAGCTGGTGCCGGAGGCCGCGGTCGGGTCCGAACCAGGCACCGCCCCGGAGTAGTCCAGTTGCTGGCCGGTGCCGGAGGTCGCGGTGGTGTCCACCGGCTGGGCGGTGGTGTCGACCGGTTGCGCGGTCACCGGCTGGGCCGTGGTGCCCACCGGCTGCGCCGGGACGCCCTGGGTGCCCGAGGTACCCGTGGTGCCGGTGTCCACTCCGGTGGTGGTGTCGAGCGGGGTGCCGGTCAGGCCGCTGGCCGCGGACGTGCCAGTGGCCCCGCCCTCCAGGGTGTACGTGGTGGGTTTGCCGGAACCGTCGTCCACGGTCACCTGCACCTCGCCCGGGTGGTCCTTGGGCTCGGTCACCGTGATGGTGGTCTTGCCGTCGTGGATCACCGCCTTGCCGTCCGGGCCGGGCGTGATGTGCTGCACCGAACCCGAGCCGGAACCCGAGCCAATGCCCACACCGCTGCCGCTGCCGGACAGCACGCCGGTGCCCGCGCCGGTCCCGAGGCCGGTGCCGGTTCCGGTGCCCGTGCCGGACAGACCGGTGCCGGACAGACCCGTCAGGCCCGAGCCGCTGCCCGACGTGCTGCCGTTGCCGAAGTCGATGTCGTAGGTCTTCGGCTTGCCGGAGCCGTCGGCCACGCTCAGCTGCACCTGGCCCTGGCTGTTCGGGCTGGTCATGCTGATCGTGCCGGTGCCGTTCTGCACGGTCATCGTCTCCGGCTGCTGCGCGCTGGAGGGCGTCGTGGTGCCGCTGGGCACGGTGGAGCTGGGCGAGGTGACGCCCGAGGAGCTGGTGCTCGGCGTGGCCGAGGACGGCATGGTGACGCTCGGCGTGCTCGACCCGGTGCTGCTGGGCGAGCTGCCCCCGGTGGGGATGCTGACCTTCGGGTTGCCGCCGCCCCCGCCGGTGCCGGTGCCCGACCCGGTGCCGGTGGAGCTGCTCGGGGTGGTCGGCGCGGCGGCGGCCGCCGGGAAGTCGTTCTGGTACTTCTTCATCGTGTCGGTGAGGTTCTTCCAGGAACCGTCCACCGCGGTCTTGGCGTTGTCGCAGATCTTGTCGAACTGCAGCTTCAGCCCGGGCGCGCCGTCGTCGCCCCAGAAGTCCTTGTTGAACGAGTCCTGGATCCACTTCTTGCACTGCTGGATGCAGTACTGGATGTTGTCGGAGTTCAGCGAGCAGGAGTCGTCGTTCACCCGGGAGGTGATGTTGCTGCCGGTCTTCTGGTCGACCCACTCCGAGATCGCGCCGATCTGCGAGCGCAGCGAGTCGTCGTCGGAGTCGCTTCCGTCGCTGGCGGCCATCTTGACCACCAGGTTGGCCATGTACGGGGTGGCCCCGCCGACCTCGGTGCGGTAGAGGTTCAGCACGTCCTGGGCCTTGGCCTTGCACTCCCCGAACACCGCCTGCACGGTGGAGCCGATCAGGCTGGACGCGCCGGACAGCGCGTCGGTCAGCTCGGTGATCTTGGGGTCGATGTCCTTGTTGTAGGCGTCGCTGGACTTGCTGGACGCGTCCCCGCTCCAGTCCTTGTACAGCGAGTTGAGCGTGTTGCCGACGTCGGTGTGCGTCTGCGCGGCGGTGCTGTTGGCCTTGCCGAGGTTGTCGCCGTCGGTCAGGAACTTCTGGAAGTCGATCCCGTACTGCTCCTGGTAGCGCTTGGTGATGTCCGTGTCGTAGTTCAGTTTGGCCGTCTGCCCCAGGCAGTCCGCCGGCCTGCCGTTCCACGCCTGCAGGAACAACTGGAACACCTGCAGACCGGACTCGCCCGGCTTGAGCACGTCATCGGACTTCTGCGCGGTGCCGGAGCTGCCGAGGGCCGGCGCCTGCACCCCGTTGAGGGCGGTCTTGCCGTTGTTGACCGCGGTGGTGGTCTGGTCCTGGTTGTAGGAGTTGACCTGACCCGCGCTCTGCGCGTCGTTGTAGGCGTTCTGGATGGCGCTGTTGTCCCAGCTCGCGCTGTCGGGCGCGGACTGGTACCACTGCGTGCCCTGCGTGTTCCACTCGCCGCCGTAGCTCATCGGGCTGCCATTGAGCATGATGGCCGCGTTCAGCGCGTCTTTTTTGTCCTGCGGGACGTTGGGATCGTTGAGCAGGGCCTCGATCTGCTTCTTCGTGACCGACATGCTCAGCTCCCCGAGTTCGACACGCTGCTGGCGTTGGAGCCCTCGACCGAGGCGTAGTTGGTGCTGGCCTGGCCGAGCAGGCCGGCGAAGCTGGTCAGCGTGGTGCACATGCCGCTGATGCCCTTGCCCAGCTCGGTCATGGCGGCCGCGTAGTCCCCCTGGTGCGAGCCGTGCGCCTGACCCCAGTCCGCCGCGGCGATCGTGGTCGCGGTGTTCTTGCTCAGCTGGTTCTGCGTGTTCGACGCGTCCGTGCTGATCGTCTTCGACGCCTGGCCGAGCGAGTCGCTGCTCGCCGAATAACCTGACATGTCCTCCGCCTGCCCTCCCTGTGCGTGCTACCTCATGCGACGCCCCCGGCACGCCCGGCGTTCCGGCCGCTCGCCCTTCGGTTGCATGCGCACAGCCCTCACCGCGTGACAATGCCCACCTTCCCATATCGGGCAGGGTCATGTCCGCCGATCGGCCGACGAAACCGGCATGGAACCAGTGGTCAGCGGGCGGTTCGGCCGGATGAGGATGGGCCCGGCGGGGCCGGGTCAGCGGACGGCGGCGACGATCTCGGCCAGCTGCGTGGCGGCGGCGTGCGCGGCGTCCTGGGTGGGAGCCTCCACCATCACCCGGACCAGTTGTTCGGTGCCGGAGGGGCGCAGCAGCACCCGGCCGGTCTCGCCAAGCTCGGTGCGCACCCGCTCGACCGCGAAGTTCACCTCGTCGGCCCCGGCCACCATCGCCTTGTCGGCCACCCGCACGTTCAGCAGCACCTGCGGCAGCCGGCGCATCACCGAGGCCAGCTTGGCCAGTGGCGTGCCGGTGGCGGCCATCCGGCCCATCAGCCGCAGCGCGGTGAGCACCCCGTCGCCGGTGGTGGCGTGCCCGGGCAGCACCACGTGCCCGGACTGCTCACCGCCCAGCGCGTACCCGCCCGAGCGCAGCTCGTCCAGCACGTACCGGTCGCCGACCGCGGTGGTGCGCAGCGTGATGCCGTGCTCCCGCATGGCCAGGTGCAGGCCCAGGTTACTCATCACGGTGGCCACCAGGGTGTCGTCGGCCAGCTCGCCGGAATCGCGCATGGCCAGGGCCAGCACCGCCATGATCTGGTCGCCGTCCACGTCCTGGCCCTCGGCGTCCACCGCAAGGCACCGGTCGGCGTCCCCGTCGTGCGCGATGCCAAGGTCGGCGCCGTGCTCGGCGACCGCGGCGCGCAGCGACTCCAGATGGGTCGATCCGCAGTCGGCGTTGATGTTCAGGCCGTCGGGATCGGCGTGGATGGCGATCACCTCGGCCCCGGCCCGCCGGTAGGCCTCCGGCGCGGCCACCGACGCGGCCCCGTTGGCGCCGTCGACCACCACACGCAGCCCGGACAGCGACTGCGGGGCGGCCCGGTGCAGGTGATCAAGGTAACGGTCCAGGCCGTCGGCCGCGTCGGACACCCGGCCGATGCCGGCGCCGGTGGGCCGGGTCACCGCACCGGACAGGCCGCTCTCGATCTCGTCCTCGACCGCGTCCGGCAGCTTCTGCCCGCCCGCGGCGAACAGCTTGATCCCGTTGTCCGGCATGGGATTGTGCGAGGCGGAGATCACCACGCCCAGGTCCGCCTCCAGCGCGCCGACCAGGTAGGCCACCGCAGGGGTGGGCAGCACGCCCACCCGCAGCACGTCCGCGCCCGCCGAGGCCAGCCCGGCCACCACCGCGGCCTCCAGCATCTCCCCGCTGGCCCTCGGGTCCCGGCCGACCACCGCGATCTGCCGGTGCGACCGGTCGTGCTCGGTGAACACCCGGGCCGCCGAGGCGGCGACGGACAGCGCCAGCTCCGGGGTCAGATCCGCGTTCGCGAGCCCGCGAACCCCGTCGGTGCCGAACAGTCTGGCCATATCCCGCGGACCTCCTCGTGGAGCGTCAGGTCAAGAAACCACCGTAGAACACAGCACGGGAGCAGCACCCGAGCCGGATGACTGCTCCCGTGTGTTGCCGACTGCCCCTGGCGGGAGGTCAGCGCTTGCTGTACTGCGGCGCCTTGCGGGCCTTCTTCAGGCCGTACTTCTTCCGCTCCTTGGCCCGCGGGTCACGGGTGAGGAAGCCGGCCTTCTTCAGCGCCGGGCGGTCGTCGAGGTCCACGTCGATCAGGGCGCGGGCGATCGCCAGGCGCAGCGCGCCGGCCTGACCGGTGATGCCGCCGCCCTTGAGGTTTGCGAACACGTCGAAGGACTCGGGCTTCTCCACGGTCACCAGGGGCTCACGGATGAGCTGCTGGTGCACCTTGTTGGGGAAGTACTGCTCCAACGGCTTGCCGTTGAGCTGGAACTTGCCGGTGCCGGGCACCAGGCGCACCCGCACCACGGCCTCCTTGCGGCGGCCGACGGTCTGGATGGGCCGGCCCGGCACGACCGGGTGGGTCGCCGGGGCCTCGATGGCCTCGGCGACGTTCTCCTCCGCGGCCTCGGCGACGTCCGCCGCCTCAACGGCCTCGGTGGCCTCGACGGCGTCGAACTGCTCGACGGCCTCGGCTTCCGGAGTGGTCTCGGCTTCCGGCGTGGTCTCGGCTTCCGACGTGGTGTCGACGTCCGGGGTGGTTACGGCTTCCGGAGTGGTCTCGGCGTCCGGTGTGGTCACGGCGTCTTCCTCAAGATTCTGGTCGCTGCTGGTCACCGGGTCGTCCTGCTCCTGGCGTCGAGTTCGAACGTCTGCGGCCGCTGCGCGGCGTGCGGGTGGTCCGGGCCTGCGTAGACCTTCAGCTTCTTGGCCATGGCGCGGCCGAGCTTGTTCTTGGGCAGCATGCCCTTGATGGTCTTCTCCAGCAGCTGCTCCGGACGAGTGTCCAGCAGCTCGCCGAAGGAGCGCTTGCGCAGGCCGCCGGGGTAGCCGCTGTGCCGATAGGCGAACGCCTGGTCGCGCTTGTGTCCGGTCAGCGCGACCTTCTCCGCGTTGACGACGACGACGAAGTCGCCGGTGTCGACATGCGGCGCGTAGATGGGCTTGTGCTTGCCGCGCAGCAGAGTGGCGGCCTGCGTGGCAAGCCGGCCGAGCACGATGTCCTCGGCGTCGATCACATGCCAGGCGCGGGTAACCTCGCCGGGTTTCGGGCTGTACGTGGGCACGGGTCTACCTTCGTCGTGTCTTGCGTCTGGGGTGTCGCTACGAAGGCCGCCCCGGACCGGTCAGTCATGTCCTGGGTGCACGCGAGACACCGCAGCGTCACGCAAGGCTCCGCACAACAATGTACGAAGATACCCGGCGGGGTGCGTCAGGGTCAAAACGCCCCCTCCCCAGGGTCTGTTGATTACGTTAGGCTGACCGGACGACGACGTTGAGTCATCGGACCCTGAGCCTCCCGAACACCTCCTGACCACCCATTTTCCGCATCACTGACACTGGGGACGGCCATCATGGCGACTTGGGAAGATCTTGCCGCATACGTCCGGTCCGAATACCGAGTCGTCCGGGAGACCCGCGACGAGCTACGCATCGAGGTGGGGTTCGAGGAGGACGAGCGGACCCAGATCGTCATCCTGGCCCACGAGGTCCTCGACGGCCGGGAGGACTGGGTGCAGATCCTGTCCCTGTGCGGCCGGGCCGATCAGGTGAACCTGGCCCAGCTGCTGACCGAACTGGGCGACACCACGGTGGTCACCGGCGCGGTGATCATGGGCGAGCACGTGGCCCTGCGGCACTCGCTGCCGCTGGCCAACCTGGACATCAACGAGTTCGTCGACCCGGTGGAGCTGCTGGCCGGGACCGCGGACGAACTCGAGGAGAAGTTCGGCCGCGGCGTCGACGAATACTGAGCGCGGCCGGCCGGACCGAGTGCGGCCGGCCGGACCGAGACAGCACTGGGGCCCGGGAGAAATCTCCCGGGCCCCGATGGTGTCGCTCAGCGTGCGGCTGGACTCAGCCCCACAGCTTGGCGTTGCCCGACTCCGTGGCCGAGTAGCTCTCGGAGGCGGCGTGCACCGCGGTACCGATCCGGGCCAGCGTCGCCTTCATGTCGTCGGCGGCGTCGAACCAGGCCTTCTTGGTCTGCTGGAAGCCCGAGGACGCGGCACCCTGCCAGATGGTCTCCAGGTTGGAGATCTGGGACTTCAGACCCTCCAGCTCACCGTCGATCTGGTTGGCCTGCGTGGTGATGCTCTGGGCGAGGCTGGTCACCTGGCCGAAATCGACCTTGACACCGTCACCACTCATGATTTCCCCTTTGCTTAATGCTAAGTCTGTTGTGGATTAACCGAAAATGACGGCGGGTGGCCGACTCACATGCCCTTGAGCGCGCTGGCGATCGAGGAGACGCTCTGCGCCGACTCCTCTTCCTGGCGCTGGTAGGCCTGAGCCGAACCGGCGATCGCCTCGGCGATCTTGTTCAGGTTCTCGTTCAGCTTCTGGGCGTCCGTGTTGAACGAGTCCATCAGCTGCACGAAGGCGGAGTGCGCCTGGCCCGACCACGCGCCGGCGACACCTTCGACCTCGGACATGACGTTCTTGAGGTTGGCCTGCAGCTGCTCGTTGGCGCTTTCCATCTGCTTGCCGGCCTGGATGAGTTCCGGTGCCCCAGTCTGGTAACCAGCCATGAAAAATGGCCCCCTAATCTGATGAGTTCTCGTGGTGCCGGGTTAGCGTGTTCTTCGTTGTTACATACCCTGCGACGTAGACGGTGCCATGTTCGGTTCCAAGCTGCCCCATCTTCGTGACAAGTCGTTGCGGCTGTAAACGTTCGCAGCCGGGAATGGTGGTCACCGCATGATTCGCGCTTGCGAAAAGTCCTCGTCATCGTCACTCGGCGGGGGCACGCGGCGGCTCGGTGGGGTGGTTCGCGGTGCACCAGGCGTAGCCGGCGCACCGAACGGCTGATTGGCCGATGTCACCTGCTGTTCCGGACGCTGCGGCGCGGCCGGGCGGAGAAGTTCGGCGCCCTCGGGCAGCTTGTCCACCGGCAGGCCGTGATCGGCGCGGAAGCCGCTGGCCGCCCGGCGCAACCGGTCGTCGGTCAGCTCGCCCGGAGTGACCCGGACTCCGCCGCCGCGCACCTTGTCGGCCATCTGGCGGGTCTCCCGGCGGAACTTGGCGCTGGTCTCGCGGGCCTCGGCCGACACCCGGCGGGCGCGCACCACGGCCGCGTCCAGCTCGGCGGAGAACTGGGTCAGCACGTCGCTGAATCCTGGTCCGGTCATGTACTCGTCCCCTCAGCCGCTGATCGCCATCCCGGCGACGACCTGCTGGCACGCCCCCTGCACCGCGGCCCGGCCGCCAGCCGGATAGCGGCAGCCGATACTCACCTGCACCTTCCCCTGGAAGAGCACGTACCAGTCGACGGTCACGCCGTTGCCCGGCTCTTGATAGTAGGCCACCGGACGGCCCGCGTACTGCGCTCGCGCGTCAAAGTCCAGGTAGCCGGCGTGCTGCACCTGCGGTTGCAGCTCGCCGATGGCCCGGCCGCGGTCGGCCGTGCTGTCGTAGCCGAGGCGGGTCTCGGCCACGAAGATGGCCTGGCTGCCCGAGGTCGCGCCGACCGGGGTGACCTCGACCTCGAGTTTTCCGGCGTCGCCGCCGGCCTGGGTCCAGTTGGCGGGCAGCGGGAACTGGTACTCGTACTGGGCGATCTGCCGGCCCGGTCCGGTGGCCGCGGTGGTGGCCGCCGGTGCGGGCGCGCCCGCCGCCTGACCACCCGATCGAGTGATGATCACGGTGCCGACCACGGCCAGCGCGACCACCAGCACACCGGCCCCGCCCCACAGCGGCCAGCGCTTCTTCCCCTTCTTCGCCGGTTGATCGCCGTTCGGGGGTTGTTCGCCGAAGGGTTGCGCCGGAAAGGGGCCGCTGCGTTGTCCTGGACCGGACTGGCTCTGCTGTCCTGGGCCGGGCCGGCTCTGTTGTCCGGGTCCGGGCTGGCCGGGGCCGGATTGCGGTGCGCGGCCGGGCGGGCGGGTCTGGCCGCCCGGGCGGGTGGTCAGGCGCTGGGTGGGGCCGACCGCGTTCAGCGCAGGCCGATCCGGCCGGGAACCGGCGGAGCGCACCGCGTCCGGCAGGCCGCCGGTGCGCATCGGGTCGAGGGTGACCGCGCGCAGCGCGCCCCGGGCGACCACGGTTTCCGGCTGGTCCAACGTGGTCGGCATGATCCCGGTGCGCTCGTGCACCAGCCGGGCCACCAGCGGGATCCGGCTGGACCCGCCGACCAGGAACACCGCGTCCAGCCGGGGACCGGGGGCGGCGTCGGGTGCGACGGGGAGTTTCAGGCCGGCGTCGGTGACCGTGTCCACGGTGAGGGTGGCGGCGCGGCGCAACGGGTCGGCGATGAGGCGTTCCAGGTCGTCCCGGGTGACGTGCGCGTCCAGGAACGGCGGGGGCAGCGGGACGTCGGTGTAGGGGTGGCGGGACAGGGTTTCCTTGGCGCCGCGCACGTCCTGGCGCAGCACCCGGCGGCGCCGGCGGTCGGCCATCTCGCGGCCCTCGACCAGTTGCCGCCACGCGTCCGGATCGGCCTTCGCGGCCGCCGCGCCGACATGTTCGAGCAGCAGCTGGTCGATGTCCGCGCCGCCGAAGTTCGGGTCCCCGTGGGTGGCCAGCACGCGGAAGCCGCCCGCGTCGATCCCGGCCTGGCCCGCGGGCACCGGGCCGCCCGGGCCGTTGAACGGCTTGGTCGGGCCGCCGGGTGGGGTGGCCGGGCCGGTCGGGGTGGTGGGACCGGTTGCGTTGGGACCGATTGCGTTCGGGCCGGTTGCGTTTGGACCGGTTGCGTTTGGGCCGCGGTTTCCGGTGGGGGTCGTGGGGCCGGGCGGGTAGGGGCGGTTGGCGCCGAGGCCGACCGGGGTGGTGGGGCCGTTGGGGGTGAGGCGGGGGTTGCTACCGGTGCCCCGAGCGGTGCTGCCGGGGCCGAAGCTGCCGCCGGGCTGGCGCAGTCCCTGGATCGGGCCGCTGTTGGGGGCGGCGCTGGTGGGGCCGCTGTTGGGGCCGCGCGGCGGTTCGGTGTCCGGGTCGCGGCGGACGACGCTGACGTCGATGGTGCCGCCGCCGAGATCGAGGACGGCGAGGGCGGCGCCGACCGGGAGGGCGTGGCTGGCCGCGTGGAACACCGCGGCCGCGACCGGCTCGGGAACCAGCGCGATGTCGGTGGCCAGCCCGTGCGCGGCCTGGCGGAGCACGCGGGTGCGCAGCGCGCCCCAGTCGGCCGGGTGGGTGAGCACGAGGAGGTCGACCTTGGCGTTGGCGGCCAGCCGGCGGGCCTCGTCGACCGCGCGGGTGAGCACGGCGCGGACCACGTCCAGGACGCTGATCACGGTGTTGCCGAGGAGGAGATCGCCCTCGTCGATGCGGCGTTTGGGGTTGGGCTCGTAGCGGGACGGGTCGATGGCGGCCTGGCGCTCGGCCTCCTGCCCGACGAACAGCGTGCCGTCTGCGGCGGCGAACACGGCGGACGGCACGAGCGGGGCGCCGTCGACCACCACGACCTGCGGCTCGCGCCCGTCGATGGACACCGCCACACACGTGCTGGAGGTGCCGAAATCAACTGCGACCCGCAGATTCATGCCCACCCGTCCAGCATGCCGCCAGTGCCCGACCCCAGAGCCCGGTTTATCCACAACCGCGCCGAATTATCCACAGCCCAGTTCACCCCCATTGCACCGCTGAACTGCGCGAATAGACTGGCACAGGGGCCGTCCCCCTGGGAGGGCGGGGGTCTGCGTCGGGGTTTCGCGGGTTTGGGCGGGCATTGCCGTGGGTGGGCAGCTGGGGTTTTGGGTTGGGCTTGCCGCCGGGGGTGAGTCGCGGATTCCCGGGGCATCGCGCAGGCGGGGCCGGTCGCCATTTCGCGTGCGCGGGTGGGGCCGCCGAGGTGTTGTCGTGGTTTCGGGAATCCGCCCGGAGACCGGTCGTCCCCAGACCGCGCCGGTGCCCGCGTGGGGTACCGGCCGGCCTGGGGACGTCACACCTGTTGGTCAGTCCGGCTGGATCCATGCGACCTGCATGCGCTGCTGGCCCAGTTTGCGGGTGACGATGGTGCCCCGGCCGGGCGGCTGGGCGCTCGGCTTGATCGTGCCCCACAGCACGCCCTCGTCCTTGGACCCGCTCATCACCAGACCCGGGCTGGAGATCTCCTTCAGCTTGCCGATCACCGGGTCGTAGGTGGACCGCGACGCGCCACCGGTGCGCCGCATGACGATCATGTGCAGGCCGACGTCCTTGGCCTGGGCCAGGAACTCCGACAGCGGCTGCAGCGGGTTCCCGCCCTGGGTGGCCACCAGGTCGTAGTCGTCCACGATCACGAACAGCTCCGGGCCCTTCCACCAGGACCGGTTGCGCAGCTGTTCCTGGGTCACGTCCGGACCGGGCAACCGGCCGGTCATCGAGTCCCGCACGTCCTTGACCATGCCCTGCAACTGGTTGCCGGACACCGCGTAGCCGAGCATGTGATCCGAGGTGATGTAGCCCAGCAGCGTGCGCCGGTAGTCGACCAGCAGGATCACGGCCTCCTTGGCCGTGTAGTGGCTGGTGATACCGCGGATGATCGTGCGCAGCAGGTTGGTCTTGCCGGACTCGCCGTCGGCGAACGCCACGAAGTGCGGCTCCGAGTCGAAGTCCAGGTACACCGGCGCCAGCTCGTCCTCGTTCACGCCGATCGGGATCATGTCCTTCTTCGGCAGCTGCGCCGGGATCTGCAACTGGTCGTAGGACAGCAGATCGGGCAGCAGCCGCACCCTCGGCGCCTGCCGGCCGCGCCACGAACTACGGATCTTCGCGGTCGCGTCCTGCACCCCGGCCGCCACGTTCTCCGCGTCGCTGGACGAGTCGATGCGCGGCAGGCCGGTCAGGAAGTGCAGCTTGTCCCGGGTCAGACCGCGACCGGGCCGACCGGCCGGCACGTTCACCGCGACCCGGCGGTCCACTTCGGACTCCGACGGGTCGCCCAGCCGCAGCTCGAACCGGGTGGCGATCAGGTCCTTCATCGCCGGCCGGATCTCCGCCCACCGGTTGGCCGCCACCACCACGTGCACACCGAAGGACAGGCCCTGCGCGGCCAGCGCGATGACCTGCTGCTCCAGCGACTCGAACTCCTGCCGGAAGTTCATCCAGCCGTCCACCAGCAGGAACGCGTCGCCGAACAGGTCGTCGGGCAGCTCGCCGCGCCGCTTGCGATTGCGGAACTCGGTCATCGAGTCGATCCCGGCGTCCCGGAAGCGCTGCTCTCGCTCGGCCACCAGAGTGGTCATCTCGGCCACCATCCGGCGGGCCAGGTCGGGGTCGAGACGGCCGGCCACGCCACCCACGTGCGGCAGGCCGGTGAGCGTGGCCAGCGTGCCACCACCGAGGTCAAGGCAGTAGAACTGCACTTCCTCCGGGGTGTGCGTGACCGCCATGGACATGACCAGGGTGCGCAGCATCATCGACTTGCCGGCCTGCGGACCACCCACGATCGCGCCGTGTCCGGCCGCACCGGAGAAGTCGGCCCAGAGCAGATCGCGGCGCTGCTCGAACGGCTTGTCCACCATGCCGAGCGGGATCTGCAACCGGCCGTTGCCGAAGAAACCCTCCGCCGACAGGCCGCGGTGCTCGGTCGGCTGCAGCGGCGGCAGGAACTGGTCGATCGAGGGCGGCTCGCTCAGCGGCGGCAGCCACACCTCGTGCGCGGACGGGCCCTGGCCGTTGAACCGCCGGACGATGATCTCCAGCTGGCTGGGCTCGTTCTTCTCCTCTTCCTTCGGCTTGGGCGCTTCCTTGGGCTTCTCGGGTTCCTTGGGGATCTCGATGAAGTCCGGCACGAACAGCTTGGGCCGCCGGTCGCTGCTGATCGGCGCGCTCGGACCGGACACCTGCATGCCCGCCGGCCGGTACGGACCGGACACGTAGGCCGCCTTGAACCGGATCATCGGCTCACCCTGGATGGCCAGGTAGCCCGAACCGGGGATGGGCGGCAGTTCGAATGCGTCCGGCACGCCGATCGCGGCCCGCGACTCCGACGCGGAGAACGTCTTCAGACCGATGCGGTAGGACAGATAGGTGTCCAGGCCGCGCAGCTTGCCTTCCTCCAGTCGCTGCGAGGCGAGCAGCATGTGCATCTGCAGCGACCGGCCGACGCGGCCGATCTGCAGGAAGATGTCGATGAAGTCCGGCTTCGCGGTCAGCATCTCGGAGAACTCGTCGATGCAGATGAACAACGCGGGCAGCGGGTCGAGATCGGCGCCGTTCTCGCGCATCTTCTCGTAGTCCCACACGTTCTTGGCGTTCGCCTTGGACAGCAGCTCCTGCCGCCGGTTCACCTCACCGGCGATGGCGTCCTTCATGCGGTCGACCAGAGTCAGGTCGCCGGCCAGGTTGGTGATGGTCGCCGCCACGTGCGGGGCCTCGTCGAAGCCCTGGAACGTCGCGCCACCCTTGAAGTCCACCAGGATCATGTTCAGCGCGGACGAGGAGTGGGTGGCCAGCATGGCCAGCACCAGGGTGCGCAGGAACTCCGACTTACCGGAACCGGTCGCACCCACGCACAGGCCGTGCGGGCCCATGCCCTCCATGGCCGCTTCCTTGATGTCCAGCTCGACGGCCTGGCCCTGCTCGCCGATGCCGAAGGGCACCCGGTAGCGGTCCCGCACCGGCCGCGGCCGCCAGGCCGTCTGCACGTCGAAGGTCATCGGGTCGCCCGGGATGCCCAGCATGTCCAGCATCCCCGGGTTGGACGAGAGCGGCTCCTCGTCGCCGGAGTCCTGCAGCGCGCCCATCCGGTACGGGGAGATGCGCCGGGCCACGGCCTCGGCCTCGGGCACGGTCATCGCGTCCGGGTAGCCGAACCACTCCACACCCGCGGCGCTGCGCGCGCCCAGCCGGCCGTCCTCGACCACCAGCCGCAGACCGCGGCGGGCGGGCAGCGCGCCCAGCGAGTCGGACAGGTCCAGCAGCGTCACGCCCTGGACGCCCTCCTCCAGGATGATGTTCTCCTCGAGGGTGACCTCGCCGTCGTCGATCACGATCAGCACGTGCGGGCCATCCGGGCCGGCCTGCGTGCCGCCGCGGGTGAACCGGGGCCGGTCGCGCAGTTCCTCGGACAGCCAGCCCTCGACCTGACCCAGCGAGCCGTGCATCATGCGCAGCTGGCCGATGCCGTCCAGCAGGGTGGGGTGCTGGGCGTGCGGCAGCCACTTGACCCATTCCCACTCGGCCTTGGTCCGGCGCCCGGACACCACCGCGATGAGCAGGTCGTCCGGGGTGTGGAAGGTGGCCAGCTGGGCGACCATGGTCCGCCCGAGATCGCGAATCTGCTGGATTTCACCGGAAAGGCTGATGGCGGCGAAGCTGCGCACCGCGATGGACACCGGCAGTTCCGGCACGATCGAGTGCGCCCGCACGAACCGGCGCAGGGCCAGCGTGGCGATCGGCTCCAGTTCCTCCACCGGACCGGTCTGCGGCGGCACCAGCCGGGTGTCCAGCCGCTGCGCGCCCCGCCCGACCCGCAGGTGCATGAAATCGCCGTCGTTGGGCCGCCGCTCCCACATCCGCCTGCTGGTCGCGATCGACCACAGGGCCTGCGGATCCGGGTGCACCCATTCGCGCTCGGCCCGCTGTTCCTGGGTGGCCTCGCGGGCCCGGTCGCGCATCTGGCCGAGGTAGCGCAGGTAGTCCTTGCGGTCCTCGTTCATCTCGGCCTTCTTGGCGCCACCGCCCCGGCCGCCACCGCCGGCCATCATGCCGACCGTGCCGATCAGCATCATGCCGCCCATCATGAGGGAGGTCGGGTTCTTGGTCGCCTCCATCATGAAGGCCATCATTCCGACGGAGGCCACGATCATGACCACCGGCAGCGCCTTCATCAGCACGTTGCCCGGGATGGTGCGGGGGATCTCCGGAGGCGGCTCGAGGTGGACCTCGCCACCGGGTCGCCGCGGCGCCGCCAACCGAGCGGTTCGCTTGAACTGCAGCGTGCTCACCGAACCGAAGCCTCCCTGTACCGGCGGCCCAAGCCGACCCCCGAGTCGAGCAATCCCACACGACATGTTCACCGGAACCGCACACCCGCGATCGTCGGTGAGGCCATACTAGGGGCGCTCGCCTGCCCGGCGGGCCGGTTCCGAGTAATTCGGACACCAACGGATCAGACCGCGACAGCTATTTTCGAGGGGGCGTGAGGTGGCAACCGGAACGACGGTGTTCAGCCGGGTGACGGTGGTGGCACCGCGGACGCGCATCGACGTGGCACTGCCCGCCGATGTGTCGATTGCCGACCTGTTGCCGATGCTGCTGGACATGGCGAAGGAGGCGACGCCCGACGGTGGCGCCCGGCACGGGGGGTGGTGCCTGGCCAGGCTGGGTGAAGCGCCGCTGGACCCCGGTCGCACCCTGGCCTCCCTCGGCGTCGTCGACGGCGATCTGCTGCAGCTGCGCAAGCGCTCGGACAACCCGCCCCCGCCGCTGTACGACGACGTGGTGGACGCGATCGCCGAGTCCACCCCGGAGAGCTACCGGCCGTGGACCACCGAGACCGCGCACCGGTTCGGGCACGTCGCGGCCGGGCTGGCGTTGATCACCGCCGCGGTGGCCGCGCTGATGGCCGGGCCGATCGCCGGGCCGGACGGGGAGAAGTACCGCATCTTGGCGGCCATCGCCGCCGGTGTGATCGCGGTGGTCTCGGTCGCCGTCGGCGCCAGCGTGGTGCACGCCTACCAGGCCCGGGCCACCGGCGTGGTGATCGCCGCGACCGGCGGGCTGCCCATGGCGTTCGTCTGCGGGCTCTACCTGGTTCCGGTGGACAAGGGCGCGGTGACCGCGGCCAACTACCTGCTCGGCGCGGCGCTGGTCGCGGTGGTCGCCGGCGCCTGCATCCTGATCCTGGGCGCCGGGGTGACCGTGTTCATCGCCGCCGCCGCGGTCGGCGTGCTGGGTCTGCTCGCCTTCCTGGTGGCCACTTTGGTCAGTGGCGCGACCACGGTCGCGGTGGCCGCGGGCACGTCGGCGGTCGCGCTGGCGGCACTGTCCATCCTGCCCCGGCTGACCATCCAGCTGGCCAAGCTGCCGCTGCCCAACGTGCCGCGGGACGCCGAGGATCTGCGCGAGGACTCCGGTTTCCCGGACTACCGGGTGATCGAGCAGCGCACCGCGCGGGCCCACGAGTACATGACCGGCATGATCGTCGGCTGCGGCCTGACCGCCGCGATCGCCGCGGTGCTGGCCGCGGGCACCGGCGACGTGTCCGGGCCGCTGCTGGCCGCGGCCGTCTCCCTGGTGCTGCTGCTGCGCGGGCGCACCTACGCCAACGGCAGCCAGGCGGTGGCGCTGATGATCACCGGCATCATCGCCGGGGCCGGGCTGCTGATCGGCTGGCTGATCGGGTCCAGCCAGGCCAACCGGCTGGTGTTCGTGTTCGGCGTGCTGGTGCTGGTCGGCGCGGCCACCCTGGTGGTGGGCATCGTGTTCCCGGAGCGCCGGTTCTCGCCGGTGCTGCGGCGCGCGGTGGACGTGCTGGAGGCGGTGCTGATCGCGGCCGTGCTGCCGCTGGCGCTGTGGGTGATGAACCTCTACAGCGTGGTGCGGCACATGAACATCAACCTGTAAGCCATTGCGACTCCGAGAGCTGAGGACTACCGCGGATGTCCCGTAGGACCGCCCTCCGGGTGGCTGCGATGCTGACCACCGTGGCGCTGGCCTACGGCACGGCCGCCGGGCCCGCGCTGGCCGACGACACCACCACGACCACCACCCCGCAGGCCGGGCCGGACTTCTGGACCCCGCCGGTGCTCAGCGACGGCGAGGTGCAGTCGCTGGTCAACCAGCTCAACCCGAACCCGGTGCCGCTGGCCGGTTTCAACCCGAAGTCCGGCTGTGTCACCTCGAGCGGCAACGACATCCCGCTGACCACCATCCCGCCCGCGCAGCAGATGCTCAACATCAGCAAGGCGCAGCAGTTCGCCACCGGCAAGGGCGTGACGGTCGCGGTGATCGACACCGGGGTGAACCCGCACCCGTTCCTGACCGGACATCTGGAGGGCGGCGGGGACTTCGTCAGCAACGGCAACGGCGAATCGGACTGCGACGGGCACGGCACGCTGACCGCGGGCATCGTGGCCGCCCGCACCACGCCCTCCGGGGCCGGGTTCACCGGGGTCGCGCCGGACTCGAACATCATGGCGATCCGGCAGACCAGCCAGGTGTTCCAGGACGCCAACAGCAACACCGCGGGCACCGCGGCCACCCTGGCCGACGCGATCCTGCACGCGGTGCGCTCGGGCGCCCAGGTGATCACCACCTCGGTGGACATCTGCTTCCCGGCCGACGAGGCCCGGGACAAGATGCAGACCGATCCGGACTTCCTCCGGCTGGAGGCGGTCATCCAGTACGCCTACGAGCAGAACGTGGTCGTGGTGAACTCGGCCGGCAACACGCCATCGCAACCCGACCCCAACCAGTCCGGCGGGTCGAGCAGCCAGTCGGCCAGCCCGTGCCAGTCGGTCCCGCAGAACGGCAACTCCAACCCCAACCAGGTGGCGCAGATCGAGTTCCCGGCGGTGTACTCGAACTTCCTGCTGTCGGTGGCGTCGGTGAACCCGGCGCAGGCGCCGACCCAGAACGCCCCGAGCCCGGGTTCGGTGTCCACCTTCTCCGAGTGGGGACCGTGGGTGAACATCGCCGCGCCCGGCGAGGACATCATCTCCATCGACCCCGGAGTCGGGGCCACGGGCTTGGCCAACACGTTCGCCGAGCCCTCCAGCAGCGGCAGCAGCCAGGCGCCGCAAACCATCCAGGGCACCAGTTTCGCCGCGCCGTACGTGGCGGGGGTGGCCGCGCTGGTGCGACAGAAGTTCCCGACCATGAACGCGGCCGAGGTGATCCGGCGGATCGAGGTCACCGCCCAGCATCCGTCCGGCCAGGACGGTCGCAACAACCAGGTCGGCTTCGGCGTGATCGACCCGGTGTCCGCGCTGACCGCCGACGTGCCGGGACAGAACGGGGTGCCGACCGCCGCGGGCACGAAGATCGGCGCGCAGCTGCCCCAGAACGCCACGCACGACTGGGCGCAGCTGCGGATCGCGCTGCTCGGCGCGGCCGGCTGCGGCGTGCTGTTGCTGGCCACGCTGTTCGTGGTGCGCACCCGGCGCCGGGCCAAGGGCGTCGGCGACATCTGATCGATCGACCCGGCATCTCCGGTCCATTGTGGAGGAACCGGAGCTGGCGAGGGGACGGCAAACAGCTGATTCCGGTCTGGAGTTCGCCGCGAGGAAAGCTGAACTACATGCGCACGACGACAGGTTCCAGCACCTGCCGCAGGAGCCCGAAATCCGCAGCCACCAACGCCTGCTCCGATGCGGCGACGTTGCTTGCCTTGTCCAGCGCCGACCAGTCCAGTCGCCAACCAGCGGCGGCCGACAACTGCCGCAGGAACGCGCGCTGGGTACGTCCGTTGCCCTCCCGAAACGGGTGACACACCTTCAGTTCGCCGTAATAGTGGGCCAGCCGCGTCACGAACCGCTCCCGGCTCGCGCCGATCAGCCAGTTGTCGTCTTCCAGACCAGCCAGCACCGCCGAGGTCTGGTCTTCGACGAACTGCCACGCCGCGAACATCGACCGGTCTTTGCTGATGTTGACCCTGCGGATCTCGCCCGCCCAGGGGTACACGTCCGGAAGAGCGCCCGGTGGAATGCCTGCAGATGAGCCAGGTTGTACTCACCCGGCAGTGTCTCGCGCGCCAATTGCACGTCCCGGATACTCACGATCCGCGCTTCGGTCTCCCGCAACCGCACGGGATCGGCGAGGCCGAGCTTGTTCTCCAGGCAGTCGGTGCCTGGGATGAGGTACGGATCGGTCACGAGCGAGCAGCCCGCCGGATCTCCTCCGCGACCGCCTCGTCAGCCGACACCGACCCGCTGCCCACTGACCGCAGCTTCTCCTGCCACGCGTCGTCCAATTCGACACCCTCGATCGCCGCGCTCGCCGCTGCTTGGGACACCGCGACATCCACGGCGGCGCGCTGGCGAGCGTAGAAGTGCTTCATCTGTTGCCGATCGATCGGCGTTGAGGAACGTTCGTCAGGACCGAGCAGGCCCCGGGCGATCCGCCACGGAGCATCCATGTGCGTCATCTGCGACAACGATTCCGCTGAGAACGCACCGTATTTGTCCAATACCCACCGCAGCGTCTTCCGCTCGGCTGCGGTCAGCTTGGACCGGTCACCCGCCGGCCAGACCGACACCTGACGCTGCCGACGGTGCTTTTCGTAGAGCGACCGCGTCACCGGCCCCTGCGGCCAGGCCTCGATCGCGTCGTCGAAGAGCGGCTCGGCGTAAAAAACGAGATGCCACGCCTGTGCGTAGTAGACCAACTTCTGGAGTTTCATCGTCGTCACGGAGCCGGTCTCGGCAAGCAGCGCGGCCGCCACATCATGAACTTCAGCCATCGCCGCACCACCTTCCCGGCTCGCGTCCCGCCGCCCCGACGAAGTCGGCGGCGATCGGAATTCCTTCCTCTGAATATACCCTGACCTGCCGATTTACGAACGCTGACCGGGCATGCCAAATTGATTCCGGCCCGAAACCGGCCGCTGCCGGTCGTGGTCGTCAGCAGCTGGCCGCACCGGGCGTCATTCCTCGCCGATGACCGGCGGAGTGGTCTTGTCGGGCTTGCCGAAGATGTCCCGGATGTCGCCGGAGATGCGGATCTTGGACTTGTGCTCCTGATCGCCGCCGCCCTGGCCGCCGCGCATGCCGCCCATCCCGCTCATGCCGGGCATCCCGGACTGACCCTGCTCCCCGCTCTGCGCACCGGCCGCGCCGTCCGCTCCGGCGGCCGCGCCCGCGTGGCCGGAGTCCTGGCCCTGGGTCGCGCTCGGGTCCGGCTGCTGCACGGCGCCGGCCACCGCGCCGGCCTGGGTGGGCTCGTGGCTGGCGCTGATCGCGTCCCCGCCACCGGGCACGCCGCCGGACGCGCTGCCGGACAGGCCCGCGGTGCCCGCTGAACCCGCGTGCGCCGCGGCGGGCGCGGGCGCGGCGGTCCCCGTGTCGGCACCGGCCGGAGCAGCCGCCGCCGCGGGCTGGGCGGCCGGCGCGGCCGGAGTGACCGGGGCGGCCGGAGTCGCGGGCGCGGCCGGGGCGGCGGGGGTCGCCGCGGTGCCGGCCGGGGCGGTGTTGCCGGTGATGTCGATCGGACGCTCGGTGGCCGACTGCCCGGACGACCGGCCGGCCGGAGCGCTGGGCGCCCACGCCGAGGCGGGCATGGTGTGCGACATGGTGATCGGGCCGGTCGCGCCGCTGCCCTGTACCCCGTTGCACATCCGCACGAACGCGTCCAGCACGTCGCGCACCGACTCGTAGAGCTGGCTGGAGGGCTGCGTCAACTCGTCGAGGTACTGCCGCGCCCGGGCCTCACCGCTGACCGGCACGCTCATCGCGTCCGAGGCCTGCTCGGCGGTGTCGGTGAGCAGATCGACCAGTTCCTTGACGATCGAGCGCAACCCGTCGGCGGTCTTGGCCAGCGCGTCGGCCATCGCGTTCATCGCGTCGGCCAGATCGTTGCCGGCCAGGCCGATGCGCTGCATGTAGTCCAGGAAGGAGTTGGCGTCCTGCCCCTGCCAGGCCGCGTCCAGCCCGCCCAGCGGCCTGGTCAGGGTGCTGGTCACCTGGGTCGCGGTGCTCGCCGCGGCACGCCAGCGGCCCGCCTCGGTGTGCAGGTCGTTCCAGGTTCCGATGGCCGGGGTCAGGTAGGACTCCACCGGGTCGGTCACGCCGAGCTGGCCGGCCAGCTGGGACACGTAGTCCAGGTGCCCGTTCACGCCGTTGGTCAGCGCCGGGCCGTCCGGGCCGCCGGAGGCCGCCGCTGACGGCTGGCTCGCACTGCTCTGGCCGGGATACACCGGTGCCTCCCCAATACTTCCGCGACTCAGCGCGCTTCGTAGGCGTTGCGCAGCCGGGTGGCGTGCTCCTCGTCGGCCGCGGTGTGCGCACCGGCCACCGCCCGCAGGTTGCCCGCGGCCGAGCGCAGGTCGGTGCTCGCCGTGTTCAGCTGGCCCAGCAGCGTGGCCGCGGCCCGCGCGTACGCCTGCACCGCGCCCGCGGTGCGCCCAAGATCGCCGAACGCCGAGGAGGTCAACGGGGTGTTGGTCAGGGTCGTGGCGGCCTGTTCCAGCTCGTCGCCCGCCTGCTCAACGGTGCTGGCGTACCCGTTGATCCAGTTCGCGTTGACCGAAATACCCGCCATCGTCGCCTCCTTGCCTGCCCTGCTTCGACGATGACCGATGGATTTCGGTTCCGCCAGTCACGCACCGCCGGTTGTCGTGGTCACCGCCGTGTACTGCCCCTCGGTCTGCGGCACCTGCACACTGTCGAAGGTGCGCTGCACGTTCGTGGTGTTCAGGGTTTCCGCGCCCACCGGCAGCAATCCGAGGATCGACGCGGGCGCCGGGAACAACCCGAACGGCCCGGCCGCGGACTGGGTCGAGTTGGCCACGCCCAGTCCCTGCGCGGTGGTCACCGAGTCGATCGAGTAGGCCACCCCGCGCGGGGTGAGCAGGGTGATCGGGCCGGTGTTGAACTCCTGCGGGTTGGTCACCGAACGGACCGCGACGCCCAGCGACAGCGACTTCGGGTCCATCACGAACTGGTCGACCTTGATCCCGTTCGGCCCGACCTGCCCGAGCTTGAGCGGGGTGACCTGGGCGTTGTTGCTGTCGGTTGGCAGCTGCGGCTGGGTGGCCACGGTGACCCGGGTGTCGATCGCGGGCTGTTCCTGCGAGTAGTCCGCGGTCCAGCCGAGGCACACCACCGGGTCGACGTTGGCCGCGATCACCTTGGTCAGCGTGCCCGGGTAGTCGGCGACGCCCAGCTCGTCGGTCTTGATCACGTTGAACGTGCTCAGCGTGGCCGCGGGCACCGGGGCGATGTTGGTCCTGTCGTACTTGGCCGCGAGGATCTGCGCGACGGTCTGGCTGACCTGCTGGACGCCGTCGGGCAGCACCGCGTAGTTGCTGATCGAGTTGTCCTGGTTCTGCGACTCGAAGGTCTCGCCGACGGTGAAGTCGCCCGCCCCGCTGCTGTGGCTGCCGGTGGAGATTCCCTTGGCCTGGAAGGGATCCTGGATCGCGCCGACCTTCGGGATGGCGTTGAGCAGGGCGGCGGAGATCTTGCGCGGCGTGGTGGCCGCGCCGAGGCTCTGCCCGTTGAGCAGCGCGCTGGTCACCGCCGGGTCGGTGGTGTCCACCTGGGCCACCACGGCGGAGTTGTTGACCTGATTGACATCCGTGGTCTTGTGGTAGATCAGGTACTCGTTGCCGTCGGTGCTGCGGGCCAGCAGGGCCTGGCCGTCGGGCAGGTCGTTGCCGATGCTGGACTGGCCGACCATGGCGGTGCTCACCGGCGTGTTGTTGATGCCCTGATCGGGTTGGCTGGTGTCGGTGGGAATCGCGTCGCACACCGACCAGGTGGTGGACGCCGTGGACGGGTTGGGCAGCGCCTGGGGGCCATCCGGGATGCCGGTCAGCCGGCCCATCGGCACGCCGGCCAGTTCGGTGTCCGACACCACCGTCGGGTTGGGCGCGGACGCGCTGCCGTTGCTGGAGGAGGTCATCGCCAGCATCAGCAGCCGGGCCGATGTGAGGTTGAACACCGGGATCAGCTGGCGCGGGTTCTGGTCGAGCACATAGACCTGGCCCGAGGGCTGCGCGATCACGATCGAGGTGCTGTCCGCGGGCAGCGAGGCCGCGGGCTTGAAGATGCCCACCACCAGGAACCCGATCAGGATGACAACGCCGATCAGCACGCCGATCACGGTGGCCCGCTTGTGCGTGCGCATCGGGTCGTGCAGCATCACCGCGTCCTTGCGGACCAGCGCCGATTCCATCCGGCGCAACACGAAGCGATACGCCTGTACCTGTGACTTGCTAGTCGGTGTTGACGCCATTCTGGTCCTACAGCCCCTCCCATAGCGGTACGGTTCGGCAGGATAGTCCGAAGGGGTGTGCCGCGGGGCGAGTTCGGTGATACTCGGCCTGCTCGGGGTGTCTCACCCATACCCTTTCGCCAGAACCGCGCCGCGGACCACGCCGATGGCCATGGCGGTAAGCACCGCAGCACGACCGAGGGGAAGCCGATCGGATGTCCGTAACCACTCCACGACCGGGACCGCCCAACCCGGGCGCGGCGGCCACGGCAGCGGCGGCGCAGTCCGCCCAGGCGGTGCGGACGGTGATCTCCGCCAGACGGCGCACCATCGGGGCGAGCCTTGGCCGGCTGCCGGTGACCAATCTGGTGGTCATCGAGATCGGCCTGGCCCTCGGGCTGATCCTGCTCGCCGCCCAGCGCACCCGGATCATGCTCTACGTCGCCGCGGGCATCGTGGTGCTGGCGCTGATCGTGGCCTTCCTGCGCTGGGGTGGCCGCTGGTTCACCCAATGGGTCGGACTTGCCATGCGGTACACGTTCCGCTCGCACACCCGGGTCGCCGAACCGATCGTGTCCTCTGTGGACAACATGGACGACGTGGACGCCGACGGCACCGAGGTGATCGGCCCGTCCGACGCGCGGGTGAACCTGCTGCGGCTGGTGGTGCCGGATCTGATGGTGGCGCAGGGCATGGATCACGAACGCCGGCCGGTCGGGTTCGCCTGGCATTCCGGCGCCTGGACCGCGGTGCTGCTGGTGGACGCGGCGCCCGCGCTGGTGACCCCGCTGGGGGCGACGCCGAACCTGCCGCTGGGCGCGCTGGCGCCCTGTCTGGAGGACCGCGGCGTGGTGCTGGACGCGATCCAGGTGATCTGGCACTGCTACCCGGGCAGCGCGGCGCTGCCCAGTTCTTCCCCTGCCCTGGCTTCCTACCTTGAGGTGCTCGGCCCGCTGCCCGCGGCGGCCCGGCGCACCACCTGGGTGGCGGTGCGGCTGGACCCGAGGCGCTGCCTGGCCGCGGTCAGCGAGCGCGGCGGCGGCGTGGTCGGCGCGCACCGGGCGCTGATCGGCGCGCTGTCCCGGGTGCGCAGCGCACTGGAGGCACGCGGGGTGCCGACCCGGCCACTGAACCCGGACGAGTTGCTGCGGTCCGGGATCTCCGCGGCCGAGTTGCTCGGGGTCGCGGGATCCGGCAACCGGGTGGGCCTGACCGAGCGGTGGTCCGGCGTGACCGCGGCCGGGGTCGGCCACGCCAGCTACGCGATCACCAACTGGCCCAAGGGCCAGAACATGAACAGCATCAACGCGTTGACCGGGGTGCGGGCGCTGTCCGCCACGGTCGCCATGGCGATCTCGCCCAGTGGCGAGGACAACCGGGTCGGGCTGCGGGGCCTGGTGCGGGTGAGTGCTCGCACGCCGGGTGAACTGGCCGACGCCAACCACCGGCTGGGCTCGATCTCCAACCGATTGGGTGTTTCGCTGACTCCGCTGCGCGGCCTGCAGGTGTCCGGGCTGGCCGCGACGCTGCCGCTGGGAGGGGCCGCGTGAGTAGGAACCGTCTGCTGGACGCGCACAGCCAGGCCACCATCGCGCCGGAATTCCTGGTGTCGCCGGGAATGCTGGACGCGGTCAGCCCGTCCGGGGATCGCGGCGGCATGATGCTCGGCTCCGGCCTGCAGGGCGAGCCGCTGACCGCCTCGGTGCTGCGGCCCGCGCCGACCCGCATCGTGTGCGTGGGCGGGTTGTATCTGGCCCGGCAGCTGGCGTTGCGGGCGATGGCCACCGGGGCGTGGGTGGTGGTGGCGACCGCGCGGCCCGCGGCCTGGCAGGTGCTGGCCCGGGCGGCCGGGGACGCGCCGAACCCGCGCCAGTCGCTGGTGCAGATCCGCAGGCTCAACCCGGTGGAGCTGCCCCGGCCGACCGAGGACGGTCCGCTGCTGGTGATGCACGACGGCGGGTCCACCCCGACCGAGCTGTTCCCGCCCCGTTCGCCCTGGCAGACCACGGTGTACGTGCTGCCCTACCTGCACCCGCAGGTGACCGCGACGGCGAACACCGCCGACCTCGTGCTGATGCAGCGCCAGCCGGTGGGCCAGGCCCAGCTGGCGGCCCGGATCTGGCGGCTGCCGCCGCGCCTGGTGCAGCAGCTGACCACGCTCAAGGATGACCAGGCGATCGCCCTCGGCCGTAATTTGTGGCGGCCGCTGCGGCTGATCACCACGCCCCGGGAACAGCAGATCCTGGGCCCGGTCCGGCGCGGCGACTGAAGTTTTTCGTTCCACGCCTGGCTTTCCGGCGGCGTCCGAGGGCCCTCGGCGCTCGGGCGGCGGAGTGGCCAGGAGCGCCTTCGGCTGGCGCGCTTGCGTTTCCGATCGGCGGCCGGGTTGTCAGCGCACGGAAAGCCTGTAGCCGCAAGCAAAACCGCGGACGGCGGGTCAGGCCCCCTCGGCCCGGCCCGCCATCCGCGGTCCCCTTCTCCGCCGCGTCAGCTCCCGCTGGGCGGCTCGCCTTCGACGTCCGATCCGGCGCTCTCGGTTCCGCCTTCCGGCGCGTTTTCCGCGGCGGCCTTGGCCGCCCTCAGCCGGGCGACGGCGTCCTTGTGGTAGCCGGCCAGCGCCTCCTTGAGCTGCTCCTCCAGCTTCTCCGGGGTGATCTCCAGATCGGCGAAGGACTTCGCCGCCGCGCCGTCGGATTCCGTGACCAGCCCCAGCAGGATGTGCTCGGTGCCGATGTAGTTGTGGCCGTGGCGCAACGCCGCCTGGAGGGTCTGTTCCAGTATCTCCTTGGCCTGCGGGGTGAACGCGATGTGCCCCTTCGGGGTCTTCTTGCTTTCCGGGCCGAGATTGGCCTCCACCGCCGTGGCCACCGCGTCCAGTGAGCCGGCCAGGTTGGTCAGCATCTGCGCGGCCAGCCCTTCCGGTTCGCCGAGCAGCCCGAGCAGGAGGTGCTCGGGGCCGATGTAGTCGTGCTTGTGGCTGCGGGCGCTCTCCTGGGCGCGCACCACCACGCTGCGGGCCCGCTTGGTGAACCGCTCGAAGGTCGGGGCCACCCACTTCTGCTGGGCGGCCTGTTTGGACACCCCGATGGCCTCGCCGATCTGCTGCCAGGACGCCCCGGCCGCCCGGGCCAGCGCCACATAGTGGCCGACCAGCTGGTCGCCCGTCGCGGCCAGGGTGGCCGAGCGGACCTGGGCCTCGCTGATCTTCTCCAGCGGGGTGGCGGCGGGTCGTTCCTCGTCGAGTTCCTTGACTAAATCCGTCAATTTGACGTTGACTGGGCTCATGCGTCAATTAGAGCTTGACGGAGCCGGTTCGTCAACCACAGGTTGACGATTCTCCCGAGAGCGGACGTTCTCAGTGTGGCGCGGCGCGCAGGTTGCGGGTCACCTCGGCCCGGGCGGCCAGCTGATCGTCCGGCGGGTAGTCCACGCCGACCAGGGCCAGGCCGTGCGGCGGGGCCACGGTGATCCGGCTGGTCCGGGACGTGGCCGACAGCAACGAGGCCGGCCAGTCCACCGGCGAGCGACCCTCGCCGACGGCCAGCAGCGCACCCACCAGGCTGCGCACCATCGAGTGGCAGAACGCGTCGGCCGACGCCCGGGCGATCAGCACCCCTTCCGGGTCCCGGGTCCAGTCGAGGCGCTGCAGCTCGCGGATCGTGGTGGCGCCCTCCCGGCGCCGGCAGAACGCCACGAAGTCGTGCTCCCCCAACAGTTTCGCGGCCGCGGCGGTCAGCAGGTCCAGATCAAGCGGGCGCGGCCAGGACACGGTGTCCAGCCGGCGCAGCGGGTGCGCGCCGTACTCGGCGTCGGCCACCCGGTAGAGGTAATGCCGGCGCAGCGCGGAGAACCGGGCGTCGAACTCGGGCGGCACCTCCCGCGCGGCGAACACCCGCACATCGGCGGGCAGGAACCGGGCCAGCCGCCGGGGCAGCTCGGCGGGCGCGGGCAGATCCGCGTCGACCGGCAGATCGAGGTGGGCGACCTGGCCGGTGGCGTGCACCCCGGCGTCCGTGCGCCCGGCCACGGTCAGCCGCACCGGCTGCCGGGCCACCACGGACAGCGCGTGCTGGAGCACCCCGCACACCGTGCGCCGGCCGGGCTGCACGGCCCAGCCGGAGAACTCGGTGCCGTCGTAGCCAAGATCGAGCCGGATGCGAACGAGCCCGCCGCCCCCCGGTTCGGGGGAGTCGGCGGGCTCGTTGCCAGGCTGGGCAGACGCCGTCAGGACTCGTCCTTCTCGTCCTCGCCGGCGCTGGCCTCGTCGGCCTCCGGGGCCTCCGTCTCGGCGGTCTCGGTGGCTTCGGCCTCGGTCGCCTCCGGGGTCTCGACGACCTCGGTGGTCTCCTCGGTCGTGGTGGCCTCGTCCTCGGCCGGCTTCTCGGCCCGCTTGTCGGCGGCCTTCTGCACGGACACGGCCTCGGTGCTCACCAGCTTCTCGGTGACCAGCGCGATGACCGCCATCTTGGCGTTGTCACCCTTGCGGGGCAGCGTCTTGACGATGCGGGTGTAGCCACCCTGACGGTCGGCGAACTGGGGGGCGATCTCCGCGAACAGCTTGTGCAGCACGTCCTTGTTGCGGATGGTCTTGAGCACCTCGCGGCGGTTGTGCAGGTCACCGCGCTTGGCCTTGCTGATCAGGCGCTCGGCCAGCGGTCGCAGCCGCTTGGCCTTGGCCTCGGTCGTGGTGATCCGGCCGTGCTCGAACAGCGATGTGGCCAGATTGGCCAGCATCAGCTGCTCGTGGGCCGGGGACCCGCCGAGACGGGTACCCTTGGTTGGGGTCGGCATTCCTTACTCCTTGTTGCGCGCAACCAGCCGCAGACCGTCCGGAAAGGACGATCAACCGGTCAGAGCTGCTCCGTCTCTGCGTAGTCCTGACCGTCGTCGTGGCCGTGGTCCAGTTCGGCGCCCTCGCCCCAGCCGTCGCTCGGGTAGTCCGCGGCGGCCGCGGACGGGTCGAATCCGGGCGGGCTGTCCTTCAGCGCCAGGCCGAGGCCCACCAGCTTCATCTTGACCTCGTCGATCGACTTGGCCCCGAAGTTGCGGATGTCCAGCAGGTCGGCTTCGCTGCGGGAAACCAGCTCGCCGACGGTGTGGATGCCCTCGCGCTTGAGGCAGTTGTACGACCGCACGGTCAGATCGAGGTCCTCGATCGGCATGGCGAACGCCGCGATGGTGTCCGCTTCCGCCGGCGACGGCCCGATCTCGATGCCCTCGGCGTCCACATTGAGCTCGCGGGCCAGGCCGAACAGCTCGACCAGGGTCTTGCCGGAGGACGCGACCGCGTCCCGGGGCGTGATCGACGGCTTCGTCTCCACGTCCAGGATCAGCTTGTCGAAGTCGGTCCGCTGCTCGACACGAGTGGCCTCGACCTTGTAGGTCACCTTCAGCACCGGCGAGTAGATCGAGTCGACCGGGATCCGGCCGATCTCGGCGCCGGCCTGCTTGTTCTGCACCGCGGGCACGTAACCGCGACCGCGCTCCACGACCAGCTCGATCTCCAGCTTGCCCTTGGCGTTCAGCGTGGCGATGTGCAGGTCGGGGTTGTGCACGGTGACGCCCGCAGGCGGCACGATGTCGCCCGCGGTGACCGTCCCCGGGCCCTGCTTGCGCAGGTACATGGTGACCGGCTCGTCCTCTTCGGAGCTGATCACCAGCTCCTTGAGGTTCAGGATGACGTCGGTGACGTCTTCCTTCACCCCGGGCACGGTGGTGAACTCGTGCAGCACGCCATCGATGCGGATGCTGGTCACCGCGGCCCCCGGAATCGAGGACAGCAGCGTGCGCCGCAGTGAGTTGCCGAGCGTGTAGCCGAAGCCCGGCTCCAACGGCTCGATGACGAAACGGGAGCGGGTCTCGCCAACCGGTTCCTCGGTCAGCGTCGGTCGCTGGGAGATGAGCACTGTCGTTTCCTTTCCTACGGCGCCCGCTATTTGACGCCGGAAGGGGTGTGGTGCGCCGGCCGCGATGGCCGGCG
>DASZNF010000128.1:0-8070 GCA_035551355.1 Pseudonocardiaceae bacterium | reverse complement strand
GCCGACCTCAACTGGGTCGGCCCGAGCCCGCAGGCCATCCGCGACCTCGGCGACAAGGTGACCGCCCGGCACATCGCGACCCGCGCCGGCGCGCCGCTGGTGCCCGGCACCAGCGAACCGGTGTCCGGACCCGACGAGATCCTGGTCTTCGCGCGGGAGCACGGCCTGCCGGTAGCGATCAAGGCCGCCTTCGGCGGCGGCGGTCGCGGCCTGAAAGTGGCCCGCACCGAGGAGGAGATCCCCGAGCTGTTCGAGTCCGCGGTGCGCGAGGCGGTCGCCGCGTTCGGTCGCGGCGAATGTTTCGTCGAGCGCTACCTGGACAAGCCGCGCCACGTCGAGGCGCAGGTGCTCGCGGACAAGCACGGCAACGTGATCGTGGTCGGCACCCGTGACTGCTCCTTGCAGCGTCGGCACCAGAAGCTCGTCGAGGAGGCGCCCGCGCCGTACCTGACCGACGCACAGCGCGCCGAGATCCACAGCTCGGCCAAGGCGATCTGCAAGGAGGCCGGTTACCACGGTGCCGGCACCGTCGAATACCTGGTCGGCCTGGACGGCACCATCTCCTTCCTGGAGGTGAACACCCGGTTGCAGGTGGAGCACCCGGTCAGCGAGGAAACCTCCGGCCTGGATCTGGTCCGCGAGCAGTTCCGCATCGCGGCCGGGGAGGCCCTGCCCTTCACCGAGGACCCGACGCCACGCGGCCACTCGATCGAGTTCCGCATCAACGGTGAGGACGCCGGCCGCAACTTCCTGCCCGCGCCGGGCACGGTGACCACCTTCATCGCACCGGACGGGCCGGGCGTGCGCACCGACTCGGGTGTCGAGTCGGGCAGCGTGATCGGCGGGGCGTTCGACTCGCTGCTGGCCAAGCTGATCGTCACCGGCGCCGACCGCCAGCAGGCCCTGGAACGGTCCCGCCGCGCCCTGGCCGAAATGGTGGTCGAAGGCATGGCCACCGTGCTGCCCTTCCATCGCGCGGTCGTGCGCGATCCCGCGTTCGTCGGCGACGACACCGGGTTCACCGTGCACACCCGCTGGATCGAGACCGAGTTCGACAACACCATCCCGCCGTTCGAGGGCGCGGCCGAGGCCGGCGCGGACGCCCCGAGGCAGACCGTGGTGGTCGAGGTGGGCGGGCGTCGACTGGAGGTGTCGCTGCCCGGCGACCTTGCGCTCTCCGGTGGCGCGCCGGGCCGGTCGGCCGGGGCGGCCAAGCCACGCAGGCGGGCCGGCGGCAAGGCGAGCGCGGCGGTGTCCGGTGACGCGGTCACCGCGCCCATGCAGGGCACCATCGTGAAGGTCGCGGTCGAGGACGGGCAGCAGGTCGAGGCCGGGGAACTGATCGTGGTGCTGGAAGCCATGAAGATGGAGAACCCGGTCAACGCGCACAAGTCCGGCACGGTGTCCGGGCTCGGGGTGGCCAACGGCGACGCGGTCACCCAGGGCACGGTCCTGCTGGAGATCAAGGACTGAACCGGGTGTCGATTTCGTTCATTTGTCATGGTCGGCCGGGGTTTCCCGGCCGTACCATGACGTTGTGACGGAATCCCAGCCCGCCGATCTGCGGATCGGGGACGTCGAGCGCGAGTCGGCCATGACCGCGCTCGGCGAGCACATGAGCTCCGGCCGGCTGAACATCGACGAATACGGCGACCGCAGCGCCCAGGTCACCACCGCCAAAACCCGCGGTGAACTGCTCGCCCTGTTCGCCGATCTACCCGCCCCGCACCCCACGTTCGGCGGCGCCGCCGCCACGCCCGCCCCGGCCCAGGAGCCGGAAACCGCGCCGGCGCAACAGAATCCGGGCAACCGGCCGGCCGCGCACCGGTTCTTCCATGCGCTGGTGCCGTTGTCCGCGTTGGCCGGGGTCGTGCTGCTGTGCACCACTTCGTTGTGGTTCATGATCTTCCTGCCGGCCGTGGTGGTGATCCTGGGCAACGTGTTCCTTGGCGACGGCTGGCGGCACACCGACAAGCACTGGAAGCACGAACAGCTGCAGCGCCAGTGGGAACTCAAGGCGCGCCACCACGAACAGCGGATGGAACACCACGTCCAGCGCATGGCCTACCGCGCCGAACGCATGCGCACCCGGATGGACCGGCACCGCCGGGACCGGTGGTGACCGGCCGCCCCGATGGAACCGGTTGAGATCAACGCTGGCAACCACTACCTGCGCAAGCTGCGCGCCGACGACCGGATCGACGACCGGCCCGCGCTGGTCAGTGCGTTCGCCGATGTCGAGCTGCGCCACTGGATCACCACCCACCGGCTGGACGACGAGGAAACGGCCGGGCGCTATGTGGCCCGCCGGGCCGAGGAGTGGGCGAGCGACCAGCGCTGCTCGTGGGCGATCGCCGAGCCGCTGACCGGCGAGCTGGTCGGCGAGATCGGCCTGGCCCGGCTGGATCTGGCCGGCGGCACCGCGGAGGCGGCGTGCTGGGTGGCGGCCGGGTGGCGGGGCAAGGGAATCGCCACCGAGGCACTGGGCGCGGCCCTGCGGTTCGGCCGCGGCGCGCTGGACCTGACCCGCATCGACTACCGGCACGCGCCGGACAATCTGGCCTCGGAGCGGGTGGCGAGCAGGTGCGGGCTGGACCGGATCGGCCGGATCGGCGACGTCATCCTCTGGCGCACCCCGGCCCCGGTCCCGGGCTGAGCCCCGCGCGACCCGGCGGATGAGCTTTCCCGGCCCGGTCGGCGATCCGGCCCTGGCTGGGGCCACCGGGGCAGCCCGGTCCGCTACGGTGGGCGGCATGCGGACTCGGCATCCCGGACGCCTGGCCGCCGTCATCGGCGGGGCGATCGTGGTGGTCGCCGGGATCGCGCTGACCAGCACGCAGTCGCCGATCTTCACCGCCAACGACCCGTCCTCGGCCGACCCCGCCGCGCCCTCCTCGATCTCGGTGCCGCCGGTCGTCACCACGACGACCGCGGTCCGGATGGCCGCCCGGCCGCGCAGCCTGCCGCTGGACAAGGTGGCCCCGTGCGCGATCCTGTCCACCTCGCAGCGCCGGGCGCTGAGCCTGGACGACACCCCCACCCCGTACGTGGACACCGAGTTCGACCAGGCCAGGGCGTGCACCATCCGGGGCGTCGAGAGCGGCACGGTGGCCCGGCTGGCCGAGGTCACCAGCATGGGCGTGGACGTGTGGTTGTCCGACACCGCCCAGGTGTCGGCCCAGCCGGTGACCGTGGCCGGGTTCCCGGCCCTGGTGGTGCGCACCCCGGGCCTGGACGACGCCTGCAACGTCGAGGTGGACACCGCGGACGACGAGTTCCTGGACGTGATGTTCCGGGACGGCGGCAACACTCCGCCGATCCCGCAGGACACGCTGTGCCAGGGCGCCCAGCGAGTGGCCGAGGCGGCCGTGACCAGCCTGGGCCGACTCGACTGAGCGTTGCCACCCGGGCGGTCGGTTCGTCCACCCGAGCGATGTTCACCGCGGGCGGGTCAACCGATCACGGACTGTGGCTACAGTGAACAGCGCAACGGACGTCAACCGGGGAGGTCGCCGTGTCCTTCGACTCGGGGTTCGGGCGCGCCCTCGCGGATGCCTCGGCGCTCAACGCCAACGCCACGCTCCGGGTGGACCGGTCGGCCATCCCGCACCTGCGCCGGGTGTTCGACGGGGCCATGTCCAAGCTGGACGCGCAGATCGAGATCGCCATGACCGGCATCCGGGTCAGCCCGTGGGCCGGTGACCCGGTCAGCGAGGCCGCCGCGAACACGCTCAACGATCATTCGGTGGACGGCGCCGACTCGGCCCTCGACGCGCTGCGCGCCTACCAGCGGCAGCTCAAGTCGGCCTCGGACGCGCTGTCCCGGGTGGCCGCGGAGTACCAGATCGTGGAGTCGGGCAACACGGATTCGTTCCGAACCCAGAACGGCTGCTGAGGGAGGTCCGCCGTGCGAGGAGCGCCAGGCGCCGGAGCCGCCGGCTCGGACAACCGGTGGCAGGGCTACACCCATCAAGAGCTCTACGACATGCTGCACGCCGGGCCGGGCGCCCGGGCGGCGGGACTGACCGCGGACACCTGGTCGGGCCTGTCCGGCGCGCTGGCCGACATCCAGGCCGACATCAGCACCGGGGTGAGCGTCTCGGGCGCCAGCTGGGTGGGCGCGGCCGCGGACAGCGCGCGGGACGCGCTGGGCCCGCTGGGTGACTGGGCGCAGCAGGCGGCCGCGGCGGCCGAGCTGATGCAGCTGTCCACCACCATGCAGGGCGATCTGCTCGGCAAGGCCCGCACGGACATGCCGGTGCCGGTCGCGGCCCCGGATCCGGCCGAGCTGAACCCGATCAAGCAGCTGATGTCCGCGCAGCTGGACGCCGAGCAGGTCGAGGCGGCGCACGACGCGGCCGCGCAGCGTGCCTTCCAGGTGATGACCGACTACGAGTCGGGCACCACGGACAACACCAGCACTCTCGGCGAGTTCGGCACCCCACCGGCCCTGGTCGTGGACACCTCGCCGATCACCGGCATCCCGCTGCGCCGCTCGGCGGGCGCCGGGTCCGCCCCGCGCGAGGACGCCGCTTCCCGCGTGCGGGCGCCAGGCGTGGCCGAGGAGGAGTCCACTCCGCGCCGCACCACCGCCGCGACCCGCGGCACCACGGCGAACAACGCCGAGCCGACAGCGGAGTCCACCGCACCGCGGGACGCCCCGGCGAGCACGCCGACCAGCGCTCACGCCGACGAACCGGCCGTCCGCGCCGCCGCCGTGGACACCGAAAGTGCCGCCACCGCAACGGAAAACCCGGCGGCCACCGGCCCGACCGCAGCCCAGCCGCCGAGCCCGACCGAAACGGCCCCGGCCCCGCGCTCCGGCGCGATCCCCACCGGTGCCCGCCCCGCCCCGTTGCCCCGCACGACCCGCGGCCCGGAGAGCGCCGGCAAACCGCAGCACCGCCAGGCCACCCGGGCGCAACCCCGGCAGCCGCAACCGACGACCGCCGACCGGCACCCGGCCGGTGGCACGGCCGGCCATGCCGCGACCACGAATCCCTCGGCCGCACACCAGAACGAGACCACCGGACCGTCCACAGTGGCCGGTGGCGAGCACGACGCGCCGGGTGCCCCGCTGGTGCCCAGTTCGCGCGGCACCAGCCTGGTGGAGGACGAGATCATCCAGTCCAGCTACGTGGTGCTTGGCGAGGACATCTACGGCGAGCCGCAGCAGTACACCCAGCCGGTGATCGGCGAGTCCGGCCGATGACCCTGACGTTCGGCGCCGACGGCGCGCCGGGGGCGGCGCTCGAGCCGGTCACCATCAGCGCGCTGGAGTACGACGTGCTGTGGGAACAGCTTGGCCTGCAACTGATGCCGCTGGTGCTCAAGGTCCCCTCGCCCGGCCGCACCCACACCGAGCGGACCGAGCTGGCCGATCAGGCGTGGCGCTCGCTGGCCGACCGCGGCCTCGGGCGCCCACACGAGCTCGATCCGCGGCTGGAATCGTTGCTGCGCCTGCTGGATCGCCCGGACCGGGAGGCGGACGGGCGGTTCGGGGCCAACCGCAGTGTGCGCTGGCTGGGCGCGAGCCGGGGCGAGGACGCGGTGCTGGCCACCCTGGACCGCCGCGGCCTGACCCTGCGCGAGGCGGCCGCGACCGGCCTGGCCCGGGAGGTGGTGTCCGGTCTGCCCGCGATCCCGGCCGGCCCGGGCGAATCGGTCACCCTGCCCAGCGAGAAACTCGACGCCGCCGCCGAAAACGCGCACACGACCGAGGAATTCGAGGCCGAGCTGGTCGCCCGCGGCATCCGCCCCCGGGACGCGCAGGTGCTGGGTTCGACGGTGCTGCGGGTCAAACGGCAGGGCCAGTTCGGCGCGGCCGTGCGGGACAAGTGGGGCCGGCGCCACCGGGCCCGGCGAGTGATCGGCTTCTTCGACACCGAGGACGGCCGCTACCTGCAACTACGCCGCCCAGCCCCCGATTCCTCGGCGTGGACCACGATTTCCCCGGCCGACAACCGGCTCATCGCCCACGAACTGGCCACCGTCCTCGACGAAACCTGACCCGGCCGTCCCGCGCGAAACTCAGCCGCACACGCGAAATCCGGCTCTACGGCCGGACGACGCCCGCGCGGGCAGCGGATCAGGCCGGGGTGAGCTTCGGGCGGATCTCCGGGGCCGCGGTGCGCACGGCGTCGGCCGCCTGGTCGTCCGGCTCGGTCTGCGACTCGCGCTCGGCCTTGACCCGCGCGGTGTAGGACTCGATCTCCCGGTCCACCGTGGCCGCGCCCCAGCCGTGCACGCCGGCCATCAGCTCGGCCACCTTGCGAGCGCAGTCCACGCCGCGGTGCGGGTACTCGATGGAGATCCGGGTGCGCCGGGTCAGCATGTCCTCCAGGTGCAGCGCACCCTCATAGCTGGCCCCGTAGACCACCTCGACCTGCAGATAGTCCGGCGCACCGGGCAGCGGCTTGAGCAGCTCCGGGTTCTCGTCGGACAGACCGAGCACCTCGTGGATCATCGAGCCGTAGCGGTCCAGCAGGTGCCGGATCCGGTACGGGTGCAGCCCGTGCCGGGCGGCCAGCTGGTCGGCCTGGTTGACCAGGGCGTGGTAGCCGTCTGCCCCCAGCAGCGGCACCTTGTCGGTGATCGAGGGCTGCAACCGGCCGGACAGGTCCGCCCCGGCGGCGTCCACCGCGTCGGCGGCCATCACCCGGTAGGTGGTGTACTTCCCGCCCGCGATGGCCACCAGGCCCGGGGTGGGCCGGGCCACCGCGTGCTCCCGGGACAGCTTCGAGGTGTCCTCGCTCTCCCCGGCCAACAGCGGCCGCAGCCCGGCGTACACGCCCTCGATGTCCTCGTGCTTGAGCGGCGTGGCCAGCACCGAGTTGACGTGCTGCAGGATGTAGTCGATGTCCTTCTTGGTGGCCGCGGGGTGGGCCAGATCCAGGTGCCAGTCGGTGTCGGTGGTGCCGATCAGCCAGTGGTTGCGCCACGGGATGACGAACAGCACCGACTTCTCGGTGCGCAGGATCAATCCGGTCTCGGCGACGATCCGGTCGCGCGGCACGATGATGTGCACGCCCTTGCTGGCGCGCACCCGGAACCGCCCCCGGCTGCCCGACAGCTGCTGCAGCTCGTCGGTCCACACCCCGGTGCAGTTGACCACCACTCCGGCCGACACGTCGGTCTCCCGGCCGTCCTCGACGTCGCGCACCCGCACCCCGGACACCCGGTCGGACTCCTTGAGGAAGCCCACCACCTGGGTGGAGGTGCGCACCACGGCGCCGTAGTGCGCGGCGGTACGGCCCACGGTGAGGGTGTGCCGGGCGTCATCGGCCTGCGCGTCGTAGTAGCGGATGGCGCCGATCAGCGCGTCCCGGCGCAGCGCCGGGAACATGCGCTGCGCCCCGGCCCGGGTCAGGTGCTTCTGACCGGGGACGGAGCGCGCGCCGCCCATGGTGTCGTACATCAGCAGCCCGGCCGCGGTGTACGGGCGCTCCCAGACGCGGTGGGTGAGCGGGTAGAGGAAGCTGACCGGTTTCACCAGGTGCGGGGCGAGCCGGGTGAGCATCAGCTCCCGTTCCCGCAACGCCTCCCGGACCAACCCGAATTCGAGTTGTTCCAGGTAGCGCAGGCCGCCGTGGAACAGTTTGCTGGATCGGCTGGACGTGCCGGAGGCGAGGTCGCGCGCTTCCACCAGGGCGACCCGCAGCCCGCGGGTGGCCGCGTCCAGCGCGGTGCCCACGCCGACCACGCCACCGCCGATGACCACCAGGTCGAACTGCTCGGAGCCCAGCCGCTGCCAGCTCGCCTCCCGCTCGGCGACGCCGAGGCGCCCGCCGAACGTCGCGGCTTCCTCTACGTCGGCCCGCTTCCGATCCGGCATGCCAACCGCCTTCCGCCGCAGCTTCGAAGTCCCTGACATTCCGCGGACCACGCTACCTGCAACCGGGCCGATCCGAAGGTCGGCGCGACGCCCCGGCTAGTAGTGTGTCGCCGCTAAGATTCGGTTGTGGTGTGGTAGTGGGGAGCGGCAGTGTTCCTGTGTCTGCCGTGAGGACGTGTGGTGTCGAAGTCGTCGTTGCCGTCGGTGGTGCTGCGTGCCGATGAGCGTGAGTGGTT
>DASZNF010000127.1:0-56760 GCA_035551355.1 Pseudonocardiaceae bacterium | reverse complement strand
CCCACGGCCCGACCGTCACGATGATCTTGTCGTAAGGGGCGTGGTCCGGGTCGCCGAGTGCGCCGTCGGCGGTGATGACGCGAACCTGGTCGTAGCCGGTGTCGGCCAAGGTCGCGCGAGCGTGGGCGGTGACGTTCAGGTCGATGTCGATCGTGGTCACCTGGCCGGTGTCGCCGACCAGTTCGGCCAGCAGGGCGGCGTTGTAGCCGGTGCCGGCCCCGATCTCCAGGACGTTCTCGCCCGGTTGGGGATCGAGTTGACCGAGCATCATGGCCACGACGGTGGGCACGGACGCGCAGCTGACGGGCCGGTTCGAACGAGGAGATCCGCGCCAAACGGGCCACACAGGAGCGACGCAAACCTGGCAGGCGCAAGCCAGAAGGTTACGAGTCTCGGGTGCCGATGGGCGCGGCGAGCATGCAGCGACTGCGGGCGACGGGCCGGGCGGCCTGGAACTCCGAGTTCGCCGCTGAGATCGGCATCACCGTCAATCCATTCGCGGCGCTGGAGCTGGAGTTCGGGGCTCCCCCACGGCCCCTGCTCTGGACGGCTGAGCGGGTGGAGCGCTGGACCGAGACCAAAGTGGTCCCCGGCAAGGTGATGGTCTGGACGCCCGAACAGTTCGGCGCGCGTTCCTGGACTTCGCCTATGTCGAGGAACCTCGGTTGGCACCGCTGTACGAGCTGATCGGCAACACTGGGATGCGCCGTGGCGAGACGTGTGGCCTCCGGCTGGACGACATCGACGCCGAGGTCACCCGGCTGCGGCTGGAGGTCCAGCTGACCTTGGTCGAGTGGGAGGTCGAGGAGGAGGACCTCAAGACCGAATGGTCCCGTCGGACGATCGCGCTGTCGCTGCCGATGCGCGAACTGGTCAACGCTCAGTAGGAAACGGAGGGCGGCGAGAAAGCGCGGTGGGCGTCGGCGTGGATCAAGTCCGGCAGGCTGTTCGTCCAGCCGGGTGGTGCGCCGCCGCATCCGGACGCTGTCTCCGAGCGGCTCACGGAACTGGTGGCCCAGTCCGGGCAGCCACCGATCACGTTGCACGGCCTGCGGCATTGCGCCGCGACGATCGGGCTGGCCGCCGGGGTCGACTTGAAGGCGATCCAGGAGTTGCTCGGTCACACCCGGCTGTCCACCACCGCCGACCTGTACACCTCGGTCGTGGAGGAAGTCCAAGCCGAAGCTGTGACCAAGATCAGCGCGGCTATCCCCCGGAAGCGGGTCCAGACGGTTTCGGGAACCGAATCCGGAACCAATGGCACCGAAATGGCACCGAACCCGGAGCCGCAATCGGTTCCGGGTTCGGATAATGACCTAAAACTGCAGTTCAAGGGGGTGATAACTGGCGCGCCGAAGGGATTCGAACCCCCAACTTCTGGTGGGCGTCGTCCTTACCGGACGTTTCTTATGGTGTCGCATTCCCTTGCGGCAGAGGGAAAAGACCTCTCGGTGGTACTGGTCAGTTCGGGTCGTTTCGCGGCCATTTGTGTGGGTAAAGTGTGGTGATGATCTTGTCCTGGAACCACGGATCGGTGTGCCGTGGACTGGCCTTGTCCTGCTTCGATCGTAGACTGATGTCATGAGCGCCGAACGTGACGAGCTTGAGCGCCTGGTCCACGAACTCCCGGACGACCAGGTGCCTATGGCGCTCGCCGAGTTGCGACGTCATCTACACCCGGTGAGCGAACGCCCCTGGCCTCCGACCTGGTTCGGCATCGCCCCCGGCGACGGCACAGCCGTGGGTGCCCGCGCTGACGAGCTGCTCGCCGAGGGTTTCGGCCAGTACAAGTGATCATCTGCGACACCGGGCCACTGGTGGCGGCTGCCCTGTACAAGGACCCGGACTACCGGCGGTGCGTGGACCTCTTCACCGGTCTCCACCTGGCCAACCGGGAGCTGATCATCCCCGCGCCGGTCATCGCCGAGGTCGGCTATCTGCTCGGAACGAGGGCTGGCGCACAAGCCGAAGCCTTCTTCCTCCGCTCCCTGGCCGATGAGGTCTTCCGGGTAGAGGACCTGACCACTGCTGACTACAGCCGCGTGGCTGACCTGGTCGAGCAGTACGGCGATCTGCCGCTAGGCACCACTGACGCGGCCGTGATCACGGTGTCCGAGCGACTGGACGTGACCGAGGTCGCCACGCTCGACCATCGACATTTCACCATCGTTCGCCCTCGTCACGTGAAGGCACTTGCCCTCCTCCCCTGACCAGGGCGTTCTCAGCTTGGGAACCATGTGGTGATCTCGTGGCGGAGGTCCTGACCTGCGGCGCATGTCGGCCTTGGTTGACCGTGGTTGACCGCTGTTGACCTGCCGTAATGGCACGCGATCCTGGCCTGCCCAGACCCCTCCGTCATCCCGACACGAAGCCCGGAACGCGGCCGCTGTGCCGTGTCAAGCACGCCTTCCCGCCTTGACACGGTGCTGCCGGCCGTCGTCATTCTCGACTGATCGGGGGAGCCTGCTTGTCAAGTTGGTGCACGTCTAGGCAGACTGAAACCGTCTCGACAGCTACACCGCGAGCAGCACCAGATTCACCCTGGACATCCGTCCTAGCCCCTACTGGGGGTGGGCCCGGGTCGGATGGAGGTGGATGGGTGCTGAGCGAAGTTGCTCAAGTAGGTGGAGTGGTCGGTACAGCTGTGGCGCTTCGACAACTGACACAACTCATAGTGATTATCTGGTCGTTGCGGGCGGATGAAGCCGGCCGCAAGCACGCGCTCCAGATCCTAGAGCTGCTGCGTGGACGACGGCGTCCGCCATGACCCCGGGATCCCCCTCGCCCGGGGGTCAGCTGTGCGTCGGTCGCCCTCGCCAACTTGATCAGGCGGATTACCTCGGCGATAGCTACCTGGTGTTCCCAGCTTTGGGCCAGTTGGGCGAAGTCCTGCCAGCTGCATGGCCGGTTGTCCGAGCAGTAGCGATGCTGTCCACGTGACCCTGGCGATCTCTTTGACAGCCCTGATCTTCAGTATGTTTGTCTTCGTACAAAATCGCCGCAGCAACCGCCGCGACCTGCTACTGAAGGTGCATGATCAGCTCTTGGCACCTGAAAGGCAGCGCGGACGACGAGCCCTCTTCGAGATGGGAGAGAAAGGCCAGCGACCCGAAGACCTGGCACCCGATGAGTTCGTGATCGTGAACCACGCGCTGGCCTCGCTGGACATGCTGGGTTACCTCTTCTACCGGCGCTTGGTGCCTCGGCGCGACGTGGTGGCCATGTGGGGCACGACGGCCATGCGGGCGTGTCGGGTCGCTCAGGACACGGGCCTGCTGACGATGAGAGATACCCAGAACCAGATGCGGGTTTGGCCATATCTCCGATATCTCGCGGCGTGGATGGATGCCCGAAAAGATCACTCTATCCGGCTCCCGACAGGGCGGCCGCTGCGAGTCGGGCATGACGACGGCGAAACCAGCCCAACTGCTGTCGGCTGAGGTGCACTACACATTGGCCGGTGGCGCGGAGCGTTGCCGGGCGTCGATCGCCGTCACCAGCTCGACCAGGCCGGCCACCTCGGCGATCGTCACGGCCTGGTGCTTGTCGCCAAGTTGGTCTGTGTTCCTGCGCGTCGGTGCCGGTGGCGCTGTCTGGACTGCGCGGCGCAGCCGCGCGCCCAGTGCCCGGCCGAGAGCGGAGCGGCAGGCCGGTGTGCTGGGCAGGCCGAGGACATGCGAACCGCAGCCGGACCGCGCGCCGCCGGCGGCGGCGCGCCTTGAAGTGCCTGGGCGTGCCGGTGAAGACGCTTTACCAGTGCCGCTACCAGGGCAATGGGCCCGTGGCGAAGCGGATGGGTCGGTACATCCGGTACCGGCCTGCGGACGTGGTGGCCTGGTTCGAATCGCTCGACGACAAGAGCGCGGCATGGGTCGGCCACCGTTGCCCCTCGGCACTTGGGGCAAGATCCGGCGATACCAGGAAGGGCCGAAGAGTTGGCGTGCTACGACCAACTATCGGGACTTCGACGGGAAGACGCGGCGGGTTGAACGCTTCGGCGCTACCGGGGCGAAGGCTGAGCGTCGGTTGGTGGAGGACCTGAAAGATCGGGCGAAGGTCACGGCATCGGGTGAGATCACCGCCGACAGCAAGCTCCACTTTGTGTGTGAGGCGTGGCGGGTCGATCTTGCTACGCAAGGGAAGGCGATTTCGACCCTTTCGGCCTACGACGATGCGCTCAACCTGCACGTGGTGCCCGGCCTGGGTGAGTTGCGGGTCCGGGAAGTGACCGTGGGGTTCGCTGATCGGTTCGTGCGCTCGGTGAGGGAAAAGGCCGGTCCCGGTGCGGCCCGGCATGCCAAGACAGTGCTCAGTCAGGTCATCAAGCTGGCGGCTCGGAATGACGCGGTAGACCACAATCCGGTTCGGGAGATCGCCTCGACAGCGACTCCGAAGAAGGCGGCCCGGTCGTTGACACTTGATGAGGTGCGCACGCTGCGGGCTGGTCTCCGGGCGGATAAGAAGGCGCTGGGCCGGGATGTGCCGGACCTGGTGGACTTCATGCTCGGGACCGGTCTGCGGATCGGGGAAACCCTTGCGGTCACTCGGGAAGCGCTGGATATCACGGCGAAGACCGTGGAAGTCCGCGGAACGGTGGTGCGGGAGCCGGGTGTGGGATTGATCATCCAGCCCGCGCCGAAGACCGAATCGGGCTGGCGCACGCTGCACCTGCCTGCCTGGCTGGTCGCGCTGCTCCAGGCCCGGGACTATGTGGAGAACTCGTGGGACGTGGTGTTCGCGTCTCAGTTGGGCAAGCTGCGGGATCGGTCGAACACGAATGCCGATATCCGGGAGGCGCTGGATCTGCTCGGGTTCGGATGGGTCACCAGTCACACGTTCCGGAAGACGGCGGCGACACTTCTCAACGATGGTGGGCTCACGGTGCGGGAGGTGGCCGACCAACTTGGACACAAGCGGGTGAGTGTCACACAGGACACCTATTTCGGCCGTGCGGCTGCCAGTCCGAAGGTGGCGGCATTGCTGGAAGTGATCGATGAGGCTGGTTCATAAAGTGTGGGAAAGGTGTGGGGGTGATCTTGCGATCTCCGCTCCACACCTTCCTGACCAGCCGCTATGCGCGCCCGGAGGGATTCGAACCCCCAACCTTCTGATCCGTAGTCAGATGCTCTATCCGTTGAGCTACGGGCGCATGTTCAGTTGTCGTCCGACCGGAGTCGGGCGTTGCGGAGGCTCCGGGATTTGAACCCGGGAGGGGGTTGTGCCCCCAACCGCATTAGCAGTGCGGCGCCATAGACCAGACTAGGCGAAGCCTCCCGGGAACCGTAACCACTCGGCGGATAGCCTACACAGGCCCGCCCACCAAGAGCAAAACGCCCCCGCCAACCGTCTCCTAGCTGCGCCGAAGCATCCGCAGCAGCAGCGGCGGCCGGCCACCGAAACCCTCCGCTTCCATCGCCGCGAGGGCGACCCGCGGCAGGTCGCGCACCACCGGGAAGACCAGGAACCTCGGCACCCACTCGGGTTGGAACTTCGCGTTGAACCGGTAGAGCGTCTCGATCTGCCACCACCGCGACCCCAGTCGCAGCGCCTTGGCCCACAGCCTGGCCACCGGGCCGGCGCCGATGCGCTCGCCCCGCTCCAGTGCGGCACGGAACATGGCGAAGTTCAGCGACACCCGGCGCACACCCAAATCTCCGCACGCGGACAGCAGTTCGCTGATCATGAACTCGTTGAGGCCGTTGTCCGGGGCCTCCCGGTCGCGGCGCATCAGGTCCAGGGACAGGCCGTCCTCGCCCCACGGCACGAACTGCAGGATGCCGCGCACCACCCCATCCTGCTCGGCGGTCACCAGCACGCACTCCGGGTCGGCCTGGTCGGCCACCCTCGACAGCGCCATCGAGAAGCCGCGCTCGGTCTCGGTGCCCCGCCAGGTGTCCGCGCGCGCGGCCAGTTCGGCGTGTTCGGCGTCGGTCAGGTTCTTGGCCCGGCGCACCCGGACTGTGTAGCCCGACCGTTTGACCCTCGCCACGGCCTGCCGCACGCCGCGCATCCTGCGGCCCTCCAGGGTGAACTCTCCGGCCGCCACGACCGCCTCGTCGCCCAGTTCGAACACGGTCAACCCGTAGCGGGCCCACACCGTCGCCGCCCGCTCCGAGCAGCCCAGCACCGCGGGCACCCAGCCGTGCCGGACGCACGTGCGCAGGTACTCCTCCATCGCCCCGGGCCAGGCCTCGGCGTCGCCGAGGGGATCGCCGGAGGTCAGGCCGACCCCGGCCAGCACCCGGTAGGTGACCGCGGATTTTCCGCTGTTGGAGAACACGGCGGACTTGTCCCGGCGCAGCGCGAAGTAGCCCAGGGAGTCCGCGCGCCCGTGCGCGTCCAGCAGTTCGCGGATGCGGGACTCGTCCTGCGTGCTCAGCTGCGGTTTCGGTTCGGCCGAGCGCAGCAGGAAGTAGCCGCCGATCAGCACCGCGCCGAGGCTGGTGCACAGCCCGATCGCCGCGGTCAGGTCGTCCAGCAGCTCCGCCCGGAATCGCACCGGCCCGCTCACCCCGACCAGCGCCCACATCGCGTGCCGCAGCCGGTCGGCCAGCGACGGCCGGTCGATCAGTTCGCGGGTGTTGACCGCCAGCACCAGGAAGTTGACCAGCACCCCGGTGAGCAGCACCTGGCAGAACACCAGCATCGCGCGCCACTTGCCCATCGCCGGGTCGGGCAGTGCCACGAACTTGTCCCGGAACACCACCAGCGCCACGAACAGCACGATTGCCAGCACCCCGGCGATCAGGCCACGGTGGGCCACGAAGTGCAGCACCGCGACCAGCCCGGCCGCGGCCAGCGCGATCTGCCACGCCCGGCGTTTGCGCCGGCTCAGGCCGTTGGCCAGCAGCAGCAGTCCGATCCCGGCGGCCACGGCCAGTACGGCGGCGGTGACGGTGGCGCCCGTGCCCAGGTCCATCCAGCCCTGCAACGGCTTGCCGATGCGCCTGCGCACCGGCGGGAACACCACGGACAACACGGTGAGCAGGCCCACTAAACGGGTGGACCAGACGATGATCCGGACGATGGCCTCGCCGCCGGACCGCCAGCCGAGCCGGGTCGAGACATCCGAACCGCTGACGGCCGTCATCGCCGCGCCACACCGATCACCCAATCCAGTCTGCGAAGGTCACTGCGAGTCACGACCCGCCGCTGGGGCCAGGTCGACGAACGGGCGCAGCGAGTCGGGTTCCCGCAGCGCGTCCCGGCTGATCGCCTTGTCCACCGGCACCCCGGACAGGATCTTCTTGACCGGGACCTCGCACTTCTTCCCGTTCAGCGTGCGCGGCACGGCGGTCACCGCCAGGAACCGGTTGGGCACGTGGCGTGGCGACAGCTGCTCACGCAACGCTACCCGGAGCTTTCCCGCGACCTCGGCGAGGTCCGCCCCGGGCGCCAGGACCAGGAAACACAGCAGCTCACCGTCGGTGCGTCCGGTGCCGGAGGTGTCGATCACCAGTGAGTCGGCGACCTCGGCGAATCCCTCCACCACCCGGTAGAACTCGGCGGTGCCCATCCGCACCCCGCCCCGGTTGAGGGTGGAGTCGCTGCGGCCGTGGATGACCGCGGAGCCGCGGCTGGTGACGGTGATCCAGTCGCCGTGCCGCCACACGCCGGGGTAGTTCTCGAAGTACGCCTCGCGCAGCCGGCTGCCGTCCTCGTCGTTCCAGAAGAACACCGGCATGCTCGGCATCGGCTGGGTGACCACCAGCTCGCCGACCTCGTCGAGCACCGAGTTGCCCGCCTCGTCGTAGGCGTGCACGGCCGCGCCCAGCGACGGGCAGGACAGTTCGCCCAGCCACACCGGCACGTCCGGGGCGGAGCCGACGAACGCGGTGCACAGGTCGGTGCCCCCGGACACGCTGCAGATCTGCACGTCCGGGCCGATCGCGTCGGCGATCCAGCGGAAGCCCTCCGGGGACAGCGGCGCACCGGTCGAGCCGACCGCGCGCAGCGCCGAGAGGTCACAGGTGTCCACCGGACGCAACCCCTCCTTCAGGCAGGACTGGATGAACGGCGCGGAGGTGCCGAAGTAGTCGATGCGCTCCTCCGCGGCCAGGCGCCAGAGGGCACCCAGGTCGGGGTACCCCGGATTGCCGTCGTACAACACCACGGTGGAGCCGACCAGCAGGCCCGAGACCAGGAAGTTCCACATCATCCAGCCGGTGGTGGTGAACCAGAAGAACCGGTCACCGGGCCCAAGATCGCAGTGCAGGCCCAGGGCTTTGAGGTGTTCCACCACGATCCCGCCGTGCCCCTGCACGATCCCCTTGGGCAGGCCGGTGGTGCCGGAGGAGTACAGGATCCACAGCGGGTGGTCGAAGGCCACCGGTTCGAAGGCCAGTTCGGCGCCGGAGTGTTCGGCCAGCAGGTCGTCCCAGCGCACCACTGGGGAGGCGTCGGTGCAGGTCAGCGTGGCGTCCAGGTCGGAGTAGGAAACCAGCACGGTGGCCTTCAGGCCCGGAATCTCCGTGCGCAGCCGGTCCACGGTGGGCCGGATGTCGAAGGCCCGGTCGTTGTAGCGGTAGCCGTCCACCGCGATCAGCACGGTGGGTTCGATCTGGATGAACCGGTCGAACACCGCGCGCGCCCCGAAGTCCGGTGAGCAGGACGACCAGATCGCGCCGAGGCCGGCGGTGGCCAGGAAGGCGACCAGGGTGTCCGGGGAGTTGGGCGCCAGCGCGGCCACCCGGTCGCCGGCCCGCACGCCCAGCGCGGCCAGTCCGGCCCGGGCCGCGGCCACCCGGGCCCGCAGGTCGCCGTAGGTCCAGTGTTCGCTGCGGCCGTCCTCCCGGCGGAACACCACCGCCGGGTCGTCCTCGCCCTTCCCGCCCAGCACGGGGTCGGGCAGCAGGGCCTGCTCGGCGTAGTTCAGCGTGGCGCCGGGAAACCACTGGGCGCCGGGCATGACCGCCTCGGTGAGCACCCGCTCGGGCCCGTGATGGAAGCGGACGCCGAAATGCTCGGCGACCGCACCCCAGAAGCCGGGCAGGTCGGTGACGGACCACTGCCACAGGTCCCGGTAGCCGTCCAGGTCGACGTCGCGGTTGGCGCGCAGCCAGTCGCGGAACCGGGCGATCCGGGTCCGCGCGATCGTCTCGGGAGTGGGTTGCCAGAGCAGTTCGGGGACTTCGGCCGCCGGTGCACCGTCGTTGGTGGGATCGTCCGTCATAGGCACATTCCTAGCCGATAACCGGCCGGAAAAGCAGCCCCTGAGTCGGTGTTTCGGCAGGTCGGTGCCCTGCCCGGCGATCGATACCCGGCCGGGGGATCAGGGCCGGGCCGGAGCCGGCGCGCACGCACGAAGCCCCGCCGGTCGATGTTCCGGCGGGGCGCAGGATCGCGCGTGGCTCAGCGCAGGTGCAGGTCGAACCAGTTGAGGGTGCGCTGCCAGGCCTCGGCCGCGGCGGTGGGGTCCGAGTCGAACCGGTTGCTGGCCTCGGCGAACCGGACCACCTCGGTGGCCACCGAGGCGCCGGCCGCGGCGTCGCGCAGCTTTTCCACCTGGTCGGGCGAGATCGTGGTGTCGCGGTCGCCGTAGAGGCCCAGCCACGGGCAGGTCAGCTCGCCGGCCACGTCGATCAGCGCGGGCAGGCCGTCGGACAGGGGTTCGGTGATTCCACCGCCGGCCACGCTCACCGCGGCTCCGACGGTGCGGCTGCTGGCCACCACCATGGCGACCGCGCCGCCGAGGTCGAACCCGATCACGCCGAGCCGGTCGGCGGGCACGCCCGCGTCGGCCAGCCAGACCGCGGTGGCGTCGGTGTCGGCCAGCACCGTGTCGCCGGACAACTTGCTGACCTGGTGATCCACGTCCGCGCCGTCGAACTCCTCGGCGTGATCGGCGCGGTAGAGGTGCGGGGCAACCGCCAGCCACCCCTCCGCGGCGAGGCTGTCGACCAGCCCGCGCACGGCGTCGGTGACTCCACGGGCCTCGTGCAGCACGATCAGGCCGCCACGTACGGCCGGCTGGGGACCGGCCACGGTGAGGCGCAGACTGCGACCGTCGGTCAGCGCGATGGTCTCAGTCCTTATCTCCGTCATGCGACTACCCAATCACGTTCAGGTGAACGTCCGTCAACGTGACCATAGGAACTACAGCCGATCGGCCGACAGCGTTGACAGGCCATTAGGTAGGTTTGGGTCGCCTGAGTGGGTGCTGTGCCGCTGGAGCCGAAGGAGACGCCGATGGGGCCTCGTATCCGTGCTGACCTGGCCGGGGTGCCGGGGTACGTGCCCGGGCGCACCGTCGAGGGCGCGATCAAGCTGGCCAGTAACGAGGTGTCGGCCGGTCCGTTGCCCAGCGTGATGAACGCGATCTCCCGGGCCGGGTCGGTAGTCAATCGTTATCCGGACAACGGTGCGGCCGAGCTGATCGACCGACTGGCCGCGCGGTTCGACGTCGGTCGTGATCAGGTGGCGGTGGGCTGCGGTTCGGTGGCGTTGTGCCATCAGCTGGTGCAGATCACCTGCCACGACGGGGACGAGGTGCTGTTCCCGTGGCGGTCGTTCGAGATCTACCCGATCGCCAGTCAGGTGACCGGCGCGAAGCCGACCATGATCCCGTTGACCGAGGAAGCGCGGCTGGACGTGGACGCGCTGCTGGCGGCGGTGAGCCCGGCGACCCGGCTGATGTTCGTGTGCACGCCCAACAATCCGACCGGCCCGGCGCTGCGCGGCGACGAACTGACCCGGATCATCGAGAACACGCCGCCGGAGACGTTGCTGGTGATCGACGAGGCGTACCGGGAGTTCGTGGCCGATCCCGAGGTGCCCGACGGGATCGAGGTGGCCAAGAAGGCGTGGGCGCAGGGTCGGTCCAATGTGGCCGTGCTGCGCACCTTCTCCAAGGCCTACGGCCTGGCTGGGCTGCGGGTCGGGTTCTGTGTCGGCAGCGAGCCGGTGGTCGAGGCGCTGCGCAAGGTGTACGTGCCGTTCGGGGTGAACTCGCTGGCCCAGGTGGCCGCGATCGCGTCGCTGGACGCCGAGGACGAACTGCTGGCGCGGTGCCGGGACATCGTGGCCGAGCGGGTCCGGGTGCGCGACGCGTTGCTGGAGATGGGCTACCGGGTGCCCGACAGCCAGGCCAACTTCGTGTGGCTGCCGATGGGTGAGCGCACCGCGGAGTTCAACGAGCACTGCCTGGACCACAAGGTCGTGGTGCGCGCGTTCGTGCCGGAGGGGGTGCGGGTGACGGTCGGGGAACCGGCGGAGAACGACGCCTTCCTGGCCGCGGCCCGGGCGTTCAAACTCTGAGAAGTTGTTGGCCGCCCTGGGTTTCCTGACTGGGAGCTGCCCGGGTGGCCGGTTGTTGTGATCCGGTTTCCTGTCGGCTGTTGTCGTTCGTTGTCGACTGGCCTTTTGCTGACCGGCTGCTGTTGTTGTCGACCGGCTGGTCGCGCTTTCACCTCACTGACAAGGATTCCGGCAATCGGGCCACGCTTCCACAAGCCCCAAAATAATGCCGCCAAATCACGCCCCGAGAACAGCCCCCGCCCACCCGGGGGCACGGCCCTCGGCCAGGTTATCGAGCTGCTGACACCCAGCGCGAACATGAAGACTTTTCTGTGGATAGTTTTCGCCACCTGTGGATAAGCAACCGATTCGCCCCAAAGTTTTCCGCTAGTGTCGGGTAATCCTGCTTCCTTGCCTGGACCACCGGAGATGGGTAAGGAGAGCAGGACTACCCGACACCAGATTCGGCAGAGCGAAGAACGAAAGGGCGCGTAACCAGACAGGCGGTGAGGCGGGCTGGACGGTGACGATCAAAGACCAGGCGAAAATCAGGAGGTGAATATGGTTCAGATAGTCGGACGGTGACACGGTCGGGTCGGGATGAGTTCGCAGCCGAACGAGGTCATCGGCGACGAGCAAGAACGGTGGGCAATCAATACTGAGGTGAACGCGATCCAGGCGTCGGCGCCACGTCCGGACGCGGTGCGGCGCGCTACGCCAGCGGGTCGCACTCCGCCCAGAATCGGTTGCCCAGCGCGGACATCGTGATCGTGCGGCGGATCAGCTTCGCACCGCCGCGCCAGCGTTGCCGCGCCTGCCGTTCGGCATCGCGGATCAGGTCGTCGGCCGCCAGGATGGCGTACTGCTCGGTCAGGTTCGTGTCTTCGTCGCCGATGTCGACCAGGTCGAGCCGGTGCAGCCGGGTCAGGTGGAACGGCACGTGCTCGGGAACCGCGACGCCGGCGTCGCGGCCCACAGTGGAGGCGTTCTCCAGCACCGCACGCTGAATCGCGCCCAGCGGACTGCGGACCATGACGTGCACCACCGGGCGCGGCCTGCCATCGGCCAGCGCGGCCAGGATGCGCGCCTCGTCGGGCACCAGCTGACGAAGGATGCTCGCGTACAGGTAGTCGCGGCTGCGTGCGGCGTCCGCGCTGGCGGACAGGCTGAGCAGTTCGGCCATGCCCGCGCGCAGCGGCTCGACCTGACCGTTCATCGGCCGAACCAGGGTGACCAGCTCGTGCTCGCCGACCACGGCGCTGTGCGTCTCGGTTCCGAACGGTCCGTTGCCGTTGACCCGCCAGGCGAAACCGGCGGTCGTGCCCGCGGGCTCCCGGCGACGGCGAAGTTCGCCGACGACCGTGTGTTCCGCGCGGTGCAGTCCGGATATCAGCGTCTCCTCGGCGCGAAGCAGGCGATCCTCGACCTGCTCACCGCCGGGCAGGGCGCGGGTCACCCGCCAGCCGGTCTTGACCAGCCAGCCGGCGGCCCGGCCGGCGTTGGCCAGCACCGTTCCGGCGGTGCTCCGGTCTCCGGAATCGTGGTCGGACTGGCCCGGAGCCGGAGCCGGCGACGGAGTGGCGCTGTGGTCGGCACCGGGGTGCGGCGCCGTGTCGCGACGGCTGTCCGTCGAGGTGTCGCTGGGTTTGGCCTGTCCAGCGGCCGATCGCCGGAAACGGCCCGTTCCGGGACGGGAGTTCGAGCGACCAACGGCGGTCGCCGGCGCGCTGATTCCGGCTTGGTCGGAGGCGGCCGAGCTGGGGCGGACACGGTCGGGCATCGGCGCGCCGGGGCGAGAGCGTTCGGCGCTCGGCGGCTCCGGGCTGGTGCCCGAGGACGCGGCGCGGCTGCGCTCGCCGCTCGTGGGCTGGGCACCTGTGCGCCGAGTGCTCGCACGCCCTGAGCCAGCGGGGTCGGCACCTGCGGGATCGGTGCCTGCGGGTTCGACACCTGTGGACGTGCTGGTTGCGGGCACGGTGCCCGCATGGCCGGTGCCTCCGGGCTGGGCAGTTGCGTGCGCGTCGCCAGCGGGCGCGTCGCCGGTGGGGTTGGGGCGGGAGGGGGTGGGGGCGGGGGGAGCCACCGGGGAAGGTTCGGATGGCGTAGCGGATTGCGCGGCGGCGGCCCGATTCGCGACATCGGGCTTATCGACGTCGGTTCGGCTGCCGGTTCCGCCGCTGGACCCGTTCTTCGCCCGCCCCACCTGCACGAGCACTGACAATAGTCGGTTGGGCCGATCATCCCATTGACCGATGGCCCTTCGGTTTGTACGTTGCGGAATATCGTATATGAGATGTAGTACGTGATATCGCGTACCTGGGATGGGGATGTCAACGATGACCGATCAACCGCAGCCTCATCGGCCTGGTCGCAATCGTTTGCTACGCCGTAGCCGCCAGAACCGCCGATCTCTGGTCGCTCGCTTGAATCGCGTCATCGGCCGGAACCGGGCGCGTGGACATCGAGTTGAGCGTGGGTGCCGAGCCCGATCGATGGTTCCGATGCCAGCTGGCGGTGCCGCTCCAGTTGGAAGCGCCGCCGCCGTTCGAGGTGCCGCACCTGTTGGAGGTACGACGCGGGGGCGCGGGCGGCGGCGGGGAGTCGCTCTGGTCGCCGTGATCGTCACCGCCGGTGGGGCGGTGGCGTTCGGCAGGACGGTCGCGGTGGCCGGGCCGTTGGGGGCGGTTGCCTCGCCATTGGGGACGGTTGCCTCGCCGTTGGGAGCGCCGGTTCGGCTGGAGTCGAACGGGGGTTGCGTGGACGGGCCGCTGCGGCTGGACTTCGCGTCCACGCCGCAGCTGGGCAGCTCCGGGACCATCGACATCCACCGGGCCGACGGCACGGTCGTGGACAACATCGACCTGGCCGATCCGGCCTCGGCCAGGGAGAACGTCGGTGACGCGGTCTCCGACACCGACGTTCCGCATCTGTTCAGCTACTACCCGGTGATCGTCAGCGGGAACGTCGCGAGTGTCCACCCGCATCGGCAGCTCGACTACGGGCGGAGCTACTACCTGACCGTCTCGGCGGGTGTGTTCGCCGGGCAGCCGGCGATCACCGATCCGTGGACGTTGCGGCTGCGTACCAGGTCGCGCACGCCGCGCGTCGGGGCGGACCGGCTCACCGTGGCGACCGACGGGTCCGGGGATTTCTGCAGCGTGCAGGGCGCGATCGACTACGTGCCCGAGGGCAATCAGCGCCCGGTGACCATCGACGTCCGCCCCGGCGTCTACACCGAGATCGACTACGTGCGCGCCGATCGGGCGCACATCACCGTGCGGGGCGACGACCGCGACACCACGATCATCCAGTACGCCAACAACGACAAGCTCAACGGCGACGAGGCATTGGACAACACCCAGCCGGCCAACATCTGTCCGCTGCGCCAGCTTCCGGTGCCCGATCTGACCAACTGCTGGCGGGCACTGTTCGGCGTGGACGCACCCGACTTCACGCTGGAGAACATCACCCTGCGCAACACCACCCCGTTCGGCGGTTCGCAGGCCGAGGCGTTTCGGGGCAACAATCAGCACATCACCCTCGACCGGGTCACGTTGGACAGCTTCCAGGACACGCTTCGCTTGCAGGGCACCGGTTTTGTCACCAACAGCTACATCAAGGGCGATGTCGACTTCGTCTGGGGCACCGGCTCGGTGTTCGTGCAGCACTCCGAGCTGAAGGCCATGCACGCCGGGTACTACACGCAGATCCGCAACGACGCCGACCACCACGGCGACGTGTTCGTCGACGACCGGATCTCCGCGGACAGCGGGGTCGCGGCCGGGTCGGTCTATCTCGGGCGCATTCAGCTCAGTCGGTTCCCGGCCAGCCAGGCCGATTACATCGACGACGCGATGGGGCCGCAGATCGCGCCCGCCGGCTGGCTGTTGATGACCGGATACGGCGACTGCTCGCAGGCACAGAGTCTGCGGTGGGGCGAATACCAGAGCACCGATCTGGCCGGGAATCCGTTGGACACCGGGCAACGGCTGGCCTGCTCAAGTCAGCTGTCGGCGGCGCAGGCCGGGCAGCTGAGCGATCCGGGCGTTGTGTTGTCCGGGTGGGTGCCGGCCACGGTCAACGTGGATTCTGTTGGGGCGCAAAGGTTTTCGGTGAACTGGAGTGCGCCGGTGGGGCACTCGGCGGGCGATCGGGTTGTGCTGGAGCGGATGGTCGGTGCGGTGGGGGCACCGGTGGCGATGGCCCGGGTGGACAGCGCGGCTACGACCGGATCGCTGGTGCTGGAGTCGCCGAAGACGCGGGCGGGCGGGTTGTATCGGGTCGTTTATCTGCCGGCGGGCTCGGTCATGGCTGCCGCGACGAGTGAGGTGGTGTCGGTCGGCTGACGGTGCATCGACGCGTTCCTTGGCTGGCCGGTTCGCCGGTCAGCAGGAGTTCGACGGTTGGCAGCCGCACTCCGGACGGCAGGAGTCCCGGGTGGGAACCGCACCCCGGTTGGCCGAGGTGCGATGGGTCGCCGGGGCCCGGCGGGTCGCGGGGGCGCCGCGGGTCAACGGGTCCGGCGGGTCGCGGGGCGCGATGGGTCAACGGGTCTGGCGGGTCGCGGGGGCGCGATGGGGCGGGGTGTGACGAGTGGACAGGGTGCGGTGGCGGAGGAGGTGGGTGGTCAGGGCGGTGATGGACGCGGTGACCAGCAGGGCCGCGGCCACGTCGCTGGGGCGGTGCCAGCCGGCCACGACGACGCCGGCGGAGACCGCGGCCAGCCAGGTGGCACCGATCGCGGCCGTCATCCAGCGCCACCGCGGGGCGGTTACCAGCAGGGCGGCCGCGACGACCGAGGCCGCCGCGGTGACGTGGCCACTGGGCAGCGAGTTGGTGTCTCCGTTGAGTGCCCACGGGCGACTGAGGGAGACCTTGAGCAGCTGGGTGGTCAGGTTCGCGGCTCCCACCACGGCGAGTGCTGCGGCGGCCGTGGCGGGACGGCGGCGGAGCAGGGCGACGATGGCCGCGGCCACGGTGCCGATCAGGACGGTGCGCAGGGTGATCGTGTCCAGCACCCGGGCGGCGGGCGCGCGAAGGGCGGAGGCGTGGGACATGACGGCGTGCATGGCGTCGGTGTCGATCAGCTGGCCGAGCGGGTTGGCCACGAAGACGAGGTAGAGCGCGGCCACGCCCAGGGCCGACAGGGCCGCGATGACGAGGGAACTGCGGCTCGCGGGGGCGGGCAACAGGTGGGCCCGGTTGGCCGCTGAGCTCGCCGGGCCGGGCACTGGGCTCGCCGGGCCGGGCGCTGCGGGCCTTGCGCTGGGCGTTGCGCACCTTGAGCTGGGCACCGGGTGCGCCGGGCCGGGCGCTGCGCATCTCGAGCTCGGCGCCGTCTGTGCCGGGTTCGATGCGATGCGCGTTGCGGTAGGTATTGGGGTGTGTGCCGGGTCATTGGCGGCAGTGGCCCGGCGTGCGGGAGTGGGCAATTGAGGATTCGTTGCTTCTCGCGTCGACTCCGCGAATACCCTGTTGTCCTTTTTCGGCATTGTTCACCCACCTGTTCACGATTGGTCCGATCAGCCCCTGGCCGGACAACGTTGACCGGAACAAACTGGTGCCCGTAGTGGCAGACGCGTGGCGGCACACCGGGTTGCCTGCCGATCCGCACTCGTTCGCGTGACGCTGAGCACGGGGAACGTCCCGGTCCACCAAGGCACAGTCGATGCACAGCGCCGTATGGGCGCGCGCTCAAGAACCGACGATATCCGAATCCGAAAAAGCTCTCTTCTTCGCACAGCCGTTGCTAAGAGAAAAGGGCTTCATTCGCTGATAGTGTTCTTCATGTCGGCAGCGACCGGCAGGAAAAAGAAATCAAACCGACTATTGAAGGAGTTCTGTCATGGCTCTCCCCAAGCCCCTCCCCAAGAAGCCCGCTCCCGCCCCGCAGCGCCCGGTGCACAAGCCGGCCCCGCAGCCGAAGCCGGCGCACAAGCGCTGAATTCACCTCCCCGGGGAGTGGCCGTCCACGCGCCCTGAGCGGACAAGGAGGGGCCGACGTCGCAGCGAACGTCGGCCCTTCCTGTGCTGTCCGGCCCTCCCCACGCCAACAACACCCCACCGCAGGGACATCGAGGAGTACGCAGTGGTCACCCAAGCGTTCCCGGTGACCGACGGACGGCTGGCGGCCAGCGCCGCGTCGGTCCGCCGGTCGTTTCGCCGGTTCTGGCCCTATGTCCGGGCCGATCGGCGGTTTCTGCTGCTCGCGGTGGGGCTGCTGGTGGTCGGCGCGGCCGCCGAGACGGTGGCCATCTGGATGTATTCGCTGATCACCGACGACGCGCTGGCCACCGCCGACCTCTCCGGATTCTGGCTGCCCGCGGGCATCTGGGCCGGGATGGCGCTGGCCGCCGGGCTGACCACGTTCGGCTCCGGCTGGCTGACCGCCTGGGTGTCCGAGCGCTTCCTGCTGCGCACCCGCGACGCGGTCTACGCCCACCTGCAAACCCTCTCCCCCGACTACCTCGCCCGGCACGACAGCGGTGACCTCGTCGCCCGGCTCACCAGCGACCTGGAGGCCATCGACGCGCTCACCGCGTCCGGGCTGATCGGGGTGGCCGGCGCGTTCGTCACGATCGTGTTCTACGGGGTCGCTTCTGTTGTGTTGTCCTGGCAGTTGTCGGTCGCCGCCTTCGTGCTGGCGCCGGTGATCTGGCTGGCGGCGCGGGCGTTCGGGCGGCGGATCCGGGTGGTGTCGAGGGAAGAACGGGACACCAACGGGGAGATCGGCGCGGCGGTCGTGCAGAACGTCACCAATCTGGTGCTGGTCCAGGCCTACAACCAGCAGCGCGCCGAACGGGCCCGGCTGCACGCCCGGGGCGCCGCGTGGCTGCGGGCCCGGGTGCGTGAGGCGAAACTGGCCGGTGCGCACACCCCGGTCGTGGACATGGCCGAGATTCTGTGTCTGCTGCTGGTGATCGGGTTCGGCATCTGGCAGATCGCGCAACACCGGATGACGCTGGGCAACGTGCTGGCCTTCACCGTGTATGTCGGGTATCTGTATCCGCCGCTGCGGTCACTGGGATTTCTGAGTGTCACCGCGAGTTCGGCGGCCGCGAGTTCGGATCGGATCGCCGAACTGTTGAGCGTGCGGCCGGACGTGGTGGAGTCGCCGCACCCGCGCACACTGGCCCGGGCCAACGGGGAGATCCGGTTCGAAGGAGTCGGCTACCACTATCCGGGTGCGCCCGCCGCGGTGCGCGAGGTCTCGTTCGTGGCCCGGCCGGGGCAGTTGGTGCTGGTCACCGGGGCCAGCGGGGCCGGCAAGTCGACCATCGCCAAGTTGCTGCTGCGATTCGCCGATCCCTCGGCCGGGCGGATCCGGTTGGACGGAGTGGATCTCCGGGAGCTTTCGCTTGAGTCGTTGCGCACGCAGGTTTCCCTTGTGCCGCAACAATCTCAGGTGTTCCACGGCAGCGTGCGGGACAACCTCGCCTACGGCCGGCCGAACGCGCCGGAGGCCGACATCGTCGCCGCCGCCATGGCCGCCGACGCGCACGAGTTCATCGTCGGGCTGCCCGAGGGCTATCACACCGAACTGGACGGACTGGGGCAGCGGCTGTCCGGCGGGCAGTTGCAACGGCTCGCGCTGGCCCGGGCGATCCTGCGCGATTCGCCGGTGCTCGTGCTGGACGAACCCACCTCCGGGCTGGACGCGCACGCCACCGCGCGCGTGCTGGAACCGTTGCGGCGCTTGGCAAAAATCAAAACCATGCTGCTGGTCAGCCACGACCTCTCGGTCGCGCCGCACGCCGATCTGGTGCTGATGCTCGACCGGGGACGGCTGGTGGAGCAGGGCAGCCATGCCGAACTGCTGCGCCGGGGCGGGGCGTATGCGGCGCTGTATCAGCGGCATCAGGCGGGTGGGCTGCGGCCGGTCCCGCTGGTCGCGCCGCCGACGGTGGTCGCGGTGCCGGGCGGGGCGGGGGCGCCGCGGTTGGGGCCGGGACGGCCGGTGCGCTCAGTCGGGAACCGGCCGCCGACCGGGCGGTTTCCGGTGCCGGTGCGCGGCGGGCAGAGCGGCCGGTTCGGCCGCATCGAGCCGGAGACCTCGGGGTTCGGCGCGCCGTTGCGGGGGACGTTGGGCGGGGGCGGGGAGGAGGCCGGGAACGGGGCGGTCACCCGGCCGGTGCCGGTGGCTCGGCCGCAGTCGCCGGGGCAGTCGCCGGGGCCGGGGAATGGGACTGGGCCTCGGCGGTGAGGGGGCGGGGGCGAGGTGGCGGCGGCGAGCTGGCGGCGGCTGGATGAGTTGACGGTGGGGCCGCAGATGCTGGGGCCGGGGGCGGGCAGCGCCGCGGGCGGGTGGTTGATCCGCAGAAAAGTGCTGTTCAGGGTGTCAGACGGAAGTTCTGGGATTTTTTCCCTCGGGGGTGTCGAAACGGCGTGCTGTTGTTCGACGTGTGGGTGAGGCTGGCAGCGCGTCCGGGACCCCGGAACTCAGCCCGACACCAGGGAGCGGCAATGCGGTTTCTGATGATGCACCGGCTCGACGAGAGCGCCCCGGAGGCGTGGAACCCCAGCCCGGAGTTCATGCAGGTGATGGGCACGTTCATCCAGGACTCGATCGACAAGGGCATCCTGATCACCGCCGAGGGGGTGCACCCGTCGGTCAGAGGGTCACTAGTGCGCAAGCACTCCGGCGGCGGGACGACTGCCACCGACGGACCGTTCGCCGAGGCCAAGGAGGTCATCGGCGGGTTCGCGCTGATCAACGCGGCGGACCGGGCCGAGGCGGTGGCGTTCGCGCGGCGGTATGCCGAACTGTTCGACGCGGTCGAGGTGGAGGTGCGGCAGGTCGTGGAGTTCGACGATCTGCCCGCGCCGGCCTGAGCCGGTCCCCTCGGCGGTGGTGGCGCTCCCGGGGTGACCGCTGGTTGCCGACAATGATGACCTGCTCCGCAAAGGGCAGATCAGTTCGGGTGAGCCGCGTTGTACGTCGTGGCGTTCGGTGGGTCGATCGCCGTCTTCGCCCGGCCGACGCGCGTCGGCGCCGTCGCCCGCCGGTCTGCTGGCCGCCCTTCAGCCCCGCTGAGCGGCCCCGATCGCGGCTGTTCGGCCGGCCGCCCGGCCGAACACCGCGGCCCGCATGAGGGCGGCGCCGCCGGGATAATCGCCGTAGAACAGGCCGCCGGTGGCCTCACCCGCCGCGTACAGGCCCGGCACGGGCACACCGTCGTCGCCGAGCGCCCGGCCGTCCGGGTCGATGTGCACGCCGCCGAAGGTGAACGTCAGCCCGGCGACCGCGTGGTAGGCGACGAACGGCGGGCGGTCCAGCGGGGTGGCCCAGTGCGACTTGGGCGGCGTGACACCCGCCGTGCTCTCATCGTGCCGGCAGGCTCGGTTGAACTCGCCGATCGTGCGCACCAGCGCCTCGGTGGGGACGCCGATGCGCTCGGCGAGTTCGGGCAGGCTCGGTGCGGTGACCGGGATCGCGGCTCCGGCGAACTCGTCGGCCACCCGGGCCGCGGTGCGCTGGTCGAAGATCTCGTACGCCTCGCGGCCGGGCTGGCGCATGATCGCCTTGCCCATCTTCGAGTAGTTCTTCACCCACGGGCCCGGCCCCTCGTCGACGAATCGCTCGCCGTCCCGGTTGACGAGCACGCCGAGCCAGAACCCGTGCAACGGGAACGGTGGTGATGCCTCGCTGCGCTGCGGTGCGGGCCTGGTCGGGTCGACCGCCGCCGACCGTCAGCTACGCCAAGCCGCACTCGTGGTCGAGGGTGAACTGCGGGACCTGGAGCGGACCGAATGATAAGCATGCGAATCTAGCATAAGCATGCCGCGACGGCGGCGTGCTCGTCTACCTGCGCGGGCATGAAGGGCGGGCCATCGGGCTCGGCCGAAAGCTGGCCGCATATGAACTTCAGAACACCGGTCTGGACACAGTGGACGCCAATCTGCGGATCGGCGCACCGGCCGACGCACGCGAATGCGGCGCCGCCGCGGCCATGCGTCGCGACCTCGGCGTCACCCGCGTCCAGCTGCTGACCAACAATCCGGCCAAGGTCAGGGACCTGGAAACCGGCGGAATCTCCGTCGTGCGCCGGCTCCCGCTCACGGTCGGCGCCGCACCGGCCAACTCCGCTACCTGACGACCAAACAGCACCGCATGGGCCACCTGCTCGGCGAGCGTGAGATCTCCTGAGCGCCGGCTTCCCGCGGCTGCATTTCGACGTCAACGCCACCGACCGCGATCAGGACGCCGAACTGGAACGTCGACCGAGGATCTGAAGCAGGCCAGCGCCAAGGTGGGCGAGCTGTGCGGCTGAGGTCGCTGACTCAAGAGCGTGAGATTTCGTGAGATCTGGGGACCAGAGCCCTTGTCAGGGCCTCTCTCACGTAAGTTGGAACCAAGGCCCCGACCTGGATTTTCTCTGCGGAAGCGGAGGGATTTGAACCCCCGGAGAGTTTCCTCTCTCCCGCTTTCAAGGCGGGTGCATTCGGCCGCTCTGCCACGCTTCCCTGCGGACAGCAGTTTACTGGTCGCGGGCTCGGAGTGGTCATGGGTGCACCGGGGGTCACTCACGTGGGGGCGTGCGGGCCAGCTCGGGCGGGTCCGGGCTGGTGGGGGGATCACCCAACGTCCATATTGGATCACCCACGGAAGTTACAGCAGCTCAACCGGGCCATGGGGGTTGTGTCGCAGACCACATGGGGGCATGCTCGGGTAGCGACGAAGGGGCCCGGACTAGCGGGTGCAACGCGGCAACCGCCCACCGGCGACCCTCCGGGAGAGGTCAGGTGGTGCGATGCGGAACAAATCCCGAGTGTGTGGTCGTCGCTCGGCTGTGTCCCCGCGACCGAGCCGGGCTGACCGGCGCGATCTCGATTGTGAGCAGCCGGGACGAGGTGCTCAGGTGCGCCTGCGCCTGTGACGTTGTTTCTGCGCGCACGTCGACGGAGTCGAACCCCGCTATCCGGGCGCAGCTTCTGCGCTACGCCACCTGGTTCCCCGTCAACCTCGCCAGGGCGGACACCACCACTCACTTAACCGTTGAGTCAGTCCGGGCGCGGGCATCCGATGGCGACCTCATCGCGGTGCCGCGCCCGGACGCGCGTTCTGCCCACCTTGACTACCGTCGGGGCATGCATGCGATCACGATCCGCGAGCCCGGCGGCCCCGACGTGCTGGTCTGGACCGAACTGCCCGATCCCTCCCCCGGACCTGGCGAGGTCCTCCTGGACATCACCGCGTCCGCGGTCAACCGGGCCGATCTGCAACAGCGGCAAGGCAACTACCCTCCCCCGCCCGGCGCCTCCGAGGTGCCCGGGCTGGAGTGTTCGGGGACGATCGCCGCCCTCGGCGAGGGCGTCCCGGGCTGGCAGGTCGGGGACGAGGTGTGTGCGCTGCTGGCCGGGGGCGGGTACGCCGACCGGGTCGTGGTGCCGGCCGCGCAGCTGCTGCCGATTCCGGCCGGGCTGGATCTGATCTCCGCGGCCGCGTTGCCGGAGGTGGCCTGCACGGTCTGGTCGAACGTGGTGATGCTGGCCCGGCTCGGCGCCGGGGACGTGCTGCTCGTGCACGGCGGCGCCGGCGGCATCGGCACGCTCGCCATTCAGGTCGGCAAGGCGCTGGGCGCGACCGTCGCGGTCACCGCCGGATCGGCGGAGCGGCTGGCCCGCTGCCGGGAACTGGGCGCGGACATCACCGTCAACTACCGGGAACAGGATTTCGTCGAGGAGCTCAGGTCGGCCACCGGCAACCACGGCGCCGACGTCATTCTGGACAACATGGGCGGCGGGTACCTCGGCCGCAATCTCAACTCCCTTGCCATCGGCGGACGGCTGGTGGTGATCGGGCTGCAGGGCGGGCGCAGCGGCGAACTGGATCTGGGCTTGATGCTGGTCAAGCGGCTGAGCGTGTTCGCAACCGGGCTGCGCGGGCGGCCGGTGGAGGGGCCCGGGGGCAAGGCCGAGATTGTCGCCGCGGTGCGGGAGCAGCTGTGGCCGCTGGTCGAGGCCGGGCAGGTGCGGCCGTTGATCGACCGGGTGGTGCCCACCGCGGACGCGGCCGCGGCGCATCGGGCACTGGAAGAAGGCGGAGTGTTCGGGAAGTTGGTGCTGCGGAGCCGGTGAGCTGACGGCGGCCGGTCCGACGCGGCCGGTCCCAGCCAGCCAGCGCCAAGCGGCCGGTCTAAGGCAGCCGGTCCCAGGCAGGCCGGTCCCAGCCAGCCGGCACCAGGCGGCTGGGACCGGTCAGCGCAGTTCGGAGACGGCGCGGATGAGCTGGTCCAGTTCCACCGAGTTCGTGTAGTGGGCGAGGCCGATGCGGACCGCGCCGCCGATCTCGCCGACGCCCAGCGCGGCGAACACGCCGTTGTGGCCGTTCTCGGCGAACGCGCAGATGCCCTGTTTGGCCAGCCGGACAACGGCCTCCTCGGCCTTCATGCCCTCCACCGCGAACGCCAGCACCGGCACCCGGCGCATCGCGTCGCCGATCACCATCACGTGCGGCATCATGCGCAGTTCGCTGTTCAGGCCGGCCAGCAAACCGGCCTGGTACGCCTTCATCGAGCCCATCGAGGTGGTCAGCCGCTGCCTGCGGGTGCCGGTCGCCGCGTCGTCCAGTTCGGCCAGGTAGTCCACCGACGCCACCAGCCCGGCCAGCAGCGAGTGCGGGTGCGGGCCCAGCTCCAGCCGCTCCGGACCCTTCGCCCCCGGGTCCAGCGAGCAGGACGGCAGCCTGGTCACCAGCGCCGGATCGCGGAACACCAGCGCCGCCACCGGCGGGCCGCCCCACGCGCTGGCCGACACCACCGCCACGTCCGCGCCCAGCGTGGTCATGTCCATCGGCAGGAACGGCGCGGCCGAGGACGCGTCGGTCACCACCAGGGCGCCCACCTTGGCCGCCACCTCGGCCACCCGGTGCAGGTCGGGCCGGGTGCCCACGGCGCCCGACGCCGCGGTCAGCGCGACCACCTTGGCCCGCGGGCCGACCAGCTCGTCGAACTGCCAGCCGGGCAGCTCACACGTCTCGATGTCCACCTCGGCCCACCGGGTGTTGCCGCCGCAGCGCTGCGCGGCGCGCTGCCAGGGCGCGATGTTGGCCGGGTGGTCCAGCCGGGACACCACCACCTCGTCGGCCAGAAGCCAGCTCGCGCCCAGCGCCTCGGCCAGCCGGTCGGTCAGCACCGCGGCACTCGGGCCCAGCACCACCCCGGCCGGGTCGGCGCCCATCAGGTCGGCCACCGCGCGCCGGGCCGCGTCCACGATCGCCGAGGACCGCTGGGACGCCGGGAACGGCCCGCCCGGACCGGACACCGGCGCGCGTAACGCCATCGACACCGCGGTCGCCACCTGTTCGGGGATCTGCATTCCCGCGGGTGCGTCAAGGTGTACCCAGCCGTCGCCCAACGCGGGGAACAGCCCGCGAATACGGGCGACGTCCAAGGCCATGGGGACACCGTACGGAGGTTGCGGAGCGCGACGGCGCTGGGGGACAGGTGGTGACTAGTCTGGACGCAGGACGAGCGATGGCCTCGTCCGATCCGCCGCCGCAGCCCATCCGCATCCGGGAGCACTCGAGCACCATGAGCCAGCCTGACGAAGCAGCCGCCGAGGAGAACCAGCGCCATGTCCTGGTGGTCGGGCCGGACGGCGCTCCGGTCGGCACCGCGACGATCCCGGCCGGGGAGAACGGCGAGGTGTCCGAGGTCACCGAGCTGGTCGAGCAGCCGGCCAAGGTGATGCGTATCGGCACCATGATCAAGCAGCTGCTGGAGGAGGTGCGGGCCGCGCCACTGGACGAGGCCTCCCGCAACCGGCTGCGCGAAATCCACCAGCGCTCCATCACCGAACTCGAGGACGGCCTGGCGCCGGAGCTGCGCGACGAGCTGGAGCGGCTGTCCCTGCCCTTCACCGAGGGCGGCACCCCCTCCGACGCCGAGCTGCGCATCGCCCAGGCCCAGCTGGTCGGCTGGCTGGAGGGCCTGTTCCACGGCATCCAGACCGCTTTGTTCGCCCAGCAGATGGCCGCCCGGGCCCAGCTGGAGTCGATGCGCGGCCGCGCGCTGCCGCCCGGCACCGGCGACGCCCATGACGCGGCGCACCTGCGTGGCGGCGGTCAGTATCTGTAGTCGACCAGCGATAACACCCGCAAGGACCTACAAAACCGACGAAAAACGATTCCGTGCAGGCGATCTGCCACACCGGCGATCAGCCCGCGCGGAGGTGCCAGGTACCCTCATTCGTCGTGCAGCCCACTAGCACGATCGAGCGACCAATGACCCTCGACGACGCCCCTGGCAGCCGTAGTTTCGGCCGCGCCATGACCGATGTCCGTGAAGGCCTGCACATGCGCCAGCTCTGGGCGCATCTGGGCTGGCAGGACATCAAGCAGCGGTATCGCCGCTCGGTGCTCGGTCCGTTCTGGATCACCATCAGCCAGGCGGTCATCGCCCTGGGTCTTGGCATCCTCTACGCCGCGCTGTTCCACACCCATTTCGAGACGTTCCTGCCCTACATCGTCACGGGCTTCATCGTCTGGAACTTCATCAGCGGCTGCCTGCTGGAGGGCATGGAGACCTTCATCTCCAACGAGGGGCTGATCAAGCATCTGCCCGCACCGCTGTCGGTGTACTCGTTGCGCACGGTGTGGCGGCAGACGCTGCTGTTCCTGCACACCATGATCGTGTACGTGGTGATCCTGGTGATCTTCTTCACCAGCCTGGACCACCCGTACTCGCTGGCCTCGCCGGATGGCACCTGCAACAACCTCAACGGCGCGCTGTGCCACCCGGGCATCGGGTGGACCTGGCTGCTGGCCATCCCCGGTTTCATGCTGCTGGCCGCCAACGCGGTGTGGGCCTCGCTGCTGCTGGGCATCGTCTCCACCCGGTTCCGCGACCTGCCGCAGCTGATCGGCGCGCTGGTGCAGCTGATGTTCTACATGACCCCGATCGTGTGGCCGATCGACCAGCTGACCCAGACCACCGGCTCCCGGCACAACCTGGCCGGGGTGATCCTGCCGATCCTCAAGCTCAACCCGCTTTACCATTTCGTTCAGGTGGTGCGCGGTCCGCTGCTCGGCCAGTCGGTCAGCTGGACCAGCTGGCTGGCCGTGGGGTTGATGACCGTGGTCGGCTGGGCATTGGCCTTCGTCGCGCTGCGCAATTACCGTGCTCGCGTTTCCTACTGGGTGTGAGTGAGGCCCGAACATGGTCAGCATCGATGTGAACAACGCCTACGTCGATTTCCCGATCTTCGACGCCAAGACGCGGTCGCTGAAGAAGAAGGTGCTCGGCAAGGTCGGCGGCAAGATCGGCACCGCCTCCAAGACGCCGATCATCGAGGCGCTGCACGACATCACCGTGTCGATGAAGGAAGGCGACCGGATCGGCCTGATCGGGCACAACGGCGCGGGCAAGTCCACCCTGCTGCGGTTGCTGGCCGGGATCTACGAGCCGACCCGGGGGTCCTCGCGGATCCAGGGCAAGATCGCGCCGGTGTTCGACATGGGCGTGGGCATGGACCCGGAGATCTCGGGCATCGAGAACATCATCGTCCGCGGGCTGTTCCTGGGCATGACCCGCAAGCAGATGGAGGCGCGGGTCGACGAGATCGCCGACTTCACCGAGCTCGGTGACTACCTGCAGATGCCGCTGCGCACCTACTCCACCGGTATGCGGGTACGGCTGGCGCTGGGCGTGGTCACCTCGATCGACCCGGAGATCCTGCTGCTGGACGAGGGCATCGGCGCGGTGGACGCGGCGTTCATGGCCAAGGCCCGGACCCGGATGGTGGACCTGGCCAAGCGATCGGGCATCCTGGTGTTCGCCTCGCACTCCGATGACCTGCTGTTCGAACTGTGCAAGACCGGGATCTGGATGGACGAGGGTCAGATCAAGGAAACGGGTTCACTGCGCGACATGCTGACCCGATACAAGGGCAGGGACCCGTTCGAGACCCTGCCGCCGGATGTGCTGGAGCGGCTGGGCGCGGCCCCGGTACTTCCCAACGGCAGCGAGGACACCTGATATGCCCAACACCACGCTCGGTAAGGACTCGGTGGTGGCGGTCGTGGTCACCATGCACCGGCGTGGGCTGCTCAGCGACTCGCTGAAGATGCTCGCCGCGCAGACCCGGGTCCCCGACCACCTGGTGGTGGTGGACAACGGGCCGGACGAGCCGGCCGAGGACGTGGTGGCGGCCTGCCCGATCCCGTCGACCTACCTGCCCTCGCACCGCAACCTGGGCGGCGCCGGTGGCTTCGCGCTGGGCATGCTGACCGCCTTGTCACTGGGCGCGGACTGGGTGTGGCTGGCCGACGACGACGGGCGGCCCGCGGACGAGACGGTGCTGGCCACCCTGCTGGGCGAGGCCACCCGGCGCGGACTGGCCGAGGTGTCGCCGGTGGTGGCCAACATCAACACCCCGGACAAGCTGGCCTTCCCGCTGCGCCGCGGCCTGACCTGGAAGCGCAACACCAGCGAACTGGGCACCGACTTCCTGCCCGGCATCGCCTCGCTGTTCAACGGCGCGCTGCTGCGCGCGTCCACCCTGGACGTCATCGGCGTGCCGGACTACCGGCTGTTCTTCCGCGGTGACGAGGTGGAGGTGCACCGGCGGCTGGTGCGCTCCGGGCTGCCGTTCGGCACCGCGCTGAAGGCCGCCTACCTGCACCCGGACGGCTCGGACGAGTTCAAGCCGATGCTGGGCGGCCGGTTCCACGCGCAGGACCCGGGCGATCCGGTGAAGCGCTATTACACCTACCGCAACCGCGGATACCTGCTGGCCCAGCCGGGCATGCGCAAGATCGGCGCGCTGGAGGTCATCCGGTTCGGGCTGTACTTCCTCGGCGTGCGCAAGGACCCGAAGGCGTTCGTGGACTGGCTGAAGCTGCTGCGCCAGGGGCGGCGGGAGCGGTTCTTCCGCAAGTGACCGGCGCCCCCTTGTGGTGACGTTCGGTCAGTCCGCGCCGGGCAGCTGAGCGGCGTCGGTGCCGGGTGTGACCAGGCCGGCGACCAGCAGATCGGCCACGGCGCGCGGATCGGGCAGCGTGGTGCTGGGAGTGAGCAGCAGGCTGATGGCCATCCGCAGCAGCCACTCCGCGGCCTGGTCAAGGGGCACCCGCAGCACCTCGTGGTGGGTGCGCACGAACCGTTCGACCACAGCCGGCAGGAGCACCTCGATCAGCGAGGACTCGCCGGGGCGGGTCATCACCAGGTCGGTGAGTTGATCGGGTTCCTTGGCGATCAGTCGTTGCAGGACGGCGTGGTGGTTGAGGTAGTCCAGGGTGAAGGTGATCGCCTCGGTCAGCGCGTCGGCCAGCGGGGCCGCCCAGGGCACGGCGTCGTCAAGGCGGCGCAGGAAGGTGCTCACCTCCACCTCGGCGACCCCGCGGACCAGCCCGTTCTTGTCGCCGAACACCCGGTACGCGGTGGCCCTGGACACGCCCGCCCGATCGGCCACATCGGTCAGCGAGGTCTTGCGTACCCCGAAGGTGGCGAAGCAGTCGAGCGCCGCGCTGATCAGCCGAGGATCGGGTTCTGACGAAACCGAAGTCACCTGCTTATGTTCTCACCGTGCCTTCACAGCGCCAGCGAGTATCCGGCAGTCGTTTGCGGCGTCACGTTTCCGGGTGACCGGGAACGCGACCGCGGAAGCGGTCGCCGGACGCGGAGAACTCGGTGAACGGAATGGTCCGTTACGCAGCGGGCGGGAGATACGCGATCACCCGGCCGGTCCGGTCCGGCACGGCACGGGTACGCGGTGGGCGATTACGCGATTGGCGGAATTGGTGCGCCGTGGGCGAACCCGCCTTGCCGGGGGTGGGCCGGGCTGGTGCAGTCGAAGGATGAGCGAACCCCGACGTGCCCTCGTGCTGCACCTGTCCAGCGGCGCCGACCCGCTGCTGGTGGCGATCAGCGCCGATCGGGCCGAGGAACTGTCCCGGAAGTTGCCCGAACTGCTGCGCCGCGCCGACTTCGAGACCATCGAGGCGGCCAACGGCTCGGCCATCACGGTCAACTTCGGCCAGGTGCTGGCCGCGCACATTGACATCTCGCCGCCGCTGGGCGCCATCTGGGGCGCGCCGCAGCGGGAACGGGCCGGACTGGGTAGCTGACACCGGACCGGGCGGCGAACGGCCGACGCGGCCGGGCCGGACGGAAACTTGCTGAGCCGGGACCGGACGGAAGCCTGCTGAGCCGGGGCCTGAGCCTGCTGAACCGGGGCCGGACGGAAGGAGCCGGGGCCTGATGGAAGCCCGGCGGGCGGCTGGGCGGGCGGCTGGGTCGAAGCCGGGGCGAAGCGAGTGGCACGGCCTGCGGGGGCCGGGGGCTCGTGGGCGGTTGCCGCGCGCCCGATCGGGCGTCGCGTGGCGGGTGGTCCGCGCCGCGCCGGGCGGGGGCGTCGCACCGGGCGGGGGCATACGGGTCGCGCCGGATGGGGCCGCCGCGCTGGGCGGGGGCGTGCGAGTCGCACCAGGTGGGGGGCGTGCGGGCCGCGCCGGGTGGGGGCGTGCGGGTCGCGATCGGTTCATCCCCGGTCGCGACCCGCACGAGAACCCACATCGGCCCGGCTCAGGCCGAGCGGCTCAGGCTGGGCCAGGCCAGCTCGACAAGGCGAACTCAGGCGAGGTGTTCTTCGAGGCGGCCGAGGCGCTCCTCGTAGCCGGCCACCGCGGTCAGCCGGGCCCGCACCCGCTGGTGCTCGGCCCGGATCTCCTCGACCAGGGCGGTCGCCTTGTTCAGGTCACCGGCCGCGGCCTTCCCGCCGCCGGCCACCGCCACCGGCGGGCGCTCGGTCTCGGCCACCCGGGTGTCCAGCGCGGCCAGCTGCGCGCCGACCCGGGACAGCTCGTGCTCGAGTTTGCCGACCCGGTCGCGCAGCGAGTCGAACTCGCCGGCCAGGTCCTGGTGCCAGCCGGCCACCTCGTCGATCCGGCCGTGCGCGCGGTCCATGTCGCCGCCGGCGGCCTGCTGGCGCTCGGTCATCTCCGCCCGGAACGCGGCCAGTTCGCGGTCGAATCGCTCGCTGACCTGACGGGCGTGTCGGGCCGCGATCTCCTCGACCCGCGGCCACAGCTTCGCGGTCACCGGTTCGCTCACCGCGCGGGCCAGCGTCCTGGCCAGGTCCCGGCCGGTTCTGGTGTAGTTCATGGCAGAAGTTCGATCCTTCCGTTGTCCGCCCAGTCGCTCAGCAGCGCCGACTCGGCGTGCAGGCGGTGTTCCGGCGTGACGCCCACCGGCTCGCCCCACGCGTGTTCGAAGGTCACCTGATCGGGTTTGTCGATCAGCGAGATCCCGGTCATCAGCACCCGCGCGGCCGGGAACAGTTCGTGCGCGAGGTAGGCCATCAGCGTTCCGGTGGTCGGCCAGACCTGATCGCCCCGGGCCAGCCCGAGCAGGTGCAGCAGGGGCAGGACGAACTCCCGGTTGGACACCGGCACGTACCCCAGATCCGCCGGCCACCAGAACGGGAACTCCTCCGGCTCCCAGTGCAACCGGCCCGGCTCGACCAGCAGGTAGAGCCGCGAGGTGTGGTCGGCGAAGGTGTGCGGGCTGGCGATCACGCCCCGGTGCACCACCACCACGTCGGTGCGCCGGCCCAGCGCGGCCGGGCCGTCCTTGTCGTCCAGCGCGAAGCTGGTCATCCGGATCACCAGGTCGGCCGCGTCGATGGCGGCGGCCCGGGCCGGGTCGGGCGGCATCGGCGCGTTGCCGACCACCGCGATCGTCTTGGGCGGATCCACCCGGGAGTACGCGGACAGCAGTGCGGCCAGCATCGCCCGGTTGCCGTCGGGCGAACCAGGGTTGATCACCGCGACGCTCTCCAGTTCCTGCGACTCCTCCTGCGCACGGGGTGGGTCGTCGGTCGCGAACATGGCGGAGAGCATAGGGATCGACAATCGAAGACTTGCTTTGAGGCCACTAAGAATTGATCGCGGGGTCAGGAACGCTCGCGGAACACCACGGTTCGCAGCATCACGAAATTGATCGCGGTGGCCACGCCCTGGGCGATCAGCCAGGCCACGTTGTAGCGCCAGCTCCAGTGCGACATCAGGCTCAGCATCAGCGCGTTGACCCCCACGTTCACGAAGAACGTGACGATGTAGAGCAGCGCGAACTTGGCCACCTCGCCGCTGGTGCCCGAGGCCCGGAAGGTGAACTTCCGGTTGAGCAGATAGGCCGTGGTGGTGCCCAGGATGAAGCTGATCGCCTTGCACACCGAGGCCCACACACCGAAACTCAGCACAAGGTGATAGGTGCCGAAGTCGACACCGGCGGCCAGCACACCGATCGCGACGAACCGGACCAACTGGCCCACCAGGCCGAGCTGGGCCGGTTGCGCGGGCTGCGCGTCCGCCACCACGGCGTCCGAACTAGTCACCAGGGATTTCCCGTCGTCGTTGGATGGGTCGTGAGGATCCCGATCCGGCCGGATCCCGTCATCGCTGGGCTTCGATATTCGCCGAGTGTAAAGGGACGCGGGAATTGCGCGGCCGGGTGCCCACCCGATTGCCGGCGATTACCGGTGACGCTTCGCAACCGGATAGCATCCGCCCAGTGGAGCACACAACCAGCAAGCTGCAACCGTTGCACGGTTGGGGGCGCACCTCGACCACGCTCGCCCAGGTGGCCACGCCCACCTCACCGGAAGCCGTCGCCGAGGCGGTGCGCACCGTCGGCAAGCGCGGTGTGATCGCCCGCGGGCTGGGCCGATCCTACGGCGATCCGGCGCAGAACGCCGGCGGTCTGGTGCTGGACATGACCGGGCTGACCGCCATCCACTCCATCGACCCGGACTCCGGGCACGCGGTGGTGGACGCGGGGGTGAGCCTGGAGCAGCTGATGAAGGCCGCGCTGCCCTACGGCCTGTGGGTGCCGGTGCTGCCGGGCACCCGGCAGGTCACCGTGGGCGGCGCCATCGCCAACGACATCCACGGCAAGAACCACCACAGCGCGGGCAGCTTCGGCAACCACGTCGTGTCCATGGACCTGGTCACCGCGGACGGGCAGGTGCGCACGCTCACCCCGGACGGCCCGGAGGCCGAGCTGTTCTGGGCCACCGTCGGCGGCATCGGCCTGACCGGCGTCATCGTGCGGGCGACCGTGGTGATGACCAAGACCGAGACCGCCTACTTCATGGCCGACCTGGACCGCACCGACACCCTGGACGAGACGCTGGAGCTAGTCACCAACGGCTCGGAGGACAACTACACGTACTCCTCGGGCTGGTTCGACGCCATCTCCACCGGCGCCAAGCTGGGCCGCGCCGCGTTCTCCCGCGGCTCGCTGGCCAAGCTGGACGAGCTGCCGGTCAAGCTGCGCTCCGACCCGCTGAAGTTCGACGCGCCGAAGCTGGCCACGCTGCCCGACGTGTTCCCCAACGGGCTGGCCAACAAGCTGACCTTCTCCGCGCTGGGTGAGGCCTGGTTCCGCAAGTCCCCCAAGAGCAAGCACGGGGTGGTGGAGAACCTGACCACCTTCTACCACCCGCTGGACATGTTCGGCGAGTGGAACCGGGCCTACGGGTCAAAGGGCTTCCTGCAGTACCAGTTCAGCACCCCGCTGAACGCCAACGAGGACCTGCGCAGGATCCTCACCCGGATCGCCGGGTCCGGGCACTACTCGTTCCTCAACGTGTTCAAGCAGATGGGCAAGGGCAACCGGGCCCCGCTGTCGTTCCCGCACCCGGGCTGGATGGTGTGCGTGGACTTCCCGATCAAGCCGGGGCTGGGCCGGTTGTGCGACGACCTGGACGCCATGGTGCTGGAGATCGGCGGCCGTCTCTACACGGCCAAGGACTCCCGGACCACTGCGGAGAACTTCGCCAGGATGTATCCGCGCCTCGAGGAATGGCGCAAGGTGCGCCGGTCCGTTGACCCCGAGGGCGTTTTCGCTTCAGACATGAGCCGGAGGCTGGAACTGTGATCAACGCGGTGGGCAACCCGCAGTCGGTGCTGCTCCTGGGCGGCACCTCCGAGATCGGCCTGGCCATCGCGGAGAAATACGTCAAGGCCGGTACGCGGCGGGTGGTGCTGGCCGGCCGGCCCTCCGACCGGCTGGACGCCGCGGCCGACGGCCTGCGCGAGCAGGGCGCCGCGGTCAGCGTGCTGCCCTTCGACGCGCGCAAGCCGCAGACGCACGCCGAGGTGATCGGCAAGGCGTTCACCGACGGCGACATCGACGTGGCCGTGGTGGCCTTCGGTCTGCTGGGCGACGCGGAGAAGGCGTGGCAGGACGTCGAGCTGGCCCGCGAGCTGGCCGAGGTCAACTACGTGGCCCCGGTGACCGTGGGCGTGGCGCTGGGCGAGAAGTTCAGGCAGCAGGGCCACGGCAGCATCGCCGTGCTGTCCTCGGTGGCCGGGGAACGGGTGCGCCGGTCCAACTTCGTGTACGGGTCGACCAAGGCCGGGCTGGACGGGTTCTACCTGGGCCTTGGTGAGGCGCTGGCCCCGTCCGGGGTGAAGGTCACCGTGGTGCGGCCCGGTTTCGTGAAGACCAAGATGACCGAGGGCATGTCCGCCGCGCCGCTGTCGCTGAACGCCCAGCAGGTCGCCGACATCACCGTGGACGCGGTGCGCAAGGGCGCCGAGCTGGTGTGGGCGCCCGCGCCGCTGCGGCTGATGCTGTCGGTGCTGCGGCACATCCCGCGGAAGATCTTCCGCAAGCTGCCGATCTGAGGCCACTGCGCGCAAGCCGCCCCGCCCGCTGCCGAGGACGTGAGTTCGGGTGACCATCACCGAGGAAATCCCTGTGACGACAACCGATCCGGATGGTGGTGACTCCTCCCCGGCGGCGGGCTCGCTGCTGGCCGATCCGGTCGACGCCGCGGCCGCGCCGCCGCTGACCGCCCGCCGGATCGGGCGCGGCGCGGCCGAGCTGGTGGTGGCCGCGATCGTGGCCGCGGTGGTCAGCCTGCCGCTGCAGTTCGTCATCGACCGGCTGCACGTGCCCCGGCCGTCCTACGTGACGGTGGCGATGACCAGCCTGGTCGCGGTGGTGCTGCTGGCCGGCGCGCTGTGGGCGGTGACCCGCAACCGGTTTCCGCGCTGGGTCACCGTGGCCAGCTGGGCCGGGCTGTCCGCGCTGAACACCGCGGTGCTGGCATTCATGTTGCAGGGCACCAAGTTCTACCTCGGCGGCGTGTCCTCGGACCAGTCGTTCCGCACCGAGTACTTCACCCGGCTCACCGATTCGGCCACGGTGCACGACTTCGCGTTCGCCGGGCTGCCCTCCTACTATCCGTCCGGCTGGTTCTGGCTGGGCGGACGGTTCGCCAACCTCATGGGGCTGGCCGGGTGGGCGGCCTACAAGCCGTTCGCCATCCTGACCATCGCGGTGGCCGGGGCGCTGGCCTACTCGGCCTGGTCGCTGGTGACCTCCCGGCGGGTCGCGGTGCTGATGGCGCTGGCCACCAGCACGGTGGGGGTGGCCACCTGGGCCGCCTACGAGCCCTATGCCTGGCTCCTTGGCGCGCTGATCCCGCCGCTGGCCGCGGTGGCCTGGCACTACCTGACCCGGCTGGACGGTTTCCACCCGGACCGGGTGAAGCAGGTCTCCCGGTGGGCGCCGGGCGTCCTGCTGGGTGTCTACATTGGACTGCTGGCGCTGCTGTACACGTTGTTGTTCTTGTTCTTCACCATGGTCGTGGTGCTGACCGCACTGGTCGGGCTGGCCATGTGCCGGAAGGCCGGGCACCGCGACTGGGCGCCGGTGCGCCGGGCGATCGCCCGGGTGCTGCTGGTCGGCGTGGTGGCGTTGCCGATCATGCTGGTGCACTGGGGTCCGTACCTGCTGCAGGCGATCGGGGCGACCAAGCAGAGCGCGGCCTCGGCGATCCTGCCCGAGTTCGGCGCGCAGTTCCCGGTGCCGATCAGCCTGTCCGACTTCGTGGGCATCCTGTCCCTTGCCGGGTTGGTGTGGCTGGTGATCCGGGTGCGCGACTCGGTCGTGGTGCGCTCGCTGGCGCTGGTGCTGGCCGCCGGTTACCTCTGGTACTTCGTGTCCATGCTCGGCATCCCGTTCATGATGACGTTGCTGCCGTACAAGATCGAGCTGGTGATGGACACCGTGCTGCGCTGCGCGGGCGTTCTGGCGGTGCTGGACGGTGCGCGCTGGCTGGCCGGGCTGCTGGCCGCGACCCGGTGGCGGCGCACCACGCTGGTCAGCGTGCTGGTGGTGGGCATGCTGGGCTCGGTGGGCATCCTGCAGAGCGCGGCCGACAGCCTGTCTCCGTTGCCCGACCAGGCGTTCTCCGACTACTACCCGAACGGCGACCCGGCGCTGGGCAAGCGGGACCCGAAGGAGAACGGCGCCTACAACCAGCAGCTGCACGACGCCATCGCCGCGCTGACCGGCAAGCCCGAGCACGATTCGGTGGTGCTGTCGGACTACCAGGACTTCCTGAGTTTCTGGCCGTACTACAGCTTCCAGACCAGCATCATCGAGTACGCCAACCCGCTGGCCGACTTCTACAACCGGCGCGCGGCCATCCAGGACTGGGCCAAGGCGGGCAGCCCCGGACAACTCTCGCAGGAGCTGCGGACCTACCCGGGTGGCAACGCGCCCGACGTGTTCGTGTTCACCCGGGCGGCCAACGGGCTGCACCTGACGGTGACCCGCAACGTGTTCCCGGCGTACCCGCAGATCGAGAGCACCACCGTGGTGTTCCCGCGCAGCCTGTTCGCCTCCCCCGATTTCGTCACGCGCGACGTCGGGCCGTTCACCGTCGTCGTGCGGCGTTGACACCGGTTCGCACTCTCCAAGGACCCCGATGACCACGATCACCGAAGAGATCCCGCGCGTGAGCCAACCAGCCGCTCCACCGCCACTGTCCGAACTGGACACCGAGAACGGCTTGGTGCGCCGCGGTCTGGGCCGCGTGCTCGGCGAGCTGGCCGCCGCGGCGGCGGTCGCCGTGGTGGTCAGCCTGATCGTGCAGTTCGTGGTGTCCCGCGGGCACGTGCCGATGCCCTCCTACGCGCCGCAGGCGCTGATCAGCCTGCTGTGCGCGGTGGCCGTGCTGGTGGCGCTGTGGCTGGCCGCGCGGTCCCGGTTCGGTGTCTGGAGCCGGTTGATCAGCTGGGCCGGGCTGTCCGCGCTGTGCTCCGGGGTGCTGTCGCTGATGCTCATCGGCAGCCGGTTCTACCTGGCCGGGATCGCCGGGGACAACCTGTTCCGCACCGAGTACCTCACCCGGTTCACCGATTCCGCCGCCCTCAACGACTTCGCCTACCAGGGCCTGCCCGGCTACTACCCGCGCGGCTGGTTCTGGGTGGCCGGGCGGCTGGCCGCGCTGGCCCACATCCAGGGCTGGGAGATCTACAAGCCCTACGCCATCGCCAGCATGGCGGTGGGCACCGTGCTGACCTACGTGGCCTGGTGTCTGGTGCTGCGTCCGGCCGCAGCACTGCTGGCCAGCCTCGCGGTGTGCACGGTGGCGCTGACCACCTTCGCCGCCAACGAGCCCTACGCCTGGATCTTCGGCGCGCTGATCCCGCCGCTGGCCGCGGTCGGCTGGCACTACCTGGCCGGCCAGGCCCGCAGGGCGGGCTGGCAACCCGCGGTGCTGCTGGGCGTGTTCGTCGGGCTGCTGGGCCTGTTCTACACGCTGCTGCTGGGTTTCATCGTGCTCACGCTGGTGGCCACCGGCGCGGTCGCGGTGGTGCTGGCGGTGCGCGGCGGAGAAGCCTGGCGGCCCGCGGTCCGGCGGGTGCTGGCGCGGCTGGTGGCCATCGGGCTGGCGTCGGCGCCGCTGCTGGCTCTGCAGTGGGTGCCCTACCTGGCCTCGTCGTTCGGCGCGGCCAAGCAGAGCGGCGCCATGAACTACCTGCCCAGCAGCGGCGCGATGTTCCCGATCTTCAACTACCCCACCGGATTCGCCGGGGTGCTGTGCCTGGCCGGGCTGGTGTGGGGGCTGCTCCGGTTGCGGGACAACGTGGTCGCCCGGGCGCTGATGCTGGTCACCGCGTGCGGGTACGCCTGGTACGGGCTGTCGTTCCTGAGCACCCTGGCCCGCCTCACGCTGCTGCCGTTCAAGATCGACCTGGTGATGGACGAGACGCTGCGCTGCGCCGGGGTGCTGGGCCTCATCGACGGGGCGCGGCTGCTGTGGCGGTGGCTTTCCCGCCAGGAGCGGACGAGGGTCTGGCGCGGGTACGCGGTGCTGGTGGTCGCGGTGCTGGCCGCGGTGGGCACCGTCGGCGAGCTGCAGAGCGGCAATAGCTCGCTGTCCGAACTGGTCAATGACGCCTACACCGGCTACTACCCGGACGGCACCACCGCGCAGGGCCAGCACGATCCCAGCCAGGACGGGGCGTGGAACCCGCAGCTGCATGCCACCATCTCGCGGCTGACCGGCAAGCCCGATGACCAGGTGGTGGTGCTGTCCACCTACCAGGACTTCGTGGCCTTCTACCCGTACTGGAACTTCCAGACCACGGTGCTGGAGTACGCCAACCCGCTGGCCCAGTTCGACAACCGGCGGGCAGCCATCCAGAGCTGGGCCAGGGCCGGCTCCCCGGCGGCGCTGCTGACCGACCTGCGGACCAGCCGGTTCACCGCGCCGGACGTGTTCGTGTTCCGCACCAAGCCCGACGGCCTGCACCTCACGGTGACCAAGAACGTGTTCCCGGCCGCGTCCGACAACGCCAGCATCGACGTGGTGTTCCCGCGCAGCCTGTTCGACTCCACGCAGTTCAGCACCGCGACCGTCGGGCCGTTCACGGTGGTCGCCCGGCACTGAGCTCCGGCCGATACCCCGATCTGGTTTAACTATCATCGACGATAGTTTCTTTCAGGATAGTATCATCGAGTGAGCAATTTCTATGGCCGAGAACGTGAGCTGGCGCTGCTGGACGGCCTGCTGACGCAGGTGCGCGAGGGCGGCCGGATCGGGCGCCCCGGCCAGGCGGTGCTGATCCGCGGCCGCCGCCGGGTCGGCAAATCGCGGCTGGTCGAGGAGTTCGTCGAACGCCCCGGTGTGCCCTGGCTGTTCTTCACCGCGGCCAACCGCACCGACACCGCCGCCGAGCTGGGCCTGTTCGCCGAGGCGGTGCGCGAGTCGAACCTGCCCGGCCGGAGCGTGTTCGACGCGGTCACCCCGCACTCCTGGGATGCCGCGCTGCGCCTGCTGCTGGCCGCGCTGCCCGCCGACGGGCCGGCCGTGATCGTGCTGGACGAGCTGCCCTACCTCGTCGCCGCCGACCCGGACTTCGAGGCCACTCTCCAGAAGGTGTTCGACCGGGAGTTCTCCCGGCGTCCGGTGCTGCTCCTGCTCATTGGCTCCGACCTGGCCATCATGGAGGCGCTCAACCGTTACGACCGGCCGTTTCACCAGCGCGGCACGGAGCTGGTGGTGCCCCCGCTGAGCCCGGCCGACGTGGCCACGATGACCGGACTGCCCGCGGCCGAGGCGTTCGACGCCTACCTGATCACCGGGGGCCTGCCGCTGGTGCTCAACCAGTGGCCGCACGGCGCCTCGATGCCGGACTATCTGGCCACCGCGATCCGCGACCCACTGTCCGCCCTGTCGGTCAGCGCCGAACGCGCGCTGGCCGCGGAGTTCCCGGCCGACGCGCTGGCGTCCCGGGTGCTGGCCGCGATCGGCTCGGGCGAGCGCACCTTCTCCGGGATCCGGCAGGCCGCCGGTGACCTGCAACCGGCATCACTGAACCGGGCGCTGGATCTGCTGGCCACGAAACGGATCGTGGAGGCGATCCGGCCGCTGTCGGTGAAGCCGTCCCGGGAGACCCGCTACCTCATCGCCGAGCCCCACCTGCGGTTCTGGCTGGCCTTTCTCGCCTCGCACCTGCCGGAGATCGAGCGCGGCCGGGGCGACCTGGTACTGGCCCGGATCCAGAAATCCTGGACCACCTGGCGGGGCCGGGCCATCGAACCGGTGGTGCGCGAGGCCCTGCGCCGGCTGGACACCGACGCGATCGGCGAGGGCACCGGGGCCATCGGCGGCTACTGGACCCGCACCAACGACCCGGAGATCGACCTGGTCGGCGCCGACCAGGCCCCGGTGGGCAAGCGGATCACCCTGGTCGGCTCGGTGAAATGGCTGGAACACAAGCGGTTCGACCAGCACGACCTGGCCCGGCTGATCGTGCACCGCGACCAGTTGCCCGGCGCGGACGCCACCACCCCGTTGCTGGTGGTGAGCCGGGCCGGGGCGACCGAGCAGGTCACGGCCGGCGGCGTGCGGGTCCTCGAACCGGAGGAACTGCTCGCCGCCTGGCCGTCCTGAGTCGTCAGCCGGTCAGAGGACCGAGCGGGGGTACTCCGGCTGCGGGTTGAACCGCATGCCCTTGAGCACCTGGCGGAACAGCTGCACCCGCAGCGGCCAGGACACCTTGCCCGCGCGCAGGCCGTTGAACAGCCGGAACACGAACTTGGCAAAGCTGAACGCGTTCTCGTGGTGCAGCCGGAAGGACGCCTCGTTGCGCGCGCCGTAACGGAACTTCCACATGTTGGCGCCGGTCACGTCGCCGAAGTTCACGCCCCGGTTCACGCCCATGTCGTGCACGGCCACGCTGGACAGCACCTGCACGCCGGGCCCGGCCTGGGTCACCCGCAGGGTGTACTCCTGGTCGTCGAACCAGATGAAGTAGTCCTTCAGCGGCAGCCCGAACCGGGTCAGCACCCAGCGCGGGAACAGCACCGACACGAACGAGCAGTGCGTGACCAGCACGTTCTCCTGGCCGCGGGCGATCAACCGGCCCCAGTCCCAGGTGGTGCCCGGATTGTTCATCTCGCACAGGTCGCCGTCGATGAACTTCACCAGCGAACACGCGTAGGGCAGCGGCATGCCCATGGACTCCTCGGCCTTGGCCAGGCCGGTCTCCAGCTCCTCCAGCGCCTCGGCGTTGGGGTAGCAGTCGTCGTCCATGATCCACACGAAGTCGGCGCCCAGTTCGTACCCGCGCGCCATGCCCGCGGAGAACCCGCCCGCGCCGCCGATGTTCTTCGGCAGCCGCTCGACGACGACCTTCTCGTTGCCCGCGTACTTCGACGTCACCTCTTCGGTGCCGTCGGTCGAGGCGTTGTCGATCACGATCACCCACTCCGGAGCGCGGGTCTGCGCCAGCACGTGGTCGATCACCCGGACCAGCTTGTCCTTGCGATTGAACGTGACGATGACGGCGGCGATAGAGCTCAACGCATCCATCCTTCGTAGAGCTCGCGGGTCCACGAGCGGGCGTCGGGGAGTTTGGCGAACGCGGCCGCCTTGCTGACCTGCTCGTCCAGCCAGGTCTTTCGGGCTTCAACGGAACCCATCATCTGCTCGATACGGGCCGCGCTCTGCTGCAGGAACGGGTACGGGTGCCGGGGCATCAGCAGTCCGTCGGCGACCAGCGAGGCCTGCGCGCCCACGTCCGCGGAGATCACCGGCACACCGGCCGAGGTCGCCTCGAACGAGGTGAGCGTCAGGCCCTCGTTGTCACTGGACACCACCAGTGCGTCCGCCTCGGCCAGGGTGTCGCTGACCGGACGGTCGGGGCCGCGGACCTCCAGCACGTCGGCCAGGCCCAGCCGGTCACGCAGCGCGTGCACCTCGTTGGCCAGCTCGCCGTCGCCCTGCATGATGAACCGCACCCGGTCCCCGTGGGACTTCTTCAGCTTCGCGGCCAGCTGCAGGAACAGGTAGGGCCGCTTCTGCTGGGTGAACCGGCCGACGAACACCACGGTGAACTTCTCCTCCGCGGTCTTCTCCCGCACCGCGGGCGCGAACACCGCGTCCGTGGTCAGGTTGGCCAGCGTGGCCAGCTTGATCTTCTCCGGCGGCAGGTTCTGCCTGCCGATCAGGTAGTCGCGCAGCGCCGGGGAGATCACGTGGTGGGTGTCGATCACATTCGACATGCGCACCGAGATGTCCACGAACCCGCCGGTGCGCCACTCCAGGATGTGCAGCGAGTCGACCATCGGCAGGTCCGGGCGCACCGAGCGCAGCCACGGCAGCCGCTGGTAGAGCCAGGTGTTGTGGTGCACGTGCACACCGCGCACGTCGAAGGTGGCCAGCACGCCGTTGAGGAACGCGGCCTCGTCGGTGACGTCCAGATCGTGGGTCAGCGGCACCACCACCGCGCCGTCCAGCTCCGGCCGGGTGATCCACGGCTGCGAGGACTCCCGGTCGGTGATCACGATCGGGGTGAACCCGGCCTCCTTGGCCAGCGCCACGGTGTCCAGCGCCCACCGCTCGGCGCCGCCCATCTCCAGCCAGTGCATGCCGAACAGCAGGGCCGGGCCGCGCTGCGGCGCGTCCAGCGAGGCGCCCCGCTCCACCAGCACCGGCGCCTTGCGGTGGATGCCGGTGGCGCGCATCCGCTTCTCCACCACGTCCGTGCGGTACTGGCGCAGCACGTCGAACTGCACCGGCGCCATGAACCGCACCGCGCGGCGCGCCTTGCCCTTCCAGCCGGGCAGTTTGGCGTAGGCGTCGGCCAGGTCCGGCTCGCCGCCCAGGTCGATGACCAGGTCCGCCAGGCCGGTCGCGGGCGCGGTGCCCGAGGGCGAGGTGGCGATGGAGCGGATCAGCAACGAGCCGACGACCGCCCGGTCGTCCGGCCACTCGATCCGGTGCACCATCTTGTCGGTCAGCGAGGGCAGCGTGCCGCGCGGTCCGCGCAGCACGGTCAGCCGGAAGGTCCGGCCCGGCGCGGCCAGCGAATGGAAGTTGGCCGCTCCGACGAGCAGCCTGCGCTCCCGCTCGTCGAGCATGCCCACCCCGTCGGCCAGTCCGACCCCGCTCTCGTCGAGCAGCTCGAACGTCCAGGGCTGGCGGGTCGTTTCAGAGTTGTCGTTCACGTCTCTCGCACGGTTCCACAGCGGGCCAACACGGGTTGTCTTACCAGTACAGCACCGAATCTAGAAGTAGAACGAGGCCGCCAGGGTGAGCACCCAGGCCAGGCCGAGTACCTGCAGCACCCGGTCGCGCAGCACGATCTCGTCCGGCGCGCCGGCCTTGCCGCGGTCCACGTCCACCGCGTAGCGCAGCACCGCGACCACGAACGGCACCATGGAGATGATCGACCACACCGAGTTGGACTGCTGGTGGATCTGGAACGCCCACAGGCCGTAGGTGGTGATCATGACGGCCACCGAGGTCGCCCACACGAACCGCAGGTAGCTGGCCGAGTAGTTGCGCAGCGAGGCCCGGATCTCGGCGCCGGTCTCCTCGAACAGCCGGATCTCGGCGTAGCGCTTGCCGGACACCATGAACAGCGAACCGAACGCGGTGACCAGCAGGAACCACTCGGACATGGGCAGCGACGCGGCCACACCACCGGCGATGGAGCGCAACAGGAAGCCCGAGGCCACGATGCACAGGTCGATCACCGGCTGGTGCTTCCAGCCGAAGCAGTAGCCCAGCTGCACCGCCTCGTACACGGCGATGACCACGGCCAGCTGCCAGTTGTCGGCGAAGCTGACCCCCAGCCCGCCCAGCAGCAGCACCACCGCGACGGCCAGGGCGACCGGCACCGGCACGATGCCCGCGGCGATCGGCCGGTTGCGCTTGGTTGGGTGGGCCCGGTCGGCCTCCACGTCCTTGGCGTCGTTGATCAGGTAGATCGCCGAGGCGGCAAGGCAGAACGCGATGAACGCGATCACCGCGGCCCGCAGCACGTCCGGGTGGTTGATCTTGGCGGCCAGGAACGGCACGGCCAGCACCAGGACGTTCTTCACCCACTGCTTGGGCCGGGCGGTGCGCACCACGCCGCGGACCATGGCCGCCGGCGTGCGCTTGGCCGACGCGGGAGCGGCCGGATCGGCAGGCTGCGCGGCGACCGGCTGCGCCGAGGGCGTCTCGTCGGCCGCCTTGTCGGTCTTGTCGGCTTTGCCGGACTCGTCGGCCGGGGCCGAGCCGTTGGCGCCCGCCTCGTCCGCGGTCGGCTCAGCCTGCCCGCCGGTCAGCTCGGACTGGTCGCCGGTCAGCTCAGCCTGGTTGCCGGCCTGCTCGGACTGGTTGCCGGCCGGCTCGGGTGTGTTGCCGGGGGCGCCGTCCGCGGCCGAATCGGCGCCCTTGCCCGCGGCCTTTTTCTTGGCTGCGGTCGCCTGCACGGCCGTTTCGTCCACGGATGTCTCCTTGGTCGCCGTTTCCCTGGTCACCGCTTCCTCCGCAGCCAGCGGAGGACTCCGCCGCCGACGACCGCGCCCAAGGCCGAGCCGGCCAGCACGTCACTCGGGTAGTGCACGCCCAGCACCAGCCTGCTGACCAGCATCGGAGGCACCACCGCCCCGGCGGCCTTGCGGCCGGTGAGGCCACCGTAGAGCACGGCGGCCGCGGTGGTCGACGTGGCATGGGAAGACGGGAAGCTCAGCTTGCTCGGCGTGCCGACCAGAACCCGCACGTCGGGGTCGTCCGGCCGGGGGCGGCGGACCACCCGCTTGACCGCGATGGACGCGGCGTGCGCGGCCAGCACGCCACCGGCGGCGAACAGCCAGTCGCTGCGGCGCTTGCGGTCCACCGCCGCGCCGATCAGGCCCAGCGCCACCCAGCCGAGGCTGTGCTCGCCGAAGAAGGACATCGCCTGCGCGGTCTTGACCACCGGGGTACGGGCCAACCGGCGCTGCACCTGGTGCAGCACCTTGGTCTCCGCGCTGGGCGAGGTGGCCGGGTCGGGCACCACGGACAGCACGGCCGAGGCGGGAGCGGGATGCGGTTGGGTCGCGGTCATGCGTCTATCGATCCGTCCAGTGGCTGACCATCGGTCAGGTGCGGGGCGATCTTGTTGTCGAACGCCGAGAGGGCGGAGCCGATCGCCATGTGCATGTCGAGGTACTTGTAGGTGCCCAGCCGGCCGCCGAACAGCACAGAGTGCTCGCGCGCCTCGCGCTTGGCCAGCTCGCGATATTTCTCCAGCTTGGCCCGGTCCTCCGCGGTGTTGATCGGGTAGTACGGCTCGTCCTCGTCCGTGGCCGGACGGGAGAACTCGCGCACGATCACCGTCTTGTCGTCCGGGTAGACGTCGGCCCGCTCCGGGTGGAAGTGCCGGAACTCGTGGATGCGGGTGTAGGGCACGTCCCCGTCGTTGTAGTTCATCACCGGGGTGCCCTGGAAGTCGCCGATCGGCAGGACTTCCTGCTCGAAGTCCAGCGTGCGCCAGCCCAGGTGGCCCGCGGCGTAGTCGAAGTAGCGGTCCAGCGGGCCGGTGTAGACGACCGGGGTGCCCTCGGGGATCTGATCGCGCACCGCGAAGTAGTCGGTGTCGGTCCGGACCTCGATGTTGGGGTGCTCGGTCATCCTGGTCAGCCAGGCCGTGTAGCCCTCGACCGGCAGACCCTCGTAGGTGTCGTTGAAGTACCGGTCGTTGAAGTCGTAGCGGACCGGCAGCCGGTTGATGGTGGCCATGGGCAGTTCCCGCGGGTCGGTCTGCCACTGCTTGGCCGTGTAGTCGCGGATGAACGCCTCGTAGAGGGGGCGGCCGATCAGCGAGATCGCCTTCTCCTCCAGGTTGGCGGCCTTCCCCGACTCGACCTCCGCGGCCTGCTCGGCGATCAGTTCCTTCGCCTGCTGCGGGGTGAAGTAGCGGCCGAAGAACTGGGAGATCAGGCCCAGCCCCATCGGGAACGAGTACACCTGGCCCTTGTGCATGGCCCGGACCCGGTGCTGGTAGCCGGTGAAGTCGGTGAACTGGTTCACGTAGTCCCACACCCGTTTGTTCGAGGTGTGGAACAGGTGCGCCCCGTACCGGTGGATCTCGATCCCGGTCTCGGGTTCCGGTTCGGAGTACGCGTTTCCGCCCAGGTGCGAGCGCCGCTCCAGCACCAGGACACGTTTGTCGAGTTGGGTGGCCGTGCGTTCGGCGACGGTCAGACCGTAGAAACCAGAACCGACGACAACCAGGTCAAAACCTGCGAAGCTCACAGCGATCCAGGGTACCGACGTCACTGTGGGCGACGTCATCGCCCGGGGACAAACCGACGACCTGGACATTTGCCGATCACGGCCAGTCGGGGCCCACCGCTCGCGGCGGCCGGGGCGCGGTCAGGGGGCGCTGGAGCGCCAGCGGTCGCGTTTGGGAGTGGATTCCAGCTTGGGCAGCACGTCCGCGGCGATCTGCTCGACCACCGACTCCTGCCCCATGTACACCCCGTCCGCCCTCGGCCAGTGCACCACCACGTCGGTGAAGCCCAGATCCTGGGCGCGGCCCAGCATCTCGGTGAACCGGGCGACGCTGGACAGCGAGTAACCGGGCGCCGAGTCCAGGCTCAGGTAGCGGTCCAGGCTGGTCGCGGGCCGGTTGGCCGCGCCGAGCGAGTCGGTCAGCCGGGTGCACAGCTGAGCGACCCCGCCCCACCAGGCCTCCTCCTCTTCGGCGCCGGTCAGGCCCTCGGTGGCGCCGGTCCGGCCGTTGGTGATCCAGCCCTGGCCCTGCCTGGCCACCAGGTCCAGGCCACGAGGGCCGTTGGCGGCGATGGCGAAGGGCACCCGGGGCCTGCGCACGCTGCCCGGGGCGCTACGCGCGCCCACCGCCTCGTAGTAGTCGCCGGTGAAGGTGGTGTCGTCGTTGCGCAGGATCTCGTCCAGCAGGCCGGTGAACTCGGCGAACCGGGCGAACCGCTGCCGGGCGGACAGCGGCGCGGCCCCGGTCACCGTGGCGTCGTGCCCGGTGCCGCCCGCGCCGAGGCCCAGCACGAACCGGCCGTCGGCGATGTCGTCCAGCGCGGTGACCTCACGGACGAAGGAGACCGGGTGCCGGAAGTTGGGCGAGGCCACGAAGGTGCCAAGGGTGATGCGCTCGGTGACCGCGGCGGCCGCGGTGAGGGTGGGCACGGCGCCGAACCACGGGCCGTCGACCAGGCTGCGCCAGCCGAGGTGGTCGTAGGTCCAAGCGTGGTCGAAGCCGTACTGTTCGGCCGCCTCCCACTTGGACCTGGCCATCCACCACCGATACTCCGGCAAGATCACGATCCCGACGCGCATGCGTCACGGTAGCCACCAAGAGCGACTTCGCGGGAGGGGTTTGGTCACACGAACCTGGCAACTCCCCCGTGACGGGCAGGATGGTGGGGTGCAACGACCTCGCCTGGTGGCTTCCGACGTGGACGGGACCCTGCTGAACACGGCCGAGGCGATCAGCCCGCGCACCGCCGCGGCGATCGCCGCGGTGCGCGCCGCCGAGGTGCCGTTCGTGCTGGTCAGCGGACGGCCACCGCGGTGGATCGGGCCGGTGTCGTCCGACGGGCTCATCGACGGTTACGCGGTGTGCGCGAACGGCGCGGTGCTCTACGACATCGACGCCGACCGGGTGCTGGGCAGCCATCCGATCCCGGCGGTGTTGTTACGTGATGTCGTGCACACCCTGGACGCCGCCCTGCCGGGCACCACGATCGCGGTGGAGCGGATCGGCGATTCGGCGTTCGGGCTGGACGGCCGGGAGTTCCTGATCGAGGACGGCTACCGGCACGCGTGGACCGGCGACCCGCACCAGATCTCGCCCCGGGATGAGATGTTGGGCAAACCGGCGGTGAAACTTCTGGTGCGCACCCCGGGCGCGACCAGCGCGGAGATCGCGGCGGCGGCCGAGGCGGTGGTCGGCGGCGCGGTGCAGATCACCTACTCCACCAACGTCGGCATGATCGAGGTGTCCGCGGCCGGGGTGACCAAGCAGACCGGGCTGGCCGAGGTGGCCGGCTGGCTGGACGTGGCGGCCGAGGACATCGTGGCCTTCGGCGACATGCCCAACGATGTGCCGATGCTGCGCTGGGTCGGGCACGGGGTGGCGATGGCCAACGGGCACGCCGACGCGCTGGCCGCGGCCGACGAGGTGACCGCCGCCAACACCGAGGACGGGGTGGCCCAGGTCCTGGAACGCTGGTTCTGAGCCGTCCGGATCAAACGGCGATGCGGCCGGGTTGGACCTGGGTGGGTAGGTTCGGTCGCGTGCAACCCGAGGAGGTCAAGTTGTCGTCCTTCGCTATTGGCGAGCGTCAGGTCGGTCTGGCGTACCCACCGCTGGTGGTGGCCGAGATCGGCATCAACCACGAGGGTGATCCGGCCAAGGCCCACCGGATGATCGACGACGCCGCGGACGCGGGCGTGGAGGTCGTGAAGTTCCAGACCCACGTCGTCTCCGACGAGATGATCCCGAACGACGTGGTGCCCGGCAACGCCGACGAGCCGATCTACCAGATGATGCAGCGCTGCGCGCTGTCCAAGGAGGACGAGCGCGAGCTCAAGGCGCACGCCGAGGAGCGCGGCGTCATCTTCGTCTCCACCCCGTTCTCCCGGGCCGCCGCCGACCAGCTGGCCGAGCTGGGCGTCGAGGCGTTCAAGATCGGCTCCGGGGAGTGCAACAACTACCCGCTGGTCAAACACATCGCCTCGTTCGGCAAGCCGGTCATCCTGTCCACCGGCATGAACGACATCGCCTCCATCACCCCGGCGGTGGAGTTGCTGCGCGAGGCCGGGGTCGGCTTCGCCCTGCTGCACTGCACCTCGCTCTACCCGACCCCGCCCGAGCTGGTCCGGCTGGGCGGCATGACCGAGCTGGGCGAGGCGTTCGGAGACGCGGTGCTCGGCCTGTCCGACCACACCACCTCCATCTACCCGTGCCTCGGCGCGGTGGCGCTGGGCGCGCGGGTGCTGGAGCGGCACTTCACCTCGGACATGAGCTGGCCCGGCCCGGACATCCCGGTGTCCTCGCTGCCCGCCGACTTCGCCGAGCTGGTGCGCGGCTCCCAGCTGATCCACGCCGCGCTGGGCGGCAGCAAGCAGGTGCTGGACGCGGAGAAGCCGACCATCGACTTCGCCTACGCCTGCGTGGTCACCACCGCCGCGATCCCGGCCGGCCAGCCGCTGACCACGGGCAACACCTGGGTGAAGCGGCCGGGCACCGGCGAGATCAAGGCCGTGGACTTCGAGTCGGTGCTGGGCCGCAGCACCGCCCGCGACCTGCCCGCCGACGTGCAGATCAAGTGGACGGACCTTGCCTGACCAGCCCGAACCGGCCGGCCGACCGGACCGGCGCGAGGTCCTGTTCGTCACCGGGACCCGCGCCGACTTCGGCAAGCTGCGCGACATCATGATCGCCGTGCAGGACAGCGACACGCTGTCCGCGCGAGTGGTGGTCACCGGCATGCACCTGTTGCGCCGCTACGGCTACACGGTGCACGAGATCGAGCGGGCCGGGCTGCGCCGGCTGCACCTGATCCCCAACCAGATCGAGGGCGAACCGCTGAGCCTGGTGCTGGCCAACACCATGGAGGCGCTCACCCGGCTGGTGCACGAGCAGGCGCCGGACGCGATCGTGGTGCACGGCGACCGGGTGGAGGCGCTGGCCGCCGCGCTGGTCGGCTCGCTGGCCAACATCCGGGTGGTGCACATCGAGGGCGGCGAGGTGTCCGGCACCATCGACGACGCCATCCGGCACTCCATCACCAAGCACGCGCACGTCCATCTGGCCGCCAACGAGGAAGCTCAGCGGCGGTTGCTGCAGCTGGGCGAGGAGGCCGAGCGGATCTTCGTGGTGGGCAGCCCGGAGGTGGACATGCTCACCTCGGCCGAGCTGCCCGGCCTCGACCGGCTGCGCGAGCGCTACGACATCCCGTTCACCGAGTACGGGGTGCTGGCGCTGCACCCGGTGACCACCGAGATCGAGCACAACGGCCCGAACGCGGCCGAGGTGGTGGACGCGGTGCTGGCCGATGGCGGCAACTGGGTGGTCATCGACCCGAACAACGACGAGGGCTGTGTGGACGTGCGCAGGCAGCTGGACCGGCTGACCGGGCCGCGGTTCGTGCGGCTGCCCTCGATGCGGTTCGAGTACTTCGTGACCCTGATGCGGCACGCCGAGCTGGTGCTGGGCAATTCCTCGGCCGGGGTGCGGGAGGCGCCGGTGCTGGGCACGCCCTCGGTGAATGTGGGCACCCGGCAGCGGCGGCGGTCCACCGCGCGCAGCGTGTGGCACGCGGTGCCGGAGGCCTCGGTGGTGGGCAAGGCGATCGGGCAGGCCCGGGCGGCGGGGCGGTTGCCCGGGGAGAACGGGTTCGGCCAGCCGGGGGCGTGCGAGCGGATCGTGGCGCTGTTCACCGGCGAGGAGCTGTGGCGGCCCTCGCTGTACAAGGAGTTCGTGGACCGGCCGGTCCACGACTGAGCTCGCGCGCCCAGCGGCGGCCGCTCGCGTTGAGTCGGGCGCGCTCGCGTCAGGCGTCGGGCGGGCGGTCGGGTCAGGTTGGCGGGCGCGCTCGGGTCAGACGTCGGGCGGGCGGTTAGCGCAGGTTGGCGGCGGCGGTTTCGGCGCGCCGCAGGTCGGCCTCGGTGTCGATGTCCACCGCGCGTTCGACCGGGATGACCTGGGCCAGCACCTCGGGCACGAAGAACCGCTGCCGGGCCCGCAGGTCGCCGGCGCCGACCACGTACACGCCGCCGGTCGGCCGGAGCACCTCGGGCAGCAGCTGGCGGGGCGCCTCCAGGTCGGGCCAGTCGGCCACCGGGGTGAGGCGACCATCCACCAGCAGGCAGCTCTTCCACGGGTGGTGCTCGGTGGACGCGCTGAACTGGACCACCGAGCCGGTCGCCCGGCCGCCGTGCTTGTCGAGGCATTCGTCGACGTCGGCGGCGGTGCGCAACGGGGTGGTCGGCTGCAGCAGCACCACGATCGTGTCGTCGGCGGCCTCGATGTGGTCCAGGGCGTGCACCACCGCGGTCACCGTGCGGGCAGTGGGGCCGGACAGCTCGGCCGGGCGCGGCACGAGTTCGGCGCCCGCGGTCAGCGCGGCCTTGCCGATGTCCGGGTCGTCGGTGCTGACCAGCACCCGGGTCACGCCGGTAGCCCCGGTTCCGGCGGCGATGGCGTGCGCGAGCAGGGGTTTGCCCAGGAAGGGGGCGAGATTCTTGCCGGGGAAGCCGGTGGATCCGCCGCGCGCGGGCACCACCGCCACGACCTCGCGAACTGCCACGTTCCGCCCTTCCCCGCTCGTCCCGGCCCTGGCTGACGGCCGGGAGGGTCAGGTTACGCCGGGGGCCACCAGCGCGCTGGAAATCGCCCGGCAGGTGGCCGACCCGGTGCCGCGCGCCTGAGTCCGGTCTCGGTTGGGTGTCGAAGGCAACGGCGCCGGGATCCTCGCGCGTATAAAGCAGAATATCTATTCGAATTGTTTTCCCGCAAAAATAACGAATTGGGTTTCCAGACAACCTGATGCCCCGGTCGAACGACTTCAACAATACCCGGTTCTCACCGGGCAGATGATTTCGAATCGAGGGGGGATTCACCGATGCATCGCATTGCCCGCACCGCGCTCGCGCTCGGCCTGGCCGCCACTCCGGCACTGTTCGCCACACCCGCCTTCGCCGCCACCAGCAGCACGCCGTCCACCGCGACGACCGGGTCGATCTGCGGGTACGCCTGGCAGGACACCAACGGTGACGGCATCAGACAGGCCGGCGAACCGGCCATGCTGACCGACATGGGCATCGCAGACACCGACAACTACGACACGCATACCGATGCGCAGGGCCACTACTGCATCACCGGCCTGCCGTCGGGCACCTATCGCGTGCAGTTCAACGACCTGTCCCTGTCCGGCGGGTTCGCCTACACCAAGCCGGGCCGCGATTCGGCGCCCGACTGGCGAACCGGCACCACCGGCTCGATCGACGTCGGCGTGCACGGGGCGCCGGCCGAGGTGGCGGGCATCGACGTCGGTTACGTCAAGGGCGTGGTCGACCAGATCGCCCAGCACCTCACTGTGAACGGCCGGTCCCGGCCGAGCCGGACGGTCACCGTCGGCCAGACGATCAGCGTGGCCGGAATCTGCGGAATGACCGGCAATGTGCCCGACTACGTGGAATGCCAGCTGGATCTGCCGGCCGGCCTGAAAATCGTCGGCACGTTCGGCGACATGACCTCGAACATGGCCAAGTCCGACCATTCGGTGAGCGCCGCGCTGCCCGACCGGGTGCTGCCCGGCACGAGCGGCACGCTCGGCGCGCGGGTGCTGGTGACCGCGCCGTTCACCGACGACACCATCAACCTGCACGTCTGGCACGAGCTGTACGGGGACAGCAATCCGGCCGATGACGCGCTGAGCACCACGATCAGCGCGGTGGCCGCGCCACCGACCAGCACCACTGCGCCCACCACCGGCACCACGGCTCCCCCGGCGAGCACGACCACCACGACCACCACGGCCGCGGCGGTGCCGCCGGGCCACACCGGCGGTGGAACCGGGGGCGGGTCCAGTGCGTCATTGCCCTATACCGGGGTGTCGCTCGGCGTCCCGTTGGCGGGCGGGGCCGCGCTGCTGACCGCCGGAACGGCCGGACTGTGGCTGACCCGGCGTCGGCGGCACCGCGTCTGAGAACTGCCGGCACGACGGCGAACTCCGAGTCCGCCGCCACAGACGCCGGTGCGGGTGCCACCACCTGGGGGTGTGGCACCCGCACCGGACCGGTTCAGGTTCGGCGGTGATTCAGCCGACCGGCTCCAGGACTTCCCGGCCGCCCAGGTAGGGGCGTAGCGCCTCGGGCACCCGCACCGAACCGTCGGCCTGCTGGTGGTTCTCCAGGATGGCCGCGATCCACCGGGTGGTGGCCAGGGTGCCGTTGAGGGTGGCCGCCATCTGCGGGCGGCCGTCGGCGTCCCGGTGCCGGATGTTCAGCCGCCGGGCCTGGAACGTGGTGCAGTTCGAGGTGGAGGTCAGCTCGCGGTAGGTCCGCTGGGTGGGCAGCCAGGCCTCGCAGTCGTACTTGCGGGCGGCGCTGGTGCCCAGGTCGCCCGCGGCCACGTCGATCACCCGGTAGGGCAGCTCCATCTTGCCCAGCATCTCCTCTTCCCAGGCCAGCAGGCGCAGGTGCTCCTCGTGCGCCTGCTCGGGCGGGCAGTAGGAGAACATCTCGACCTTGTCGAACTGGTGCACCCGGATGATGCCGCGGGTGTCCTTGCCGTACGAACCGGCTTCCCGGCGGTAGCACGACGACCAGCCCGCGTACCGGCGCGGACCGGCGGAGAGGTCCAGGATCTCGTCGCTGTGGTAGCCGGCCAGCGGCACCTCGGAGGTGCCGACCAGGAACAGGTCGTCGGCCGGCAGGTGGTAGATCTCGCTGGCGTGCGCGCCGAGGAATCCGGTGCCCTCCATGGTTTCCGGGCGGACCAGGGTCGGCGTGATCATCGGGGTGAAGCCGTAGCCGATGGCCTGCTGGATGGCCATGTTGAGCATGGCCAGCTGGAGCTGGGCGCCCACCCCGGTGAGGAAGTAGAACCGCGCACCGGAGACCTTGGCGCCGCGCTCCATGTCGATCGCACGCAGGCCCTCACCCAGTTCCAGGTGGTCTTTGGGGGTGAAGTCGAACTCGGTCGGGGCGCCCACGTGCTTGAGCACCACGTAGTCGTCCTCGCCGCCGGGCGGGGCGCCCTCCTCGACCAGGTTGGCCACCTTCTTGTGCAGCACGGTCAGCTCGGACTCCGACTCGCCCTGCTCGGCCTCGGCCGACCTGACCTCGGCGGCCAGCTCCTTGGCCTTGGCCAGCAGCGCGTCCCGCTGTTCGCCCTTGGCCTTGCCCACCTGCTTGCCCAGTTGCTTCTGCTCGCCCCGCAGGGTGTCGGCCCGGCCGATCGCCGACCGGCGCCGCTCGTCGGCGGACAGCAGCGCGTCGACCAGCGTCTCGTCCTCGCCGCGGGCGCGTTGTGACGCGCGCACCGCCTCCGGGTCCTCGCGCAGTGTCCTCAGCTCGATCACGGCATGTCAGCGTAGTCCGGCCCGGTGGCGGGCCGCGCGCGGATATCCGGGCCGGTCGATTTCGACGGCCGCTTGCGGGCGGCCTACCTGCGGGACCCGGAGGGCAACCTGGTGGAGATCCAGCAGTGGCTGACCACTCGCGAGGGTGGGCCGGTGCCGTCGGCGGGCTGAGCCGGACGGGCGTGGCGCGACGGGGTGGCCCGGTTCGCCGACGGCGTGCGCATCCGGCCGGCCGGCGTCCGGGCCTACCTGGACTCACCGGAAACCGTTGGTGTGCCTAGGGATTGATCCGGTGCGGGACGAAGGCGGCGCCGTCGTCGGTGACCAGGCCCGCGGTCTCCCGGATGCCGAGCCCGGCCGCCTCGTCGCCGACCAGCCAGGTGCCAAGCACCGGGCGGAAACCGTCGAACTCGGGCAACGGATCGAACAGCTGGTAGACGTAGCCTTCCTTGCCGTACACGCCATCCGTGGCGGTCTCGTAGCCCGGCGCGACGATCTGGATGTTCGCGCCCTCCCGGCCCAGCTTGGGTTTGCGCACGTACTCGGTGAGCATGCCGGGCTGGTCCAGATAGGCGGGCAGCAGGTTCGGGTGGCCGGGATGCATCTCCCACAGCACGGCCAGCAAAGCCTTGTTGGACAACAACATCTTCCACAACGGCTCGACCCACAGCGTGGCCGGCAGCCGGTCCACCGCGTGGTGTCCGAACTGCTCCTCGACCATCCACTCCCACGGGTACAACTTCACGACCGTGTTCATCGGCGCCTCGGCCAGATCGACGAACCGGGACAGCAGCGGGTCCCAGCCGATGTCCTCGATGGCCAGCCCGATCGTGTTCAGCCCGGCCTCGGCCGCGGTCTCCTGCAGGTAGGTGACGGTGACGTGGTCCTCGCCCGTGGTCTCCGCGCCGGACCAGGTGAAGTGCAGCTCGTCCGAGGGCAGCTTGGCGCCGACCTCGGCCCACCGCGCGACCAGCTTCTCGTGCAGCGAGTTCCACTGGTCGTCGTCGGGGTACAGCTCGGTCTTCCAGAACCACTGCACGATGGACGCTTCCAGCAGCGTGGTCGGCGTGTCCGCGTTGTACTCCAGCAGCTTCGCCGGGCCGGACCCGTCGTAGCGCACGTCGAACCGGCCGTACACGTGCGGATCGCCGCGCTTCCAGGACTCCGCGATGCCCGGCCAAACCCACTCCGGGATGCCGAAGTCGGCGTAGCGCTCGGTGGTGATCACGTTCTCCACGGCGGCCAGGCACATGGAGTGCAGCAGTTCGACGTCGGCCTCGACGGAGAGGATCTCGTCCATCTCGAACACGTAGTGCACCGACTCGTCCCAGTACGGGCGCGGACTGCCTGCGCCGTCCCGGCCCGGGGCGTCGTAGACCAGGCCCTGCTCGTGCACGATCCGCTGCCAGTCCGCGCGCGGTGCGCGCCGCTCCCGCCGCACGGCTCAGCTGCCCCCGCTCTTGCCGCCCGAGCTGCCGCTGTGACTGCCCGACGAACCGCCCTCGTCGCTGCCGCCGCCGGAACTGCCCGAGCCGCCGCTGGTCACGCCGAAACCACCGCGGGAGATGGACTTGCCCGAGCCGGTCTTGAGGCTGCCGCTGCTGGGCGCGGTGTACGACCCGCCGGAGACGTGTCCACTCGAGACGGACCCGCCGTAGTAGTAGCGGTACTGGCGGAAGCCGCCGGAGCCGATGGGCAGGAAGATGATGCCGTTGCTGACGTAGCCGCCGTGGCTCTGCACGTACGCCTGGTCGCAGTACTGGTCGTTGACCACGCTGTTCTGGTCGGACTGATCGGCGCCGACACAGTTGGCGGTGGTGGTCGACTGGAACAGGTACTGGCTGCCGATGATCCCGGCCGCCACCACGACCACCGCACCGCCGATCAGCACCCGGCGCCGGACCTGCCGTTTGCGCGCGGCGGCGAACTCGTCCTCGACGCGCTGCTCTTCCGCGCGCCCGGCCTCGGCCTCGGCCTGCTGGCGGGCCCGCTGCTCGGCCAGGGTGGGCTGGTGGCGGGCGGTGTGCTCGTCCTGGAAGGTCATCCGGCCGCGCGGATGCTCCTGCTCGACCGTGGGCTGCTCGCCCGGCGCGCCGGAGAAGTTCTCGACGGTCTCGTCCCGGCCCAGCACGCCGTGCCCCAGCACCTCGTCGCCCGGATGCGCACCATGGTGCTCATCACCTCCCGCGGGCTCGGCGCGGTGCTCGGCGGTGGTCGACTCGTCCTCACCGAAGACGGTCAGGTCCGGGGTGGGCAGCCGATAAGGCTCGTCTCCGCCCGGTTTCTCACTGCTCATCCGGTTCTCCCCATCAGTACGCGTTCCAGCTTGTCACATCCGTCCCCAGGTGCGCGGTCGATCGGGCTAACGGCATCATGTCTGCTGATGTCTTCGACTGCGGACTGGTTCGCGCCGACAAGTTCGGTCGGCAGCACTCGCCTGTACATGGCGGGTGCGTCGGTCGGCGCCGTGATCGTACTGGCGCTGAGCGTTCTGCTGGGCTGGTCGATCACGTCCGCGGGGGCGAGCGCGCCGGATCCGGCCAGCATCGCGGCCAACGCGCCGGTGGGCGCCTGCCTGACCTGGACCAAGGCCGACGAGAGCGACCTGGCCCAGGTCGACTGCGGGGCACCGCACGTGTTCGAGGTGACCGGCTCGGCCGACCTGTCCAACGCCTACCCGGCCGGGGCCGGGTTCCCGTCGCTGGCCACCTGGCAGCAGCTGAGCAAGACCGACTGCACCACCAGCGCCACCAACTACATCGGCAACCTCGACCCCACCGGGAAATACGTGGTGAGCGCGCTGAAGCCGACCGCGCAGCAGTGGGCAGGCGGGACCCGCACGCTGCGCTGCGGACTGCAGAGCTCGACCGCGTCCGGCGCGCCGATGCCGACCACCGGCACGGCCAAGGGCCAGGACCAGTCCGCGGTCTACGCGGCAGGCATCTGCGTCGGGCTGGTCAACGGCTCGCCCGCCGGGCCGGTGAACTGCAACGACCAGCACGCCTACGAGATCGTCGGCACGGTCGACCTGTCCAGCTCGTTCCCCAGCGGCTACCCCGCCGTGGCCGACCAGCAGACCAAACTGGCCCAGCTGTGCCAGCCGGTGCTCAACAGCTACACCGGTGGCGGTTCGCTGTCGGCCTACCAGCTGACGCTGACCTGGGACACCATCCAGCAGGCCAGCTGGGCGGCCGGTTCGCACAAGGTGAACTGCAAGGTCGGGTCGCTGACCTCGGACGGGTCCAACCTGGCGCCGGTGACCGGGTCGATCAAGGGCATGGGCGCGGCAGCGGGAGCCGGCGGTGGTTCCGGCGGTTCCGGTGGGAGCGGTGGTTCCGCTGGGAGCGGCGGGGGAACCGGCGGCGGCTGAGCCCAGCCGCGTTCCCAGTGCTGGCCGAGAGCCACTTCTCCCTTGTGGCGCAGGGGGTTTCCCGCAGTGCGTGGCGCAGGGGTTTCCGCACTGCGCGACTTTCCGAGCGGCACAGGAGTTCGGCCACGCATGGCGTTTCCACTGCGCGCAACTTCTGACCGCGCGCAGCTTCTGACCGCGTGGCTCTTCCTTGCCAGCGCACGGTTTTCCGCGCGGTGCGGACGTTCCGCACAGCGCACGACTTTCGCTGCGGCACAGGGATTCCTTCTCGCGGCGCGCGGCTTCCGCGCGGCCTCCCGCGCGCTCCCCCGCCCGGCCTTCCGCGCGGCTTTTCTTGTCCGGTCAGGAAACCGGGGCCAGTTGCGGGCGTGACGCCGGGGCGTCGGCGAGGCGGATGATCAGTTCGGCCGAGGCCGCCTCGGACAGCGCCAGCTCGTCCATCGCACCGATGATCCGCTCGTACCCGGCGATGTCCTCGGCGCGTTCGCCGAACACGCTGACCTCGTCGCCCTGCACGCACAC
>DASZNF010000126.1:0-53473 GCA_035551355.1 Pseudonocardiaceae bacterium | reverse complement strand
ACGCACCCAGTCCGTGCGCAGCTACGACTACCGCTACGCCTGGATTCGCGACCAGTGCTGGGTCGGCCAGGCCATCGCCGCGGACGGTCCGCACCCGCTGCTGCACGACGCCGTCCGGTTCGTCAGCGAACGGCTACTGGCTGACGGGCCGTCGCTGCGGCCGGCCTACACGGTGACCGGCGACCTGATCCCCGACGAGCGCCGCCTGCCGCTGCCCGGTTATCCCGGCGGGAGTGACGTGGTGGGCAACCACGTCGGCAAGCAGTTCCAGCTCGACGCGTTCGGCGAGGCCCTGCTGTTGTTCGCGGCCGCCGCGCGGCACGATGCGCTCGGCCCGGACGGCTGGCGCGCCGCCCGGGCCGCCATCGACGCGATCGAGCAGCGGTGGCCCGACCCCGACGCCGGCCTGTGGGAACTGGACGACCGGCGGTGGACCCACTCCCGGCTGTCCTGTGTGGCCGGTCTGCGCGCCATCGCTGCCGTCGCGCCCGAGGACCTCGGCGGGGCGTGCGGCACCCAGGCCGACGCGCTGCTGGCCGAGGTCTCGCTCCACGGCGTGCATTCCTCCGGCCGTTGGCGGCGCGCGCCGGACGACGACCGGGTCGACGCCGCCCTGCTGCTCGGCGGGCTGCGCGGTGCCGTCCCGGCCGACGATCCGCGCAGCGTGGCCACCTATCGTGCGGCGTGGGCCGAACTCGACGAAGAAGGCTATGTCTACCGGTTTCGGCACGACAACCGGCCGCTCGGCCAGGCCGAGGGCGCGTTCCTGGTGTGCGGGCTGATCGCCGCGCTGGCCGCCGACCAGCAGGGCGAGCGGGAGGCCGCGTTGCGCTGGTTCGAGCGCGCCCGCGGCTGTCCAGGCCCGGCCCGGCTGTTCGCCGAGGAGTACGCGGTGGAACAGCGCCAGTTCCGGGGGAACCTGCCGCAGGCGTTCGTGCACGGCCTGTTGATCGAGGCCGCCACTCGCCTGTCCAAGTCCTGAGTGGACTGTTCGGAAAATGCCTACGGCGACAGGAAATGCAGCGGCTGGTACACCACCCAGGCCACCAGCGCGGCCGCGGGCAGGGTCAGCACCCAGCCGGTGAGAATGTTCTCCGCGACCACCCAGCGCACCGCCTTCGGCCGCCGGGTGGTGCCCACGCCCATGATGGCCGAGGTGATCACGTGGGTGGTGGATACCGGTGCGGTGAACACGAACGCGGTCAGGTAGAGCACCAGCGACGCGGTGGCCTCGGCGACGAACCCGTGCGGCGGGGTCAGCGGGAAGATGCGCCGGCCCATGGTGCGCATGATCCGCTGCCCACCGGACCAGCTGCCCGCGGCCAGCGCGGTCGCGCACACCAGCACCACCCACAGCGGCACGTGCGCGTTGTGCTGCCGGCCCGAGGCCAGCAGGGCCAGCACGATCAGGCCCATGGTCTTCTGCGCGTCCTGCAGGCCGTGGCCCAGCGCCAGACTGGCCGCGGACAGGATCTGCGCCCGACGGAAACCGCGTTCCGTGCGGTGGTACTGCGCCCGGGAGAACAGCCGGTACACCAGTCGCATCAACAGAAAACCCAGCACCAGGCCGATCACCGGCGACACCACCATGGGTATCACCACCTTGTTCAGCACGCTGCCCCAGTGCACCGCCGTGCCCGACGCCAGGCCCGCCCCGACCAGCGCACCGACCAGGGCGTGCGAGGAGGACGAGGGCAGCCCGAAGTACCAGGTCACCAGGTTCCACACGATCGCGCCGATCAGCGCGGCCAGCACCACGGTCAGCGCGGGCGGACCGATCGGCGTGGCGATGATGCCGGTGGCCACGGTGATCGCCACGCCGGTGCCCAGCAGCGCGCCGAGCAGGTTCATCACCGCGCCGAGGGCCAGGGCCGCGCGCAGGCTCAGCGCCCGGGTGGACACCACGCTGGCCACCGCGTTGGCCGCGTCGTGGAAACCGTTGGTGTAGTCGAAAAGGATCGCGAACACGACCACGACGACCAGGATGGCCGCACCCATCTCAGCTCTCCTTGACGGCCATGGTGTGCAGCACGTCGGCGACGTGCTCGAAGGCGTCGGCCGCGGCTTCCAGGTTGTCCACGATCTCCTTGAACTTCAGCACGGTCAGCGCCTCGAACTCGCCGCTGAACAGCCGGGCCAGCAGCCGGCGGTAGACCCGGTCGGCGTCGTCCTCGATCTGGTTGATCTCCACCCAGAACGGCACCAAACCGGACAGATCGCGCAGTTTGGGCATGGCCTCGGCGGTCAGGTCCGCGGCCGCGCCCAGCAGCCGCACCTGCTCGCCGACCTCGTCCGGGAACGTCTCCACCTGGTAGAGCACGGCCAGGTCGACGGCGGCCTCCATGTAGTCCAGCACGTCGTCCACCCGCACCGCGAGCCGGTAGATGTCCTCCCGGTCGAACGGGGTCACGAAGGATTTGTCCAGGTAGGCGATGATGTCGTGGGTCAGGTCGTCGCCCGCGTGCTCGGCCGCGCGCATCGCGTTGGCGACGGCCTCCCGCTCCCGCGGCGGCGCCTCGAGTAGTTCCCGCAGATGCCCCGCACCGACCACGATGTTCCGCGCGGCCGAGGTGAACAGATCGTAGAACCGCGTGTCGCGGGGTGTCCGGAGCAGACGCATGACACCCGGTTCTACACCTACGGGCACCAGGTGAGACGCCCGGGTGCCCGGGCAAAGCCCTGGTCAACGGTCACGGGGGCAATTGGTGCCCCGGGGAGTGATCGCTTGGTCGGCGATCGGGATCCACCGGCAGCCGGAAAAGTATTGCCCCGAACCGGGAAACGCCAGGTGCCCCCGCCGAAGAGGCAGGTGATCAGCCGGGGTGCGCGTCGCCGAACCGGGGTGCCGAGGTGGGAGTAGCTGTCACCCTTGGCGGCTACCCGCCGCATGGAACCCCGACCCGGCCGACTCGTGCACAGGGCAAACGTCATCGTTGGTCAGTACGCCGATTGCTGCACGTAGTCGATTTGGTCGGCGGCGTTGACGTGAATGTGGGCCCAGAATGCGTTGGGGTAGTGACCGATCACGCTCTGGATCATGTCATCCACGGTGCAGTGCTGGGGCGGGCAGGTCTCGAACGGGAAGCCGTTCGGGTCGTTGGCGGTAATGGTCGCCTTCGGCGCCATCGGCAGTTCGTGGATGCCGGGGGTGTTCGGGTCGGGGATCAGACGCGCGCTCTGCGAGGCGGGGTCCTCCACCATGACTTGGATCTTGACCATGTTGTTCTTCGTGTCGTACCCGGTGAACAGCACATCGTCATTGGTGTTCGGGAACTTCAATGCCCGCGCCGGTGCCGTGCTCGTCGGCGTCCTCGGCGCGACCGGATTGAGGTTGGTGGACCGTGCGGACGTGCCGACCGGGGCCGCCGCGATGGTGTTCGCGCTGGTGGCCGGGGCCGTCAGAACCGGTTCGGCGTTGGTCGCGCTGGTGGCCGGTGCGGCCGGTGCCGCCGAGCGGTCGGCCTGGCAGGCTGCGGCGGCCAGTCCGACCAGCCCGGCGGCGGTGCCGGCGACTAGGACACGTCTGATGCGAAGCGACACGGTGATCATGAATTTCCCCCAAGTAGCGGCGTTGTTGGCCTGCATGGAAAAAGACACCTGGCCCGGCCGGGCGGTTGTCCTCGTGACCGCTTCGTGACGCGAGCTTTTCTCGGGGATGGTTCAGGGTGATCCCGGAAGTAGACGGCAATCGATCCGGTTACGGTGAAATTCATGGATCGCGATCCGGACTACCACCTCCAGGTTCCCGCCGGCTTCGACGACTCCGAGGCCGACTCGCAAGTCCACCCGATGGCCCGGTTGTTGTTCTCCGGCACCACGAACGCGGAGGTGTTCGACCGGGCCCGGCAGTGGGTCAGCGAGCACAACGTGTTCCTGGTCGACACGTCCTGGAAGTACATGTACGGCGAGGACGAACCGTTGCTGCTGGCCATCTATTTCACCTTCGAAGAAGAACCAGACGACGAACCCGCCGACGAAACGGCGAACTGAATCAGGGTCACGGCCGGTACGGATCGATTGTGTCGAAAGCGTTCGGCAGTCCGAGCGCGTACTGAGCATTTTCATTCGTATACACCGCCTGGAATTCCGGCGATTGACAGACACACACGTCGTCGCATGGTCCACTGTGGACCCGCTCGTGGTGGTGGCCTCGGGCTGGTCGCTCCACGAGTCCGGCCAGAACTGCGCCAGGTAGATCGGCACGCCGTTCATCCGGCCGGTGGGTGATCGACGACAGCGACCGCAAACTCGGTTCCGCGGCGCGGCCCAGGCTCCCCGGTCGCCGCCGCGATGCCGGTCATGGCCGTGGCCTGGTAGCCCTTGTCCGCGAACGTGCCCAGGGCGGCCGCGGCGATCCGGGCCTGCCGCTGCGGCGCGCTCATCCGCACTTTTGTCCATGTCGCCAGCTGGTGCCCGACAGACCCGTCGGCGCGTGGGCGAGGCCGGGCGCCTGGTCGGGCCGGCTCGGGTCACGCTCAGTGTCAGCGCGACGTCAGCGGGCAAGGTTTGTCTAACAATGTCTGGGAGTCGAAGTTCGTGAGCTGGGGATACTTGCCCCTTCTTGAGGTGGATGCTAGCTTTTGGCCGCGTGTTGTTAAACAATCCACCGCACCTGGTGGCTCGCGAGCCGACGACCACGCTCGCTGACGACTCGTTCCTGGACGCCCGACGACGAACGTACTGGGAGGTTGGTGGACATTGAGGTCCTACACTGCGGCGGTCCGCGACTATCCACATACGACACCACTCAAGACCGGGCAGCACGTGCCCGCGAACTGCCAGGTCGAGTTCGTCGAGGTCGAACCCATCCACAAGGCGTTCGCCCCGATGGTGCGCGAGCTTCGCTACGACTTCTCCGAACTGGCCCTGGCCACCTTCCTGCAGGCCCGGGAGGCCGGTAAGCAGATCAGCGCCCTGCCCCTGGTGCTGCACGGCAACTTCCACCACCGCTCGATCTCCCGGCTGACCACCGGCCCGGTGGGCAAGCCCGAAGACCTGGCCGGTCAGCGGGTCGGCGTGCGGTCCTACACCCAGACCACCGGCCTGTGGGTCCGCGGCGTGCTGGCCGAGGAACACGGCGTGAACTGCGACGAGATCACCTGGGTCACCACCGAGGGACCGCACGTGGCCGAGTACGTCGAGCCGGCCAACGTGGAACGCACCTCGCGCTCGCTGGTCGAACTGACCGAATCCGGTGCGGTCGCGGCCGTGCTGATCGGGCCGAAGGCGATCCCCGAGGGCGCCCCGCTGACGCCGTTGATCGAGGGCTGGCCGGACGCGGAAAAGGCGTTCTACCAACGGCATGCCACGGTGCCCATCAACCACCTGCTGACCGTGCGCACCGACGTGCTGCGCGAGGACCCGGCGGCCGTGCGCGGGCTGTACGACGCCATCGCCGGAGAGATCGACGCCCGCGGCGACGCCGAACCGCGCAAGATCAGCCATGGCCTCAACGACGGTCTGCTCGACTCGGTCGGGCTGGCGATTCGCTATGCGGCACAACAACATCTGATCAAGAGCGAGCCGAGCGTGGCCGAGATCTTCGCCGACGCCCGGCAGTACCTGGACCTGACATGACAGCAGCGACCACGTCCCGCAAGAGGACGCACACCAGCAAACTGGCCATCGAGTCGGTGAACCGCAGCTTCCGGTCCATGGCCGATCGCAAGCGCGCCAAGTTCGTGCAGGTGCTCAACGACATCTCGTTCGAGATGCGTGAGGGCGAGATCGTGTCCGTGGTCGGCCTGAGCGGCTGCGGCAAGACCACGCTGCTGCGCATCATCGGCGGCCTGCTCGAGCCGGACTCCGGGTCGATCCGGGTCGACGGCACCCCGGTGAACGGCCCCGGTTCGGACCGGGCCATCGTGTTCCAGCAGCCCTCGCTGCTGCCCTGGCGCAACGCGATCCGCAACGTGCAGTTCGGCCTTGAACTCAAGCACACGGCCAAAGAGGTGTCCACAGCCCGGGCCAAGGAGGCGCTGGAACTGGTCGGGCTGCGCGATTATGCGCAGTACTACCCCAAACAGCTCTCCGGCGGCATGCAACAGCGGGTCGGGCTGGCCCGGGCGCTGGCGGTCGACCCGCAGATCCTGCTGATGGACGAACCGTTCTCCGCGCTGGACGCACAGACCCGCGAGGGGCTGCAGGCCGAACTGCTAGACCTGCAGGCCACCACCAAGAAGACGATCATGTTCGTCACCCACGACCTGGACGAGGCGATCTACCTCAGCGACCGGGTGCTGGTCCTGCTGCCGCACCCGGGCCGGGTGCACACCATCATCGAGGTCGGACTGCCACGCCCGCGCGGCACGGTGGCCGAGGTCAAGTCCGATCCGGCGTTCATCACGGCCCGGGACCGGGTGGCCAGGGAAATCCGCGCGGGAGGGGTCTGAGCATGCCGACGCAGAACCTTGTCCGGGAACAGAGCCCGGCCACCGACGCGCCAACGCCGGAGGAACTGGAGTGGGCCCGGCAGCACCGCCGCGCGGCGCTGCGGCGCGGCAGCCTGGTCTGGTCGCTGCGGCTGGCCGTGGCCGCGGTGCTGCTCGTCTCCTGGCAGCTGATCGGTCAGATCAATCCGCTGTTCACCTCGTATCCGACCGCGGTCGCCGCGGCGGCGTGGGACGAGATCACCTCCGGCAAGCTGGTCACGGCCATCGGCCAGAGCTTCGAGATCCTGTCGCTGGGCCTGGTCATCGGCGTGGTCGTCGGGGTGGTGGCCGGTCTGATCATCGGCCGGTACGCGCTGGTCGCCTCCTCCGTGGAGTGGATCATCAGCGCGCTCAACGCGACCCCGCTGCTGGCCATCATCCCGTTGATCATCGTGTGGTTCGGGCTGGGGCTGCAGTCCAAAGTGGTCACGGTGTTCGTGCTGACCGTGTTCTCCATGCTGTTGAACACCGCGGCCGGAGTGCACGAGGTCGAACAGAACGTGCTCGACGTCAGCCGGGCGTTCATGGCCACCGAATGGCAGGTGTTCCGCAAGATCATCCTGCCCAGCGCGGTGCCGTTCATCATGACCGGTCTGCGCATCTCGATCGGCCGCGCGCTGATCGGCACCGTGGCCGCCGAGTTCTTCACCGGTATCTCCGGACTGGGCGGCCAGATCCAGACCTACGGGGCCGCCTACGAGACCGACTACATGCTGGTGCCGGTGCTGACCCTGATGCTGCTCGGTGTGCTGCTGACCGGCGTGGCCCGCTGGCTGGAGACCACCGTGGCACCCTGGCGAACGAAATGAGCAACGCAATGCCGACCTTCGACCTGCACACCCACATCATCTCCCCGGACACCGAGAAATATCCGGCCAAACCCATGGGCGGCAATCGATCCACCTGGTCCACCGAACGGCCGGCGACGCTGGATGAACTGCTGCGAGAAATGGATTCCGCCGGCGTGGACAAGGCGGCCGTGGTGCAGGCCGCGACCATGTACGGGTTCGACAACCGCTATGTGGCCGACTCGCTGGCCGCGCACGCCGACCGGCTGATCGGGGTCTGCTCCATCGACCTGGTCGCGCAGGACGCGTTGGCCCAGCTGGATTACTGGGTCGGAGAGCGCGGCTTCGCCGGGGTGCGCATCCGCGCCGCCGACGGCACCACGCCGGTCGGTGGGTCGGCGGCCGGCCTGGACGACCCGCGGCTGGATCCGGTGTGGGAAAGGCTTGCCGCGCAACGGATTCCGGTGTGCATCCAGATGCACTCGCAGAACGCGCCGACACTGGCCTCGGTGCTGACCAAGTACCCGGACGTGGTGATCGCGCTGGATCACGGTGCCCGGCCGCGGCTGGCGGGCGGCCCGCCCTACGCCGAACTGAGCGAACTGTTCGAGCTGGCCAAGTTCCCCAACGTCTACTTGAAGATCACCTCGGTGACCATCCGGCGGGCGGCGGGCGAGCCGGACGGCGACCCGGCCAAGCTGATCGCCCGGCTGGCCGAGGGGTTCGGCGCCGACCATCTGGCCTGGGGCTCGAACTTCCCGGCCTCGCAGGGAAACCTGGCCGAACTGCGCACCCTCGCCGAGGAGAACTTCGCCGGACTGGGCGACGCCGAACGGGCCGACCTCCTGGGCGGCACGGCGGCCCGGATCTATCCGCAACTGGCCGCCCGGCCGAGCTGACCCCTTCGACTTTTCCCCTGCACGCCGGAAATTCTTTCCGGGACCGCATAAACGGAGATGGCAATGAACGATGCAATGACGCATGCCAACCGGACCCTCTCGAATCTGTCCCGCCGGGGCTTCCTCGGTCTTTCCCTCGGCGTCACCGCCGCCGGTCTGCTCACCGCCTGCGGCAGTTCCGGTAGCGACACGGTCAAGATCCTGAACACCTCGGCCACCGCGGCCATTGCCATCAACCACATGCTGGCCAGCGGGAAGTATTTCGAGAACGCCGGGGTGAAGGCGGAGATCACCAACGTCAGCTCGGGCAACCAGGTGCTGGCCGGGGTGGCCTCCGGCTCGGCCGACATCACCATCCTCAGTGGACTGATCGGGGTGTTCCCGGGCATCGAGAAGGGGATGAAGCTCAAGGTCGTCGCCGGCACCCAGGTGGTGTCCACCAGCGCGCTGTTCAGCGGCAACGCCGCGGTGAAGTCGGTGCGCGACCTGCCCGGCAAGACGCTCGGGGTGGGCGCGGTCGGGTCCGAGCTGTACGACGTGTTCGCCGCGCTGCTGGCCAAGTACGACATTCCCCAGTCGGCGGTGACCTTCCGCAATGTCGGCAGCAGCGCCGACTCGCTGAAGGCCGCGCTGGCCAAGCAGGTCGACTGCGGTTACGGGCAGGTGGGCAACCAGGCGCTGGCCACCAAGCAGGGCGCCCGGATGATCGCCACGGTCAACCAGGAACTGCCGCTGTGGATCAACCAGGGAGCGGTGGCCTCGTCCAGCGCGATCTCCGCCAAACGGGATCAACTGGTCAAGGTGCTGGCCGCCTACGCGAAGCTGTTCGCCTACCTGGCCACGCCCGAATCCAGGGCCCCGTACGTCACGGCCTACACCGCCGCCGGTGGGTCGCAGGCCGAGGCCGAGCAGGAATGGACGTTCCTGAACCAGAACAAGGCATACTCGCCGACACTGGATCTGCCGCAGAACAAGGTGCAGTTCATCCAGCAGCAGAATGTGGCCAACGGCAGCCAGAAATCGGTGCTGGACTACAGCAGCTACACCGATCTTAGTCTGCGCGATGACGCGCTCGCCCTGGCCAAGAAGTAGTCTGCGGCACAGTTTCCTCTGGTTCGACGAGCGTGGGGCGCAGACGTGGGCGACAACGACAAGAGCACGGCAACCCGGTACAGCCAGGTCTACGAGGAGTTGCGCACGTTGCTGCTGTCCGGCAGTTTCGAGCCGAACACCCGGCTGACCGAGGCCGATCTGACCCGGATGTTCACCGTCTCCCGCGGCACCATCCGCCCGGTGCTGGTCCGGCTGACCCAGGAGGGTTACGTCACCAGCGAGGCCAACCGCGGCGTGCGGACCAGGAGTTTCACCGTCGCCGAGGCGGCCGACATCCTGGAGGCCCGGGAGACGCTGGAGTCCGCGCTGGCCGGCAAGGCCGCCGAACGGGCCACCGAGGCCGAGATCGAGGGACTGCGCCGGACGCTGAACGAGATGGAGGAGGCCCAGGACCGCGGCGACCAGCAGGCCTATTCGAAGGGCAACCGCACGTTCCACCAGCAGGTGAAACAGGCTTCGCACCAGAAGACCCTGGCCCAGGCCTACGACACCCTGCTGTACCCGCTGGTGATGCGCCAGTACCGCAACCTGTCCGCGCGGCACCCGCGAACCGGGTCACTGCAGGAGCACCAGGCGATCTTCCTGGCCATCGTCACCCGGAACGCGGACGCGGCGATCGCCGCGATGCGCCATCACGTCGGCTCGGCCCGGCGGGCGTTGCTACTGGACGAATCGTCGAAGTAGAGCGCACTGTCCGGGTAGAGCGCGCTGCCGAGCCGCCGGGTGGTGCCCCGGTGGCCCAGCGCGTCGGTGCTGTCCACGAACTGGTCGATCGCCCCGGTCAACGGCAGCTCACGCAGCCGGGGGTCGTGGATGGTGTCGCGTAGGGCGGCGGCGAAGCGTTCGGCGTGCAGCACCCGGAAGGGCCGGTCGTGGAAGGGCCGGGTGCGCGGATCGACCGGCTCGGTCAGCCCGGTGTCGTTGTGCCGGGCGGCGACGGTTTCGTAGGCGTCGACGAGGTGGCGTTCCCGTGTCCGCCAGTCGGTCGCGGCGAGCGCGGCGCTGAGGGCTGGGGTCAGGTTTTCGGCGTCCGGGAGCCGGGTGACGGCGGCGCCCAGCCATTTGCCGTAGGGCGGGTAGACCCGGTGCAGCAGCAGATCCAACCGCATCAGCTCGCGGACCAGCCGGGCGGCGACGACCGCCGAGCCGAGTTCGTCGCCGGTTTCCCCGCACCGCCCGACGAACGCCTCCTCCTGGCTGATCCGCTGCCACTGGCAGGCCAGCACGTAGCGCCACACGTCGTCCGGATACCAGGCCAGCCGGTCTCGAATCGGGACGAGCCGGCCGAGTCCGTCGTGGAACACCGCGCCCGCGGTGAGTTCGGCCAGCGCCTGGGTCGGCGTGCTCAGCCAGTCCAGCGGGGTCACTCCGGCCCGGGGATCGAAACCGAGCTGCCCGGTCAGCCACGCACCGAGCTCGGCGATCACCACCCCGTGCCGGATGCGGTCGAACGCGGGCCCCAGGTGCCGGGTGCCCGCCGCGCTGACCGGCTCGAAGTGCGTGGAGTAGCCGGCGACGGTCGCGGGCAGGTTCGCGGCCAGCAGATCGTCGATCGCCGCGCCGTGTTCGGCCAGGTCCTCGACGCGCAGCAGCAGTTGCAGGCGCGGTCCCCAGTCGTGGTCGGTGGACCGGGCGGTGTCGAAGCCGAGGACCTCGGAGCCGGGGCCGAGCAGGACCGCGGTGTGCGCGAGGCCGGGGAACCGCCGGTCCAGCAGCGGGCGCACCGCGTCCCGGTAGAACAGACCGGACAGTTGCACACCGGGAACGAACGCGGGAGACACGCGGCGCAGCCTGCCCGACGCACCGCGGGCCCGCGACCCGATTTCCTCAGCGCCGCACCCACTCACTCCTCGCCATCGAACCCGGCAGCCAGCCCGGACGTGGCAGTCTGGACGCCGTGATCGACGATTTCGCCAAGGAGTACCTGCACAGCGATCTGCGAGAGATCCGCGAAGTGCTGCTGTGGAAGCTCGACGGCCTGTCCGAGTACGACGTCCGCCGCCCGCTGACCACGACCGGAACCAGCCTGCTCGGCTTGGTGAAACACCTGACGCTGGCCGAGTCCCGGTACTTCGGCGAGGTGTTCGACCGGCCGTGTCCCGACCCCGTGGCCCGCTGGGATGACCTCGAGGCCCGCGGCGCCGACCTGTGGGCGACCGAGCACGAGACCCGCGCCGAGATCATCGCCCGCTACCGGCGAGCGTGGGCCCACTCCGACGCGACGATCACCGCCCTCGCCATCGACGCACCCGGCCACGTGCCCTGGTGGCCGCGCCCCGACGTGAAGCTGTTCAACATCCTGATCCACGTGCTCACCGAAACCAGCCGCCACGCCGGACATGCCGACATCCTGCGCGAACAACTCGACGGCACGACCGGCATGACCGCCGAACACGCGAGCGGACGCGACGCCGACTTCTGGTCCGCCTGGCACGCGAAGATCGAACAGGCAGCCCGGTCCGCCATCGCTGACTGAGCCACGACCATGCCCGTCCTGCGCCCACGCGCCCTCGACGACCGGGACAACGCCGGCCTGGACCTGATCAACGCCGACCGAATCGTTGGACGTGCTCCGCGAGCCCGGTGGCGTGGGTCAGGTCATCCTGTACGTCGGCGACGACACACTCCCGGACGACCCCGATCGCGCCAGCCGATAGCGGCCGCGATCCGTCCGTTCGAGATCGTCATAGGTGGTCGCCGCGTTGTCCGGTGCGTTGCGGCAGAGATGTCCGGTGATCATGGTGCGGATTGTCGATTCTGCATAGCTCGTTCCGCGCCGGTTCAGCTCGGCGACGATTTCCGCCGGGGTGAAGGTGTTTGCCCCGGAACGGGTCAGCACCGCGTTGATCGCATCCAGGATTTCCCGTCGAGCGGTGGTGCGCTGTGCGGGCTGGCCGATCGACGGCAAGCGCGGCTGCTCAATCTGAACGGCATCGCCTGGTGGCGCAACGGTTTCGTGCGAGCCAAGCGCCAATGGGCCTGGCTCAAGGGGCTCGACGTGGTAGATGACCAGTTCGAGGTCGCCGTCGACGGGGAGGTGAACGATCCGCCGGGCGCGGATGTCGTGCTCGGGCACGGCGAGATCCAGACTGTTCAACGCGGTGGCGGGCAATGCCGCGAACGCCTCGCGGGCGAGGGTCACGGTGTTGGCGTGGAGGTTGATGCCATGCCGGTCGACGACACCGTGCACGTAGCGCCGCAACGACGCCGTTTCAACGTAGACGAAAACGCGATCCAGCTCGCCGGGATACGTTGCGAGCCGGACGAAATCGCTCAGGACGTGGCCCAGGATCATTGTCCGGGGAGCGTTGACACTACTGGGTTCGCGCGGATAACTCAGTTCGAACAACGCATGTGGCGACGGGTCGCCGACGGTCAGATCGATACGGGTCCCGGGCATCTTCGGATGCGGCCGATCTGTGCGTAACTCACGAGGTTCGACACCCGCCGCGACCAGCGCTCGCGCGATCGAGAACCGGACCGCGTCCTCGGTGAGGAGACGCCCCAGCCCCATGCCGCGACAGTCGTGCAATTCGGCGGCGACATCGCGCCACATCGCCTCATCTCGCCATGGGCGCATGCGCCGCTCCTGTCGCTCGGCCGCTGTCGTCGGGCCGGTGCTCGACGACGGTCGAGGGGCTCCTTGACATGCGTGAAGTCGTGCATTCCGAGATCGCTACGGTCGGAAGCACTGTTACGCAGAGCGATATGGGTCTCATCAGACAGTTCCCATGATTCCGGCACCACCGGTGACGGCATCTCCGCTGGTAGCGGGGGTTTGCGCCGGGCGCGATGGCTCGGTCGATGGATCGTGCGTGGGTAGTTGTGACGAAGATTTGAGGACGTTGGTCCTAGCCTGAGCGAGTGAACCGGCGGCGGACCGAGGACCGCTGGTTGCTGATCCTGGACCGCACCACCGCTTCCGCCCTGCTGGTGACCGGGCGGCTGTGGCTGGACGTCGGGGTGCTGCTCGGAGTGACCGTGGCCAGCCTGTGGCTGGTCGGCCACAAACTGCCGTGGCCCAGCGCTACCGCCCGGGTTTGACGCCGACGGCGGCCAGGAACACCGACCAGCCGGGGTCGGCCGGCGCCGCGGGGGTCGACTCGTCCTCGTCCGGGCGCCATTCGGAGGTGAACACCAGGCCGGGCTCGACCACATCCCAGCCGGCCAGGAAGGACTCGATCGTCGCGTGCGGGCGATCGTGCATGCCTTCGGCCGAATTGCGCCACATCGGGGCCGCTCGCAACGCCTCGCCCGGCACGTCGTCCATGGTGGCGTGCGTGATGGCCAGCATGGATCCGGCCGGCACCGCGTCCCGGTACCCGGCCACGATGTCGGCCGGTTTGTCCTCGTCCGGGATCATGTGCACCACCTTGGCCATCAGCACCCCGACCGGTCGGCCGAAGTCCAGCACCCCGGCCACCGTGCGCTCGGCCAGCACCGCGGGCACATCGCGGAGGTCGGCCAGGGTCGCCGACGAGCGCCGGTCACCGGCGGTCATCACCTCGGCGTGGGCGACGGCGATCGGGTCGGAATCCACGTAGGCGACCCGGCAGTTCGCGTCGAGTTCCTGGGCGACCCGGTCCACCCGGCTGGCCGCGACGATGCCCGAGCCGAGGTCGAGGAACTGGCGGATGCCCCGGGACACCGCGAACCGCACGGCCCGGACCAGGAACGCCCGGTTGGCCCGGGCCACATCGCTGGCCCACGGCACCCGGGTGAGCAGCTGCCGCGCGAACTCGCGGTCGACCTCCAGGTTGAACGAACCGCCCAGCAGGTAGTCGTAGATCCGGTAGCTGCTCGGCTGATCGGGCGCTCGATTACCGACTTGATGCACCCGAAGAGGATAAGACCTCATCGGGTGATCTCGGCGTGATCCGGGGCATCGGGTTTTCACACAGGTGACGGGGTGCGCATAACACTTTCGGCTGATGAAACGCTCATGCCGTGGTCCGTTGTTCGTGTTTCCGTCGACCACGTGTGGGACGAGAACAAGGTCGACTCCACCGGATTCGAGTTCTCCGTGCCGATCGACGGCATTCCGGACACCCCGGCACTGGCGATCACCCCGGATCTCGCCAGCCACAAACTGATGTGCGTGCTGACCGCGAAAACCGCGGGCGGGAGTGTGGAACTGCCGACCGGTCAGGTCTGACGAAACCGCTCCGGGCCGGTCGGGCGATTTCTGCCCGGCCGGCCGTGCGTTCAGAAGGTTTTCAACGCGGCCAGGCCGGGAACTCGCGTGCCGATTTCTTTGGCCTGCGCCGTTTTCGCCACCACGACGGCGGCGGCCAGGTCCTGGGCGGCCGCCCCGATCGACTTGAACACGGTGATGTCCTCGGCCCGCCGCCGGCCGGGAATCTCGGTTCGCAGCAGATCGGTGAGGGTGGGCACCGCCGCGACCGCGGCCGGGTCCCGCTCGCGCCAGGCCCGGATGTCGCCGGACTCGTCGGCCACGCTTTCCGCTGGCCCGTCGAAGAAAACGGCGTCGGCCCGGGCGAAGGCGGCCACGTCGAGTTCCCGGCGCCCCGGCATGGTCGAGCCGATCGACACGACGTGCTGGCCCGGTTCGAGCCATTCGCCGCGCAGCGCGACCGGGCCGTCGGCGCCGGTGTTGGTCGCCGCGATCACCACGTCGGCGCCGCCGACCGCGGCCTGCGCGGTGTCCGCCGGCTCGACCTCGATGCCCAGTTCGGCCCGCATCCGCTCGGCGAACGCCACCCGCCGGAACTCCCTGGGACTGAACACTTTCACCCGTTCGATCGGGCGCACGGCGGCCACCGCGGCCAGGTTCGTCCCGGCCTCCAGACCGGCGCCGATGATGCCGACGCTGGTCGCGTCGGCCCGGGCCAGGCGCCGGGTCGCCACGCCCGAGGTCGCACCGGTGCGCGCGCCGGTCAGGTACGCGGCGTCCAGCACGGTGGTCACCGCGCCGGTCGTGATGTCGCACAGGATTACCAGGTAACGCACGCCCTGCTCGAACGAGCCGTGCATCAGCTTCAGGCCGAGCACTCCGGCGTGGCTCAGCATGGCCGGGGCCAGCCGGAAGAACGTGCCTTCGGCCGTCAGGCCGGGCCGCGGCGGCACCAGTTGCGGCCCTGGCGATTCGGCCAGTGCGGCCTCGATGGCGTCGACCATGGTGACCATGTCGGTGGCCTGGCGCACCTGGTCATCGCTCAACAACAGGGTCTGTTCCACGACTCTCCTCGGGTGCGGGTGGATACCTGCTGGTCGATGGGCTCGCACCGAGGCTAGCACAATTAATGACCAATGGTCACAAATGAGTGCACGACGAGGTGCCACCGATCGTGGTCTCGTAGAGTCCTGCCATGGCCGCGACCACTCGACCCCGCCCGGGACGCCCGGCGCAGCTCAGCCGCGAGCGGATCGTGGACGCCGCGCTGGCCGGCGGGAACCTGGACACCCTGACCATGCGGGAGCTCGCTGCCCGCCTCGAGGTCACCCACGGCGCCCTCTACCGCTGGGTGAAGCACCGCGACGAACTGTTCGACCTGGTCAGCGCGGTCCTGGTGGATCGCATCCTGCCCGAAGAAGGCCCAGGCGACGGGGAGTGGCGAGCCTGGCTCGCCCGGGTCGCCTGGGCCATGCACGATCATTTCCTCGCCGTGCCCGGCTATGCCACCCGCACCGCGCGGCCGCACCGGCACAACGCCGAATCCTTCGGGCGGCTACGGCGCGCGGTCGTCGCCGCGTTCACCGGCGGGGGAGTGAGCCCCGAACTGGCCGAGCAGAGCTGGTACATCTTCATCACGTCGGTCGTCAGCTGGCTGGCGGTGCACGAGAATCCACTCGACCTCGGGGAATCCGCCCCGCGCTTCGAACTGTTCCTGGACACCCTGCTGCGTGGTCTGCCCGCGCGGGAACCCGGCGCCCAGCGGCTCTAGAGCTCTCAGGGTGTCTGGTTGGGGTGGTGGTCCGGGGTGTGCCCGATGGCCTGGTTGTCCTGCGCTCCCGGCGCGACGTCGCCCCGCCAGCCGCCGGTCGGTTCACCCCGGTGCTCGATGAAGTCCTTGAACCGCGCCAGATCCTGCTGGATGTTGTGGCCGATCACGCCGGTGACCGAGCCCGCCTTCTCGGCGATGCCCTGCGGTTCCAGCTCCAGCTGCAGGTGCACCCGGGTGGTCCGGTCGTCGATCCGGTGGAAGGTGACCACTCCGGCCTGTGCCGGGCCATTGACCGCGCGCCAGGCGATCCGCTCGTCCGGGTGCTGTTCGGTGATGGTGGCGTCGAATTCCCGGGTGACGTTGCCGATCGAGGTCACCCAGTGCAGGTCCGTGTCGCCGCGCTGTTCGATGCGGTCCACGCCGGACATGAATTCGGGAAACGATTCGAACTGGGTCCACTGGTCGTACGCGGTGCGCACCGGCACCGCAACGTCCACGGACTTCGCGAAAGTCGGCATGGCAGATCCTTTCTCGTACGACTGTCCATAGTGGATAAAGGAAGAATGGCAGGGGTCCGCATCGCTTTGTCGGAGCGGGGTCAGTTGAAGCCGCGGACCCCCGCCACAGGATGATTACCCCGGCTGGGTCAACCGAAACTCACTTCTTCGAGCGCCGGGCGCGCAGAATGAGCAGGCCCAGCACCAGAACTCCGCCCGCGACGGCGATGATCGGCCTTGGGTTGCTGCGCACCTGCTCGACGCGCTCGCCGGCCACCTGCTCGACCCGGGACCTGACGTCCACCTTGTCCGCCAGCGCGCCCGCGGTCCGCGCCACCTCGTGCCGGGCCCGGTCGATCTCGCTGACCAGTTCGCCGACGCTGGGATTTTCCGGCAGTTCGCTCGGGGCGCCGGCGGCGATCGGCTCGAGATGTCCCTCGGGACCGGCCGCACTGGGCCGTTTCTCCTCACTCATGGTGCACCCCACGCTTGATGGTGTCGATGTCCTCCTTGACGCTCTCCATCGCCCATTCCGGCACCGGCGGAGTCGCCTTGCGCAGCGAACCCCGGCCCGCCATGGCCAGCCCGCCGCCGATGACCAGCATCGCGGCGCCGACCACCAGCGCGGCCAGCCAGGCCGGCCACACCAGGCTCAGCGCGAGCACGGCACAGGCGATGAGCACCGCGCCGCCGAAGAAAGCGCACACCCCGGCCACGCCGAACATGCCCGCGCCGAGGCCGGCTCGCCTGCCCTTGCGGCGAATCTCGGTGACGGCCAGTCGCATCTCCGCGCGGACCAGCCGGGAAAGCTGTTCGGAGAGCTGGGACACGAGCTCGCCGGTCGGCGTGCCGGACCGCTCGGCCGCGTACTCCCGATCGGTTCTCGGTGTCATCTGTTTCCCTCCCGCGTCGCTCTACTGTGGAGCAACTTCGCGGCAGGCATACCCGCGCCGGCCTCCCTCTACACATTTCTTCGTCGCCGCGCACAACCGTGTGTAGCGCCCGTTTTCCCGGGTATCGCCGGGGAGAAGGCACATCGACGAAGGAGGAACCGTGCGGGCTGTGGTGTATCGAGGGGCACGCGAGGTCGCGATCGAGGAGGTCCCCACCCCCTCGATCGAAGCGCCCACGGATGCCCTGGTGCGGATCACGACGACCAACATCTGCGGGTCGGATCTGCACATGTACGAGGGGCGGACCAACGTCGAGCCGGGCAAGATCCTCGGCCACGAGAACATGGGCGTGGTGGCCGAGGTCGGCAACGGCGTGGAGCGGCTCAAGGTCGGCGACCGCGTTTCGGTGCCGTTCAACATCGCCTGCGGATCCTGCCGCAACTGCGTCGCGGGCTGGACTTCCTTCTGCCAGCGGATGAACCCGATCGAGGGCATGGACGGCGCCGCCTACGGCTACGCCAACATGGGGCCCTACGACGGCGGCCAGGCCGAGGTGCTGCGGGTGCCCCACGCCGACTTCAACCTCCTGCGGCTGCCGCCGGGGGAACAGTTCGAGAACGACTTCACCATGCTCTCGGACATCTTCCCGACCGGTTGGCACGGCACGGAACTGGCCGGCATGCAGCCCGGCGACACCGTCGCGGTGTACGGCGCCGGGCCGGTCGGTCTGCTGGCCGCGCACAGTGCGATGATCCGCGGCGCCGATCAAGTGTTCATTGTGGACAAACAGCAGGATCGGTTGCGGCTGGCCGAATCCATCGGCGTGACGCCGGTCGACTTCAGCCAGGCCGACCCGGTGGAGCAGATCCTGGACGCCACCAAGGGTATCGGCGCCGACTGCGGCGTGGAGGCCGTCGGCTACCAGGCGCACGACTCGACCGGCAAGGAGCACCCCGAACTGGTGCTGGACAACCTGGTGAAGTCGGTGCGCTCCACCGGCGGCATCGGCGTGGTCGGCGTGTACCTGCCCGACGACCCGGGAGCGGCGTACGAGCAGGCCAAGGAGGGCCGGATCCCGTTCGACTTCGGCTCGTTCTTCATGAAGGGTCAGCACATGGGCACCGGCCAGTGCCCGGTCAAGAAGTACAACCGCCAGTTGCGTGACCTGATCATCACCGGCCGGGCCAATCCGTCCTTCCTGGTCTCGCACGAACTCGGCCTGGACGACGCGGTGGACGGCTACGCGAAGTTCGACGCCCGCGAGGAGGGCTGGACCAAGGTCCTGCTGCGGCCGTGAACCTGTTACGGCGGTGGGAAAAGCCAGGGACAGGGGCGTCTGGTGAGTGCGCGCCCCGTCCCGGGTTTTCCTCGACCTGAAGGCAAATCAGCCGCTCGCGGGTGGCTCGGTCTCCGTCTGGTAGGCCGTCGCCGCTTCCGGACCGTCCGCCTCGCTCCGGTGCACTTCACCCACCTGGGGCACGTCATCGTCCTCGGCGGGAAGTTCCGGATCGCGCCATTCCTCCGCATGGCTGGACCGGTTGGCTTGCAGCGTGCCGTGCAGCTCGTGCTCGAGTTCCTCGTCGGCCCGCGGGCTATGTAGGTTGCTGTCGCGTTCCATTGTCTTCTCGTACCCGGTGCGTCAGCGCGGTAATCGACATCGAGAACTACTCGCGCGGCGCGGCGGCGTCGGCGAAGCGGCGGGCCAGCTGGGCGAACGCCTCGGCCAGTTCGGGCGGGCCGACCACCTCCAGGTCCGCGTCGAATCGGCCGAGGGTGGCGGCCAGCCCGGGCCAGGACCAGGAGCCCATGACCAGCCGGCAGCGGTCCGGGCCCAGCGCCTCGACCAGGGCGTCTCCGGCGTACTCGGACACCACGGTCGCCGACCGGTCCAGGATCACCTCGCCCCGGCAGGGCCAGCCGCCGTAGGCCGAGCCGCGGAACCGGTCGGTCACGAACGCGGCCACGTCTCCGCCGGGCAGTTCGCGCGGGGTGAACCGGGGCCCGGTCGGGATGCGCGGGGTGAGCCGGTCGACCCGGAAGGTGCGCCAGTCGGCGCGGTCCAGGTCCCAGGCCACCAGGTACCAGCGCCCACCCCGGGTCACCAGGTGGTGCGGCTCGGCCCGGCGCGGCGGACCGTCGGCCTCGGCGCCGGCCGCGGTGTAGTCGAAGCGCAGCACCTCGCGGGCGTGCACGGCGGCCGACAGCGCCATCAGCACCCCGCTGTCCACCTGCGGGTGCCGGGAGGGCTGGCCGACCGAGGTGATCCGCAGTATGTCGATGCGGTGCCGTAGCCGCGCCGGCATGACCTGGCGGACCGTGTTCAGCGCCCGGGCCGCCGCCTCCTCGATGCCCACGCCGCTGCTGGTGGCCAGTTGCAGGGCCACGGCCAGGGCGACCGCCTGCTCGTCGTCGAACAGCAGCGGGGGCAGCTGGCTGCCCGCGTCCAGCCGGTACCCGCCCTCCGGCCCCTTGCTGGCCCGGATCGGATAGCCGAGCTCGCGCAGCCGGTCCACGTCCCGGCGCACCGTGCGCGCACTGATGTCCAGCCGCTCGGCCAGCAGCGCCCCCGGCCAGTCCCGGCGGGTCTGGAGCAACGAGAGCAGGGCCAGCAGGCGCGCTGAGGTGGTCGGCATGGTGGAGATACTGCCCGAAGTAGCGGACACATCCTGACCGCTACTGGTGCCAAGCTGTGTCTTGTGTCAGACAACGAGAACGACCGGAAGGGCGCGATCACCGTGACCACCACCCTCGACGCCGAGCGGACCGAGCTGCTCGCCGAGCTGGCGACCGTGCGCGCCGCGATGACCAACACCGTCCGTGGGCTCACCGACGAACAACTCGGCCAGCGGCCCACGGTCAGTCAGCTGTGCCTTGGCGGGCTGATCAAGCACGTCACCGCCGTGGAGGAGGGCTGGCTGCGGTTCATCATCGAGGGCCCGTCGGCGATGTCCTACGAGATGCCCGAGGGCGTCACCTGGGCCGACTTCATGAACGGCACCGCCCGGGAGTACCCGCAGTGGGCCATCGACCGGCAGAACCAGTTCCAGATGCTGCCCGGCGACACGCTGGACGGCATCCTCGCGCGCTACGCCGAGGCGGCCAAGCGGACCGACGAGATCGTCTCCGGCCTGCCCGACCTGTCCGCGACCCAGCCGCTGCCCGACGCGCCGTGGCACGACACGGGCATGTCGCAGAGCGCGCGCCGCACGCTGCTGCATGTGATCGCCGAGACCGCCCAGCACGCCGGGCACGCGGACATCATCCGCGAGACCATCGATGGCCAGACCACGACCTGAGCTCAGCCGGCCAGTGCGGGCATCCGCCGGTCCAGCACCTTCAGCACCACGGCCAGCACGATGCCCAGCACCAGCACGGCCAGCGAATTGCGCAGCGCTACAGCGAAGCCGAGCGTGGTCACGTCGAGAAACGGATACGGATACCACCGGGTGAACTGCCCCTGGACGAAGATGTAGAGCAGCCACAGCACGGGCCAGAGGAAGGCCCCGGCCACCGTTCGCCAGGTGAGCCGGGGCCGGGGGCCGAACAGCAGCCAGGCCAGCACCGTCGCCCACGGCGAGATGTAGTGAAAGCCGATGGTGGCCACCTCGGCCGCGCCGGTCAGGTGCAGTTGCGGGGCGAGCACGATGGCATACACCAGACCGGTGATGGTGATGCCCAGCAACGCATCCAGCCGCACCACCGTCCACAGCGTCCCATCCCGCAGCGGGCGCCAGGCCAGCAGCAGGGCGGCGGCCAGCACGATGAGGTTGCTCTGGATGGTGAAGTAGCTGAACAGCCGCCACAACCGCACGCCGAGGCCGACCGACACCCCGCTCTGACCGGAATTGGCGTCCTCGCCGCCGGTCACGATCAGCGCCAGCTGGATAACCAGCGAGGCGAGGATCACCAGCGCGATGATCGCCTGCCAGCATCGCGAGACCAGCACCGCGGTCGAGGTTCGCGTGGGACTCGTTGTCGTCACCGCCATATCGTGACGCGAGTTCGATCAGTCGGCCATCGCAAGGCTGCCCGCGAGCTCCACAAAGGACGGCGCCGGCTGCTGGCGCCCGGCCATCACGATCGCGCCCAGCGCCTCGGCCCGCGCGCCCAGCTGCCCGGCCAGCACGGTCAGTCCCTCGCCCAGCGCCGGTGGCAGCCAGCGCAACAGCTCCTCGCGGACCCCGTCCAGCAACGGCGCGCCGGCCGCCGCCAGTTGTCCGCCGACCACCACGAGCCGGGGGTCGAGCACCGCGCAGATCCCGGCCAGCGCCTTGCCCACGGCCCGGCCCGCGTCGGACACCGCGCGTCGGGCGCCCGGATCGCCGTCGCGCACCAACTCCAGCACCTCGGCCAGGGTCACGTCCGGACCGCGGCTGTGCCGCAGCGACGCGGTGAGCGCCTCGGTCCCGCTGACCGTCTCCAGGCAACCGCGTCCGCCGCACCGGCACACCTGGCCGTCCGGGTTGACCACGACATGGCCCAGCTCGCCCGCTGCCCCGTGCGCGCCCTGGTACAGCCGGCCGTCCACGATCAGGCCCGCGCCCACCCCGTCGGCCATCATCACGTACACCAGATCGTCGGTGCCCCGGCCCGCGCCGAAGATCCACTCGGCCATGCCGCCCAGGTTGGCATCGTTGCCCAGGTGCACCGGCACACCGAGGGCCGAACCCAGCTCGCTGACCACGTCCACCCCGCGCCAGTGCCCGGCCGGCCCGGTGACGATCGGGGCGGACACCGCCACCCCGACCCCGAGCAGCCGGGACTCGGCCACCCCGGCGTCGGCCAGCAGCGTGGGCACCCGGTCGGACACGTACCCCAGCGCCTGCTGCGCGTGGTGGTCCACGTCCAGCTCGCCCAGCGATTCGGCCAGCACGGTGCCGGCCAGGTCGGCGATGGCGATCCGGACCCCGTCGTGGCGCAGGTGCACCCCGGCCAATGCTCCGATGTCCGGATTAAGGGTCAGGTGGGTGGCTGGCCGCCCGATGCCCCCGGCCGGTGCGCCGCCCGGCTGGTCGCGTTGTTCGACCAGCACCCCATCGGCCAGCAGTTCGGCGACCACACTCGACACCGTGCTGCGGGACAATCCGCTGGCCCGCACGACTTCGACCCGGCTCGCGCCACCGCGCTCCCGCACGGTCTCGATCACCCGCAGGCGATTCGAGCCGCGCAGCGCGCTCAGCGAGCCCGGAGCAGACCTCATGCCGCCCGACATTACCCCGGCCTGATCTGCCGAGTTTCGGACACAGGTAACCGAGAGTGGCCGCAATTGATCCTTGACGCGGATTAAATAGCCGCCCTACGTTCGCCATGGCGGACGCCCGCTGATTCTCCCGATGGAGTGGGAAGAGGCTCGATGAGAACGTCCAGACGCCGGACCGTGCGCATGCTGGCCATCGGCACGGCCACTCTGGCCACCCTGTCCCTGGCCAGCGCCTTACCCTCGGCCGCCGCCCCGGCCGCTGCCGCGCCGATCTACCTCGATCCGAACTACAGCCCGATCGAACGGGCCGCCGACCTGGTCTCCCGCATGACGACCGCGGAGAAGGCCGGCGAGATGAACAGCAGCCAGGCCCCGGCCATCTCGCGGCTGGGCATCGCCGCCTGGGGCTGGTGGAACGAGGCCAACCACGGGGTGAACGCCTCGACGATCACCCCCAAGGGCAACGCGACCACCCTGACCAACACCACGTCCTACCCGTCGGACCTGTCCATGGGCAGCACCTGGAACCCGGATCTGGTCTACGCCGAGGCCAGCCAGATCGGCGCCGAGGCCCGCGAGGTCTCCCCGGGCAACACCGAGAACCTGGACTTCTACGCGCCCACGGTCAACCTCTCCCGCGATCCGCGCTGGGGCCGCAACGACGAGACCTGGAGCGAGGACCCGACCCTCACCGCCGATCTCGCCGCGCAGTACGTCGACGGCCTGCAGGGCGAGAACCAGGACGGTCAGCTGCCCAAGTCGGCCAACGGCTACTACCAGGCGCTGGCCACGCTCAAGCACTTCGCGGCCAACAACAGCGAGTTCAACCGGCTCAACGGCAACTCGGTGATGGACCAGCGCACCCTGCGCGAGTACTACACCGCCCAGTTCGCCGGCATCATCGCGCAGAGCCATCCGGGCTCGATCATGAGCGCCTACAACGAGGTCAACGGCACCCCGGCCGCCGCGAGCGTGCAGCTGATCGACATCCTGGCCCGGGAAACCTTCGGCTTCACCGGGTATTTCACCTCCGACTGCGACGCCATCTACGAGATGCAGGCCGGGCACGCCTGGGTGCCTCCGAACTCGACCAGCCCGGTCGACCAGGTCACCCGCTCCGCCTACGCCAACTCCGCGGGCGAGGACCTGGAGTGCAACGCCGGCTACAACGACGGCGTCGACTACGCCACCACCGTGCCGACCGCGTTGAGCCAGAACATCCACACCCTCACCGACACCTACAACATCGGCGACGCGGACACCTCGCTGGTGCGCCTGTTCACCGCGCGCATCGAGACCGGCGAGTTCGACGCGCAGGACGAGGTGCCGTGGGTGGCCGCCGCGCGCACGGCGCTCGGCGGGGTGATCTGGGTCAGCAACAACTCCAACAACGCGATCACCGAGACGCCGCAACGGTTGCAGCAGGCGCAGCACAGCGCCGACCAGAGTTTGGTGCTGCTGAAGAACTCGCCCGCCACCGGCGCCAAGAACTCGTTGCTGCCGTTGCGGGTGCCGCCCTCCGGCCCGTACAAGATCGCGGTGATGGGCTACTACGCGCACCCGAACTCGTTGTTCCTCGGCGGCTATTCCAGCATCCAGGCCCCGGCCGGCGCGGCCAACGACATCGACTCCTACACCGGCATCAAGCAGGCGGTGCAGGCGATCGACCCGAGCGCCCAGGTCGACTACTACCCGGGCGTGACCGGCGGCACCACCGGCGCGACGCTGACCACGGTGGACCCGGCCTCCATTGCCGCGGCCAAGAACTACGACGCGGTGATCGTGGTGGCGGGCACGGATTCGACCACCGGTCAGGAGGCCAGCGACCGGACCACCCTCGCCCTTCCCGGCGCCCAGAACAGCATGATCAGCCAGGTCGAGGCGGCCAACCCGAACACCGTGGTGTACCTGGAAACCATGGGCGAGGTGGACACCGGTTCGTTCCAGAACAGCACCCCCGCGCTGCTGTGGAGTTCCTACAACGGGCAGCGGCAGGGGGCGGCGCTCGCGGATGTGCTGCTGGGCAAGGTGAATCCCAGCGGGCATCTGCCGTTCTCCTGGTATGCCAACATGAACCAGATCCCGCCGATCTCCGATTACGACATCCGCCCGACCGCGACCACCGACGGCCGCACCTACCAGTACTTCACCGGCGCGGTGAACTGGCCGTTCGGCTACGGCCTGAGCTACGCGCACTTCGCGTACTCACACCTGACGGCCAGCCGTCCGGTGGTGGACGCCAACGGCTCGGTCACGGTGACCGCGGACGTGACCAACACCGGCGGGAGCGCCGGCGCCGACGTGGTGCAGTTGTACGCGACCACTCCGGACGCCCCGGCCGCCTTGCAGCGACCGGACAAACGGCTGGCCGCGTTCACCAAGGTGACGCTCAACCCGCACCAGACCGAGCGGGTCACCTTCACCGTCGCCGTGCCGAATCTGGCCTTCTTCGACGAGAACACCAATTCCTATGCGGTGGACACCGGCCGGTACGGCCTGCAACTGGCCACTTCCAGCGCCGATGTGGTGGCCCAGCAGTTCGTCCACGTGACCGGAAAGCTGCTCCCCACGCCGACGGTGGTGACGGCCAGGCCGGTGGTCGCGGGCGATGCCGCGGACGGGATCGCGCAGCGGGTGTTCTTCCCGCCGGACAGTACTGTCGACCCACAGTTGACCGTGTCGCTGAGCGACCAGAGCCTGTTCGGCTACCTCACCCTCGGCCAGAGCACCCCGCTACCGGCCGGAATGACCGTGCGGTACAGCAGTGACCGGCCCGCGGTCGTGAGTGTCGGCCGAACCGGCAGTACTGTCCGCACCGTCAATCCCGGTGTGGCCACGGTGACCGTGGTGGTCGGTTACCGCGGAAAACGGGCCACTGGCAGTTTCGTGGTCGACGTGCAACCGCCGGGTGCGCAACAATAGTGAGTCAAGCCGTCGTCCCGGCTCACAAATCGGGGGAGCCGGGGCGACGGCGTTTTCCTTGTGGCGCAGGCGGTTACAGCCAGCCCGGATCGAGATCGACCGTGGTGCGGTCCAGCGAAGCGAGCAGGTCCAGCAGCGGGCCGGTGCGGGGCAGTTCGTAGCGGTAGAAGTAGCGGGCCGCGGCCCGCTTGCCCTGCCGGAAGTCGTCCGACTCGGCGCCGGTGGCCAGGAACTGCTCCAGCCAGATCCAGGCCAGCACGGTGTGCCCGGCCGCCTCCAGGTAGAGCGAGGCGTTGGCCAGCCGGGTGGTCGGGTCCGGCTCGGCGTGCACCTGATGCGTCACCTCGACCAGCCGGGTCAGCGAAGCGTCCAGTTCCCGGGCCAGTCCGGCCGCTTCGCCACCGGCCTTGCCCGCTTTGTCCACAGTGGACTTCAGTAGTGACTCCAGCGCCGTCAGCCCGGCGCCGCCGGCCATCGCGGTCTTGCGGCCCAGCAGATCTATGCCCTGAATGCCGTGCGTGCCCTCGTGGATCGGGTTGAGCCGGTTGTCCCGATAGTGCTGTTCGACGTCGTATTCCCGGGTGTAGCCGTAGCCGCCGTGGATCTGGATGGCCAGATCGTTGGCGTGCAGGCACCACTGCGATGGCCAGCTCTTCGCGATCGGGGTGAGCACGTCCAGCAGCAGCCCGAGCCGGGCCCGTTCGCCGTCGTCCTCGGCCGTGCGCTGTTCGTCGATCAGCTTGCCGCAGAACAGGATGAGTGCCAGCGCGCCCTCCACATAGGACTTCTGGGCCAGCAGCATCCGCCGGATGTCGGCGTGTTCGGTCAACGCGACCATCGGCGACGCCGGGTCCTTGGCCGTCGGCGGCCGGCCCTGGGTGCGGGTGCGCGCGTACTCCAGCGACTTGAGATAACCGGTGTAGCCCAGCGCGGTCGCGCCCGCGCCGACCCCGATCCGGGCCTCGTTCATCATGTGGAACATGTAGGCCAGCCCGCGGTGCGGCTCGCCGACCAGGTAACCGACCGCACCCGGCGCCTCATCCGGGCGGTGTTCGCCCTCGCCGAAGTTGAGCAGGGTGTTGGTGGTGCCGCGATAGCCCATCTTGTGGTTGAGCCCGGCCAGCACGACGTCGTTGCGCGCCCCGATCGACCCGTCCTCGGTCACCAGGTACTTGGGCACCACGAACAGCGAGATGCCTTTCACCCCAGCCGGTCCGCCGGGGATCTTGGCCAGCACCAGGTGCACGATGTTCTCGCCGAGCTCGTGATCACCGGCCGAGATCCACATCTTGTTGCCGAACACCCGATAGGTGCCGTCGGCCCGCGGTTCCGCTCGCGTGGTGATGTCGGCCAGCGAGGACCCGGCCTGCGGCTCGGACAGGCACATGGTGCCGTGGAAGCGGCCTTCCAGCATGGGCCGGACGAACCGGTCGATCTGTTCGGCCGAACCGTGCTCCAGCAACAGGTTCGCGTTGCCGACGGTCAGGAAGGCATAGGCCCAGGAGCCGACGTTCGCCGCCGAGAACCACATCGCGCAGGCCGTCTGGATCACCTGCGGCAGCTGCAGGCCGCCCAGTTCCTCCGGCGCTGTCGCGGCCAGGAACCCGGTCTCGGCCAGCGCGTCCAGCGCCACCCGCACCTCGGGATTGAGCCGCACCTTGCCCTCCACCACCTCCGGCTCGTGCGCGTCGTTGCGCTTGTTGTGCGGCGCGAACTTCTCCTCGGCCAGCTCCGCGCACAGGTCCAGGACCGCGTCGAAGGTCTCCCGGGAGTGCTCCGCGAACCGCTTGCGGGCGGTCAGCCCCGCGGTGTCGAGCCAGTCGTAGAGCAGGAACTCGACATCGCGGCGCGACAACAGGGTGGACTGCGCTGGCATGTGTGTTCTCCGAAGGACGTTGTGGTCGGCGGTCAGGCCCTGGGCACCTGGACCCGGGTCGCGATCAGCTTGCCCTCGCGGGCGGCCGAGCGGGCGTGCTCGTCGAAATCCGGTGCGGCGCAGGCGAACAGCGTCTTCCCGTCGGTCCCGCCCAGCGCGCAGGCGAACACGCCGGTGCCGGGGCTCACCTCGTCGGTGATCGTGCCGCCCTCGGTGACCCGGATCAGCCGGCCGTTCATGGCGTCCGCGGCCCACCATCCGCCCTCGGCGTCCAGACAGCCGCCGTCCGGCGCGACGGACAGTTGCGCCAGCATCTTGTCCACGGCCCGCTCGGTGGGCAGCGGACCGAATTCGGCCCACACCCGGTGATTGCTCAGCTCACCGTCCGCGCCGACATCGAAAGCGCTGATCCGGTTGCCGAAGGTCTCGTTCACCAGCAGCACGCCGTCCGCGGTGAGCACGCTTCCGTTGGCGAACCACAGTTCCGGCGCGGCCACGGTGACCGTGCCGTCCAGCTCGACCCGGTGCAACGGCGCCGGTTCCAGCGGCGCGCCGGCCATCAGGTCGAAGCCGAAGTTGCCGACATACACCCGGCCCTGCGCGTCCACGACCAGGTCGTTGAGATATCCGGCGGCGTGCTCGCTCAGATCGGCGTGCGTGACCAGCGTGCCGTCGGCCTCGCGGCGCAGCAGCTTGCGGTCGCGCATGGACACGACGATCAACCGGCCGTCGGGCAGCCAGCCCATGCCGGAGGGCTGCTGCGGCACCTCGGCTTCCACCCGCAGATCCGACCCGTCCTCCCGGGCCGAGAGCACCCGGTGGGTGTAGAAGTCGGAGAACCAGATCCGGTCTTCGTGCCAGCGCGGTCCCTCCAGAAACGCGAAGCCGTCGACCACTGTGGTTGCCGTGTCAGTCATGCCTGTCCTCCTGCGGACGCGCGACGCTGTGCGATCCGGCTTGTGCGCAGAGTACCGGCCGGGCTGACCAGCACGTCCAGTCCAGCCGCCGGTTATGGTCAGTTCGTGAGCGTTTCGGTGTTTCAGTTGATCCGGGAAAGAGCGGAGTCCGGGAGTGTGCCCGGGAAGCGCAGTGATCCGCACCGGTTGGCACTGGCGATCGAAGGCGGGGGCAGCCGTGGGGTCTACTCCAGCGGAATGGCTGTCGAACTGGAACGACAGGGCCTGACCATGGTGTTCGACGAGGTGTACGGCTCGTCGATGGGCGCGATCAACGCGACCTGGCTGCTGTCCGGCAAGGCCGAGCACGGCGCGTCGTTCTGGTGGTACCCGGACACGATGCCCAACGTGATCCGCCCGCGCGCGTTGCTGCGCCGGCGGCCCGTGGTCGATCTGGAGTTCCTGATGGAGCAGGTGTACCAGCGGTGGGCCGGCCTGGACTTCGACGGTGTGCTGGCCAGTCCGGTCGGCCTGCACCCGATCGCCACCGACGCGGACACCGGGCAGGCGGTGGATCTCGCGCCCTACCTGGCCGACGCGACCACGCTGAAACTCGCGCTGCGCGGTTCGGCCGGGCTGCCGCTGCTGACCGGCCCGCTGATCCGGCTGGGCGAGCGCAGGCTGCTCGACGGTGGGCTGGTCGAGCCCATCCCGTTCGACGCGGCGTTCCGGGACGGCTGCACTCACGTGCTGGTGCTGCGCACCCGGAGGGGCGACGAACCGGTCAAATCACCGGCGCGGGCCGAGGACGTCGCGGTGACCGCGTTCCTGCGCCGCACCGCCCCGGCCGCGGTGGCCGCCTGGCGGGCCCGGCCGGAGCACCGCCGGGCCGACGACGAACGGCTGGCCACCACCGAGGACGGCACGCTGGCCCAGGTCCTGGTGCCCGACGGCGCGCCCGAGGTGTCCCGGCTCGCGATCGATCCGGTGCTGCTGCGCCGCGGCTACGACCTCGGCGTCTCGGCCATGGCGGCGAAACTGGCCGAATGAGCCGGGCTAGGCGTCGGCGAGCAGTTTCTCCAGCCAGGTGATGATGATCTCGACCGCCTGCTGCGGTGCGGGCATGGCCGGGCCCTCGGTGAACTCGCGGCGCCACAGCTCGTAGATCTGCTGGTTCTCCGGGTCCACCACGGTGTGCCCCTCCGCCCGCAGCGCCGCCACGTGCCTGCGGACCGGGCCCTTCCGCCACATCGACGCGTTCAACTGCGGGAAGAACAACGCGGGCCGGGTCGCGGCCAGCAGCGCGGTCTGGCCGGGAGTGCCGGCCAGACCCAGCGCTGCCGCGGCCAGCATGTTGGCCGTCGCGGGCAGCACCACGATGCCGATCGATCGGCGAGCGAACTCGGTGGGGTTCAGTGCGGCGTCGTCACTGGAGAACACCTCGTCCGCGTGCCAGCCGACCACCTGCGGTGACACGAAGCGCTCGGCGCTTCTGGTCAGCAGCACCCGGATCCCGAGATCGAGCTCGTTGCTCAGCCGCATCAGGTAGGCCGGCAGCCCGATCGCGGCATTCGAGCCGCAGGCAATGATCGACAGTGCGTCATCTCGCATGCCTTCAGCGTGCTGTGCGGCCGTCCTTCCGTCATGCGGGCGGCGCCCCCATCTTCTTTCCCGCCCCGCCCCGAATTTGGGCGTCGCACACCCATGCCGTCACCTCGCCCGGCTGGCAACGTGGTCGGAGTCCGACACCCTTGTTGCGGGAAGGAGGTGCCGGCAATGAAGAAGATCTCGATCCGCAAGGCGGACGCCATCAAACTGACGTCCGCAGCCATCTGCGACTACAGCCCGGGTTGTTGCTGATCAACGCAGAGGTCTGCGCACGCGGGCCAGCCGCGTGCGCAGACCGGCCGGCTTTCCCACCAGCACGGGAGAAATCGATGGCGGACACGCCGATTGCCTTCCACCGCTTGACCTTCGTCGCCGAACGCGACGGCGTCACGGTGGGCCGTCCCGACACGGAGACCTTCGTGGTGCTCCCCGAGGACGGCGCCGAACTGTTGCACCACCTGGTGACCGGCCGGACGCCGGAGCAGGCGGCCGAGTGGTACCGGGCCACGTTCGGCGAACCCATCGACATCGCCGACTTCCTGGACACGCTGCGCGAGCTCGGTTTCGTGCGGGCGCCCGGCGAACCGCCGGTGCCGCCGCGCACCGTGCGGTTCCACACACTGGGGCGGGCGATGTTCTCGCCGGTCGCGTGGCTGGTCTACGGCCTCGTGGTGGTCGCGGCGATCCTGGCCATGATCAGCCGCCCGGACCTGCGCCCCGATCCGGGCCACGTGTTCTTCCTGCCCTCGCTGATCGCCGTGCAGCTCATCCTGGTGCTGACCCAGATACCCGGATTGCTTGTGCACGAATGGTTTCACGTCATGGCCGGGCGGCGGCGCAACCTGCCGACCCGGCTGACGGTCAGCCGGCGGATGTTCTTCGCCGTGTTCGAAACCGAACTCAACGGCCTGCTCGGCATTCCGCGATCGCAGCGCTACCTGGCCTTCCTGGCCGGCCTGCTGGCCGACGTGCTGGTCATCGCCGGCCTGACCCTGGCCGCCGCGGCCGATCCGGGTTACTGGCTGGCCCAGCTGGCCTTGGCCGTCGCCTATCTGACGCTGGTCCGGCTGGCTTGGCAACTGCTGATCTTCCTGCGCACCGACCTGTACTACGTGCTGACCACCGCGCTGGGCTGTACGAACCTGACCGAGGCGTCCACCGCCTATCTGCGGGAGCGATTCCGCTGGCTGCGCCGGCTGCCCGCCCGTCCGGCCGACCCGGACGAATGGTCGGAGCGGGATCGCCGGTACGCGCCCGCGTTCGCCGTGCTGACCGTGATCGGTTCGGTGAGTCTGGTGGTGGCCCTGGGTTTCGGCGGCATCCCGGTGCTGGTCGAGTTCATCGTCCGGCTGCGCGCCGGGCTGGCCCACGGGCTGGCCGGCGGCGGCTATTTCTGGGATTCCGCCACCTCGCTGGCCGTGCTGTCCGTGCAGTTCGCCGTCTTTCCTTTGCTCGCGGGCAAATTCGCCCGCACCAAGAACCGGCGGCGGTCCACCGCCGCACAAGGAGCATCGTGATGATCACGCATTACTGGTACGTCGGTGCGCGCCCGGCCACCGCGACCGCGCTGGCGGCCGACTGTCACCGCAGGCTGCGCGGCCCGTACACCGGAGTCGGCACCGTGCTGCGCACCCTGGTTCCCCAGGCGCAGCAGGATTTCCGCGACCTGGTGCACCGCTACGCCATCGAGATCCTGTCCATCGCGCCGGAACTGCGCGCCACCATCGACGCGCCGCCGGAGACCCTGGCCTCGGTGGCGGCGCCGGAGGAGCAGACCCGGATCTATCCGGCGCTGCGCACCCGGCGGCTGTCCCACGGCATCGTGGATTTCCTCGCCGCCTGCGCCGCGCCCGAGCGACTGGGCCCGCTGGAGCTGATCTTCGTCAACCTCGACGAGGCCGACCACACCGACCAGGAATGTCTTTCCCTGCTGTTGCGCCGGATTCCCGCCGACCGGGTACGGATCACCGTGCACACCCGCACCACCGACCTGCCCGGGGAACTGACCCAGGTCCTGGGCCGGCACGCCGTGCGGGTCGACCTGCCGCCACCGCCCGCCCCGCCGGAAACCCGCGACGCGGACATCCTCCTGCGGGCCTATGTCGAGTCCGACGGCACCTCCGACGATCCGGCCGAGCTGGCCGCCTACGAGGCCGCCGATCCGGCGCGCCGCGCCACGCTGCACGACGAACGCGCGGCCGTCCTGCGTGAGCGCGACGAGATCACGCTGACCCTGGGCGCCATCGCCTATCACGCCGAACACGGCTCGGATCCCGCGGTGACCGGCGGCGAGGCATTGCTGGATGCGTTGCAGTACGCGGTGTCCATGGGTTTTCACCACGCCGTCATCGACTACGGCAGGCGCGGCCGGGCCATCGTCGACCCGAAGACCCAGATGGACATCTACTGGCCGCTGACCGGCCGCTCGGCCACCGCGCTGGCCGCGACCGGCCGGCCCGAACAGGCCGAGCCGCTGTATCTCGAGGTGCGGCGGCGCTACGCGGTGCCGATGGTCCATCTGGTCAACAGCTACGCGCTTGGCATGCTCTACGCCCGCCACTACGGGCCCGAGCGCCGGGACTACGCGATCGCGCGGACCTACGTCAACACGGCGATCGCCATCGCCACCATCCTGCCCGAGCCCGTCCCGCGCGCGTTCCTGACCGCGTTCAACAGCAACGGTCTGGCGCTGATCGAGATGCGCGAGGGCAACCTGGACGAGTCGCTGCGGATCGTCGCGGAGGGCCTGGAACTGGTGCGCACCGCGGTGCCGGACGAGACGCACCGGCTGCACAAGTCGGTGCTGATGTACAACATGGCCAGCCTGCACTCCCGGATGGGACGGCTGGCGGAGGCACTGGCCGGCTACACCAAGGTCCTCGCGGTCGACCCGAACTGGCAGGACTACTACTTCGAACGGGCCGACGTCCTTCGGCGGCTCGGCGACCCGCACCGCGCGCTGGCCGACTACGACGCGGCCGAACTGGTCACCCCGCCGTTCTGGGAACTGCACTTCAACCGGGGCGGATTACGGGCCGAGGTGGGCGATTTCGCCGGCGCCATCGCCGATCTGGAACGGGTCGTCGACCTGGAACCGGGCGAGGTGGAGGCGTGGGCCAATCTGGCCGCGATCATCTCCGACTCCGGCGATCCGGTCGGCGCCCGCCGCCGGATCGACGACGCGCTACTGGTCCACCCGGGCAACCCAAGGCTGCTGTGCATCCGGGGTCAGTTTTCCTTGGCCGCCAACGACATCGACCGGGCCTGGCAGGATTTCGAGGCGGCGCTGGCCGCCGACGGTGAGCTGCCCGACGCACTGGCCTGCCACGCCGGCATTGCCTTCGACCGGGGTGACGCGCAGTTGGCCGTCCGCGACCTCACCCGGGCCGTCGAACTCACCGGCCCGGACCCGGATCTGCTGTTCAACCGGGCACAGGCCAGACAATCGCTTGGGCAGTGGGGCAACGCCATCGCCGACTACACCCGGGCGCTGAACCTGCCCGGCAGCGACCGGGTGGCCATCCTGCGCCAGCGCGGCATCTGCCATCAGGCGGCCGGGCAGCTGGCGCTGGGTCAGGATGATCTGACCGCGGCCGAGCGGATCGCCGGTCAGAGCCAGCCGGTTCCGCTGTGACCGCGCCGTCCCGGCCGACCGCGACCGGCCCGGCCCTGCGCGAGTTCATGCGCCGGTGGCCGGGCGGGATCGCGGTGGTCACCGGCGCGGCGGCCGAGGCGGATCCGGTTGGCTGCACGGTGAACGCGTTCATCTCGGTGTCGCTGCGCCCGCCGACGCTGCTGGTCTCGCTGGCCCAGGGCAGCCGCACCCTGGCCGCCATCGCGCGGCACGGCCGGTTCTGCGTCAACGTGCTCGCCGTCGGGCAGCGGGGTCTGGTGGCGCGCTTTTCCGGGCCCGGCGACCGGTTCGCCGGGGTCGCCTTCCATTGGGAACACGAGGTTCCGGTGCTGGACGGGGTGGCGGCGGCCGCGGTCTGCGAGGTGACCCGGATCGTCCCGGCCGCCGACCACGCGATGGTGCTCGGCACGCCCCGCTGGTCGCGCCAGAACGAGGCCAGCTATCCGATCGTCTACTTCGCGGGCGCGTACTACACGTTGTCTCATGAGGCCGACTGGTCCAGCATCGAACCGAACAGGTCAACGGCCTGATCGCGCAGGGCCTCCCGGTTGGGCTGACCGAGCTTCATCAGCAGACTCGCCATGTGTTTTTCCACCGTGCGCGGAGAAATGTGCAATCGCGCGGCGATGGCCCGGTTGCCGGGCCGGGCGATCAACAGCCGCAGCACGTCGCATTCCCGGACGGTCACCCCCTGCCTGCGCACCGCGGCCGGGATGTCCTCGGCGCCGTCCCGGCGTTGCGGCAGCGGCGAACCCCATTGGCGCAACAGCGATCGGGCCGCGGCCGCGACGGCAGGGACCCCGGTGCGGTGGAAATATTCCTCGGCCTCGGTCAGCCAGTCGCCCGGTTGCCCCCAGCCGTCCCGGTGCGCGGCCTCGGCGATCAGCCGCAGGCCCAACTGCCGGGCCAGCGGATAGGGCGCGGCGGCGCGCAGCGCGGCGCCGGTCACCTCGGCCGCGCGCTCGGCATGGCCGGACCGGCCCAGCTGCACCGCGCGGGCGAACAGCGCGAACGACCGGTCCCACCGAGTCGGCACCAGCGTCGGCCGGACGACCGATCGACCGGCCAGAGCCCGCAGCAGCAACCGGATCCCCGGCTGCCCGGTCAGCGGATCGCGGCCGCCCACCCGATCCAGGTCGGCCAGCGCGGTCGCCCGGTCCTCCTCCAGTAACGCGCAGAACGCGCCACCCAACGCGAAGGCCAACGGCGCGAGGTGGGCATCGGCCGCGCCGCGTTGGCGGAATCCGGCGATCGACATCCGCAGCCGTTCCCGGTTGCCCTGATGTCCATTGAGGACTGTTTGGATCATGGCCAGCGAGTCCAGCGTCCCGCCCAGCCCGAGGGCGTCCGCATCGGCCTGACAGCGCCGGATCAGCCCCTCGGCCGCCGGATAACAGCCGCGCAGCACCGCGTCCAGCGCGAGCAGAGTGGTTGCCGCACAACCGATCGCCGCGCACTCGCGATGGGCCGCGGTCCGCGCCACCTGCGCCAGCCGTTGGGTGGCTCCCTCGGCCAGCCATTCGTCGATGCCCAGCTGCCACTGCGCGACCAGGCTCCAGTAGCCGAGCTGATGCCGCCGCGCCACCTCGAGCAACTCCCGGAACCGCTCGCGACGCAGGCTTGCCCCGGTCCGCCGGGCCTGCCGCCCCAGCACATCCAGGGCCTGGCACCGGGTTTCCGGTCGATCCGCCGCTGCATCCAGCGCGCGGGCGCCCAGCGCACCGGGGTCCGCGCCGGGGGCCCGCAGCGCGAGCCGGGCGGCGATGGCGTCGATGTCGGCCAGCTGCTCCGGCGGTGGCAGCAGAGAGCGGGCGGTGGCCAGCTGCGCGGCCGCAGGCGCGTGCTGGCCGGCGTCGGTGGCCGCCCAGGCCAGCCGAGTCCGCAGCCCGGCCATGGTCGCCGCGGGCAGGCCCGCGCAGTCCAGCTCGTCGACCCGCTCGGCCAGGTGCTGGGCGTGGGTCAGCCGGCCCGCCTGGATCAGCGCGGTGAGCAGCGCATCCAGCAACTCGGCGTACCGGACCGCTTCGGTGGCCGGGAAATCGTCCAGCTCCAGCAACCGGCAGGCGCGGCCAAGCAGGTCGGCGGCCCGGCCCGGGCGCCCGTCGGCCAGATAACGGTGGCCGGCCTGGGCGAACAACTCGACCGCCCGGGCCAGCAGGTGCCGCGCCCGCAGCAGGTCGGCCAGAACATCAACGGCATCAGGCAGCTCGGACAATGGTCCCCCCAGGTCCCGAACGCATCAGCGGGTCGGGAGCCGACAGTGTCATCCGGCATCGACAGTCCGTCGACAGTCCGCCGACCACGCCGCTGGCAGGCCGGCCGCCGCGCGCACCAAACCACCGGCCGCCTGGCCATCCGTCGAGCGGATCAGTCCGATGCTGCTGGACCGGAAGTGATCGCGCCGCCATCGAGGTTCGCCACCGCTCTCGTGCGCACCGAATCACCTTCGGGCGAGCCGAGTTCGTCGAGCACGCTCAGCGCCCGCTGCCAGGAACGCCGCGCCGCCGCGACATCCCCCGCAGTCAGCTGCGCCTCGCCAAGACACACCGCCGCGGTGGCCTCGCTGCGCCGTTCTCCGGTGCGCTGTAACAACTCCACGGCCTGCCGGTAGCAGTCCACCGCCCGATCGTGCTCGCGCAGATGGTGGTGAATGAACCCCAGGCTGTCCCAGATGTGCGCCTGACCGCTGAGATCACCGATCTCCTTTGCCAGGGTCAGCGCCTGGCCGCACGGGGTCAGGGCCGGGCGGTACCGGCCGAGTTGCGCGTCGCACCAGCCCAGCGCGTTGAGCGCGGCCGCCTGCCCGGCCCGGTCGTCGGCGGCCGCATAGTGCTCCAGACTGTGCCGGGCGTGCTCCCGCGCCTGCCGGTGATCGTCCTGCGCGGCCGACATCCGGGCCAGGTGCTGGTGGGTCCGCGCCTGACCCGGATGATCCCGTTGCGCGGCGAACAGTTCCAGCGCCAGACGGTAGTGCTCGCGCGCCGACTCCAGGTCCCCGGCCCGGTCCGCGGCCAGCCCCAGCGCGCGGTGCGCTCCCGCCTCGCCGGATTTCTCGCCCTGTCGGCGCGCGGCGGCCAGCCCGATGGTCTGGGCCGCGGTCAGCATCCGCCAGTAGCCGTGCCGGTCCAGGAAGGTGGTCAGGGTCGCGGCCAACTGCCAGGCGTGCGCGTCGAACCCGGTGTCCGCGGCGCGGCGCACGGCGGTGAGCAGCACCGGGCGTTCGGCCGCGAACCAGGACTGCGCCTGCTGGTGCGTCGCCACGAACTCGGGTGCCGGACCGGGTTGCGCGGGCGGCCGCGGGGTCAGCACGGCGTCGGCGGCATCGGCGGTGTGCAGGTAGTGGTCGAGCACCCGCCGCATGGCCGCGCGCCGCGACTCGCTGTTTTCCAGTGACGCGGCCAGTTCGGCCGCGTAGCCGCGCAACAGATCGTGGTAGCCGTACCGGCCGGGGGCGTGCTCGGCCAGCAGGTGCCCGCGGCACAACTCGGCCAGCAGTCCGCGCACCCGGTCCGGCGGCCAGTCGGCCAGCGCGGCCGCGGCGGGTAGCGCGATGTCCGGCCCGGCGTGCAGGCTCAGCAGCCGGAACAACCGCGCGGCGGCGGCGCCGAGGGCGTGATAGGACCAGGAGAACACCGTGCGCACCCGGGTCGCGGTGTCGCCGCCGTCCAGGAAATCCAGTGGCCCGCCCGATTCCCGCAGGTCCTTGGCGAACGTGGCCAGCGGCAGGCCGGGCTGGGCGGCGGCGTGCGCGGCCACGATGGCCAGAGCCAGCGGCAGTCCCGCGCACCGGGCGGCGATCTCGTCCACGGCGCCGAGTTCGGCCAGCACCCGGTCCGGGCCGAGCCGGCCGATCAGCAGTTCCCGGGCCGCCGCCGGGCCGAGCAGGTCGACGGTCAGCGGCCGGGCCCCTTCCACGGTGATGAGGCTGGTCAGCCGGTCGCGACTGGTGACAAGCGCGACGCAGCCGGGCGCGCCGGGCAGCAGCGGCCGGACCTGTTCGGCGTCCCGCGCGTTGTCCAGCACCACCAGAACCCGGCGCCCGGTGAGCAAACTGCGGTACAAACCCGTCTGCGCGTCCAGCCCGGCCGGGATGCTCGACGGCGGCACGCCGAAGGCGTCCAGGAACCCGCGGATCGCCGCGGCGGGCGGCACACACGTCCCGGCCGGGTCGAACCCGCGCAGGTTCACGTACAACTGGCCGTCCGGGAATTTCGCCCGGATCCGGCGCGCCCAGTGCACCGCCAGGGCGGTCTTTCCCACGCCTGCGGTGCCGGAAACCACATAGGCGGCAACGCTTTCCGCCTGGCCTTTGTCCAATTCGGACAGTTCACGATCCCGGCCGGTGAACCCGCCCACGTCCGGTGGCAACTGGGCCGGGCGGACAGTGGCCACCCGCACCCCGGACGGTTTGGCGGCGAGCAGCCGCGGATCGTGGGCCAGCACCTGCCGGTGGATGCCGACCAGCGTGGGGGAGGGGTCGAGGCCGGACTGTTCCACCAACGCGGCGCGCGCCCGCAGGAACGCCTCCACCGCCTCGGCCTGCCGGCCCGCCCGGTACAGCGCGATCATCAGCTGGCCCCACAGCCGATCGTGCCCGGGATGGCGGCCGGTCAGCTCGAACAACTCACCGACCACCGACTCGCCCGCCCCGGTGGCCAGTTCGGCGTCGATCCGGTGCACGGTTGTGGCCAGCCACAATCGGTGCAGCCGGGTCGATTCAGCGTGCAGGGCCGGAATGTCGGCGAATTCGGTGTAGGCGTCCCCGCGCCACAACGCCAAAGCGGTCGACAAGCGGTCGATCGCGATCCCCGGCTGGTCGACGGCGAGTTGCTGGCGCCCCGCGTCGGCCAGCCGCGCGAACCGGGCCGCGTCCACCCGGTCCGGCTCGGTGCGCAGCAGATAGCCGGCCGGATGGGTCACGATCAGCTCAGCCGCAGGCCCCAGCACGCGCCGCAGCCGGGAGACGTAGGTCCGTGCGGTCCGCCGCGCGTCGCCCGGTGCCTGCTCGCCCCACAGTTCGTCGACCAGGACGGTCACGCTGACCACCTGGCCGAGGTTGGCGGTCAGCAGCGCGACCAGGGCGCGCAGCCGCGGCCCGCCCAGGTCCAGCACCTGCCCGTCGGCCGTGACTTCAAGGGGGCCGAGCACACGGAATTCCGGCATGGGGAACATGACCACTCAACAATTGCGCAAATACCGCGTTTCGTCACCCCACGACTTCCGGCCCACGCGGGGCAGCCAATTGGTTCAGCCGGGGAAACCGGCGATTGCTCCGGTTGCCCGCAGACTGTCGACGACCAGATCCAGTAGCCGTCGCGCCTGGTGCTCGCTCAGCTCACCGGGTGGAGGGCCTCGGCGGCGACCTGCGCCACCGCGGCCGCGACCGAGGACAACGCGGGTGAGTCGAGTTTCCACTGCTGCCAGAACAGGGCCACGTCCAGTGGCCGCTCGGGTTCGAGCAGGACCAGCCGCCCGGCGGCCAGGTGCGATTCGGCCTGCGGGCCGGGCACCATACCCCAGCCCATGCCCGCCACCACCGCCGCCGTGAACCCCTCGGACGAGGGGACGAAATGCCGCATCGAACTCGCCGGACGACCGTGGGTCAATCGTCGGGCGAACCGATCCTGCATTCCGTCGCTGCGTTCGAACTGCACGACCGGAATCGAGGTGATCGACCGGCGCAGCGGGACGTCCGGCCAGTCCGGCAGCCACCGGGCCAGGAATTCCGGGCTGGCCGCGGGCAGATAGCGCATCCGGCCCAGCGTGCGCACCGAGCAGCCCTGCACCGGGTCGGGTGACGAGGTCACCGCGGCCATCACCCGGCCCGAGCGCAGCAGTTCGGTGGTGCGGCTCTCGTCCTCGCGGTGCAGTTCGAAGCTGATCCGCGGCTCGTCCGGCACTCGGGTCAGCGCGGGCAGGAACCAGGTGGCCAGCGAGTCGGCGTTCACCGCGATGGGCAGCAGGGTGGTCTCCTCGCTGCCTGCCAGGCCGAGTTCGGTGCGGGCGTCGGTCTCCAGCCGGGCCAGCTGGCGCGCGAACCGCACCACGACCTGGCCGGATTCGGTGGGGCGCACCGGTTTGGACCGGGTCAGCAGCACCCGGCCGGTGCGCTGCTCCAGCGCCTTGATCCGCTGGCTGACCGCGGACGGCGTGACGTGCAGGGCCTCGGCCGCCGCGTCGAAGGTGCCCTCGTCGACCGCGGCCAGCAGCGTGCGCACGTACTCCAGCGGCAGATCCGTCATCACGAATACTAACGTTACGTTAGAAAGTTTAGCTGTACTACTGATTGGCGCGTTCCTACCGTCGGACTCATGGGAACCGCTTTGTTCGCCGTGCTGGCCGGGTTCGGCACGGGTATGTCGCTGCTGATCTCCATCGGCGCGCAGAACACTTTCGTGCTGCGCCAAGGGATTCGCCGCGATGCGGTGCCGGTGATCGTGGCCATCTGCGTGGCCTCGGACGCCGTGCTGATCACCTGCGGGGTGGGCGGAGTCGGCGCGGTGGTGCGGGCCTGGCCGCGGGCGCTGACCGTGGTCGGCGTGGTCGGCGGTGGTTTCCTGCTGTGCTACGGATTCCTGGCCGCGCGCCGGGCGGTGCGACCGGGCGCGATGGAGGTCGTCGACGGTCCGGCCGGGCCGCGCCGGCGCACCGTGCTGACCTGCCTGGCCATGACCTGGCTCAACCCGCACGTCTACCTGGACACGGTGCTGATGGTCGGTTCGCTGGCCGCCGGGCACGGCGCGCTGCGCTGGGATTTCGCGGCCGGCGCGGTGTTCGCCAGCCTGTGCTGGTTCCTGGCTCTCGGCTTCGGCGCCCGGTTGCTGTCCGGGGTGTTCCGGCGGCCGTCGGCCTGGCGGTTCCTGGACGGATTCGTCGCCGCCACCATGGTCACCCTGGCGTTCTCCCTGATGATCCGCCTCTGAGCCACGTCCGTCGCCGTCCCCGGATACTGGATCAATGCCGACCCACCCCGCGCCGCGCGAGCTCACGACCACCAGCCACGGGGCGACCCTCGCCGCCGATCTGACCGTGCCCGATCGGGATACGGCCGTGCCCGGTGTGGTGATGGTCGGCGGCTCCGGCCCGTCCGATCGCACCAACGCCGACTACTTCACCGCGATCCGCGATCACCTGGTCGCCGCCGGAATCGCCGTGCTGAGCTACGACAAGCGCGGCGTCGGCGCATCCACCGGGGACTGGCGCGCATCCACCATCGACGACCTGGCCACCGACGCCCTCGCCGCCCTGGCCGCGCTCCGTGCCGATCCCGGGGTGCACACCGACCGGGTGGGCTTGTTCGGGCACAGCGAAGGCGGCTGGGTCGTCCTCCGCGCCGCGGCCCGGGACGGGAAGCTGCCCTGGGTCATCACCAACAGCGGCCCCGGCACCACGCCCGCCGTCCAGGACCGCCACGCCCTCGGCGCCGCGCTCGCCTCCGCAGGCACCACCCGCTCAGCCGATGCCGATGCCGAAGCCGCTCTGGCGCTCTACGACCGCCTCGTCGAAGCCGGCCGACGCGGCGCGAACTTCGCCGAGGCGACCCGGCTGGTCGACGAAGCGGGCCGCCCACCCGGATTCGCGGACTACTGGGCCGAGATCGTCGACCACGGCTGGGAATTCCTCACCCGCAAACACGACCACGACCCGATCCCGGACGTCCGCCGGCTGCGCTGCCCGCACCTGGCCCTGTTCGGCGGCGCGGACCCTTTGGTCCCGGTCCCGGCGAGCATCGCCGCGTTCACCGCCGTCGCCTGCGAACCGGATCGCGACTGCCACGCGATTCTGCGCACGGTCGTGTTCCCCGGCGCCGACCACCGCGTTCAGCTCGACGGCGGCAAACGTTTGGCACCTGGGTATTCGCGCACGCTGACCGAGTGGATCACCGGCGAACGCGCAACCGATCAGCTCTCGCGTTCGTAGGGGATCCGCTCGCCCGCGGTCACCTCGTACGGCAGCTGATTGCCCGCCGGCGGCAGGGGACAGGTGGCGAAGTCGGTGAACGCGCACGGCAGGTTGACCGCGCGGTTGAAGTCCAGGGTCACCGTGCCGTCCTCGGCCGGCGCCGCCACCGCGAGCGAGCGGTTGGCCGGATAGGTGGTCACTCCGCTGGTCTGGTCGGTGAACAGCACGTTGAAATCGCCCCGGCCACTCTTGCCGTTGAACGCCGTCAGCGCGTGCTCGACCCCGTTGTGCTCGAAGCGGATCCGGCCGGGCGCAACGTAAACATGCTGCAGGCCGGGCACGACCGCGCCCACGGTGGTGGGCTGCGGCTGTTCGAACGGCTCGAACCGGCCATGCACCACCCACGCCGGGTCCGGCGGATAGCTGGGCACCCCGCGGAACGCGCGCAGCACCGGGGCCTTCGGGTCGTGCACGCGAATGAGGTAACCGCTGCGCCGGGCGATCTCGATCTCCAGGTCACCGGCCACCACCCGGGTGCCCGGCCCGCTGTTCACCAGCTCGAACCGCCGCCGCTCGGCAACTGGACTGTCCTCATAGGACAGTTCTCCGCCGTCGGGGTCGAGGTAGGCGGCTTCCTCGTCCTGCCACCACAAACCGGGCACATCCGGGTAGCGGGTGGGCCTCTCGGTCAGCCAGTTCAGCGAGACCAGCGCCAGCCAGCCGTGCGGGTGGGCCAGGTCCTGCTCCCGGCCGGTCTTCCAGTCCTGCCACTCCCGGGTGAACTGCTCGCTCATCGGGTCTACCTCCCACACTCGCGCGGGTGCCGGACCCTTCGACCATACGTCGCCGCGTCCCCGGCCACGCCCGCGTCCACGAGGTGGAACGGGCCACCCGGTGATGCGATAGGTGAAGCGGTTGATCGCCGCGGACCGGGGCGGACCTGGCGCTGGGGGCGGCATTGGTCAAGGGACGAAAGAAGGCGCGGGGGCTGAGGCGTTGGCCCGGTTGTGTGAGCTGACCGGATGGACTCTGGTGACCCTGCCATGTTCCTCGCGTCGCGGGCGGCGCTGATCTAGGGCGATTTCCGTTGCGGGACCGTGCTGGCTGCGATCGTGATGTCTACGTCAAAGCCCGGCTCAAGCCGGATATGGCAATGCAACCCCAGTTCGACGATGCGCCCGTCCTGCGGATTCCACGGCTGCGGTGTGGAGGTGCCAAGTAGCGTGCCCAGTGCGTCAATGGTCGGCTTCCACAGGTTCATCCAGTTGCGCGCTGGCCCGACGGAGAAACTCAGCTGAAGCGCGACCGGGCCGTCGGGGAGTGCGGACACGCCGCCCAGTTGGTCGTGGATTTGCTGCTTGTAGCCGGGTTCCGCGCTGGACGCTGTTGTTCGGGCATGGTGCAGCACGGTCGCCGTCGGCCGTGGTGCGAGCATGGCCTGCGCGACGCGGACCCCAGATGTGCCGCCATGGTGCTTGCTCGCCCAGGCGGACACGAACTTTCGTTGGCTGGCTTTGCGCAGTCGCGTCGCGAGGGGGAACAGGTAGTTGTCCAGATCGCGCTGATCGAGTAGCGGCACGTTGTCGGGTATCGCAACGTCGAGCCAGAGCGCGAGTGGACCGGGCGCCGAATCGATGTCCGGCCGAAGCAGCGCTTCGGTGTCGGCGAGGTAGTTCTGGAGCTTGATCTGGTCCGGGTGGTCGGCCGCATCCCAACTCGCCAGTCGCGGCCCGACGCGCAGCGCGACGAGCTCGCCGTCGGGCCGCGCGTAGAAGCGTGGTCTGTCGCTCACGGCGCGACTCAAGTCAGTTCTCTTCCGGGACCACCGGCACGACCAACGTCAGCGGCTCGAACGGTTCGCCCGGCGGGTAGACGTTGTTGAACAAGCCGGTGCCCGGTTCGGACAGGCGGACCTCGGAGCCCTGCCAGATTTCCACTTCCACCGGGGATTCCTGGCGGGCCAGGCGCAGGGTGACCAGGGGCAGCCGATTCTCCTCGCCCTCTTTTTCCGGGTCGTCCACGGTCAACTCGGCCTCGCCGTTGCCCTGCATGTGCAGCATCGGGTCGGCCAGCCGGACGAACAGCATGCCGAAGTGGCCGCTGAACCGGACATCGCCTCGGAACGCCCAGAACCGCTCCTCGCCGCCGTTGGCATCGGGCCGCCGGCCGGACACCTCGGGTGCGAAGCAGATCTCGTCGTCGCCGACCGACACCGCCCCGGAGCCCGCCGCGCCCTTGCCGTCCGGCATCCGGCGGATGTACTCGACGAAGCTGCGTTTGACCCCCCACCGCAGGCCGAACGGTGTCTCGGACTCGGACGATTCGGGCGCGGTCATGAGCTGACCTCCATGGTCGGCGCTACGAGCAGGGCCGGGCTGGCTGATCATCTTCTGTGGCCATCATAACCACGCTATCGGCCGTCGGTCCGCTGCTCACCGGCCGCTGCGGCCGCCGCGCGCAACCGGTCGGCCAGCACCGCACCCGCCTTGACCAGGTGTTCCTGCATCGTCGCCCGAGCCGCCGCCGGATCGCGTTCGCGCAGTGCGTCCAGCACCGCGCGGTGATCGTGCACGGTCAGATCCGGCCACTTCTCCACCGTGGTCCACAGCAGTCGCGGCGCGTAACCGAGGGTGGCCTGCAACAGCCGCAGCAGGCGCGGCGAGTCGGCGGCCCGGTAGATGGCTCGATGGAAACGGTCGTTCAAATCACGCACGGTGGCCAGGTCGTCCTGTTTGGCCGCCGACTCGATCTTGGCCTGCAACTCGGCCAGGTCCGTGAGCTCGCGGTCGGTCAGGCGGTCGGTGGCGCGGGCGGCCAGTTCGCCGGCGAGCAGGCCCTGGCCGACGAAGATGTCCTGCACGTCACTGGCCGACACGCCCTCGGCGACGAATCCGCGCCTGGGCACCACCCGCAGGAAACCCTCGGCCTGCAACGAAAGCAGCCCCTCGCGGGCCGGTGTGGCGCTGAGTTCCAGTTCCTCGGCGATCTTCTCGGGCCGCACGTACTCTCCGGCCCGGATCTGGCCGAGGATGATCTGCTCGCGCACGTAGTCGGCGACCTCGTCGGACAGCCGCAACCGGGTCCGGCGGCCCGGTGACCGCGTCGGCGTGCCGCGGTCGACGTCCATGCGCGGAGTGTAGCCGAGGCGGTCGCGCGGATCGGGCGGTTCGGCGGTCACCATCGGACGGTCGCCGTCGCGTGCGTGGGCTCCCGGGTGCTGGCCACGCGCAGCGCACGGGCCTGGCCGGCGGCCGGTTCGCCGATGGCGGCCAGTGGTTCGCCGACGAACGCCGGGGCGCGCAGCCGGAACTCGATCTCGCGCGGCGCGGGGCCGGGGGAGCGGCGCAGCAGTTCGGCCATGTGCAGCACCAGCAACGGGCCGTGTACCACCAGGCCGGCGTAGTGCTCGACGTCCACCACATACGGGTGGTCGTAGTGGATGCGGTGCTGGTTGCCGGTCAGCGCGCTCATCCGGAACAGCAGCGGCGGATTGGTGTGCAGCGGCAGTGCGGTCTCGGATTCCTTGGCCTGCGGCAATTCCGTGGCCGGGACGACGTCCCGGTAGTCCACGGTGGATGGTCCGCTGCGGTAGACGATGTCCTGTTCCTCGACCTGGCAGCGCTGCCCGGCCTGCCGGAGTTCGCTGCGCACCCGCACGAACAGCAGCTCGCCCGAGCGGCCGTGTTTCGCGGTCGCGTGCACCAGGTTTCGCCGTCGTTGCACCGGTTCTCCGTGGCGCAGCGGCGATTCCTGGCGCCACACGCCACCGGCGAACATGCGCGTGCGGTCGGGCAGCGGCGGCAGGTAGGCGCCGTTGGCCGGGTGGCCGTCGCCGCCGATCTCGGACTGGGCGGGCCAGTCGAGGAAATGGAACCAGTGCCACAGCGGCGGCAGCCACTCACCCGGCGCGGGCTGATTCCACAGGCCGGCCACGGCCGCGCCGACCGCCGGGTCGAGCACCTGCTCGTCCTCGACCGGCTCGGGCCGCCACGACCCGGCCACCTCGGTGAAGTCCATCGCACCCTCCTTGGCGTGATTTCTATAGTCTATATTCTATGGACATGAGCCAGTCCGAGGGGAAGCCGCTGTCCGGGATTCGCGTGGTCAGCCTGGAACAGGCGGTCGCCGCGCCGTTCGCCACCCGGCAGCTGGCCGACCTCGGCGCCCGGGTCACCAAGATCGAACGCCCGGGCACCGGCGATTTCGCCCGGCACTACGACACCGCGGTGCACGGGCTGTCCACCTACTTCGTCTGGCTCAACCGGTCCAAGGAGTCGCTGACCCTGGACGTGAAGGACGAGCGCGGCCGGGAAATCCTGACCACGCTGCTGGGCAGGGCCGACGTGTTCGTGCACAACCTGGGCCCGGGCGCGGTGGACCGGCTCGGCTTCGGGGTGGCCGAGCTGGCCGAGCTCAACCCGAAGCTGATCTCCTGCCAGGTCAACGGTTACGGCAGCTCCGGCTCGTGGGCCCGGCGCAAGGCCTACGACCTGCTCATCCAGTGTCAGACCGGCCTGGTGTCGATCACCGGCACCACCGAGGGCGGCGCCCGGGTGGGCATCTCGGTGGCCGACATCGCGGCCGGCATGTACGCCTACAGCGGCGTGCTGACCGCGCTGTATACCCGGGCCACCACCGGCGTGGCCCGCGCGGTCGAGGTGTCGCTGTTCGAGGCGCTGGCCGAATGGATGAGCCAGCCCGCCTACTACACCCAGTTCACCGGCACCGTCCCGCCGCGGATCGGCACCCACCACGCCACCATCGCCCCCTACGGCGCCTATCGCGCCGGTGATGGCCGGGAGGTGCTGTTCTCCATCCAGAACCAGACCGAGTGGCGCGTGCTGTGCGCGGAGTTCCTCGGCGACGCCGCGATCGCCGACGACGAGCGGTTCCACACCACCGCAGCCCGGGTACGGCACCGGGATCAGCTCGACGAGCTGGTCGCCGCGGCCTTCGCCCGGCGCACCTCGGCCGAGGTGATGGAACTGCTGGACCGGCTGCGCATCGCCAACGCGCCGATCAACGAGATCCCGGACTTCCTGGCTCACCCGGTGCTGGCCGAACGCGGCCGCTGGCACGAGGTGGACACCCCCGGCGGCCCGGCCCGGGTGCTGCGCCCGCCGGTCGATCTGGCCGGGATGGCGCCGGTCATGGGGCCGGTGCCCGAGCTCGGCGCGGACACCGAGGCCATCCTCGGCGAACTGGGCTACGACACCGCCGCCCTGGCCGTGTTGCGCGCCGACGGCGTGATCTGACACCACGAAGGAGCACTCGATGGGATACCTGGACGCGCTCGACGCGGACGAGCAGGAGATCGTGCGGACGGTCGGGGAGTTCGCGGACCGCGAGGTGCGCCCGGTCGTGCAGGAACTGGAGCACGCCGACACCTATCCCGAGGCGCTCGTCGAGATGATGAAATCCCTTGGCATCTACGGACTTGCCGTGCCCGAGGAGTACGGCGGGATCGCGGTCAGCATGCAGTGCTACGTGCTGGTCACCGAGGAACTGGCCCGCGGCTGGATGAGCCTGGCCGGCGCGATGGGCGGCCACACCGTGGTGTGCAAGCTGCTCACCCAGTTCGGCACGGAGGAGCAGAAGAACGCCTGGCTGCCCAAGCTGGCCACCGGTGAGGTGCGCGCGACCATGGCGCTGACCGAACCGCAGGGCGGCTCCGACCTGCAGGCGCTGACCACGGTCGCCCGCGAGGTGGACGGCGAGTACCGGGTCAACGGGGCCAAGACCTGGATCAGCAACGCCCGCCGGGCCGGGCTGACCGCGTTGCTGTGCAAGACCGATCCGGACGCGCGGCCGCGCTCCCGGGGGATTTCGGTGCTGCTGGTGCAACCGGGGCCGGGAATGGAGGTGTCCCGGGATCTGCCCAAGCTGGGCTACAAGGGCGTGGAGAGCTGCGAGATCCACTTCGACGACTACCGGGCGCCGCTGGCCGACATCCTTGGTGGCACACCGGGCCGCGGGTTCGCGCAGATGATGAAGGGCCTGGAAACCGGCCGGTTGCAGGTGGCCGCGCGGGCGCTGGGCGTCGGCCGGGCCGCGTTCGAGGACGCACTCGACTACGCGCAGACCCGGGAGTCGTTCGGCAAACCGATCTGGCGGCACCAGTCGGTCGGCAACTACCTGGCCGAGATGTCCACCGGGCTGCAGGCCGCCCGGCAGTTGACGATGTTCGCTGCCCGCGAGTATGACGCCGGTCGCCGGGTCGACCTGGAGGCGGGGCAGGCCAAGCTGTTCGCGTCGGAGACCGCGATGAAGATCGCGCTGGACGCGGTGCGCATTCACGGCGGCTACGGGTATTCCACCGAATATGATGTCGAGCGGTACTTCCGGGATGCTCCGCTGATGATCGTCGGCGAGGGCACCAACGAGATCCAGCGCAACGTCATCGCCGGCCAGCTGATCGCGCGGGCCGGCGGCTGAACCCGCATCCGGCAGATCGGATTGTCATGCTCACCGACACCACGGCGGTGGTCACCGGCGCGTCCAGCGGCATCGGCGCCGCGGTCGCCCGGGCGCTGGCCGCCGAAGGCGCCACCGTCGCACTGCTCGCCCGCCGCGGCGACCGCCTCACCGAACTCGCGGAGAAGATCAACGAGAGCGGTGACGGCCGCGCGCACGGATATGCAGCGGATGTCACCGATCCCGACGCGGTCCGCGCGGTCATCGACGCGGTGGCGCGGGAGCACGGCGGCATCGACATCATGGTCAACAATGCCGGCGGCGGAGTCTGGGGCCCGGCGCTGACCGCCGAGCTCGCCGACTGGCACGGCACGGTGGAGGTCAACCTCAACGGCGTGCTCAACACCATCCACGCCGCGCTGCCGCACCTGACCCGCGCGGCCGCCGGCCACCGGCGCGGAGTCGCCGACCTGGTCACCGTCAGCTCGGTTGCCGGGCGCAAGATCACCAGCCCGAACAGCAACATCTACGCGGCGACCAAGCACGCGGTGAACGCGTTTTCCGAGGCGCTGCGCCAGGAACTGGCCGAGCACCACGTCCGGGCAGGCCTGGTCGAGCCGGGTGTCGTGGTCACCGAACTGACCACCGGCGGCCGCCCGTACGCGCCCGATGCGACCAAACCCACCGGTTACGGCCTGTTGCAGCCGGAGGACATCGCCGCCGCCGTGGTGTTCATGGTGACCCGGCCCCGGCATGCGGCGATCAACGAAATCCTGGTGCGGCCGACGGAACAGACGGTCTGATCGATGTCCAGTGCGACGGCGGTGTCCAACCTGATCGCCCGCTACGCCGAACTCCTCGACGATGGTGATTTCGCCGGGCTCGGCGAACTGTTCGCCGAGGGGCACGTTCGCGGGCAGCGGCGGGTCCGGGTCACGCACGTCGGCGACATGAGCCGGCATCTGTGTGGCCGGTCCTGATTTTCCGTTGCCGCGCAACAGGGTCAGCGAAGTGCGGCATCGAGGACAGAGGCGACCATGCGGCGCACGTCGTCGGAGTCCGGCGCGGGGCCGGTGCGGTCGGCGAACAACAGGTGGCCGGCGCCGATCAGATGCGGCGTCAGCTGGTCGACCGCGGCGTCCTCGGCCAGCCGGCCCAGCGCGCGCTCGGCGGTGAGGTAGTCGCCGATCATGATCACCGCCTCGGTCAGCACCGGCACGCCCGCGGGCCAGGTCTCGCGCAGCCGGGCCCGCAGCTCGTCGCGGAAGATGATCAGTGCGACGATGGCCACCGCGACCGAGCTGAACAGCGCGGTCAGCGCGTCGGCGACATTGTCCACCACCGAGCCGGTGCCCGCCGCCTCGCGCAGCGCCGCCGCCTGGGTGTCCATCCGGTCGACGCGGTCCAGCACGAACTCGGTCAGGAACCCGTCGAAATCGGCGAAGTGCCGGTGCAGCACGCCCTTGGCGCAGCCGGCCTCGGTGGTGACCGCGCGGCTGGTCAGTCCGCTCGGCCCGTCCCGCAGCAGGATCCGGTCGGCCGCGCCGAACAACTGCTCGCGCACGTCGCGGATGTGCACCCCGGTCGGCACCGTGCTCCTTTCGCTGCGGGCGAAACGGCGGTCGATTGTTGAGTGGGCATGCGCCCACTAGGGTGGGCGCATGCCCACTTTACCGTCCGAACCCAACCCGCGACCGGCGCGGCAGTCCCATCAGCTCCGGCAGGCGGCCGAGTCGTTCGGCGTGGACGCCGCCCGCTACGACCGGGCCCGGCCGCGCTACCCGAACGAGCTGATCGCGGCCGTCCTGGCCGCCAGTCCAGGGCGCGAAATGCTGGATGTCGGCTGTGGCACCGGCATCGAGGCCCGCCAGTTCCGGGACGCGGGCTTCGCCGTGCTCGGGGTCGAGCCGGACGCGCGGATGGCCGCGTTCGCCCGGCAGACCGGTATCGAGGTCGAGGTGGCCAAATTCGAGGACTGGGACCCGGCTGGGCGGAACTTCGACGCGGTGGTGGCCGGGCAGTCCTGGCACTGGGTGGATCCGGTCGCGGGCGTGGCCAACGCGGCCCGGGTACTGCGGCCGGGCGGTTCGCTGACCCTGTTCTGGCACGTGTTCGAGGCGCCGCGAGAAGTGAACGAGCGGTTCGCCGAGGTCTACCGCCGGGTGGCGCCCGGTTCGCCGCTGCAGGTCCCGTCCGGCCGGTCGGCCCTGGAGCTTTACCAGGCAGGGATGGACAAGGTCGCCGAGACCCTGCGCGCGACAGGCGGGTTCGGCCGGCCGGAGCGCTGGCGGTTCGACTGGGAACAGCACTACACCCGCGAACAGTGGCTGGATCTGTTGCCCACCACCGGCGGACTGACCTGGCTGGCCGAGGACAAGCTGGCCGAGTTGCTGGCCGAGGTCGGCGCGGCCATCGACCGGATCGGCGGCGGCTTCACCATGGCCTCCACCACGGTGGCGATTTCCGCTCCGTACAAGGGAAATCCCTAGACGCGCGAAGAAAGCCGTTGCCATACAATGGAAAGACTTTAGTGGTCGTGGCCGAAATCGTGCACGGTGTAGCCGCGTGGGTAGCTGCGGGGCCTGGGCCGGTAGGGCCGGGAATCCTTGCGGGGCGGCAGAAGCCGCAGCAGACGGCCGCGTAGCCGCATGCCCAGCCGCACCACCGAGGCGATCCAGCGCGGCGCCGGGGTCAGGCCGAGCACCGGGGGCAGCCGGGGGTCCAGCAGCGCCACGATCGCGATCGGCACCAGCGGAGCCATCAACGGCTGCGCCAGCTTCGGCGCCCAGCGCACGATCACGTTCAGCACGTGGTGCGACACTTCGCGATTGACCGGCGCGAACTCGATCTGGTCGGCGTAGAACTTCTCCCGCAGCGCGTGGAAACCCGCGTAGTCGGCCGGAATGTCCTGGATGCCCATCAGTTCGCCCTGCCGCCGCGCGGCCAGCACCAACGCCGCGATCTCCGGCTCGGACAACCGCCGCCAGCCGTAGGTGTTGATCCAGTCGATCGGGGAGAGAGTCTGGGACACCAGCACGAACAGGAACTGTTCGTTGGTGATTTCGAACGGGCGGTGGATCTTGTTCAGCGCCCGCACCGCTTCCCGGCCGTGCTCGCTGTCCGCGCCGGAGCGCTTGATCTCGTACTCGAACAGCATGGTGTCGTCGAAGCGTTTCTGCCCGTCGTCGGAGAATCCCTTGCTGTCGGCCAGGACCTGGCTGATCGAGGGCACCAGCAGATCGGTCATCACCGACATCTCGAAGCCGACCCGGTAGTCCCAGGGGAATTCGTAGCGGGTGATCAGCCGGCAGATCTCGGCGTGGTCGGCCCCCGGGTCGAGGGTCTGGATCTGGCGCAGTCGCTGGTAGCGCCGGCTCATCACGCCCCCGGTTTGCGGCCGACGCCGGCCAGCACGCGGGTGCGCGCCGGGCGATCCTTGGACAGGGTGTGCTTGTCGGGATGCCAGGCCGGGGCGTACACGATGCCCGGCTCCACGATCTCCCAGTCCCCGAAGAACCGGGCCAGTTCCTCGGCGTTGCGGCTCAGGCCGGGGTGGGTGGTGCCCTCGTAGAGCGCCTCGGTGTCCTCCATGGCCCGGCGTTCGGCCTCGTCGCTGGGGTTCTCGGTGGTGACGTGGGAGAGCACCAGCATCGAGCCCGGCGCGAGCCGGGAGCGGTAGAAGTTCAGGGCGGCAGCCGGTTCGCGATCGTCCTCGATGAAGTGCAGGACCGCGTTGATCACCAGTCCGACCGGCCGGTCCGGATCGATCACGCCGGTGTCCTGCACGGTGCGCCACACGTCCCGCGCCTCGAGCAGATCGCCGCCGATCGCCCGGTGCCGCTCCGGGTCGGCGGTGTCGGCCAGCAGCACCTGGGAGTGGGCCAGCGCGACCGGCTCGTTGTCCACATACACCACCCGGGTGATGCCACCCTCCGCGGCGGCATCCGCGACCTCGTGCACATTGCCCTCGGTGGGCAGGCCGGAGCCGAGGTCAACGAATTGGGTGATCCCCGAGGCTACGCAGTGTCGCACCGCTCGCCCGAGAAACTGACGGCAGGTTCTGGCCGCAGGCCCGATGATGGGCAGCACCGACTGCACCTTCTCCGCGAACTCCCGGTCGATGGCGTAGTTCCGGGTGCCACCAAGCAGATAGTCGTACACGCGCGCAGCCGACGGGCGGTCCAGGCTGTTCTGCAGCGCGGTGAGGGCTTCCCGGTCCGTCATGGCGGTGATTGTTGCACAGTGAACCGTTTGCGGCCGAGCTCCGATTTGATCACGATCCGGAAAGGCCCGTGGGACAAACGTTTGATCAGCGATGATATTCCGGTTCCTTGGCAGTTAAGGAAAGCGGATTGCCGTTTCGGCGGCTGGTCCCGGTGGTCCACTCGGCCCCGGCCGGGTCAGCCGCCGAACCGGAGGATGATGGCCAGGCCGATCAACGCGGCGATGCCGGCCAGCAGCATCGCGGCCCGGGGATTGCCGAAGTTGAGCGTCCAGCCCACCCCGACCCGGCGCGGCACCATCAGCGCGTGGTCCTCGCGGTTGACGTAGAACATGCCGCCGCGCCAGAGCCCGTCATCGTCCCGGTGGGTCAGGCCGGTGTCGGACTCGCCCTCGTCCCGCTCCCGGTTGTGCCGGGCCAGGACCACCACCGCCACCACCGCGCCGGCCAGGATCGGCAGCACGACCACGAGCGGCGCCCACCGGGTGACCGTTCCGGTCCACGTCAGCAGCGACGAGCCCAGCATCCCCAGGTCGATCACGGCGACCAGCCCGAGCAGCGTCCGGGCCGCCACCGCCGTGTACTGGCGGTGCCAGCGCGCGGAGCTCTTCGGGTGTGCCGGATCGAGGTCGGACCGGCCGCGCAACGTGATGCCCGCCGCGATGCCCCCGAGCAGTGCGGTCACGCCGATCTGCACGAACACCAGCGAGAACGCGGTGCCGACCGATTTGGCGGCCTGCCGGTTGGGCACGCCGTTCGCGGTGTAGTGCATGTCGAGGATGGCGGGCATCGAGGGGTACCAGAACGCCCCGATCACGACCGTGGCCAGGATGATGATCAGCGCCGGGGCCAGCCAGAGCCAGGGGAACCGCGGTGGGTCGGTGCGCAGTTCGGTGTCCACCGCGATGCCCTGGCGCAGCCCCTCGTACCAGCCGCCGGCCGCTTTGGCCGCCCGGATCTCGTGGTTGGCGTGGAAGAAGCAGCCGTACCAGACACCGAGGATGGCCAGCACGGTCAGCGGCAGCATCGGCGTTTCCCCGGTCACGGCGTAGCTGGCGACACAGATGCCGGCGGCGAGGATGCCACCGACGAGGACCCGCCATCGGTAGAGGCGGGTCTGCCTGGCCACCGTGGGGTCGTTGGTCCGCTGCTCCGGCACCCGGACCCCGAACGGCACGGTCGGACCGGTCATCGAGGGAAACGCCAGGGCGAGTGCGAGCACCAGCAGTGACAAGGCGGAACTCAGGGCGATGGCAAGGATCATGGCGTGTCC